>NZ_CAJUHF010000048.1 GCF_910585845.1 uncultured Bacteroides sp. | reverse complement strand
ATTCTAAAATTGTTGCTGACCAACATGATTGTATTCGATTCGCTGAATAGTTACCTTACGCCTTCGCAAAGTTAAAAAGAATAAAGAATTCATGCTTTTAGACTAAAAAACGCTACTGGATTTGGCTTTTAGAAATGTAAGCAGTATTTTTATTCCGTTTAAGGATATTTTTCCAATCCATATTAGAGATTAGCCCCGTCCCTCGCATGGAGTCCCCGAAGACGGAGCGCAACGAACTGGGATATCTGCTTCTAACCGTGAATGCAAGCTAATTCTAACACCATAGGAGTTTGCTTTCCACTGGCCCGGTGACAGCCATCTGATGTCACAAGTTTCACAAACTCAACTTTTTAGTAGACAAGAATTCTGTTAACAAGTTGATAAGGAGGAAAGTGCAAGTTATAACATCTGGCTTTATGGACAAGCAAGTGTTTTTCCCTTGTACCTTTGTCTTCTCGTTATCTTGTTCCCCGCTCAAGTCTCGCTTACGAAACCTGAGCTAACATTTTTTCAGAAAGGAGAAAAAACAATGACGACAAACTTCTATTTCACACATCCCATCGCAGCTTCGTTCGACCCGCGAATACATGCACTGGAGGAAAAGCTGCACGGCAAAGGCTACGGATTGTACTGGTATATCCGAGAAAAACTGTCCTTCTTCCCCAAAAAGTGCTGCCGGCTGGAAAACTTGAAACCCTTTGCGACCAAGTACTACACCTACAGACTAATGAAACAAGTGGTGCTGGAATCCGGCCTGTTCGAGATTGAAAAAGGATATATCATCCCCCTGAAACTGAAATGCGAAGGAGGGACAATCAATGAAGAGACAACCCGCAAAGACATGCCCGCAAAGTCGCAGAGGGGAAACAAAACAAGCCGGAAGAACAGCAGAAACGAAGCAAAAAACAACTTTACTTTTATCATTTCTGATGATAGCTCTGAAGCAAAAAATAGCAGAAACGAAGCAAAAAACAGCAGAAAACAGACAAAAAACAGCGAAAATCCGTCCGTTTTCAATGAAAATCCGCTGAAAAACGACGAAAATCCATCAAAAAACAGCGGAAAACAAGCGAAAAATGACAAAAAACGAACGGAAAATGACGAAAAACAAGCGATTTTTAATGAAAAACAAGCGATTTTTGACGGAAAACAAGCGGAAAACAGTGGAAAACAAGTGAGAAAAACGTCACAAAAGCAGTTTGAATATGCTGATAAACAGGTATTTGAACACAATTCCTTTGAAACAAACAACACAAACACGCCCATATATATAAATAAAGAAAAAGAGAAAGAAAGAAAAAATATTTCTTCTACAGAAAAAGAAGAAGAAGAAGAAAAAGAGCAGGAACAGGAAAAGACGGAAAATACCATGAACGACCGGAATATCCCCGTCCGACAAACCCTACCGCCCACGAGCAGCGATTGGCAGGATACCGCATGTACAACGGTCCCCCCACCTCCAACAACACCCCTACACATGCCGACGACCACTCCCTGTGGAACGCTCGCTTGCAACGTAGAGAGCCGAAGTACGGGTAAAAAGCCGCCGCATTTGTTACCGTATCCCCTGGGGTTTGCCGGAACGTTGCCCCGCATTTGTCCGGAAAACCCCACGGGAATCAGACACAAAGCCCGGGACAATCCAGGAATGACAGACTACCGGATCGCTCGAAATATCGGATGATAAAACGGATATAAAATGCATCATCACTACGAGTCCGGATAAGCCTCAAAAGGTACTGTATATGGCCTCAGCAAGGTGTTTATCCCCGCTTTTAAACAAAAACATCATATTTTGAACAAGATTAATATTCTCAAAAGAGAATACTGAAAGCATTCAAAACAAAGTTATAACTCCATAACAGAACATCCTTATATCTTTGCCATAGGAAAAACTCCAAAGAGAAGTTAAACCTTAGATTTATCAATTTATGTACAAATTAAAAGTTTTATTTTTAATGTTTGTCCTCGCCACTGTCAGCATGGCTACTTATGCACAGAGCCTGAAAGTGACCGGTAAGGTAATCGACAGTGAAGGATATGAAGTGATTGGAGGTAGCGTAACCGTGAAAGGCGCTGCCGGAGTAGGTACAGTGACCGACATTGACGGTAACTATACACTAACAGTAGATAACCCTTCGAAAGCCGTACTCGTTTTCTCCTACGTCGGAATGACTACGCAAGAAGTGAAAGTGAACAACCAAAGTGTAATCAATGTCACCCTGCAAGCTGATGCCGTAATGCTGGATGAAGTTGTTGCTATTGGTTATGCTACAGTGAAACGTAAAGACCTGACCGGATCTGTAGCCTCCGTCAACAGCAAGGAACTTTCCAAAGTCCCCACAAGTGACATCACCCAAGCTTTGGCAGGTCGTATGGCCGGTGTGCAGGTGATGCAGAGCGAAGGTGCTCCAGGTGCATCCATCTCAATCCGTGTGCGTGGTGGTATCTCCATTACACAAAGTAACGAACCTCTCTACATAATTGATGGTTTCCCCAGCGAAGACGGCATGTCTACCCTCGATCCTGCTGAAATCGAGACCATTGACATCTTGAAGGACGCTTCTGCAACTGCCATCTACGGTGCGCGCGGTGCCAACGGTGTAGTAGTTATCACCACAAAGAGCGGTGGCAAAGGCGGAAAGACGACCGTCACATTCGACACCTACGTCGGATTCAAGAAGATTGCAAAGACATTGGACGTACTGTCACCATACGAATTTGCCATGCTTGACTTTGAACGTCGCGTGTACGATGCCAAGACACAGGAGGACATCGACAAGGACATTGAAAGTTTCACCAAAATTTATGGCAACTACAGTGATCTTGAGAAGAACTATGCCAACCGTAAAGGTCTCGATTGGCAGGATCTGACTTTGGGACGCACGGCATTGACGCAAAACTACCGCGTAGGCGTTTCTGGAGGAACAGACAAGCTAAATTACAATTTGGCATACTCTTATTATGATGAAGAAGGTGCTATGGTGTTCAGCGGCAGCAAAAAGCACAACATCTCGTTCAACATGAACCACAAAGTGAACGACCGTCTGAGTATCAACGCGCGCATCAGCTACGACCAAATGAAAATCTATGGTATGGGTACATCCGAAGGAGGCGACCGTTTCAACAAAATGCAGCATATCCTACAATATCGCCCTACGATAGGTATTAACGGCACAGATGACATGTTATTGGAAGACGAAGACCCCATCTTCGTAGACGATACCGGCAACGTGATGCAGAATCCTTTACTCTCCGCAGCCGAAGAAACTAAAGACCGCGAATACCGCACATTCCAAGCAAACGGTGGATTCACATTCAAATTATTCAAAGGTCTGTCGTTCCGCAACACCACCGGTATGCGCTACCAGACACGCCGCAATGATATCTTCTTCGGAGACAAGTCCATCACCGCCAAGCGTTCCAGCATCAACGGTAGCATCCAGAACGTGGAGAACGGTAGTTTCCAAACCTCCAATGTACTGAACTACAACTGGTCGGGCAAAGGACACGATGTGACCGCCATGGTAGGTCAAGAATACGTAGACCGCTGGACCCGCAGTTTCAAAGCAGCAGCAGCCAATTTCCCCAACGATGATATCGGTCTGGGAGACCTGTCATTAGGTTTGCCTACCTTGGCCGAATCAACGGAAAACTATGATGACAAGCTACTCTCTTTCTTCGCCCGCTTCAACTACGGTTTCAAGGATAAGTATCTGTTTACTGCTTCGTTCCGCGCCGACGGTTCTTCCAAGTTCGGTAAGAACAACAAATGGGGTTACTTCCCCGCATTCTCTGCAGCATGGCGTATGGGAGAAGAGGATTTCATCAAGAACTTGAACATCTTCTCCGACCTGAAAATGCGCATCGGCTACGGTATGGCAGGTAACAACCGTATCAACAGCTACCTCAGCTTACCGATGTTGGGTTCAGTAACCTATCCCAACGGAGACTCCACACAGCCCGGTTATGCGCTCAAACAGATTCCTAACGTCAACTTGAAATGGGAAGCCAACAAAACATTCAACTTTGGTCTCGACTTCGGATTCTTTAACCAACGTCTAACCATCTCTCCCGAATTCTACATCAACCGAAGCAGTAATTTGTTGTTGAACGCCAAGATGCCTACCTCATCCGGATACGACGGCATGATCATCAATGCCGGTGAAACAGAGAACAAGGGTATCGACTTGACCATCAACTCGGCCAACATTGTGACCAAAAATTTCACTTGGAACACAGCCGTAACGCTGTCGCATAACAAGAACTCCGTAAAAAAACTGACTGGAGAAGAAGTACAGCTTTGGGAAGCCAACTTCGGTTATAGCCAAAACACGCACATCATTGGTGTAAACCGACCTTTGGGTCAGATGTACGGCTACGTAACCGATGGTCTCTATCAGGTATCCGATTTCAATTATGATGCAGAGACCAACACCTACGTATTGAAAGACGGTATTCCTTTTGTTGGCAAAAAAGAAGACATGAAACCCGGTATGTGGAAGTTCAAGAACGTAGACGGTAGCGATGACAACAAGATAACGGAAGCAGACAAGACCGTCATCGGACATGCCTATCCCAAGTTGTATGGAGGTATCAACAACACGTTCACTTACAAAGATTTCGATCTCAGCTTCTTCTTGACCTACAGTATAGGTAATGACGTGCTTAATGCCACCAAACTGACGAATACCAAGACTGCATTACAAAACAAGAACGTACTTGCCATAGCCGATTCCAAACATCGTTGGGTATTGGTAAACAAGCAGGGCGAACTGATTAGCAATCCGCAGGAAATGGCAGAACTCAACCAGAACAAGACTGTAGCAGCCATCTACGACAACGAAGTCGGTGACACTTACATCCACTCATGGGCAGTGGAAGACGGTTCATTCCTGAAGTTGAGCAACATCACATTAGGTTATACTCTCCCGAAAAAATGGCTCAGCAAAGCAGGCATCAGCAAACTGCGCATTTATGCCACAGGTTCCAACCTGCTGACATGGACCAAATACTCAGGTTTCGATCCTGAAGTGTCCACTATGGGTAACGGACTGACTCCGGGTGTAGACTTCGGTGCTTACCCCAAGAGCCGTTCATTCGTTTTCGGTATTAACTTAGCATTCTAACGAACCTTAAAAGGAGAATATAATGAAAAAATATAAAGTATTTGCGCTAAGCGCACTGATTGCAGCAGGATTTGCTTCATGTGATCTGACGGAGGAACCGACTGCATATTATGAGAGAGATAATTACTTCAAGACATACAACCAGGCTCAAATGGCTGTGATAGGTATTTACGATTGCTTATCCGAATTAGGACATTATGGCCAAGACGAGATGGCAATGCCTGCATCGGATGATACTTATTATATAAACGGTACCGGTACAGACAATACACGCCGTGACATCGCCCACTACATGGTGAAGTCTACAAACACTTGGGTTGCAAGTATATGGAAGTTCAAATATTTAGGAATAGACCGTGCAAACCTTGCCATTGAAGGAATAGAAGGCATGGCCGGCTACGAAGGAGATACCAGCTTAAAAGAACTGGTAGCCCAAGCTAAATTCCTCCGTGCTTTCTTGGCTTTCGACTTGGTTAAATATTGGGGAGACGTACCGTTCAAAACAAAATGTACTTTTACATACGAAGATGCTTTCAACGGACGTGTCAGCCGCGAGACCATTTACGACCAGATTATCGACGACTTGAACTTTGCCAAAGAGAACCTGCAAAAAGGCAAAGCCTCCCTGTCACCGGAAACACCCTCACAGAGTGCCGCACATGCCCTGTTGATGCGTGTCTACCTACAGCGTGCCGGCTACAGCCTGCAACAGGACAAACAGTTGACCCGTCCGGACGATGCCAAGAGAAAAGAGTACTTCAACGCAGTAATTACCGAATGGAACTCTATCCAAACCAAAGGTTACCACAATTTCTATGACGGTGGATTCGTGGAACTGTTCAAAGGCTACTCCGCAGGTGTACTGAACTCACAAGAGAGCCTGTGGGAAATTGCTTTCAACCCGACCGGTGAAGGCTATAGAGACAATGCCGGAAACTGGGGCACCTACAACGGACCATTAGTGGCAGCACCGTCAGGAAATGCTTCTGAGAATATGGGACGTGCCAACGCTTTCTTCCGCGTACTTCCTGCATGGAAAGCCTTCTTCGAAGATACCGACGAACGTAGAGACGTCATGGTATGCACCTATCAGTACAAATGGGATAAAGAAAAAGGGCACGTCAAGACCGAAAACAAAAAGGTGGCCGACTGGTATCCCGGAAAATGGCGCAGGGAATGGATGCCCAAAGGCTATGTAGATCCGAACAACGTAGGTGCAAACTACTGCCCCATACGCTATGCAGACGCTGTGCTGATGGCAGCCGAAGCTTACAACGAAACCGGCAACACTTCCGAAGCATGGAGACTGTTGAATTTAGTGCGCACACGTGCACAAGCAACTCCTATCACCGCTGAAAACTACAGTAGCCTGATGAAAGCTCCGAAAGTGTACGACCTGCCGTACATCGATGATTCTGACGAAGCAGGTAAATTCCGTACCGCCCTCTACTGGGAACGTGGTTTTGAGTTGGCCTTCGAAGGACAACGTAAGTACGACTTGCTGCGCTGGGGATTTTTGGCCGAGACATTACGTCTCTTCCAAGACAAGATGGACGCTTCGCTCAAAGGAAAATATGTGGCTGGCGACAAGTTTGTCAAAGGAAAACACGAACTGTTCCCCATACCGCTGGGTGAAATACAGTCCAACCCCGCATTGGAAAACAAGAACAATCCGGGTTATGAATAATTTTATGGAATACAATTAATTTGCTAAATAATATGATGGAGAGAGAGGAAGCACATTCCCTACTCTCTCCATCATGTCTTTATCTAAACAATACTTATTTTATGAAAAAGATTTTACTATTTTGCTACACAGTAGCCGCATTGCAAGGCTTTTCCAGCTGCTCTTCCAACCAACCTAAAGAGGACTACAGCTGGCTGAAGAATGCGATAGACACTTCTGTACAACAGTTAGAAGAGACTGTAGCCGATGTAGGAGATTCTGTTTTATTGCCGCGTGCCATTTGGACGGGCTACGACATGGACTTCCTTTGCAACCAGTTGCAGAGAGATCCTTCAACCTTCAAGGATTCTTTGCGTGTAAAACCGATAAAGGCGTCTATAGGAAGCCGTCGGTATTGCGGTTCCATCTACGATTGGACCAGCGGTTTCTTCCCCGGCAACCTGTGGTATGCCTATCAACTCACCGGAAAGGAAAACCTGAAAGCAAGTGCCGCCAAATTCACCAACTACCTGTATCCGGTAAGAAAATACACCGGCACACACGACATCGGATTCATGATGAACTGTAGCTATGGCAATGCAAACCGTCTGGCACCGGCAGACAGCATCCAGTCCATATTGGTACAGACTGCCGACAACTTGTGCGACCGCTTCAACCCGAATATTGGCTGTATCCGCTCATGGGACTTCGGAAAATGGAATTTCCCTGTGATTATTGATAACATGATGAACCTCGATCTGCTGTTTTATGTCAATCATCTTACCAATAATCCCAAATATAAGGATATAGCACTGAAGCATGCAGAAACGACACTGAAAAACCATTTCAGAGAAGACTATTCATCCTATCACGTAGTAAGTTACAAAAACGACGGCAACGTAGAACTGAAGTGCACGCACCAAGGCAAAAACGACGATTCTTCATGGGCACGCGGACAGGCATGGGGAGTATACGGATATACCTCCTGCTATCGCGAATCAAAAGATACACTCTTCCTGCAACAGGCAAAGAACATCGCAAACATGATTATGAAGTGCGTAAAAACCGACGATGCCATTCCCCTCTGGGATTACGATGCACCTGACATGCCGGAAACACCCCGCGATGCATCTGCTGCTTCTATCACTGCTTCTGCCCTGATAGAACTCAGCACGTTGATAGAAGACGGACAAGTTTACTTGGATTATGCCGAGAAACTGCTGAAATCCCTCTCTTCCGATGCTTATCTGGCAAAGGTCGGCACAAACCAAGGATTCATCTTGATGCACTCTGTAGGTTC
The DNA here is from genome assembly GCF_910585845.1 of uncultured Bacteroides sp. Lineage (GTDB taxonomy): Bacteria > Bacteroidota > Bacteroidia > Bacteroidales > Bacteroidaceae > Bacteroides. The sequence goes on along the minus strand of NZ_CAJUHF010000048.1, from coordinate 17,626 downwards.
ACTGCCCAATGGTTCGGAGATTGACACCCCGATCAATTATGCCGATTATTACTATCTGGAAGCCCTGATCCGCTACATGCAGGTGAAAGGACTGGATTACAAATCGCTCTAAATAAAAACAATATACTATGAGGATAACAAGATATATAGTTAGCTTTACCTTCCTGCTGATTGCCTTGTGCACACAAGCGCAACAGCTCCGGAAGGAGGCTTTCGACCTGCTGAACCTGGACTATCCGGGACTGGAGAAAGTGAAAGCCGCATGTGACCAACAACAATGGGACGAAGCCGCTCAAGCCTTATTGGACTACTACCGCCAACGCACCGGCATAGCCCATCCGGACCTTGACTTGAATAACATCAAGATCTCACAGACCGAACAGAAGTGGGCGGACGATGCCTTGGAACACACATTCTTTGTACACTATGGTTACCAACCCTCTTACAATTACGGCAAGGACATCAACTGGCAATACTGGCCCGTGCAAGACAACGAGTTACGTTGGCAGTTGCACCGCCACAAATGGTTCACCCCGATGGGAAAGGCCTACCGGATCTCAGGCGATGAGAAGTATGCCAAGGAATGGGCATTCCAATACATAGACTGGATAAAGAAGAACCCATTGACACAGGTAGAGAAAGAAGAGTATGAGTTGGTGAGCGCAGGCGAAGTAAAAGGAAATGCTGAGAACGTACGTTTTGCATGGCGCCCGCTGGAAGTCAGCAATCGCTTGCAGGACCAGACACTGCAATTCCTGCTGTTCGTCTCCTCGAAAGCGTTCACTCCGGAGTTCCTGACCGAGTTTCTGGTCAACTATCACCGCCATGCCCTGCATATCTTAGGCAACTACTCTGACCAAGGCAACCATCTGCTGTTCGAAGCACAGCGAATGGTATATGCCGGCGCATTCTTCCCCGAATTCAAGGAAGCCTCAGCGTGGAGAAAGAGCGGTATCAGTATCCTGAATCGTGAGATAAAGAAGCAAGTCTATGCCGATGGTGGACAATACGAGCTTGACCCGCACTATCACTTGGCATCCATCAATATCTTCTGCAAAGCTCTGCGCATGGCAGACGTCAACGGATTCCGCCAAGAGTTCCCTGCCGAATACGTAGAGACAGTGAAGAACATGATTGAATTTTATTCCAATATCTGTTTCCCCGACTACAGTAATCCCTGCTTCAGCGATGCTAAGTTGGGAGACCGCCCGGCAGAGATCCAGAACTACAAGGATTGGCTCAAGCTATTCCCCGACTGTGCATGGATCCGCTATTATGCCACCGAAGGACGCGAAGGCGCTCCCCTGCCCAACCTCTCTCATGGCGCACTGACTTCCGGATTCTTCACCTTCAGAAACGGATGGAAGCAGGATGCTACGGTAATGGTGGTGAAAGCCGGTCCTAAAGGAGAATGGCACTGCCAGCCGGACAACGGCACTTTCGAACTTTGGTTCAATGGCAAAAACCTCTTCCCGGACAGCGGATCGTACGTTTATGCAGGCGACAAAGAAGTGATGAAACTGCGTAACTGGTTCCGTCGTACCTGTTCCCACAACACGCTGACACTGGACGAGAAGAACTTGCAAACCACGGAATCCGTAACGAAACTCTGGAAGTCCGAAGGCAACGAGCAGGTGTTGGTCACTGAGAATCCCCACTACGACGGGCTGAAACACCGCCGCGCAGTCTTCTTTGTAGACCAAACGTACTTCGTCATCGTGGATGAAGCCGTGGGCAATGTACAAGGAACGGTCAATCTGAATTACCACTTGTGTGAAGGTACGGTCAACGTAAACGTAAAGAACCACATCCTGACTACAGCCTACGACGGACCGAGCAACGTGAAACTGCAATGCTTCTCCGACAAGAAAATCACGGTGAAAGAGAAAGAGGGTTGGCGTTCTACAGCCTACCGTCTGCGTGTTCCCCGTGCTGCCGTCTCCTTCGACGCAGAGAAGAAAGCCACGGAGAACGTACGCTACATCACCATCATCTATCCGTCGAAAGACGCCGCTTCTTTCCCCACATTCAAAGCCAAATTCCTGAACAAGGCATTCGACGAGAACGGAGTGAAAATAGAGATATCTGTTGACGGCAAGAAACGCCAACTGGAATATAAACTATAAAGATTTTTAGAATGAATCGCTTATCCTACTTATTTCTTCCTCTGACTACCATCGGCATGTCTGCATGCAGTTCCGGCAAAGAAGAGGTGAAACGTCCGAATATCATATTCATGATGACAGACGACCACACCACGCAGGCGATGTCCTGCTACGGTGGTCGCTTGTTGCAGACCCCCAACATGGATAGGATAGCCAACGAAGGTGTCCGCATGGACAATTGCTATGCGGTCAATGCCCTGTCCGGTCCATCGAGAGCTTGCGTCCTGACAGGCAAGTTTAGCCACATCAACGGCTTCACGGACAATGCCAGCACCTTCGACGGTAGCCAGCAGACTTTCCCGAAACTGCTGCAAGCCGCCGGTTACGAGACTTCAATCATCGGCAAGTGGCACCTGATCACCGAACCTCAGGGATTCGACTACTGGTGCATACTGACAGGCCAGCATGAGCAAGGCGACTACTACAATCCCGATTTCAACGAAAACGGAAAGCAGATTATAGAGCAGGGGTACGCCACCGACATAATTACCGACAAGGCCATCGACTACCTGGAGCACCGGGATAAAAGTAAGCCTTTCTGCATGATGTATCATCAGAAAGCACCGCATCGCAACTGGATGCCGGCTCCCCGTCATCTGGGCATGTTCAACAACACCGTCTTCCCCGAACCCGCCACCCTCTTCGATACCTACGAAGGAAGAGGTGCTGCAGCCAAGGAACAGGATATGTCCATCGAATATACCTTGACCAACGACTGGGACCTGAAACTGCTGACGCGCGAAGAGATGCTGAAAGATACCACCAACCGGCTTTATCAGGTGTACAAGCGGATGCCGGCCGACGTGCAGGACAAGTGGGATTCGGTATACGCCAAACGCATCTCGGAATACCGCAACAACAAACTGGAAGGCAAGGAGCTGATCAGCTGGAAATACCAGCAATACATGCGCGATTACCTCGCCACCATTGTTGCCGTGGATGAGAACATAGGCCGTCTGCTCAACTATCTGGAGAAAAACGGAGAGCTGGACAATACGATCATCATCTATACTTCGGACCAAGGTTTCTTCCTGGGCGAGCATGGCTGGTTCGACAAGCGCTTCATGTACGAAGAGTGCCAACGCATGCCGCTGGTCATCCGCTACCCGAAAGCGATCAAGGCAGGAAGCACTTCCAGCACCATCGCCATGAACGTGGACTTCGCTCCTACCCTGCTGGACTTTGCCGGAGTGGAGATACCGGAAGACATCCAGGGACAATCGCTCAAGCCCGTCCTGGAGAACGAAGGGAAAACTCCTGCCGACTGGAGAAAGGCTGCCTATTACCACTATTATGAATATCCGGCAGAGCATTCGGTCAAGAGACATTACGGTATCCGCACCGCCGACTTCAAACTGATTCATTTCTACAATGACGTGGACGAATGGGAAATGTACGACCTGAAGAACGACCCGAACGAACTGACCAATGTGTTCGACAATCCCGAATATGCCGAGAAACAAGCCGAACTGCTGTCTCTGCTAAAAGAGACCCAACAACAGTATCAGGACAACGACCCTGACGAGAAAGTAAAGGAACTGTTCAAAGGCGACAGACGATTTATGAAGAACAGATAAAAAAGAATAACCCGTTGACGGAATTTATCCAAAGAACCGATTCCATCGACAAATAAAATAGAATAACACCATGAATAGAAGAAGTTTCTTGAAACATACAGGCTGGTCCCTCGCCGGACTGGCAGCTTCCGGCAGTTTACTGTCCGCATGCCAACATGGGACTGCTGCTGCAAAGAAAATAATGCCCTCTGCCAGCAATCTGAAATATTTCTGGGGAGACTTGCACAACCACTGTAACATTACATACGGACACGGCGACATGCGTTCCGCATTCGAAGCTGCCAAACAGCAACTGGATTTCGTATCCATTACCCCCCATGCCATGTGGCCCGACATTCCCGGTGCGGACGATCCCCGTCTGAAATGGGTGATCGATTACCACATCGGCGCTTTCAAACGTCTGCGCGAAGGAGGCTACGAAAAGTATGTAGCCATGACCAACGAGTATAATAAGGAGGGAGAATTCCTTGCCTTCATTGGCTACGAAGCGCACAGTATGGAGCATGGCGATCATGTAGCACTGAACTATGATCTGGATGCACCGTTAGTGGACTGTACCTCCATCGAAGACTGGAAGCAGAAGGCACGCGGACACAAAGTGTTTATCACACCCCACCACATGGGTTATCAGACCGGTTACCGCGGATATAACTGGAATTTCTTCACCGAAGGAGACCAGACTCCCTTCGTAGAGATGTATTCCCGCCACGGACTGGCAGAAAGCGACCAAGGTGACTATAACTACCTGCACGACATGGGTCCACGCCAATGGGAGGGCACCATCCAATGCGGACTGGAACAAGGCAAGAAATTCGGTATCATGGGCTCCACCGACCAGCATGCCGGCTATCCGGGCAGCTATGGCGACGGACGTATAGGTGTTCTTGCCGAATCACTGACCCGTGACAATATCTGGGAAGCCATGAAGAACCGCCACGTATGCTGTGCTACGGGCGACAAGATCAATATAGATTTCCGGTTGAACGATGCCTTCCCGGGTGACGTGGTACGCGGAAACAGCCGCCGCATCTACCTGAATGTAGAGGGAGGCAGCTGCATCGACTACGTAGACATCATCAAGAACAGAAAGTGCATTGCCCGCTTGAGCGGTCCGCTGTTGCCGGAAATGCCGGAAGGAGACAAGGTACGTTGTAAGGTAAAGATTGATTTCGGATGGAACCGTGAAGAGCAGTACGTACACTGGCAAGGCAAGCTATCTATCAGCAAAGGCAAGATCAATGCTGTGGAACCTTGCTTCCGTGGTGCTGCCTTCACTTCTCCACAACCGGGAGAGAGCGAGTTTGAGACAAGAGTCAACCGCATCCTGTCCGTTACGGAGACTGAGACGGAACTGGACATGTATAGCTCAAAGAACCCCAACACCACTACTCCTGCCATGCAGGCAGTCATTCTGGATGTGACGATGCCCAAAGACGGCATGATCACCGCCGAATTCAACGGCAAGAAATTCGAGCATTCGCTGGGCGAGCTGCTGGAAGGTTCGCGTTCGCACTTCATGATAGGCTGGTTGAGCGAGGCCATTCTGTTCAACCGTGCAATGCCCGAGAGCTGCTTTACGATCGAACACTACATGGAGGATACCGAACCGGAAAGGGATACGGACTACTACTATATCCGCGTTCGCCAACGCGACCAGCAGTGGGCATGGAGTTCTCCAATATGGGTAGAAAGAACATAATGTTTCCTCTTTTTATATCATAAATTATGGAATATGCAATTGGCATTGATTTAGGTGGTACATCTATAAAATATGCTTTGGTGGATAAAGCGGGTAATTCTCTCTTCGAGGGGAAATTACCCTCTTTTGCTTCTGTCTTGGTCGCAAAAGTCACGGAACAGTTGATAAAGGCCGCCACCACGCTGAAAGGTGAAGCTGCCAGAGAGAATCTGACCGTGACGGGCATCGGACTGGGCACACCGGGCATTGTAGATGAGACAAACCGTATCGTACTGGGAGGTGCGGAAAACATCAGAGGCTGGGAGAATATCGATATAGCTTCGCTCTTGGAAGAGCAGGTAAAGTTGCCGGTAGTCGTGGGTAACGACGCCAACCTGATGGGACTGGGAGAGACGAAGTACGGTGCGGGAAAAGGTTGTACCCATGTGGTATTCCTGACCGTAGGTACCGGCATCGGAGGAGCTGTCATCATCGACGGCAAACTGTTCAATGGCTACGCCAACCGGGGAACGGAACTGGGGCATGTCCCTTTGATTGCCAACGGCGAGCGTTGTGCCTGCGGGGCAATCGGTTGCTTGGAGCATTACGCCTCCACTTCCGCCCTGGTAAGACGGTTCAGTGCATCGGCACAAGAACGGAACCTGAAATTCAACGAGGAAATAAACGGCGAACTGATTGTACGGCTCTATCATGAAGGTTTTCCTTTGGCGGTGGAGTGCATGAACGATCACTTCTACTATCTGGGAAGAGGTATTGCCGGATTCGTCAACATATTCAGCCCGCAGCGTATCGTCATAGGGGGTGGTCTGGCAGAAGCCGGCAGCTTCTACTTGGAAGAGATCAGAAAAGTAGTCAAAGCGCATGTGATAGCCGACTGCGCCTTAAATACGGAAATTGTAGCCGCTGCACTGGGCAACAAGGCCGGACTGATCGGAGCAGCATCATTAGTCTTATAATGTATAGTAGTTAAGGAGTTGTTTTTTTGAGGAGTTAAGGAGTTACCCCCTAAAAAACAACTCCTTAACTACTTTAACTACTAAAAAAGAAAATCAACTAAAAAAACGACATATTATGAGAAATAACAAGAAATGGGGTATGCTGGCATTGATCATGATGTTCTGGTTTACCATTTCATTCATTACGAATATCCTGGGTCCTCTGATTCCCGACATCATCCATAACTTTGAACTGAAGGACTTGGCAATGGCAGGGTTTATCCCGACCTCTTTTTTCTTGGCGTATGCCATCATGTCGATACCGGCAGGTATCCTGATAGACAAATACGGTGAAAAGCCGGTATTGTTCACCGGTTTCCTGATGCCGTTTATCGGTACCGTCCTGTTTGCTTGTTTTCCCTTCTACCTGATGCTACTTCTCTCCTCTTTCATCATCGGTCTGGGTATGGCGATGTTACAGACAGTAATCAATCCGTTGCAACGCGTTGTCGGCGGAGAGGAGAACTACGCATTCATTGCCGAACTGGCGCAGTTTGTATTCGGAGTGGCCTCTTTCGTCAGTCCTTTGGTCTACACCTGGCTGATACATGCACTTGCACCGGAGGTTTATCAGCCGGGAGAGAACTTCTTTCTGGATATCCTGGCCACTGTCACTCCGGTTGCCCTGCCTTGGGTTTCCTTGTACTGGGTGTTCACAGTGCTGTTGCTTGCCATGCTGATCATCGTATCGCTCGTCCGTTTCCCACGTATCGAACTGAAAGAGGATGAACGAAGTGGCTCTTCTTCTTCCTACAAGACATTGTTCCGCCAAAGATATGTATGGCTTTTCTTCTTAGGTATCTTCTGCTACGTCAGCACGGAGCAGGGCGTTTCCATCTTCATGAGCACCTTCCTGGAACAGCATCATGGTATCGATCCCCAAAGCGTAGGTGCACAATGCATCAGTTATTTCTGGGGTTCAATGACCATTGGTTGCCTGTTCGGCATGTTCCTGCTGAAACTGATAGACAGCAAACGCCTGCTGCAAATCTCAGGAGTGTTGTCCATGGGACTGTTACTGATTGCTCTGTTCGGTTCGGCAGACGTAGCGATATGGGCATTTCCGGCAATCGGTTTCTGCATCTCTATGATGTATTCCATCATATTCTCACTCGCCCTGAACACGGTGAACCAGAACCACGGTTCCTTTGCCGGCATCCTTTGTTCAGGAATAGTGGGCGGCGCAGGTGGTCCGTTGCTTATCAGCCTGGTATCCGATGCCACTTCATTGCGCACAGGAATGCTCCTTATCCTGCTTTTCATGGGATACATCACCTTTATCGGATTTTGGGCACATCCGCTGGTCAACAATAAGACGGTCAGCCTGAGAGAGTTGCTAAGGTTCAAGAAAAAACAAACTAACTAAATCTGAAATGAGAAAGATATTATTAAGCTTGCCTACCCTTTGCCTATTGATGGCATGCAGCAACACCGAACAGCCTGCTGTAATAACCGTGTCTTCAGAAACCTTGATGCATGAGGTGCGTGCCACTCCCTCGCCCGAGGATGGAGAATATGCCACGGTGAATCCCCCACGCTTCATGTGGCCCGACAAGTTTCCACACTTAGGTCCTGTGCTGGACGGAGTTCCGGGACATGTGGACGAAAAGCCGGCAGTACTCTACCGGATCCGTATCTCCCAAGACAAGGAGTTCCGGAAAGGTGTCCTGACCGGCGAACGTGCCTGGGCATTCTTCAATCCCTTCCAACCGTTGGCGCAAGGAAAGTGGTATTGGCAACATGCCTACGTCACCCCCGAAGGCACGGAAGAGTGGTCACCGGTCTATCAGTTCCATATCGGAAAAGATACACCGGTATTCAATCCTCCTGCCTTGGAAAAGGTTCTGGCACAATACTCTTCCCACCACCCGCGTGTATTACTGGATGCGGATGATTGGGAAGATATCATCACGAAGAACAAGAATAATCAGGAAGCGCACACCTATATAGACAAGGCTACGCTATGCCTCTCCCACCCGTTGAAGCACCTTCAAGAAGAGATCGACACGACGACCGTGGTCACCTTGACCAATGTTGTGCAGCGTGAATCGGCTCTTATCCGCGAAAGCCGCAAAATAGTAGACCGGGAAGAAATCAATGTGGAAGCCTTGGTGCGCGCCTACCTGCTGACGAAAGACGAGAGGTTCTACCGGGAAGGCATCAGCCGGTTGAGTGAAATCCTCTCTTGGCAGAAGAGCAAATATTTCGCAGGAGACTTCAATCTGGGTACCCTGTTGTCTATGAGCACATCGGCATACGACGGGTTTTACAACCTGTTGTCTCCATCGGAGAAGCAACTGCTGCTGGACAACATCCGGACTATCGGAAGTAAGTTCTATGGCGAATACGTCAACTATCTGGAGAACCGCATTGCGGACAATCATGTATGGCAAATGACTTTCCGCATCCTGACAATGGCTGCCTTCGCCACAGTCGGAGAGATTCCGGAGGCTTCCGTATGGACGGATTATTGCTACAACGAATGGATTTCCCGCTTTCCGGGACTGAATGCAGACGGAGCATGGCACAATGGAGACGCTTATTTCCATGTCAATCTACGTACCCTGATCGAAGTGCCTGTCTTCTTCTCGCGCATATCCGGCTTCGACTTCTTTGCCGATCCCTGGTATGCCAACAATGCCTTATACGTCATTTACCAGCAACCGCCCTTCTCCAAATCCGGCGGACACGGAAACTCGCATGAGAGACAACATGCTCCGAACGGAGGCCGCGTAGGATATGCCGATGCACTGGCACGCGAATGCAACAATCCGTGGGCGGCAGCATACGTACACGAAATCATGCAGGAAAATCCCAATGCCTTATCGGAGCCATTTGAGATTAAACCGGCGGACCTGACCTGGTACCGCTGTACGACAAAGAAAGAGAGACCCGCATATAGTGTCCATCTGTCGGAACTTCCTCCCACCAAAGTGTTCAGCCAGACAGGTACTGCACTGATGACTACCGACATCGGGCATCATGCCAACAATGCCATGCTCTCTTTCCGCAGTAGTCCTTACGGTGCAACCTCACATGCGCTTGCCAATCAGAATGCATTCAATACTTTCTTCGGTGGCAAAGCCATCTTCTACAGCAGCGGACATCGCACCGGCTTCACGGACGACCATTGCATGTATGCCTATCGGAATACCCGTGCCCACAACTCCATATTGGCGGACGGGATGGGACAAAAGATAGGTACGGAAGGTTACGGATGGATTCCGCGCTATTACGAAGGCGAGGAGATCTCCTACGTTGTGGGCGATGCTTCCCATGCTTACGGAAAAGTCGTCTCTCCGTTGTGGCTGGAACGCGGACGCCTGTCAGGCACTCAGTTTACTCCCGCAAATGGCTGGGACGAAAACAAGGTGGATTTCTTCCGAAGACATATTGTCCAACTGGGACGTTCGGGACTGTTTGTCGTCTACGATGAACTGAAGAGTAAAGAACCGATCGCATGGAACTACCTGTTACACACGACCGAGCTGCCTATGGAAGTCGCAGAAGAAGAGGACGGACTATGCATCTCAGGAAGGAATAAGGCGGACGGAGTATCCATCGCCCATCTGTATTCTTCACAGAAAATGACATACGCACAGACGGATACCTTTTTCGTCGCCGCCATCGACTGGAAAAAGAAGACGGACAACGTTCTTCCCAACCATTATCATTTCACGGCAACGACGGTTCCTTGCAGCCAAGCCTGTTTCCTCAACATAATCGATGTACATGGAAACAACCGTGCCGATGCTGCAATCCATCATGAAGGCAACCGCATAACTGTAGAAGGATGGACCATCGAATGCAACCTGAAAGGGGGAAAACCTGCGTTCCTACGCATTGAGAACAAACAGAACGGTGTTTCGCTGGACTTCAACTATGATGCAAATAAAGGTGCCACGACCATCATAGACCGCGTAGACGGAAAGCGGGTAGAGAAAAAAGTGGTCGATGCCTTGCCGGAACTTGAGATATAAACAATCAAGTCCCACAAGTTCAACCTTCGTAGTTGACAGACTGACAAGAAACAGGCTGACAAGGAACAAGTTGACAAGAGAAAATAATAGTTTTTTTAGAGCAAGAAGTATTCTTCTTATTTCCTTGTCAGCTGAGGTCTTGTTTACTAACAAGTTGAGCACTTACGAAAATTCAAACAATTAACCAATTAATTATATAAATAGAATATGATCAAAGAAATTTCAATGAAACATTTGGCGTGTCTGCCTTTGCTATGTTCATCCATAGCTTCGGCTACCGACCGCCCCAACATCATCTATATCTTCACCGACCAGCATACCGCCACTGCCATGAGTTGTGCCGGAAATCCCGACCTGCATACTCCCAATCTCGACCGCTTGGCAAAAGCCGGCATCTTGTTTAACAACGCTTATTGTACGGCTCCACTTAGCGGACCGTCACGCGGTGCCATGTTTACAGGATGCTATCCGGATGCGGTGGGTCTGTCTGTCAATAGTACACCAATGCCCAACTTCCTTCAGACACAGACCTTGGGAACCTTGGTAAAAGAGGCAGGTTACGATTGCGCCTACGGTGGTAAATGGCATCTTCCCGAACTTGACGTCCCCGATAAGGAATACGGTTTTGACCAAATTCACCACCACAGCGACGACGGACTTGCTGAAGCCTGTGCCGAATACCTGTCGCGCAAACACAAAAAACCGTTCTTCCTAGTAGCTTCATACGACAATCCGCATAACATCTGCGAATATGCACGCAGTCAAAACTTTCCATACGGCAACATTGACATACCCGATATCAGGGATTGTCCGGGACTGCCTGCCAACTTTGCCAAGAATCCGTATGACGCCGATGTCATCGAAAGTGAAAGAACCAACAATTATAATGTATATCCCACAGCTCACTTCACTCCCGAGGACTGGCGCATGTATCGCTATAACTACTACCGCCTGGTAGAAAAAGTAGATAAAGAGATCGGAAAGATCATTGACGCCATCGACAAAAACAATCTTTGGGAAAACACAGTAGTCATCTTCTCGAGTGACCATGGCGACGGTATAGGTGCCCATCATTGGAATCAGAAGTCTGCCTTATACGAAGAGATTGTCAACATCCCCTTTATCGTGACACTTCCCGGTAAGAAGCATGCCGGCACTGTATTACCCCAACTGATCAGTAACGGCGTGGACTTCTTCGCCACCGTATGCGACTGGACCGGTGCCAAAATGCCCAAAGAAGCTGCCGGTAAATCTTTCCGCAAAATAGCGGAAGAAGGAAATTCACAGACTCCTCATCAAGAATACATCATTACCGAGACACGGTTTGACGGTAGTAAAACCAGAGGATGGATGGTACGCAGCGAACGTTACAAATACGTGCTCTACGATAAAGGAAGACATCGCGAACAGCTGTTCGACATGCAGAATGACAGAGGAGAAATGAGAAACCTGGTTATGGAAAATGCATACAATCAGGAGTTGCAAAAGATGCGCGACATCCTCGAAAAATGGATGAATACATACAACATACACCCAACCCGCCCGAAATTGCATGACGTACCTGGGAAAAAACTGCAAAGTACAACCCGATACAAAACAGCCTACAAATAATAGATAATAAAAGCGGGGCTATCCCTGTGATAAGGATAGCCCCGCCAATCATTCTTTTCATATTTTAATTACTCCTCTGGAGTCTGTTCTAATGTCGCCGTCAGGAAATTATAGAACTTAGAAACAGACGGAATAAAAGCACGTTCATCCGGCGAGTGTGGAGAGCGCAAAGTGGGTCCGAACGAAATCATATCCAGTCCTGGACAATTAGCACCAATGATGCCGCATTCCAAACCGGCATGAATAACTTTCACTGCGGGTTCTACACCGAATTGTTGTTGATAAGAGAGTCTCATGGCATGCAGGATAGGTGAATCTACATTTGGCTGCCAACCGGAATAATTTCCGCTCAACTCCACTTTCATGCCTGCCATAGCAAAACACGCAGTCAGACTGTCTGCCAAGAAGTCCTTCATCGTGTCGCAAGAACTGCGAGCCAAAATGCGTACTTCTGCCTTTCCCTCACCGATAATCACAATAGCCAGATTAGAAGAAGTCTCCACCGTATCCGGCACAGTCGGAATCATACGCATCACACCGTCCTGACATGCCATCAGCACATTGATCAGGTTGTCCTGAATCTCCACTGGAACAACATGAGACGGAACTTCAACCGGTTCTATTGTCAGAGTAACGTCACTCTCAATAGTGGCATACTCGGCATTGATCTGTGCCTCATATTCCTTGATGTAATCTTCCAGTCCTTCCGTATCTTCGGGATTGAACACCAGCACTGCATGGGCTTCGCGAGGAATGGCATTACGCATATTGCCACCTTCGAAACTTGCCAACTGGGAATCGAACTCAATCAATATATCATGAGCTACACGCGCTAACAGTTTATTGGCATTTCCGCGTCCTTGATTGATTTCCAAACCGGAATGCCCTCCACGCAAACCTTTCAATGTGATTTTGCGTGCTACAAGACCGGCAGAAACTGCTTCTTGCTGGTATTCCAGCGTAGCCGTTACATCCAGTCCGCCAGCACAACCGATGTACAGTTCACCTTCGTCTTCCGAGTCAAGATTCAACAGGATTTTTCCATTCAATGTTCCCGGTTTCAGACCGAAGGCACCATACATACCTGTTTCTTCATCTTTCGTAATCAAGGCTTCGAGCGGTCCATGCTTCAGATTATCGTCTTCTAATACAGCCATAATAGCAGCAACACCCAAACCGTTGTCTGCACCCAGTGTCGTTCCTTTGGCTTTCAGCCAGTCGCCATCCACATAAGTTTCAATAGGGTCTTTCGTAAAGTCGTGAACCGTATCATTGTTCTTTTGCGGCACCATATCCATGTGTGCCTGCAGAATAACTCCTTTGCGGTTTTCCATACCCGGAGTAGCGGCTTTGCGGATAATGACATTGCCTACTTCATCGACAAATGATTCCAAGCCCAAGCCTTTTCCGAAATCAACCAGAAATTCAGTGATCTTCTCCATGTGTCCAGACGGACGAGGAATCCGAGTCAGTGAATAAAAATGCTTCCACACATTCTGTGGAGCTAATTGCAAGATTGTACTCATAACGTTTCAAAAATTAGCATTTGTTTTCGCAAATATACATTTTTATTCTCAAAGCAGGCAATGATCGGAAACTATTTTAGATTTTCAACGGGGTATTGTATATAACTGCTTATAAAGAATAGACGTTTAATGAAGTATTTGAGGTAATAAGCACAAAGGAAGGTATGTAGAAACAGCATATCACCTCCTTTTAAACACGCTTTTTTCAAAACTTCCGCGTATGAAAAACTAAAACGAAGTCGTGAAAGTTTGCCGTTTTTCTGCCGGAAAGGAACAGTTTTCTTTAATAAATCCCTATCTTAGCGGCTGAAAATAGAAAAAATGGGGTTAAATACGGGAAACAGCATCAAATTGAACGAACAGGAGTACCATGATGTCTTCAAGGCATATTATGGTTCACTCTGTTCGTTTGCTTGCCAATATGTGGAAGACCCGGAACTGGCTGCCGACATCGTACAAGACGGCTTTGTTAAACTGTGGCAACTGCGAGATGATTTCTACTACCGTCACCAAGTGAAAGCCTTTCTCTACACGATGGTGCGCAACCGCTCGTTGAACGAATTGGAACACTCCAAGGTTGCCTACGAATACGAACAGAAAATCAAGGCGAAGAAATCAGATACCTTCTTCCACGATGCTGTGGTGGAAGAGGAGACTTTCAGAATACTTTCGGAAGCCATAGGAAAGTTACCTCCGCAGATGAGAAGCATCATGCAGTTGGCTTTGGAGGGAAAGAAGAATGCTGAAATTGCCGATACCCTCCAAGTCTCTCCCGAAACAGTACATACGCTTAAGAAAAGCGCTTATAAGAAACTGCGCAAATACCTCACGAATTACTATTATTGCTACTTCCTACTTTTCCTGTAACTAAAGGTATCGTGCTTGAATAATTTGCCACTTGGAAAGCAATGAGTAAAAAAAATCTTAAGTACGATTCACCATGTTTTCATATTAACCTGTCTTATAATAAAAGAGATTCTAAAACAAGTCAAATTATGATAAATGCAGATTTTCACATGGCACGTCTAATCTCCGGTTATTTGTCCGATAGTATCACTCCGGAGGAACGCACGTGCTTAGATGAATGGCGGAAGGAAAGCGAAGAGCATGAATTGCTTTTCCAACGGATTTGCGATGAAGAGTACCGAGAACGGCACGAAGCACGCAAGCAGAACTATGACTTGCAAACGGGATGGAAGGAAGTGGAACGACGAATCAAGCGTATGAACTTCAGAAAAAGATGCCTGGTGATGTTGCGCTGTGCTGCCATCTTTGCGGTACCTGTTTTGATCGCAATATTGACGTATCGAAACGTTATAGAAGTTCCGTCAGCAAAAGATAGCCATTTAGCAATAGCCGCCCTACCGATAATGCCAGGTGAGGCGAAGGCAATTCTTACATTGGATAATGGAGAAATACTCTTTTTGGACAAAAACGCAGGTGAACAACAGGCACGGTTAGTAGGCGAGCAAGTTCAGGTGGATTCCACCACACTGAGTTACCGCGCCTCACGACAAAAAATGGAACAAGCGATGCCTATATATAATAAGGTGGAAATTCCCCAAGGAGGAGAATACACATTGGTACTAAATGATGGCACAAAGGTGCATCTCAACTCTATGAGCAGTTTGCGTTTTCCGGTGATGTTTGGTACTGGAAAGCGGGAAGTGGAACTGACAGGAGAAGCCTATTTTGAAGTAAGTCAATCCGAGCAACCGTTTGTGGTGCATACCCAAGGGATGCAAATAGAGGTATTGGGGACAGTGTTCAATGTATCCGCCTATCCAGGCGAAGAATACCAGACCACCCTTGTTAGCGGTTCGGTGAAGGTGAATGCGGAGGGGGGAAGGTCCTTGGTACTGAAACCTTCGCAACAAGCACGGTGGAGACCGGGGGATGAAGAAATGCAGGTGTGCACGGTGGAGACTGCTTTCTACACCTCGTGGGTGAAAGGAAAAATTAACTTCAAAGACCAACGGCTGGAGGAAATCATGAAAATATTGGCACGTTGGTATAATATCGAAGTCAACTATACCAACGAGACATTGAAGAACAAGCGTTTCGGTTGCTACGTGAACCGTTACGAAGAGATTAACCCTTTCCTTGAATTGCTGGAAGCGACAGGGAACGTGCATGTAGAAATCAATGGAAAAACAATAACATTCTATACTAACCATTAATAATTGTTCAATTATGACAAAAGAACAGAGTTACACCAGTTTTTGGGAAAGTGGAAAACGTATATGGATTGCATTCCTGTTTTTCAGTTTCATGATGATTGGTTTTGTGCAAGCAGCCGGTAAGGCATTTGCACAAGCAACAGTCACAGTAAATTTAAAGGATGCCACTTTGAGTGACGTCTTGTGGGAAATTCAGCGTCAAACGGACTTTACTTTCATCTACAGTACCAACGACGTTAAAGAGGTAAAGGTTGAATACCTGAACGTGAAAAACGAGAAGATTTCTGCCGTACTGAACCGTTGCCTCAAAGATAGCGGCTTGAGCTATACAGTAAAAGATGATGCAATAGCTATCCGTCCCGCCCACGAGGTGAAGGTAATAGAGCAGGAACATGTAGTCACCGGTATTGTGGTGGACGAAACAGGAGAACCGATCATCGGTGCCAACGTTTTGGTGAAAGGGAGCAACAACGGTCAGATTACCGATTTGGACGGACATTTCTCCATCAAGGTAGAACAGGCATCGGTTATATTGGTGGTATCCTATGTGGGATATGTACGCCAAGAGGTGAAAGCTACCGCAGGTCGGCAAGTAAAGATAGAATTGCACACAGATGCCAACCTGATGGAAGAAGTGGTAGTGACTGGTTATGGTACGTTCAAGAAGTCGGCATATGCAGGTTCTGCTTCTAACTTGAAATCAGATAAATTGCAAGACATACCGACCCCCTCTTTCAAAGACTTGTTGCAGGGCAATGCGCCAGGTGTGCAATTCTCTTCTCCCTCTGGACAGCCAGGTGCTTCCACATCGTTGAACATCCGCGGTATGGGTTCATTCAATGCCAGCAATTCGCCGCTCTATGTCATCGACGGTATACCAGTACGTTCGGGAAGCATCAACACCATGAGTTCAGATGCAGGACTCGACATCATGTCAACCATCAACAGTTCCGATATTGAATCGGTTACGGTAATCAAAGATGCTGCGGCTGCCTCCCTTTACGGCTCGCGCGCTGCCAACGGCGTAGTGGTCATCACGACCAAGAACGGCCAGATGGGCAAACCCAAGATTTCGCTCAAGGCAGATTGGGGTAAGTCGGACTTTGCGATGGACTACCGTCCAGTGATGGGTGGAGCGGAACGCCGCCAGTACATCTACGACGGCTTAAAGACTGCCCAGCTCTTGAAAGGAAAAAGCGAGGAAGAGGCCATAGCCGCTGCCGACAAGGAAATTGATGATTTTGCACCCGTGCCCTGGTGCGGATATGTAGACTGGGACGATGTCATGTTCCAGAAAGGAAATCACGAATCTTACGAGGCTTCTCTTTCAGGAGGCTCAGACCGTTTTAAATACTATTCCTCACTTTCTTATCTGAAGCAAGAAGGTATTGCTGTCAATTCAGGCTTAGAACGTATCAGCGGTCGCTTGAATGTGGATTACCAAGCTACCAACCGCCTGAAAGTAGGAGCTAACATTCTGTTTGCCACGGTCAACCAAGATGTGTATGGCGAAGGTACATCCTATACCTCTCCTTTCTATTCGTCCCGCAATGCGGTGGTTCCTTCGGATGCCGTTTACAATGAAGATGGTTCTTGGAACCGCAGCTTTATCCGTAACGGTGACCGTAACCCTGCTCTGTCGGCTGCTTACGACTACCAGCGCGAATACGTGACCCGTGCTTTCAATACCATTTATGGTGAATATGAATTTCTGAAGAATCTGAAATTCCGTTCTACTTTCAGTTACGACTACGTAAACACCAAAGGTAAGGATTGGAGCGACCCGCGTACTTCCAATGGTGACGATATCAACGGTGGCATGAGCAAGAAATTCTATGAATACCTGTTGGTTGAATTAAATTAGTGAATATTTTATCTGTCCAATCGGACGGT
>NZ_CAJUHF010000047.1 GCF_910585845.1 uncultured Bacteroides sp. | reverse complement strand
ATTATCTTTTATTTCGGTGTGCTTGCCTATTTTCTGACAAACCATTGGGAATACCCGTGGTTTATGTTGGCACTGACTTTGATTACATTTATTAGTTTTGTAGATGATATTCGTTCTACTTCTCAAGGAGTAAGGTTGGTGTTCCATTTTTCGGCTATGGCCCTGATGTTTTGGCAATGGGGATTGTTTTCCCTGTCTTGGTGGTGGATTGTGGTGGCACTGATTGTCTGCACGGGTATCATTAATGCTTATAATTTTATGGATGGCATCAATGGTATCACCGGAGGTTATTCGTTGGTGGTATTGGCGGCTTTGGCTTATATCAATGCACGGGTGGCTCCGTTTGTGGAACAGATTTTGATTTGTACGGTTTTGTGTTCCGTGTTGGTGTTCTGTTTCTTCAACTTCCGCAAGAAGGCACGGTGTTTTGCCGGTGATGTCGGTTCGGTGGGTATCGCTTTCGTTGTACTTTTCCTGATAGGGAAACTGATCATAGCGACCGGGGATTTCAGTTGGATTGTGTTGCTGGCTGTCTACGGAGTAGATAGTGTGTTGACTATCATTCATCGCCTGATGCTTCATGAGAATATCGGTTTGCCTCACCGCAAGCACATGTATCAGTTGATGGCAAACGAACTGAAGATGCCGCATGTGATTGTATCACTGATCTATATGTCGGTGCAGGCTGTAGTGATAGCAGGCGGGATCTGTTTTAAGGAATACGGATATGGGTATTTGGCAGGAGTGGTTCTTGCATTAAGCATCATATATGTATTGTTTATGAAGAGGTATTTTCATTTGCATGGGGATTTTCATCCGCATGGGAAATAAATGGTACTATTCTCTATTTCGATATTGGTAAGGGGAATGATTACTTGTATCATGGTCAGAATACCTTCAAAGGTGTCCATACGGGTGACCTCCTTGAGGTGACTACTAAAGAGAAAGATGTTATCGTCCGCAAGTTGCCTTCCGAAATCTTCCCGGAATATTATCTTATCCGTGTGAATGAGTTCAATAAAGTTGCCGTGACTCCGCTTGAGGAGTGGATTGAGTGCCTGAAAAGTGGTGTCATCCGGCAAGTGACAGGATTGTCCATTGAGGAAATAGACAAGTTGTAATCAAAAAAGCGGCTTCTGAGGTGAATGAAATGCCCCCAAAAGTTAGACATAAAACTTTTGGGGGCATTTTATAATTAACTCTTTAAATGATTATTTCGGGAGGAGGTGATATTATGACACCCTCCTATTTTTCAGTTATTAGAGATCTACTCTTTCTTGAGTCTTTCTGCTTCCGTATGCACCTGCTGAACAGCATAGCACGGCTCCTACCAAGAGGGCAAAGAACGAAATCAGGGCAGACTGTGCAGCGGCATTGGTGGCTTTGTCGGCGGCGACTAAAGCTTTATGCTTGATTTCTTTCCATTCTTGTGCAGCTTTTTGCAGGTTGTTTTCCAACTTATCAATCTGTTTCCCGGCTTCGATACGGGTATTTTCGATCAGGGTCATGTATTGTTTGACCGTCTTGTCCGCTTCGGCTTTGGACATATTTGTGTTGTTGGCTATGGCTTTGGCAAGGTCATCCTGGTCTATGTCCTTTTTCAGATTATCGGTGCGTTGTTTCAGGCGGTCTAAGAAACCGTTCAGGGTTGCGTCGGCTTCCTGAGGAGAAACGACAATAGCCTTGACGGATTTAGCCAGGTCGTCTTTCACTTCCTCCAATTGTTTTTGCAGATAGTCCGGTTGCAACTCTTTTACATCACTCTTGGCAAGGGCGGTACGGATGTTCTGTGGAATGTTTTCTTCTTTCAGCGAGGCGTTGAAGTCTATTTTCCCAAAGAGCTCTTCTGCCTTTTCGGATAGTGCCGAGACTCCGTTTCCTACTACATTGCCTGCTCCGGACACGACATTACCGGTGACGGAAGTGACCGCTCCCAGTGCGTTGGCAGTCATCTTTGCTGCTCCTACGGCAAGGAAGATTCCTAAGATTGCGGCTACAATCAGTGTAGTGGCCCATACCAGAAAACCGTGGATAATTCCGTCCATTCCCGCCAATTTTCCTGCAACGAAACCACCGGTTATCATACTGATCAGAAGAATCAGAGCAGAGCCGATGCCAACTGCTGCACCTATACCCGATGCCGGATGCTCGGCAAGGGGATCGAACATGAACAGGCCGATACTGGAATTCAGAATAGATAATAATACGGAGACCGCCAATACGGTCATTACACCACCAAATACGCTGCCCCAGGACACTCTGCCCTTGAGGTCAGCCAAACTTAATTTTTTCATAATTGTTAGGTTTTAAATGAATACTGTATTATATATTTCACACAAAGGAAAACAGCTGAAGAAGAGCTTTGTTTGATAATATTTGTCATTATAGTAGAATTATGTGTTAAATATGGGGGAAATAATCGGAAAAACGGAGATTATCGATTGCTTTTATAGTGATTGTGGTGTACTGTTTCTTATTATATATAAGAGGGAAATTTTTCGTATTGGGTAACTCATGAATGGAGAAGATAAAATAAATAGATGTTAAAATAGCTCTTCCGATTTGAACTATATTTTTAGATATAATGTTGTTGAAGTAAAGATGAGAAAAAACATTGTATGTGATGTTTTTTTATTGTATTACTATTAATTAAATTCTTAGTTATGAAAAAGTCAATTCTAATTTCAGCTTTTGTCATGGGAGCATTTACTATGTATGCTCAAAATGACCGTACAGCCTTGGAAGGTACACGTCCGGGCGATAACTGGTACATGGGGATTAAAGGTGGCGCTACGACACCTCTTACTCACAGTGCTTTCTTCAAAAATGCCCGTCCGGCTTTCGGTGTGGAGATAGGCAAGCAACTTACTCCTATATTCGGCTTGGGATTGCAGGGAATGGGGTATGTGAATACAACATCAAGTAAAACTGCATTCGACGCCTCGGAAGTCAGCTTGGTAGGAAAGGCTAATTTGATGAATCTCTTCGGAGGATATACAGGCGAACCCCGTGTCTTCGAGATTGAAACTGTGACCGGTATCGGATGGTTACACTATTATCAGAATGGCCCTGGTGATACGAACTCCTGGTCTACGCGCCTTGGTCTTAACCTGAACTTCAACTTGGGTGAGCAGAAGGCATGGACGATTGGGATATCACCGGCAGTAGTTTATGACATGCAGGGAGACTTTGACAAGGCGAAGAGCCGTTTTAATGCCAACAACGCTTCCTTCGAACTGACGGCCGGTCTGACTTACCATTTTATGTGCAGCAACGGGGCGCACCATTTTACGAAGGTAAGACCATATGACAGGCAGGAGATCGGAGAGTTGAACGATGCAGTCAACACGTTGCGTTCACAATTGGACGTCAGGGAAAGGGAGTTGGATAATGCCGTACAGAGGGCAAACGGTTTGCAAAGAGATTTGGCAGATTGCCAGAACCAGGCGGCTAAGGTAGAGACTGTGGTCAACCGTATTCCGGAATCCATCGTTTCCTTCAGGCAGGGTAAATCGGTGGTTGATGCTTCCCAGTTGCCTAATGTAGAACGCGTGGCTACTTATATGAAGAAGCATGCCGATGCCAAGGTCATGATTAAGGGATATGCATCGCCCGAAGGTAACCTTGCTTTCAATGAGAAACTGGCGAGCGCACGTGCGGAGGCTGTGAAATCCATCCTCGTGAAGAAGTATAAGATCAATGCCGACCGGATTGTGGCACAAGGACAGGGAGTAGGCGATATGTTCTCTGAACCGGACTGGAACCGCGTGAGCATCTGTACGATTGACGAAGGTAAATAAGCGGTTGACAGCTGTGTTTACCAAAGAAGAGATTATGTTCTTTATATTTGAAAATTATTATTATTAACTGAAAAACTGTTTTGATTTTCTTTTTGGAGATTTTCCCAGCACTTGCCGAGTCTCTTTTCGATCTTTCTTATCTGTTTTCTGGAGAAGTATAATGGGCTGTGTAATGAATGAAGACAGATTGGAAAACTTAAAGATTGCTCTCGGAAAGAGGCTGAAGAAAATCAAGACAGTTCCTAAACATTTTGATTATGAAAAAAATATTTTTATTGGCCATGATGGCATTGGCATCATTGGGAATGAATGCCCAAACGGTTAAAGGAGAAAGCTCTGTATTGGGTAATGTAGGTTATCAGAGTAATTATGAACGGTTCGGTCTGGGAGTGCAGGGGCGTTATGCGATAGCCAACAATCTTCGGATTGCTCCGGATGTGACCTTCTTCTTTCCTAAAGACAAAGTGACCGGACTGGATGTGAATGTAAACTTCCATTATGTGTTCAATTTTTCAAAGGACGGTCAGGGTTTCTCTGTCTATCCTCTTGCCGGTATTGGCATGCAGAATAACTTCTACGGAAAAAAGAGTGTGGAAGTGGACGGTGTGACAACCGAAATAGACCGGAGCAACTCTACTAAATTTGCTTTTAATTTAGGAGGTGGCATTACGCTTCCGCTGTCTGCGCAAAGTTATCTGAATGCCGAGGCTAAATTTATGTTTGCCCAAGATGACAATGTGGTCATTATGCTGGGATACGGGTATAGATTTTAGGGTGATAGGGAGTACTTATAGGCTTCTATAAATACCGTATAAATAGAAATAGGGGGCGGAAATGGTAAAAATCCATTTCCGCCCCCTTCTTTTTGTACTTGCTTTTAGGGAGGGACGAATTTCGGATGAATGGTTTGGGGTATATTTCTGGTAATTGCCCGGGTGCCATGAGATAATCAGATCGTATGTTTTTGAATGTCTGTCGTATCATCCGGTGGGCTGACTCCTCATGGGCATATAGTCCAGGCAAAATCTCGAAGAGTAGGAACATAAGAGGCTATGTTCTGAAGGGGTGAAAACATATATGCATACACCTGCATCGCAAATCTTCAGAATAAAACCAATTGTGCTTTAGGGTCTGTTTAATTTTTCTTCAAAAAGTTTTTTTATTCAGGCTCTTAGAGTGTAGTTTTTGTATTCATCGTATCCATAGGAGGTTGTTCTGTGTTTTAAGTCTGTTACGGCTTTTGCATTTATAGGAGTTATCCTTTCGCTGCGCTTCGTTAGGAATAAAAGCCGATGCTCTTGTGTATGGTATCGTTACGGAAGTATTGGCTTTAACTCCTATAAATGGAGCAGTGTCAGCCCACCGGATGATGCGGTATGTATTATTCGAAATATCGTATGAATCTTAGAGCCTGTTTAAATTTTCTTCAAAAAGAACTCTCAAAAGAAGGCTGAACAAAATTTAAACAGGCTCTTAAAACATAAGCATAGGTCTCTTTTTATGCAATTAAGCAAAGAGAGGGTATCCCGTTCAAGCGAGAAGGTATATAAGCATAAGACTTTTTCCGATATAATAAAAAATAGAGGGTACCCTTTTGGGATACCCTCCTGCATTGTCATGAATTTAGTCCACTCAGTATTTCACTTTCATCTGTTTGTATCTTCGATCGTGCAGATGCTGACCCTGTTCCAGTCAGGTTCCGTGAACATGTCCCCCACGCCCTGTCCTTCGGCGGTTATACGGTCAGGACTGATCTTGTACTTCTTCACGAGGATGTTTTTCACTGCTTCGGCGCGTGCGTTGGCAATTCTTGTGTTCACCTCGACACTACCTTCCGGCGAAGCATAACCCTTGATGGCGACAACTGCGTTTTCATGCCTTTTCATGTAAGAGGCTACGCGTTCCACGTTGGGCAGTTGCGAAGCGTCGACGGTAGTTTTTCCTTGTTTGAAGGTGACGATTGATTCGGGAATCATGTTCGTCTTCTTCACTACAACGACTTTGGAAGCTTCTTGACGCAGGTTGTTTATTTCCTGTTGCATTCTGCCCATTTTGCGGGAAGATTCGTTGAGCATGTTGTTCCTCTCGTTCACCTCTTGGCGCAGGTTGTTGATTGTGCCGTTCAGTTCGCTGATTTCAATCGGGTCATATAATTTTGCCAGGGTGAAGTGATGGCTTTCGTTGCTGCCCTTGAAGTGGTAGGTGAGACTGGCGATTAGCTCGAACGCTGCATGGTTCAGGTTGAAGCGGCTCTTGGCGCGGGCGAAATCGCCTTGCATGTCATAGACCAATGCCGGCGTGATGCCGATGGTCCAGGCTTTTTCCTCACCAAGGTTGAAGTTGAGGTTTGCGCCGAAGCGGGTGGACCAGGAGTTGGTGTCTCCGTTGCCATTCACGTAGTAGTGCAGCCATCCGGCGCCGGCTATGGCTTCAACCTCAAAGAGGCGCGGTTCGCCTGCATATCCGCTAAACAGATTTACCAGGTTCACCTTTCCAAGAAGGCTGATGTCGGAGGCATCGAAGGCGGTTTTGCTGTTCGAGGTATTGATATATCCCATACCTTGGATTCCCAGTCCGAAGACGGGAGTCAGTTGTTTGCCAAATTCAATACCCAGGGCAGGGCGGGCATTCTTGAAGAATGCGCTATGGGTGACGGGGGTAATGATGCCGGTTCTAAGTCCTACGGACCAATTGTCTGTAAATTTGCTACCTTGTACAGTAGTCTGTGCATTCGCTGTGAATGCCATTGCTACAAAAGCTGATAGAATAATTGATTTTTTCATAATTAAAATAATTAATGGATGATACAATTTTTATATATCCTAACTGTTTTATCTCCTTGTGGGAGTATATAGTTTTGGTTTAAATTATCAAAAGAAATAAGCCTATGGCTTAATTGGCATAGAGTTGATGTCTTTCTCCTTTCATATTGCTTATTATTTGATTTGTTGTTATATTTGCTATTCATCTACAACAACATTTTTTTGGAAAAAATAGTTCGTATCTCCAAAGCTTATTTAACAACTATTGGCTAAGTCCATCGGGACAGAAGTTCATATCCTGCCCTTGTCAGCAGTGCGCTTTCTCCGTATTATCTTCGTGTCATAGTGTATGGAGCAGGTATGGAGCGGATATAGAGCAGGTACGAAGTTGATATAGAGCAGGTACGGAGTAGGTATGGACCGGACAGGAAAATAATGTCTTCCCGAAGAGGACGGTATGAACAAAAGGAGAGGCGATGTCCGGTAAAGGCTACAATTCTTCTAAAGCGTAATATTGATAATCGCGAAGTATGGTCTCCAAAAAATGCTCTTGGTTGCTCTCATGCGGAGTGACGGAGAGAAGTTCCTGCACTTTGCGGGCAAGCTGGGCGATGCGTTGCATGCGGTCCTTTTTCCCAGATTGCAGGGTGCGGGTGATTACGTTCACCTGTTCCAGTGAGAGGTCGGCGGCTTGCGGATAGGTGGGGTGGTAGTTCTTTGTCAGGTAGTCGAACTCGTCGAGGCTGACGTGTATCTTACGGTAGTTGTTTTCTTTGATGACCATTGTGCCTGCGGCGAGGTCGCCCAGCCGTTGGCTGTTCTTGGTCAGCAGGATGGACAAAATGCCGATGCCTCCGGTGAAGAAGAAGTCGATCGGAAAGAGAAGCCAGCGCAATAGATAGGAGCCTATGCTTGGTGTGGAGCCGTCGGCCTTCACCACGCGGATATTCATCAGTCTCTTCCCTAAACTCTGTCCGTGGTTGAATGTTTCGCACAAGAAAGAATAGAGGAGCACCGGCAGATAGATCATAATTAAGAAGATTGTCACCGTGAAATCGGTAGATGTCCGAAACCAAGAGATCAGGGCTAAAGTAGAATAGAGATATAGTCCTATCAGGATATAGTCAATGAGCAGTGCCAGAAACCGTTCGCCAAGGCTGGCGGGTGTTTGGCTGATGCGGACGAACTGTCCGGTGATGATTGTAGATTCTGCCATATCCGATTGAAGTTTTTTTGTTATTTCGTTGCAAATATAGGATTATTTCTTGTATTTTTGTTACCGATTTCAGACAAAACTCATCTGGAACTCTTAGAAATAGATGAAAGAAGTAACGTTTATCCGTTGTAACATAGAGAAATGGAAAGAGACCGAGAAGATGGTGGAACAAGCCACGAGTCTGTCTCCTGATGCGGTTGCAGACGTATATACGGATCTTACTGCCGACTTGGCGTTCGCGCAGACGCACTTTCCCGCGTCGCGCATTACGATTTATCTGAACAATCTTGCTTCGGCGTTGCACAACAAAATCTATCGGAACAAGCGTGAGAAGTGGACCAGGGTCATCACGTTCTGGACACGGGAGATTCCGCAGACCATGTACGAAGCGCGCCGCGAACTGCGCACCTCTTTTCTGGTGTTCGTGATTAGCGTGGTTATAGGGGTGATTTCCACGGTGGGCGACTCGGATTTCGTCAGGCTGATTTTGGGCGATTACTATGTAGACATGACGCTGGACAATATCTCCAAAGGGACACCAATGGCGGTGTATGACAGTTCGTCGGAGCTTCCGATGTTCTTGGGCATCACGCTGAACAATGTCATGGTTTCCTTCCGCTGCTTTGCGATGGGGATATTGACCAGTTTCGGTACGGGATACATGCTCTTCTCCAATGGCGTCATGTTAGGGGCTTTCCAGACTTTCTTTTTTCAACACGGGCTATTGTGGGAGTCCATGCTTGCCATCTGGCTGCACGGGACGCTTGAGATATGGGCTATCATCGTGGCGGGGGCTGCCGGACTGGCTTTGGGAAACGGGTGGTTGTTCCCCGGAACCTATTCACGGATGGAAGCTTTCCGCAGGGGCGCCAGGCGGGGAGTGAAGATTGTGGCGGGTACTGTTCCCGTGTTCATCATGGCGGGATTCATCGAGGGCTTCATCACCCGTCACACCGAACTGCCGGATGCATTGAGGTTGGGCGTGATTCTGATTTCACTGGCTTTTATTTTACTCTACTATATTTATTTACCTAATAAGCGAAAAGATGGAAACAGAAAAAACTAAGATCGCATTGTACGCTAAGCGGACTTTCGGTGAGAAATTCAATGCTACGTTTGATTTTATAAAGGAGAACTGGAAGCAGTTGCTGAAGTACACCCTTTATTTGCTCCTGCCGGTCAGCCTGATTCAGGCGTTGAGCCTGAACGGATTGATGTCCGCTGCAAGGGGGATGTCAGCGATGGTCTCCAATACGGCGGCGTTTGCCGGGGCTTCTGCAATGATACCTTTCTTTTCTTACTACGGCTTGTTCCTGATTGTGGCTCTGGTGGGCACTGCCCTGCTGATGTCGCTGGTCTATGCCATGCTCCGCACTTACAATGAGCGTGAAGAACGGTTGCAGGGAGTCACGCTGGGCATGCTGCGTCCGATGTTGCTCCACAACGTGAAGCGGACGTTCTTCGTATTGTTGTTCGGAATGTTTCTGATGATAGTGGTCAGCCTGCTCTTCGGTGTGGTGAGTGTGGCTATTCCTGCGTCTGCATTGCCGTATGTCGTCTTTCTGTTTATCCTGGTGCTGTTTGCCGTTGTTCTGCCCTTGGGGCTTTGGATACCTGCCTACCTGCTCGAAGACCTCACGCTGATAGGTTCTCTGAAGAAGGCCCTGCGCATAGGATTTGCCACTTGGGGAGGCATCTTCGCGATTGTTTTCGTCATGGGTATCATCTCCGGTATCTTGCAGGGAGTGACCATGATACCTTGGTATATTGGGACGATTGTGAAGTACGTCCTGGGTGCAAGCAGCGGCGAGGGCATGGGTGACGTGTCTATGGGCTACAGCTTCCTGCTCTATCTGCTGGCAGTGGTTCAGGCATTGGGTGCCTATTTTGCCATGATTTTCGTACTGATGGGACTGGGCTATCAATACGGCCATGCTTCCGAGAAGATAGACAGTGTGATGGTAGATAGCGATATCTCCAATTTCGATAAACTCTAAACGCGGGAGTGGATGACTTCTTCTCCGGCCGATACATTGATTTGCGACACCGCGCAGCTTGCCATGTGGCAGGCTGATGCGGCGTATGACTACAATCGTGAGTTGATAGCTCCCGACATCAACCTGCTCGAGAGCTTCAACCGATGGTTTGCGAAAGTCATGACGAAGATTTTCGGCAACGGCTTTGTCGCAGAAAACTCGGAACTCATCCTGATAGGCATCGCTATCCTCCTGCTTGTACTGATAGGTTGGTTTGTCTACCGGAAGCATCCGGGGCTGTTTGTGTATTCCCGCAAGGACGGGTTGCCCTATACGGTGGCAGAGGATACCATTTATGGGGTGGACTTTGCCGGAGCCATAGACGCGGCCTTGTCGCGCGGAGACTATAGGGAAGCTGTGCGGCTGCTGTATCTGCAAACGCTGAAGCGGCTTAATGAGGAAGGGCGCATCGACTGGCAACTCTATAAGACACCCACGCAATACATCTATGAAGTGAAGTCTCCCGCCTTCCGGCAGTTGACCCATCACTTCCTGCGCGTGCGCTATGGCAATTTTGAGGCGGACGAGACCTTGTTCCGCACCATGCGCTCCTTGCAGGATGAAGTGCAGAAAGGAGGTGCCTCATGAAAGGTAGCCGCTGGTTTGTGGTAGGGAATGTCATTTTCCTTCTGCTGATGTTCGCGTTGGAGTGCCGCCTGCCGAAGAAGTTCGTGTGGGAACCGACTTTTTCCCATTACGACAAGCAGCCTTTCGGTTGCGCCGTGTTCGACAGCCTTTTGTCGGCATCGCTGCCGAGGGGTTACTCCTTGTCGCGGGAGACTTTCTATCAGATGGCGCAGGGCGACACTACGTCTTGCCGCGGTATCTTGGCCGTTGCGGACCGGCGCATGCTCTCCGATGTGGACGTCGATGCCCTGCTGGAGATGGCGGAACGTGGAAACAAGATCATGCTCTCTTCCACCTGGTATAATAATAAGTTGCATGACACATTGAGGTTCAGAGAAGGTTACTCCTATTTTAATTTTCAAGCCCTGAAGAATTATGCCACTTCGCAGCAGCAGCGGGACAGCCTCTGCTGGATAGGAGATTCTGCGGTATATCCCCGGCAGAAATTCTACTTCTATCCGCAGTTGTGCGGTTCGACTTTCTACCTCGATTCGCTTGCGCTGCCGGTGAAGATACTGGCGGTGAAAGAGTGCGTGGTGGATGCAGGGTATACGCAGACGGAAGATGAGGTATATGTGCCTGTACAAGATACTATCCTTAATACTCCGGTGGCCATGTCCTATCCGTGGGGGAAAGGGGAGGTTATACTGGTGTCCACGCCACTGATTTTCACCAACTACGGTGTGCTGGATGGAGGAAACGCCACATACCTTTTCCGCCTGCTCTCGCAGATGGGGGAACTGCCGATTGTGCGCACGGAGGCTTACATGAATCAGGCGGCATCGAAGCAGGTGTCTCCTTTACGCTACTTCCTTTCGCAGCGGCCGTTGCGCTGGGCGTTGCATCTGAGCCTTTTGGGGATACTGCTCTTCATGCTGTTCACGGCACGAAGGAGGCAGCGCGCCATACCCGTTGTGCGTCCGCCTGCGAACAAGACGCTGGAGTTCGTAGAGCTGATAGGCACCCTCTACTTCCAGCGGAAGGACCATGCCGACCTGCTGCGCAAGAAGTATCTCTACTTTGCCGAAGAGCTGCGCAGGGAGATTCAGGTAGATATAGAAGAAGTGGCGGACGACGCGCACTCTTTCCGCCGGATTGCCCGAAAGACCGGGATGGACGAGGAGGAGATAACGAACTTCATCCGTGCAGTCAGACCGGTGGTCTATGGCGGATTCGCTGTGTCCGATGAGCAGATGAAATCTTACATAGACAAGATGAATGAGATAATCAGTCACATCTAACGAATAATCAGTCACATCTAACGAATACTTAGTCACATATAAAAATAGATTTATGGAAGAGAATAGAGAACAACGGGTCGATTTGACCTTCTTTTCCGGGAAGATACAAGAGTTGCGGGACAGGATCGCTTCTGTCGTCGTGGGACAGGAACAGACGGTGGACCTGCTGCTGACCGCCATCCTCGCCGACGGGCATGTGCTGATAGAAGGCGTGCCGGGAGTGGCGAAGACCTTGCTGGCGCGCCTCGTAGCCCGGTTGATAGATGCCGATTTCAGTCGCGTACAGTTCACGCCGGACCTGATGCCGAGCGACGTGCTGGGCACCACGGTGTTCAACATGAAGACCAATGACTTCGACTTTCATCGGGGACCCCTGTTTGCCGAGGTCATCCTGGTGGACGAAATCAACCGTGCCCCGGCAAAGACACAGGCCGCCCTGTTCGAAGTGATGGAAGAGCGTCAGGCAAGCATCGACGGAACCACCTATCCGATGGGAGCGCTTTACACGATTCTTGCCACGCAGAACCCCGTGGAGCAGGAGGGCACCTACAAGCTGCCCGAGGCACAGCTCGACCGTTTCCTGATGAAGATAACGATGGGCTATCCTTCGCTGGAGGAGGAAGTGGACATACTGGAACGCCATCACACGAATGCCGCGCTCGTGAAGTTAGAGGACATCGCCCCCGCCATCACGAAAGAAGAACTCCTCTCGCTCCGCAGCCTGACGAAGCAGGTGTTCGTGGACAGGACACTGCTGCAATACATCGCCCTGATCGTGCAGCAGACGCGTACAAGCAAGGCGGTCTATCTGGGAGCCTCTCCTCGTGCGTCCGTGGCCATGCTACAGGCATCGAAGGCATACGCCCTGCTGCAAGGGCGCGATTTCGTGACGCCGGAAGACATCAAGTTCGTCGCACCGAACGTACTCCAGCACCGCCTTATCCTGAATGCGGAGGCTGAGATGGAGGGATATTCTCCGGTGAAAGTGACCCAACGATTGATAGACAAGGTAGAAGTGCCGAAATGATTCTGACGCGCCGTTTCTATATCGCCCTTATCCTGACTGTCCTCTTGCTGGGCGGCGGGCAGGCGTTTTTCCCGTTGTTCGTGCTGGGGCAGGGGGGAGTGTTTGTGCTTTGCCTTCTGCTGCTGGCAGACGGCTATGTGCTCTATCGCCAGCGGGGCATCAGGGCATTCCGCCAGTGTGCCGACCGTTTTTCTAATGGCGATGCGAACGACGTACGCGTGCGGGTGGAGAGCAGCTATCCGTATGCAGTGTCCGTGGAGGTGGTGGATGAGATTCCGTTCGTGTTTCAGCAGCGCGACACCTGTTTCCGGGCCAGGCTGCGGGCCTGTGAGGGGAAGACGTTCAGCTATCAGTTGCGCCCGACGAGCCGGGGACGGTACGACTTCGGCAGGATAAGAGTGTTCGTCCGTGGCAGGATAGGGCTGATTTCGCGCAGGTACACGTGCGGGGAGCCGTTCTCGGTCAAGGTATATCCCTCTTATCTGATGCTCCGCCACTATGAACTGCTCGCCGTGAGCGACAACCTGACGGAGATGGGCATCAAGCGCATCCGCAGGGTGGGACATCATACGGAGTTCGAGCAGATAAAGGAGTACGTGAAGGGGGACGACTATCGCACGATAAACTGGAAGGCAAGCGCCCGCCGGCACGAGCTGATGGTGAACGTCTATCAGGACGAACGTTCGCAGCAGATATATAATGTGATCGACAAGGGGAGGGTGATGCAGCAGGCTTTCCGCGGGATGACGCTGCTGGATTATGCGATAAACGCCTCTCTGGTGCTCTCGTACGTCGCCATGCGGCGGGAAGACCGCGCGGGGTTGGTGACGTTCGACGCCCGTTTCGACACGTTCGTTCCGGCTTCGCGGCGTCCGGGCCACATGCAGGCGCTGCTCGAGGGGCTCTATGCGCAGCAGGCCACTTTCGGCGAGACGGACTTCTCGTCGCTTTGCGTGCATCTGGACAAGCACGTGGCGAAGCGCAGCCTGTTGGTGCTGTACACCAATTTCTTCGGCCTGAAGAGCATGAACCGCCAGCTGGCCTACTTGCAGCAACTGAACCGCCGGCACCGGCTGCTTGTGGTCTTCTTCGAGGATGCGGACCTGAAGGAGTACGCGACCGCGCCGGCACAGGACACGGAGGGTTACTACCGTCATGTGATTGCCGAGAAATTCATCGTCGAGAAGCGGCTTATCGTCTCCATGCTTCAACAGCACGGCATCTGTGCGCTGCTGACCACGCCCGACAACCTTTCGATAGATGTAATCAACAAATACCTGGAGATGAAGTCAAGGCAGATGTTCTGATGCGCCGTGGCGGGGCGGGGGCGAAATCCGGGTATGCGCCTTTGTTCCTGCCCTTCCGCTCGCGGCGTTTCTGACTTCTGCTTGCATCGTTTCCGGCTTCATCCTACATCCTTTCCGGCTTCTTCCCGAAAAACGGTTCACGGAAACCGGTTAAATAAACTTAATGCTCCGGCTGTTTTTTTGCCGTTTTGCCGTTGTATTTTCGTTGTTTTTCCGCCACTCTGCCTTCGCTCTGCCTCCGTTGTGGCTCCGATGTAGCTCCGTTCCTAAGAAGTGGCGGTAGAGTGGCGTCAGAGTGGCGCCGTAATGTTAACACATTGGCCCGATGGTGTTACGGAACGTTAATCACCTGTTTTCTGCCTGCGTTATAGTGGCATTATGATTTTGTGTGTCCGCACAGACCCAGTCTCCCGCAGCCTATCGTCCCCCGTCTTTCGCATTTCCCGCCTATGTCTTTCGCACTTCCTGCCTCCGTCTCCCGTAATTCCATCGCTTGCGTCTTTCGTCCCGTCTCCCCGCCTCCCGACGACTAAAAAAACTTATTCCCCCGATTTTTTAGCCTGAAAACGAGGGAAAACTGTTTTTTTCTGTACATTTGTAGCACGAAATATAAACACATAGCAAAGATGAAGAAGATATTATTGTTAGGCTCCGGAGAATTGGGCAAGGAATTCGTCATTTCAGCCCAACGCAAAGGACAATACGTCATAGCCTGCGATTCGTATGCCGGAGCGCCAGCCATGCAAGTGGCCGACGAGTGTGAAGTGTTCAGCATGTTGGATGGCGACGCCTTGGAGCGTGTCGTACGCAAACATCAGCCCGACATCATCGTGCCCGAGATAGAAGCCATCCGCACGGAACGCCTCTACGACTTCGAGAAAGAAGGCATACAGGTAGTGCCCAGCGCCCGTGCCGTCAACTACACCATGAACCGCAAGGCAATCCGCGACCTCGCCGCACAGGAACTCGGTCTGAAGACAGCCCGCTACTTCTATGCCAAGTCCCTCGATGAACTGAAAGCCGCTGCCGAGAAGATCGGTTTCCCCTGCGTCGTGAAACCCCTCATGTCCTCCTCCGGCAAAGGCCAGTCTCTGGTGAAGATCGCCGACGAACTGGAACACGCCTGGGAATATGGTTGCAGCGGAAGCCGTGGTGACATCAAAGAGCTGATCATCGAAGAATTCATCAAGTTCGACAGCGAAATCACCCTGCTGACAGTAACACAGAAGAACGGTCCCACACTCTTCTGCCCCCCCATCGGACACGTACAGAAAGGCGGAGACTACCGCGAAAGTTTCCAGCCCGCACACATCGACCCTGCCCACCTGAAAGAGGCGCAGGAGATGGCCGAAAAAGTGACCCGCGCACTGACCGGCGCCGGAATCTGGGGAGTGGAATTCTTCCTGAGCCACGAAAACGGCGTCTACTTCTCCGAACTCTCGCCCCGTCCGCACGATACGGGTATGGTGACACTGGCCGGTACGCAGAACCTCAACGAATTCGAACTGCATCTGCGCGCCGTGCTCGGCCTGCCCATCCCCTCCATCAAACAGGAGCGCATAGGAGCCAGTGCCGTCATCCTTTCACCCATCGCCAGCCAGGAACGCCCCAACTACCGTGGTCTGGAAGAGGTGACAAAGGAAGAGGACACTTACCTCCGCCTCTTCGGTAAGCCCACAACACGTGTCAACCGACGCATGGGAGTGGTCGTGTGCTACGCACCACTGGGCTCGGACCTCGATGCACTGCGCGATAAGACGAAACGCATTGCAGAGAAGGTAGAAGTGTACTAATGACCTTTCGTGAAAGGCAAGATAAAGAACTTTTGGAGAGAGGTTCAAGTGAATTCTTGGTGAATTTCAAGTAGAAACTCTAAGTGAAATTCAAGTAAGTTCTTATACGGGTATTTATTTTTTCAGGCGTGAGTCGCGCGAACTGCACGGATTCCTCTATGTAATCTGTGTGTTTCGTATGGCTCACGCCTGTTTTGTTTGTTTTTCCAAAAAGAGAGTCTGTCGTTCCCCTTTTCCCATTTCCCGAAGAATAGAAAAATTCCTTTCCCCCGTCCTGATGAATGTTTAAGCAACGTTAAAGGAGGTCCGCTCAATTGTTCTAATTGTAGTATTTGTAGTTCAGAAAAGGATAATTCATAGACAAAGGGTTCTATAAGAGTGTAATCTGCAACTTGTTTTTTCTATATTTGCATAGTTGTTCATATAACTATTCTATGTAAAATAGATAGGTTAGGGCTGAACAAAGTAGAAATATATCTGTTAAACTCATATCGGCAGAATAGAAGAAACGCGACCTGCTGGATAATAAGAAAAATAGAGATCAGATAAGAATTATATGATAACCATATGATAACCATATAAGAATTATATAAGAACCATATAAAAAGATTGCCTATGTCACAGATAATCGGACATATCTCCCAAGTCATCGGACCGGTAGTAGACGTCTATTTCGAGGGTACGGACGCAGAACTGATGCTCCCCAGTATCCACGACGCATTGGAGATTAAAAGACCCAACGGAAGAACACTAATCGTGGAGGTGCAACAGCACATCGGTGAGAATACAGTGAGAACCGTAGCCATGGACAGCACCGACGGCCTGCAAAGGGGAATGAAAGTCTACCCCACAGGCGGACCCATCACCATGCCGGTGGGCGACCAGATCAAAGGCCGTCTGCTGAACGTTGTGGGCGACTCCATCGACGGCATGAAAGAACTGGATCGGACAGGCGCCTATCCCATTCACCGCGATCCCCCCAAGTTTGAAGAACTGACCACCGTTCAGGAAGTGCTCTATACGGGCATCAAGGTCATCGACCTGCTGGAGCCTTACAGCAAAGGCGGTAAGATCGGTCTGTTTGGCGGTGCTGGTGTGGGCAAGACGGTGCTCATCCAAGAACTCATCAACAATATCGCCAAGAAACAGCATGGCTTCTCTGTCTTTGCCGGCGTGGGCGAGCGTACGCGTGAGGGCAATGACCTGCTCCGCGAGATGATCGAATCTGGCGTCATCCGATATGGCGAGGAATTCAAGAAGAGCATGGAGGAGGGCAACTGGGACTTGTCCAAGGTAGACTACGAGGAAGTGAAGAAATCCCAAGTATCCCTGATATTCGGCCAGATGAACGAGCCGCCCGGAGCACGTCAGTCGGTGGCGTTGTCCGGTCTGACAGTGGCGGAGGCCTTTCGCGACCAAGGTGCCGAGACGGGCGGTTCACGCGACATTCTGTTCTTCATCGACAATATCTTCCGTTTCACACAAGCCGGTTCCGAGGTTTCAGCCTTGCTGGGGCGTATGCCTTCTGCCGTGGGATATCAGCCGACGCTTGCCACCGAGATGGGTGCCATGCAGGAGCGCATCACTTCTACCCGCAGCGGCTCCATCACCTCCGTACAGGCGGTCTATGTGCCTGCCGACGACTTGACCGACCCTGCCCCTGCCACTACGTTCACCCATCTGGACGCGACGACTGTCTTGAGCCGTAAGATTACGGAACTGGGCATTTATCCCGCCGTCGACCCGTTGGAGTCCACCTCGCGCATTCTCGACCCGCACATCGTGGGGCAGGAGCATTATGAGGTGGCACAGCGTGTGAAGCAGATTCTACAGCGCAATAAAGAGTTGCAGGACATCATCTCCATCCTTGGCATGGAAGAGCTCTCGGACGCAGACCGTACCTTGGTGAACCGTGCGCGTCGCGTGCAGCGTTTCTTGTCGCAGCCCTTTGCGGTTGCCGAGCAGTTTACGGGTGTGCCGGGCACGATGGTCTCCATCGAAGATACGATCAAGGGCTTCAAGATGATTCTGGACGGTGAAGTCGATTATCTGCCCGAGTCCGCCTTCCTGAATGTAGGCACCATCGAAGAGGCGATAGAGAAAGGCAAGAAACTGATGGAACAAGCCAAGTAAGAGGAAGTGAACGCTTAAAGATAGAAAAAGGAAAGAGATTATGAAGAAATTGTCATTGAACATCGTATCTCCTGAAAAGGAAATCTATAACGGAGAAGTGGAAAGTGTGACGTTGCCTGGTATGACCGGAGCCTTCACCATCTTGCCGCAACATGCTCCCATCGTGTCTTCGCTTCGGGCAGGCAAGTTGACGTATGTGCCGGTAGGAGGGGAGAAGCAGGACCTCGACATCAGGGGAGGCTTTGTGGAGTTGAGTGGCGGAGTGGTCTCCGCGTGTATCGACTGATTTTTCACGGAGTTTTTTCTCACTCTTTTGAATCTTTCATCCTTAATATTGAATAATATGATGAGTATCAGTATAACGAAACGCAACTTCTTGTTCCAGATCACCCTGTTGTCACTCATTGCAGGGTGGGCGGGAGCGGCAATATTTCATTACCTGTTGCCCGGACACTATTTCGGAGGGTATCCTTTCATTCCGGTATACTTCTTCCTGTTCGGGGTGTTTGAAATATCCATGTTCGATGCCTGTCGGAAGTATGCTCCACAGAAGTTGCTGCTGCTTTACATGGCAGTGAAGGTGATGAAGATGTTGCTTTCCGTGATGTTCTTGGTCGTCTATTGCCTGGCAGTGCGGGAGGAAGCCCGTTTGTTTATGCTGACATTCATCATTTATTATATCGTCTATCTGATCTATGAGACTTGGTTCTTTTTTACATACGAGGTAGCGAAGAAACAAAACCAGAAAACAAAAAAATGAAGCAAATGCGTAATATATTGACCGGAATATCCCTGTTGCTGGGTGTACTGCTGACCGTCTTGCCTGCCTCGGCACAAGAGAACGGAACAGGTTCCGACAGCAGGCAGGAGGACATTGCCGCCACTGCGCCAGAAGAGAGCACGGTGAATGTGAAGGAAGTTGTCTTCGGGCACATTGGCGATGCTTACGAGTGGCACATCACCACATGGGGAAAGACACATATCACCATTCCCTTGCCTGTCATTGTCTATAGCTCGCAGACGGGTTGGCATGCATTTCTTTCTTCCCGGTTAGAGGAGAACGGAGGCTCTTATGAAGGTTTTTCCATTGCCCCGGCAGGAAGCAAGTACGAAGGCAAGCTGGTGGAGCATGATGCGGCCGGAAACGAGATACGTCCTTGGGACATCTCTATCACGAAGGTGACACTGGCGCTATTGATAAACAGCGTGTTGTTGCTTGTCATTATTCTGACGGTGGCACGCTGGTATCGCAAACATCCGCAAGGAAGTGCGGCGCCCGGCGGTTTCATTGGCTTTATGGAAATGTTTATAATGATGGTGAATGATGATATCATCAAGAGTTGCGTAGGACCGAATTATCGGAAGTTTGCACCCTATCTGCTGACCGCATTCTTCTTCATCTTCATAAACAACATGATGGGGCTGGTGCCCTTCTTTCCCGGTGGGGCCAATGTGACGGGCAATATTGCGGTCACGATGGTGCTGGCACTCTTTACCTTTGTTGCCGTCAATGTGTTCGGAACAAAGACTTATTGGAAGGATATTTTCTGGCCCGATGTGCCCTGGTGGCTGAAGGTTCCTGTGCCCATGATGCCTTTCATCGAGTTTTTCGGCATCTTCACCAAGCCGTTTGCCCTGATGATCCGTCTGTTTGCCAATATGCTGGCGGGACACATGGCTATGTTGGTGTTGACTTGCCTGATTTTCATCTCTGCCAGTATGGGACCTGTGCTTAACGGTACGCTTACGGTAGCCTCCGTGCTGTTCAACGTCTTTATGAATGCTTTGGAACTGTTGGTGGCGTTTATTCAGGCATACGTGTTCACCATGTTGTCTGCCGTATTCATCGGGTTGGCTCAGGAAGAGCATAAGGAAATGAAAGTGAAATAAATAACAATTAATAATCAACCATTTTAAAAACTGAAAATTATGTTACTATCATCTGTATTATTACAAGCTGCTGCGGCTGGTGTCGGAGTAAGTAAATTAGGTGCTACAATTGGTGCTGGAATCGCTGTTGTCGGTGCAGGTTTGGGTATCGGTAAAATAGGTAGTTCGGCTATGGAAGCCATCGCCCGTCAGCCGGAGGCATCAGGCGACATTCGAATGAACATGATTATTGCCGCCGCATTGATCGAAGGTGTGGCTCTGTTGGCGGTAGTTGTGTGTCTGTTGGTATTCTTCTTATAAAGAAGTCTATATCTGCTTTTTGATTTATAATTATTTACTTTACAATAGAAGTTATGTCATTGTTATTACCCGATAGTGGTCTGCTGTTCTGGATGCTTTTGTCGTTCGGCGTGGTGTTTGTGGTGTTGGCGAAGTTCGGCTTTCCTGTTATCACCCAGATGGTGGAGGGCCGCAGAACCTACATCGATCAGTCGCTGGAGATGGCGAAAGAGGCTAATGAACAACTCGGCAGGTTGAAAGCCGAGAGTGATGCATTGGTTGCTGCCGCCAACAAAGAGCAAGGACGCATCCTGCGGGAGGCGATGCACGAGCGTGACAAGATAATCGTTGAGGCCCGCAAGCAGGCGGAAGTTGCCGCCCAGAAAGAACTGGACGAGGTAAGGAGGCAGATACAGCAGGAAAAAGAAGAAGCGATACGTGATATCCGTCGTCAGGTGGCTGTGCTTTCAGTAGACATTGCGGAGAAGATAATCCGTAAGAACCTGAATGAGCAACATGAGCAGATGGATATGATAGACCGTATGCTGGATGAAGTGCTGTCAGCTTCAAGACAAAGCTAAAGTAGCGTGGAGAGGCTGAAAAACAAACTTAATATTTGAAAAGGAAATGGATATAGGAATTATTTCGATGCGGTATGCCAAGGCGCTGATAGAGTATGCGAAGGGTACGGGAGCAGAAGACTGGGTGTATAGCGAAATGCGTATGCTGGAGCGTAGCTTCCGTAAGCATCCGGATTTGCGTAATGCATTGGATAACCCCATTCTGAAGACCAAGGCGAAGTATGGATTGATCTGTACCGCCGCCGTGGGCAATGGAGAGGTGAGTAGGGAGTTCGCCCGTTTCATGGCTCTTGTGTTGCGGAACAGAAGGGAGAGCCATTTGCATTACATTGCTCTTACCTACCTCCATCTGTACAGGCAACTGAAGCATATCGGCGTAGGAAAGCTGATTACGGCTGTGCCTGTGAGCCGGGAGGTATGGGAACGTATCCGGAACAGTGCCTCTACTTTGCTGCATGCCCGTATGGAATTGCAGACTGAAGTAGATCCGGCCATCGAGGGAGGATTTATTTTCGATATCAACGACTTCCGGCTGGATGCCAGTATTGCTACGCAAATCAAGAAAGTGAAACAGCAGTTCATTGATAAGAACAGAAGAATTGTGTAAATCATTAATCACTAAAAAGAGACATGTCTGAAAATATAAAAGTAAGCGAAGTATCCGATATTCTCCGTCAGCAATTGGAAGGAATCGATACCCATGTGCAGTTGGACGAGATCGGTACAGTGCTGCAGGTCAGTGACGGTGTGGCACGTATCTATGGGCTTCGCAATGCCGAAGCGAATGAATTGTTGGAGTTCGACAATGGAGTTAAGGCTGTTGTGATGAACCTGGAAGAGGACAACGTGGGTGCCGTGCTGCTGGGACCTACGGATAAGATTAAAGAAGGGTATGTCGTCAAGCGTACCAAGCGCATTGCTTCCATTATGGTGGGAGAGGGCATGTTGGGACGCGTGATCGATCCGTTGGGAGCGCCGCTGGATGGCAAGGGAGTGATTGGCGGAGAGCTGTGTGAGATGCCTCTGGAGCGTAAGGCACCGGGGGTGATTTATCGCCAGCCCGTGAGCCAGCCCTTGCAGACAGGGCTGAAGGCTGTGGATGCCATGATACCTATCGGCCGCGGGCAACGTGAGTTGATCATCGGTGACCGCCAGACAGGAAAGACTGCCATTGCCGTTGACACGATTATCAACCAGCGTGCCAACTACGAAGCAGGCGATCCGGTGTACTGCATCTATGTGGCTATTGGACAGAAAGGTTCGACGGTGGCTTCCATTGTGAATACGCTGCGTGAATACGGTGCGATGGATTATACGATTGTGGTTGCCGCTACGGCGGGCGATCCTGCGGCTATGCAGTACTATGCGCCTTTTGCCGGTGCTGCCATCGGCGAGTATTTCCGCGATACCGGCCGTCATGCGCTGGTGGTCTATGATGACCTTTCCAAACAGGCGGTCGCCTACCGTGAGGTATCGTTGATTTTGCGTCGTCCGTCAGGGCGTGAGGCTTATCCGGGTGATATCTTCTATTTGCATTCCCGTTTGTTGGAACGTGCGGCACGCATCATCAATCAGGAGGAAGTCGCCCGCGAGATGAACGACCTGCCGGACAGCTTGAAAGGCAAAGTGAAGGGTGGCGGTTCGCTGACTGCATTGCCTATCATCGAGACGCAGGCTGGCGATGTATCCGCTTACATTCCGACGAATGTGATATCCATTACCGACGGGCAGATATTCCTTGATACGGACCTGTTCAATCAAGGCAACCGTCCGGCCATCAATGTGGGTATTTCGGTGAGCCGTGTAGGTGGTAACGCCCAGATTAAAGCTATGAAGAAAGTGGCAGGTACGTTGAAGATAGACCAGGCGCAATATCGCGAGCTGGAAGCCTTCACGAAGTTCAGTGGTGATATGGATCCGGTGACGGCACTGACCATCGACAAGGGACAGAAGAATGCCCGTTTGCTGGTTCAGCAGCAGTACACTCCGATGCCGGTAGAGAAGCAGATTGCCATTCTTTATTGCGGTACGCATGGTTTGCTTCGCAATGTGTCGTTGGACAAGGTGGCGGACTTTGAACGCAGTTTCCTCGAATCCCTTGAGATGAACCACCGTGCCGATGTGCTCGATGTGCTGAAGAGCGGTGTCATCGACGATGAAGTCTGCAAGAAGATAGAAGAGACTGCGGACATGATGTCAAAGCAATATCTATAAGATGTGGCCGTGGAGGGAAAAGATTTAAATAACGCTTAATTTTTGAATAGATGGGTTCTTTAAAGGAAGTAAAAAACAGAATAAACTCCGTCAAGAGTACGCGCCAGATTACGTCGGCGATGAAGATGGTGGCATCTGCCAAACTGCATAAGGTGCAGGGGCGGATTGAAAACATGCTTCCCTATCAACAGAAGCTGAATGAAATCCTGACGAACTTCTTGTCTACCGATGCTACGTTTGAGACGCCCTATACGGATGTGCGGCCAGTGGCGCGGGTGGCGTTGGTGGTTTTCTCGTCCAATAGCTCACTATGCGGTGCATTCAATGCCAATGTGATCAAGATGCTTGGAACGACGCTGGAGGAATACCAACCGCTTGGCAAGGAGAATATCCTGATTTATCCTGTGGGGAAAAAGGTGGAGATGGCTGTGGCAAAGCTGGGCTATCAGTCTCAAGGAAGTTATCAGGAGATGGCCGAAAAGCCGTCGTACGTGCAGGCGTATGAACTCGCCGCATTACTGATGAAGGAGTTTGTGGAAAAGCAGGTCGACCGTGTGGAACTGATTTATCATCACTTCAAGTCGATGGGGTCGCAGGTGCTGACGCGCGAGGAGTATCTTCCTATCGATTTGAGCAAGGTGGAGGCGACGGCGGCAATGGAAGGTTCCGGTAAACGGGGCTTCCAGAATGACTATATCGTGGAACCCTTCGTAGGACAACTGATAGCCGATCTGCTGCCGAAGGTATTGAGCCAGAAGCTTTTCACGGTGCTTCAGGATTCCAATGCTTCCGAACATGCCGCCCGTACGCTTGCCATGCAGACGGCAACCGATAATGCCAATGAGCTGATACAGGACCTGACGAAACAGTATAATAAGAGCAGGCAGCAGGCAATCACCAATGAATTGCTGGATATTATTGCCGGAAGCCTGAAGTGAGGTCACTTCTCTTTTTAAGGAGTTATCAAGAGTTAGAAGGAGTTATCAGTCGACAAGTCGGCTTAGGAGTTAAAGCCAATACTCCTGCAACGACATCCTGCACAAGAGTATCGGCTTTAACTCCTTCAACTCTTAACGGAGCGAAGCGAAGTGGCGACTCCTCTAACACCTTTAAATGAAAGCCGTGCGGCATGTTGAATAAAATTTAAGCAATTACTTCATATCTGTTTTATTTGTGTTACCTTTACGCCCTCGAACGATATATAAAGAGGAATAATGAAACAGAATCCGGAATTGTCGCTTGCATGGCAATTTATTGAAAACACGGGAACCCACCTTTTCCTGACAGGAAAGGCGGGAACCGGAAAGACCACATTTCTGCGGCGGCTGAAGGCAGAGAGTCCCAAACGTATGGTAGTTCTTGCCCCGACGGGGATTGCGGCGATTAATGCGGGAGGTATGACGATACACTCCTTTTTCCAACTACCCTTTGCCCCGTATGTGCCCGAAACTTCATTCAGTGCCGACGGAAAAGCACAATACCGTTTCCGTTTCGGAAAAGAAAAGCTCAATATCATAAGGAGCATCGACCTGCTGGTGATTGATGAAATCAGTATGGTGCGTGCCGACCTGCTGGATGCGATAGACGACGTCCTGCGCCGCTTTCGTGACCGGAACAAACCGTTCGGGGGCGTGCAACTGTTGTTGATAGGAGACTTGCAGCAGCTTGCGCCCGTGGTGAAGGACGAAGAGTGGCTGTTGCTGAGCCGCTATTACGACACGCCCTATTTCTTTTCGAGCCGCGCATTGAAGCAGACGGAATACTGCACTATCGAGCTGAAGACCGTGTACCGCCAGAGCGATGCCCGCTTTCTGGATATGCTGAACCGCATCAGGGAGAACCGCTGCGACCACGTCTTATTGGAAGAGTTGAACCGGAGGTACATTCCCGACTTCAAGCCTGCCAAAGAGGAGGGATATATCCGGCTGACCACCCACAACTATCAGGCACAGCGCATCAACGAGTATGAACTGGCGCAGTTGCCCGGGCGTTCCTTCACCTTCCGGGCAAAGATCGAAGGCAAATTTCCCGACTACTCTTACCCTACGGATGAAGTGCTGGTACTGAAGCGAAACGCGCAAGTGATGTTTGTGAAGAACGACTCGTCCGGCGAGCACCGCTATTACAATGGTATGATAGGCGAGGTAGTCCATGTTTCGCCATCGGGCATTGAGGTGCGGAGCAAGGGGAGCGACGAAGTCTTCATGTTGCAGGAAGAGGAGTGGGCGAATGCCAAATACGTGCTGGACGAAGAGACGAAAGAGATCAAGGAAGAGATCGAAGGCGTCTTCAAGCAGTTCCCGCTGAAGTTGGCATGGGCCATCACCATACACAAAAGCCAAGGACTGACCTTTGAACGTGCCATCATTGACGCCAGCGCATCCTTTGCGCACGGGCAGACGTATGTGGCATTGAGCCGTTGCAAGACGTTGGAAGGGCTGGTGCTGAGCGCGCCCTTGTCGGCAAAGGCGGTAATCAGCGACGGGGCGGTGGAGGCTTTCACGGAAGATGCGCGCCGCAACGAACCTGACGAAATGCGCTACCGCAAGTTGCAACAGACTTACTTCCTGGAACTATTGTCGGGCCTATTCAACTTCCTGCCGTTGGAATCGGCTCTGAAGAGGTATGTGCGCTTAGTGGACGAGCATCTGTACAAGCTCTATCCGAAACTGCTGGCGGAGTACAAGTCGGAAATGGAACGTTTTCATGAGAAGGTGACGAAGGTTGCCCAGAAGTTCAGCCTCCAGTATACCCGTCTGGTGGATGAAGCGGAAGACTATGCGACGGACGGCAACCTGCAACAGCGCATCCATCTCGGTGCGGAGTATTTTAAGGAGCAGATAGCCCCTCTGGAGGCGATCCGGAACAATACGATGGTGGCGACGGACAACAAGGTGCTGAAGAAGCAGTTGAAGGCTGCCGAAGAGGAGCTGGATGACCTGTTGGGACTGAAAGCGGATTTGCTGGAGTTCGTCATTGGCAGCGGTTTCCACGTAGGGGAGTACCTGAAACAAAAGGCTATGCTCTCCATTGAAGGCACGGCTCCGGCAGGAAGCAAGGGAGGAAAACGCTCTGCCACTGCTTCGGAACCGCGCAAACGGAAATCGGGAGAGGATGGAAACAGTTCTTCGCGGAAGAAAGCTGCGGGCATCGAAGTTCCTTCGGACATCCTGCATCCGGAACTGTATAGGCAACTGATTGCGTGGCGTAATGCAGAAGCCTCCCGACTGGGGCTTCCGGTGTATACGGTCATTCAGCAAAAGGCGGTTTTAGGCATAACCAATCTGTTGCCGAAAAGCAAAGAGGCGCTTCTCCGCATACCCTATTTCCTGACTTTATCATTGCGTCACCCAAATCATAACTCTAACCAATCATCAGTAT
>NZ_CAJUHF010000046.1 GCF_910585845.1 uncultured Bacteroides sp. | reverse complement strand
TTATGCTAATTATCGTTAACCGTATTCAATTTTCTTATTATAGTTCATATTCTTTGCAACGATGGATGG
The DNA here is from genome assembly GCF_910585845.1 of uncultured Bacteroides sp. Classification (GTDB taxonomy): domain Bacteria; phylum Bacteroidota; class Bacteroidia; order Bacteroidales; family Bacteroidaceae; genus Bacteroides. The sequence continues at coordinate 28,054 of NZ_CAJUHF010000046.1, read as the reverse complement.
TCCGGGCGAATTTGAAAATGGGACGCGTTCCTGGAATATGGTTATCCCACTAAAGTAAAGGCTCTCAAAAAAGAAATATAGAAGAGATTCAGTTTGTCACATTATTGACGTATTTGCCCAATATAGCAACCCGTTAGCGGAATTAAACAGATAAAAATTCTTCTCCAAACTTTAGCTTTAGCAGTGTATACGTGAACGTGAACTTTAGACGCTCCGAAACGGATACAGATTGACTCGTGAGACAGATGATTTTGTCTCACGAGACGGATAAAATCATCTCATGAGACGATTTTTTTCAGCCCACGAGACGATTTTATTCAGTTCACGAGACAAATTTAGCCGTCTCGCAAGACAAATGTCAAGAGAGGGAAATCAAGTAGAAAATCGTACAAAAGAGTTATTCTCAGCCAGAAATGTACGAATTCATACCAATTGTGAACTATTAGCGAAAGCCATCTTTTAACAATATCATACATTTGCACGGTGACTCACTCCTCGAAACGAGAGTAGCCAACCTTTTTTAATAACTAATTAATTTAATATTCTATGAAACAGAAAGTAACTTTAATGCTATTGGCTGCTTTTCTCTGCTTCGTATCCAACATGCAGGCACAGACAGGAAGCCAAATCACAGGTAAAGTTGTCGACTCAATGGGTGAACTTCCCGGTGTCAGCGTCGTTGTGAAAGGAACTACCAACGGTACAGTAACCGGACTGGATGGAGGCTTTACACTTAATAATGTAAAAACAAGCGACATCCTTCAATTCTCTTTTATCGGTTATAAGACTTTAGAGATGAAAGTCGGAAACCAAAAGATATTCAATGTCACTCTTCAGGAAGATGCGCAAGCCCTTGAAGAGGTTGTAATTACTGCCGGTTACGGAGACATCAAACGCAAAGACTTCACCGGTGCGGCTGGCAAAGCAGATATGGTACAAATGATGAAGACTCCTATCGCAAGTTTCGACCAAGCACTGGCCGGACGTATAGCCGGTGTGCAAGTTTCATCAAACGAAGGTATGCCTGGTTCTACATTCAATATCGTAGTACGTGGTAACAACTCATTGACCCAATCCAACTCACCTCTCTACGTAATCGACGGTTTCCCGGTTGAAGATGCCAGCGCCGCTTCCATCAACCCCGCAGATATAGAATCTTTGGATATCCTGAAAGACGCTTCCGCCACAGCCATTTATGGTGCACGTGGTGCCAACGGTGTAGTTATCATCACTACCAAGAAAGGTGTTGCCGGCAAAGCTACCGTTACTTATAATGGTAGCTTTACAGTGCAGAAGATCACTAATACCATCGACATGATGGACGCTTACGAATTTGTAAAGTTACAAAGCGAAGTACGTACTGCGGCAGAAATGGAAAATACATGGTTCAGCAATTATCCTTGGAAGGATGAGAATGGTGTGAAGCGTGACTTGGAATTTTATCGCAACCTGCCTGCCGATGTTCGTCAATACGACTGGCAGGATGAAATCTTCCGCACGGCTTTCTCGCACAACCATTACGCATCACTTACCGGTGGTAAGGAAGGGACACGCTACAGCACCTCACTGTCTTACATGAATCAGGAAGGTGTTATTGAAAATTCAGACTTTGAACGTTATCAAGGTCGCGTCAGCCTTGACCAGCGCATTAACGACAAGTTCAAAATCAACTTGAACGCCAACTACTCTCGCTCTATCACCAACGGTACTTCTCCGTCAAGCACAGTATCCAGTGCAACAAGCAGTTTGATGTATAGTGTTTGGGGATATCGTCCGGTCACTTACGATAACACCGATTTGGTAAATTCACTTTTCGACCCCGTCGTAGATAGCTCCAACGACTATCGTTTCAATCCTATCCTTAATCAACGCGAAGAATATCGTAAGCGCATTGAAGATCATCTTGTAGCCAACGCTTTTCTCGAATATACTATTCTGCCGGGTTTCAATGCCAAAGTTTCCGCAGGTTACCGACTGAAGAATGTGACCAACGAACAATTCAACAACTCAAAGACCCGTTACGGTAATCCCACCCGTTCCGAAGGTGTAAACGCATCTGTGGGTACAACGGAGACCCGCCTATGGCTGAACGAGAATACCTTGACATACATCAAGACTTTCAACAAGAAGCACAACGTCAATGCAGTAGCAGGTCTCACGTTCCAAGGAGACTATTCCAAATACTACTACATGCGTGTACAGCAGATCACCAACGAATCACTTGGTATGAGCGGTCTGGACGAAGGTACTCCGATGCGTGTTGAGTCTTCTTTGTCCGAATCAAAGTTGATGTCTTACTTGGCACGTATCAACTATAACTACGATAGCAAATATTACTTTACTGCTTCATTCCGTGCCGATGGTTCCTCTAAGTTCCCGTCAGCTAACCGTTGGGGTTACTTCCCTTCTGCATCTGTCGCATGGAACTTCAACCGCGAAGCATTCCTCGAAAAAGCATCAAGTTGGTTGAGCAATGGTAAGGTTCGTTTAAGCTGGGGTATGACCGGTAACAACCGTGTAGGCGACTTCGCTTCTTTGGCCAAACTTTATTCAAGCATTGAAACTGAATACCCATTCAACAACAGTTACTATTCAGGCTATGCCTTGAGTGCATTGGCAAACAAAAACTTGAAATGGGAAACGACCGACCAAATCAACTTAGGTATAGATTTAGGTTTCTTCAAAGACAGAGTCAACCTGACAGTCGATATCTACCATAAATTGACACGTGACTTGCTGCTGAACGCAGACCTTCCTTACACTACAGGATTTGCGACTGCCTACAAAAACATCGGTAAGATGCAAAACCGTGGTTTGGAAATCACCTTGGAAACCCAACCTATCCGGAAGAAAAACTTTACCTGGGATAGCAACTTCAATATTTCCTTTAACCGTGGTAAAATCAAAGAATTGAATGATGGACAGGAAACACTGCTCAGTACAGTATCATTCGATAATGGTTACCAAACTCCTTCTTACATCGCACAAGTAGGAAAGCCCGTAGGACTGATGTACGGATTCGTATATGACGGTACGTATAAATATGATGATTTTGATGTGACACCTGCCGGTACTTACACACTGAAACCTGGCGTTCCTAACAATGGTGGTGACCGTTCAGCCATCAAACCGGGTACAGCCAAGTACAAGGACATCAACGGTGACGGTGTGGTGAATGATGATGACCGTACCATTATCGGTCGTGGGCATCCTATCCATACAGGTGGTTTCACCAATAACTTCACTTATAAGAACTTCGACTTGTCTATCTTCTTCCAATGGAGCTATGGTAACGATATCATCAACGCCAACCGCTTAATCTTTGAGAACGGAGAACCTCGTAAAGATACTAACATGTTCGCATCGTATGCCGACCGCTGGACTCCCGAAAACCCGGAAAGCAATATTCCTGCCGTACGTGGTCAAGGACCGAAAGTATTCTCTTCACGCGTCATTGAAGATGGTTCTTACTTACGTCTGAAAACACTTTCATTCGGTTATAATGTTCCGGCCAATTTGTTGAAGAAATACGCGCTTTCCTCTGCCCGTATCTTTGTATCAGGTGAGAATTTGCTTACTTTCAGTTCTTACTCAGGATTCGACCCGGAAGTATCAGTTCGTAACTCTGCATTGACACCAGGATTCGACTACTCAGCCTATCCGCGTGCATATAACTTCTCTATAGGACTAAACATTGGTTTCTAATCACATAAAAACAGATCACTACAATGAAATTCAATAAAATTATAACAGCCCTTGCATTTAGCCTTGCTTTAGGCTCATGCGATTTCTTGGATACTGTACCTCAAGACTTTGTGGCTCCCGAAAATTTCTTTAAAAATGCAGACGAAGCATTCATGTCGTTGACCACCGTATACAATCGTCTCACACGCCAAGAAGTATATGGTAACGTTTATCCATTAATGGTTACAGGTACTGACGACTTAGGATATTATGACCGTAACACGCTTCCCGTTGGCATTTACAATAATAACTACTCAACCAGCGACCCGGACGTATTGAAACTTTGGAAGTTCCTGTATGAGGGTATCAGTAATGCAAACTTTTTCTTGGAGAATGTAGATAAGACTCCGGATATGGATGAAAGTGTCAAGACTATATACAAAGGTGAAGCAAAGTTCCTTCGTGCTTATTGTTACTTCCTGCTGGCACAATGCTGGGGAAATGTTCCTTATCGTACCAATACACAAAATACACCGACTGATGTCGATTTAGCCAACATGCCTCAAAAGGAAGTCCTCGAAAACGTAGTGGCTGAAATGGAAGAAGCAGAAGGCATGGTGGGTGAAATAGATGCAGTTCCTGCCGGCCGTGTCAGCAAATCTGCCGTAAGGGGTATCTTGGCACGTGTTTATCTGAAATTAGCCGGTTGGCCCATCAATGGCGGAAAACCAATGTATGAGAAAGCCAATTATTGGGCAAAGCAGGTAAACAAGGATAGCAAACATCAGTTGAATCCGGACTACAAACAGATATTTATCAATTACGCTTCAGACGTAGTAGACGATACTTATCGTGAATCCATTTGGGAAGCCGAGTTCAAAGGTAATCGTCAAGATGCACATCAAGGCTCAGGACGAATAGGAAATACAATAGGTATTTCAAACGGAGATAGTTCTTTAGGTTCCGATGGTTATTCTTACGGATTCATTTCTTGTACACTGAATCTTTGGGATTTGTATAATGACCTGGACGGTGACGGAATAGTTGATGAAGGATTCGAAGAAGGTAGCATGAACGAACGTGAACATCCGGATGTACGTCGTGACTGGAACATTGCCCCTTATCGTTTTGCTAAACAGAGCAACGGTAATTATGTGAAATTTGCTTGGGGTTACAAAGGCATGCCGAATGTGGATGTCAATGGTAAAGTAAACGAAAAGAATCCGACTATTGCAGCCACGCAATATGTTCAGCGCAATGCCGGTAAGTATCGCCGTGAATACGAGAAAGTTCTTCCGCGTGATAAGAACCAGACTCCCACCAACTATCCTCTTTTGCGCTATGCAGACGTATTGTTGATGATTGCAGAGAGTGAGAATGAAATAAACAACGGACCTACCCAAGCTGCTTGTGATGCCATCAATGCCGTACGTGAACGTAGCATCCCGAACGTGACCAAAATCACAACCAACATGAATTACGAGAATTTCAAGCAATTGGTGAAGGACGAACGTGGCCGCGAACTTTGCTTCGAAGGTTTACGCAAGTATGACCTGATTCGTTGGAATGACTATTTGGGTAACATGCGTTCTGTAGCTCAGAACACACAAGATTCACGTTGGGACAACGCCAAAAAATTCGCAGTAAGTTATGCCAACAATGCCACCGAACGTTATATGTGGTTACCCATTCCTAACCGTGAGTTGGGCTTGAACAAACTTTTGCAACAAAACGATGCTTGGAAATAATTCAGGCATGTAACTAACTTTAAAACAGTATTAAGTTATGAAAACAAATAAATATCTCTGCGTTTTGGCGACCCTTGCCATGTTCACGGCTTGCAATGACCTGGATCCCGAAGACGTAAACTTCAACGTAGTAGCAGACAAGACGGAAATCAAAGCAGGCGAAGAAGTAACTTTCCACTTTGACGGGAATCCCAACTTCATCACTTTCTTTTCAGGTGAAGATGGACATCAATATATTTATCGTGACCGCACAGAATTGGATGCAGCCGACATAGAATCTTCCACTTTGTCTTTCGAAGTACAGTCACAATATGGTAAACAGACGAATGCTTTCCATGTTTATTTATCTAAGGATTTCCCCGGACTGACAAAGAAAGATGCGGATGCCGACCGCAAGACTATTCAGGAGCATGCTTGGAATGATGTTACGGAAGTTTGTGGACTGGCCGGTGCCGATGGTAAGAAAGTCACCGTAAAAAACTTCGATTTAAGTGATTACCAAGCAGGATTGACCATCGCTTTCCGTTTTACAGGAACTACGGAAACAACTCCGCAACGTACTATAAATCTCAGGAACATTATCATCAGAAACACTCTGACCAATGGAAGCGTGACTGAAGTGACAGGTTCCACGATGGACTTTTCTTGCTTCGATATCAACCCCTCTAACAAAGATAACGATTGCTACAAGATGGTAACCACCGGAAGTGTCATCCAAGGAACATGGAGTTTGATTAACCAAAGCAAGAACCAGTTCCAGTTCCAAGGAGGAAACAATACTCATGCTACATGGGCAAATAATGACGACTGGTTGATTGCCAACTCTATCAAACTGAATGCCTGTACTCCCGATTCCGGAGAGAATATCAAAGATATCAACCGCCGTGTAAATAGTTACAGCTACATATTTACAAAACCCGGAACGTACACAGTAACATTCCTTGCAGGCAATGCCACAGTAGAAGGACGAAAAATTGCAACCAAAGAGATAAAAATTACTGTTAAATAGAGGAATACTATAACCCACAATATCTGACCTTAATCAAAATCTACAGCCGCTTTCCATATATTTTCCCTCCAATAAAAAATATATGAAAGCGGCTGTCTCATGTAATGAGTACGAATAATAGTAAAAAACGATACTCATGATAAATGAGTTACACTACAAACTTTCAAGAAGCATCTTCATAGAATTATAATAATCTTATTTTTTATGTTTTTATGATCAGAAAGAACTTTTTATTCACCTGTGCGCTGTTATGCAGCCAGATTTCCCCTGCCCAGTTCATAGGTTTCGAGAACGGCATTCCCGAACAATTCCAAACAAGCGGGAAAGGGAAGGCAGCGCTCTCTACCCAGTACTATAAGGAAGGCTCACATAGCCTCGAATGGAACTTCACGAACTCCGGCTCCATACTCAATATCGCCTTGGAAAAGCCTATCACATTAACCAAGCAAACAGAGAACTCGGCAGGCATCACCCTCTGGATTTATAACGAAAAGCCTCAACAAGACTCCGTTCGTTTTGAGTTCCTTTCTCCGCAAGGGACTGTATCTTATTGGTTCAGTTTCCGGTTGGCATCGGCCGGATGGCGCGCCTGCTGGATAGGTTTCCAGCACATGAAGGGTGATAAACTGAATAAAGAGATTACAAGCTACCGGTTAATAGCCCCCAACCGGAAAGGACGTGTCTTCTTGGATCGCCTGACCTTCCCCGTAAAAAAGATGAATGACCGCACTACCCCCGACCAACAAATGCCCTACAACAATTCACTCACTTATCGAGACCTGTGGCATTGGTGCCGTGTATGGCAATGGGAACAATATGAATACGACTTGCCTTTACCCAACTCTCTAAATCAGAAAGAAAAAGAAGAACTTCATACGATAGAACAACGCCTGACGGCTGCTGTGGATATAAAAAAAGCCCCTGCAGAAGCGGTTGCCAAAGCCTATAAAGTCTTCAATGAAACGAACATACGCAGGTCGGGAACAGGATTCACCGGTTCTCCCGTACTTGCCCCCGACGAACTAAACCGTAAAGCGGGAGAAATCTCCTGGAACGACGTGGAGACCATGCTTTCCGGATTTGCCTACGATGCTTATTACAACCAGTCCTCAACAGCACAGAAGAATTACTTCACCGTATGGGATTTTGCCATCAACCAAGGCTTTGCATACGGCAGCGGAATGGGAACCAACCACCACTATGGTTATCAGGTACGTAAAATCTACACCACAGCCTGGCTGATGCGCGATGCCATCTGGAAAGCTCCAAACCGCGATGATATCTTGTCAGCCCTTGTCTTTTGGTCGGCACTGCCGGAAACCCGCAAGCCTTGCCAGGAAGAGAGGGACGAACTACTGGACAGCTGGCATACTCTACTAATGGCGAAAACTGTATCCGCACTGCTCTTCACCAACGAATGCGAACGGGCACGTGCCCTGAAAGGACTTTCCCGCTGGGTATCTTCTTCCCTCCGGTATACTCCCGGCACCATAGGAGGCATCAAGATAGATGGCACCACGTTCCATCACGGAGGCTTCTATCCCGCCTATACTACCGGAGTCCTCGCCATGGTAGGACAGTTTATCGCATTTACCAGCCAAACAGAATATGAACTGACCGAGGAAGCCCGACAGATATTAAAGTCGGCCTTTATCTCCATGCGCAACTACTGTAACAAATATGAATGGGGCGTCGGTATCAGTGGAAGACACCCATTCAGAGGATCGATGAAAGAGGATGACATTGCCGCCTTCGCCTATCTCGCCTTATCGGGAGACTTGTCCGGCGAGGGGGATGGCTTCGACCACCACTTGGCTGCCGATTATCTGCGCCTCTGCCAGAAGGAGACACCGGAAGCACGCTACTTCAAGGAGCAAGGCATACGCCCTGCCGATGCGCCGCAAGGATTCTTTGTCTACAACTATGGTTCGGCAGGAATCTTCCGCCGTGCCGACTGGATGGTCACCCTTAAAGGATATACCACCGACGTATGGGGAGCTGAAATCTATACGAAAGACAACCGCTATGGACGCTACCAAAGTTATGGCTCGGTACAAATCATGGGGCAACCTTCGCGCCTTGCCAGCGGATACGACGAGAACGGCTGGGACTGGAACCGATTACCCGGAACCACAACAATCCACTTGCCGCTTGAATTGCTGGACAGCCCTCTGCCGGGCACTACAATGGCTCATTCGAAAGAAAATTTCTCCGGAAGCAGCTCACTGGAAGGGAAGAACGGAATGTTTGCCATGAAACTGATGGAGCGCAGCCTCAAGAACTTCACTCCGGACTTCGTCGCCCGCAAGTCCGTCTTCTGTTTCGACAACAGGCTGATCTGTTTAGGAACAGGAATCAGTAACAGCAACTCTGCATACCCCACAGAAACCACCCTCTTCCAAAGCGTCTTCCGAGAGGACAGTACAAGCATATTTGTAGATGGAAAGAAACAGAATGAAATATTCCACAGCCAACTGAATGACGGCAAAACGCATTGGCTGCAAGACGGATACAACAATCACTATTTTGCCAAGGGAGACGTAGAAGTACAAATAGCCCGGCAAGACTCCCGACATGAAAAGACACGGAAGGAAACATGCGGTACATTTTCATCTGCATGGATCAATCATGGGAAAGCGCCCCAGAACGCCGAATATGAATATATGGTACTGATACAACCCAATCCGGAAGAACTGGAACATGCTCGTCACAAGCAAACTTACCGGATAGAGCAGAAAGACCATACGGCACATATCGTCTTTGATGAAGCAACCGGCATTACAGCCTACGCCGTCTTCGAAGATTACACTTCGCCGACAGCCCCGTTGCTCCTACAGATTCCCGCAGAAACAATGGTCATGCAGAAAAAGACGAATGAAGAGCGAATCATATTCAGCGTATGTGACCCGAATCTCAACATTGCAGAGAAGAGTTTCACGACCAAAGAACCCAGCCGTCCCATCGAGAAACGATTGCTTATAAAAGGGAAATGGGAGACTGATAATCAGAATAAAAATATAACTTTATCCGCCAAGGGAGAAAATACACTGCTGACCGTCATCTGCCAGCACGGACAACCGGTGGAATTCACATTGAAACCAACACATTAACTGTAGCCCGTTGGCGGACAAAAAACAGGTTCATCCGACATTTCGAGTGATGCCGGATGAACCAAAAAACAGCGAAAATCCGTCCATTTCCGATAAAAATCCAGTGAAAATCCGGTGAAAAACGGTGAAAATCCATCAAAAAACAGCGGAAAACAAGCAGAAAACAAGCGAAAAATGGCAGAAAACGAACGAAAAATGACGAAAAACAAGCGATTTTTAATGAAAAACAAGCGTTTTTTGACGGAAAATGAACGGAAAATGACGGAAAACAAGCAGAAAACAGCGGAAAACAAGTGAGAAAAGCGTCACAGAAACAGATTGAACACACTGAAGAACAACCATTTGCAAATAACACATCTAAAACAAGCGACACAAAAACACCCCTATATAATAAATAAAGAAAAAGAGAAAGAAAAAAATATTTCTTCTACAGAAAAAGAAGAAGAAGAAGAAAAAGAAAAAACGGAAAAATGCCGTGAACGACCGACACGCCCCGCCACCTCAAAGAAGCTGCACAACCGACTACCGGAGTTCGAACGACACGTCATGCCCACGTCCGTCACCCCTATCGCCACGGGTAGTAGCCGGAAAGCCGCCGCATTTGCCGCCGCATCCCCTGGGGTTTGCCGGAACGTTGCCCCGCATTTATTCGGAAAACCCCAGGGGAATCGGACACAAAGCCCGGGCAATCAATAAATTGCCCAAAGGAGTTATCGGGAGTTATTCGGGAGTTATCTGCCGATACTCTTGTGAATTGAAATGAAAAACACACACGAAAACGGACAAAACCTGACATATCACGACAAAACCTGACGGAAACTGACAGAACCTGACAAAACCTGATTTCCCCAATTCCACATGTCGTATCTTTGCTCCAGCAAGCAAGGGAGAAAGGTAGCGGGGACCTGCTTTCCGAAGCCTGCACGGGAGGAACGCCGAACCGATTCCGACAACCAGACAAAAAATTACACGATTATGGCAAAAGCTTTAGCAATGCGCAACAGCACCGAAAGAAAATCAAAGGGCGAAAGGTTATTCCACCAAAATAACTACCTTTGCAAAAAATTGAACAGCACCGACATGCAGAATATTCTTCCCATCCATTTTGCCCCTTTACAGGGACACACAGATGCCATCTACCGACAGGCACACGCACGATTGTTCGGCGGTGTGGAAAGTTACTATACTCCCTTCGTCCGCATAGAGCATGGAGAGATCCGCCGAAAAGACCTGCGGGAGATCTCTCCGGAGAACAACCGGGGAGTGAACCTCATTCCCCAACTCATCGCACCGGACGCGGAGAAGATGGAACGGATAACCGCCCTGTTCATCGAGAGAGGATACCGGACGGTGAACATCAATCTGGGGTGTCCTTTTCCCGTCCTAGCCAAGCGGCATAACGGTTCGGGCATGTTGCCCTATCCTGAAGAAGTGCGCGACCTGCTGGTTACTGTCATCGAAAGGCATCCCAACGTGCAGTTTTCCGTCAAAATGCGATTGGGCTGGGAGAACCCCGAAGAGTGCCTGGCGCTACTCCCTTTGCTGAACGGACTTCCCCTGACACATATCGTCATGCATCCACGGTTGGGAAAGCAACAATACAAAGGGACGGTCGACCTGAAAGGCTTCGAGGCTTTCTACAATGAATGCCGTCATCCGCTGATTTACAACGGCGACCTGCTTACGGCAGCAGAGATACGCACCATCAGCGAACGATTTCCGCGTCTGGCAGGCGTCATGATAGGTCGAGGGCTGCTTGCCAATCCCGCACTGGCTCTGGAGTATCAACAGGGACACCCGCTCTCCGGGGAAGAGATGCGAGAGAAACTCCGGTTATTCCATGCCGATCTGTTCGCACAATACGGCAACCTCCTTGAAGGCGGCGACCAACAACTACTTATGAAGATGAAGACTTTCTGGGAATATCTGTTACCGGACGGCGACCGGAAAGCAAAAAAAGCCATCCATAAAGCCAACAAACTGGAGGCTTACCAGATGGCAGTCCGCAGTTTGTTGGGGTAATTATTGTCCTTATTCCGGACTTACATCAGGAATCGTATGTACATCTTCACGTATCTGCACAACATGATGCAGTTGCATCCAGCTGTGCAGATACTCACGATGCTGTTGCAAGATCTCTTTATATTTCTCCTCAATGGCAAGATTCCGCATTTCACCACGGTCTTTTTCCATATCAAAAAGTTGCTCACGATAACGGCCTTTATCGTACAACACATATTTATAACGAGAGGTACGCAAAGCCCAACCACGTGTGTTCCCACCTTTATCGAAAGTAGTTTCAGTCACAATGTAGTCTTGATGCTTCAATGCCGGGTCAGCCTTCTCTGCCAACGTTTTGAAGGAAACACCATACAGCCCTTCCGGAAGTTGGATACCTGCCCAATCGCAGACAGCTGCAAAGAAATCAACACCGTTATTCACCAGTTGCGGCATCTCTTTACCGGCATTTTTCTTTCCCGGCAAGGTAACAATCAGAGGAATGTTCACTACTTCTTCATATAAAGCCGATTTCTGGTTCCAATGGTGTGCCCCTACTCCATCACCATGATCACTGGTAAATATGACGACTGTATTCTTCCATAAATGCTGTTTGTCCACAACATCCAGTATCTTCCCGATTTCCGTATCCACCTTTTCAACCAGACGATAATAGAGACTCCGATAACGACGCCAATCATCCGGAGTATAATTACGGGTAGGATAAGCCGAATAATTCAAACTTTGCTCATAACTGATAACATCAGCATCATAGGGATTCTTAGCGAAGTTAAGAGGTAGTCCCGGCCATTTATCCTGCGGTAGCTCTTCCATATTTCCCCAAGGCAAATTCTGGCTACGTGCATATTCACAGATATTATGCGGATTATCAAACCCAACAACTAAGAAGAAAGGCTTGGCATGTTCTTGTTCTAAAAAACCGACACAAGCTTCTGCCAATCCAATATCACTATGCGGATGAATAGTAGTAAAACCAAACTCTTTATCCGGCATGGAGGCTGTATGTACATGCCATTTACCGGCATAGATACAGTCATAACCCACATTCTGCATCAGTGTTCCCAAAGTCCGGGTACGCAATGAGTCCGGTATCGGTGTACCGTTTCGGGCAAGTCCTACTTCATGCGAAGTATAGCCTGTGAACATAGCTGCCCTGGCAGGTCCACTCAGTGGTGTAGCACAATAGGCATTACGAAACAGAACACCTGACTGTGCCAGCCTATCCATATTCGGAGTATGCAAGTCATCATTTCCCATGCAACTCATCGCAGAGGCCGTCTGCTGATCGGTTACAATGTAGATGATATTGGGCAACTCTTTCGCCCCAACCAAGGAAGGAGCAAAAGCCGTTGCACACAACATTAAATTCTTTACTTTCATCACAGTTCTATTGTAAAGACTAAGTTCATTATTTCTTCAACTCCACATCAAAGCTGGCTGCGTCTTTACATACAAAACGCAGAACAGTCTGATTCTTATCCTTAGAAACGACCTTGCAATAAGGAGTCTCAGCCACCTTCCATTCGCCTTTCAATGTAACTGTCACAGGTATCTCACCGCTGTCATTGTCAATCCAAGGACGAGAATAGATGCTACGCTCCTTGCGCTTACCATCCTGATCAAAGGCTTCATCACTCGGACCGCGATAAAGCGCCAGGTCCGGTTGGGCAACGGTCAACAAGAGCTTGCCTTTGTCCTCGCGTATCATAACAAGGCAGGAAGTATCGGCCTTCTGCAACAAGCCCTCTTTCGGCAATGCCTGCGGAGTTTCAAAAAGTACATAAGACGTCAAGTTATCCGTCAGGGAACGCACAATATGCGCATTGCCATCTTGTTGCAAAACTCTATAAGTCGGTTTACGGGCAAACGCTTTCAGAGCCGCTTCATTCGTACGTGGTAGGACAGCATATTCATAAGAAGCACCCTTGGGAGCCTTTCCATGTTCGAGCACCAACGAAACCCAGTCACCGGAAGTAGGCTTCGGATTGCGTTCCCCTACGGTAACTTGCGGGAAGTTTTTCTCATATTTTGCCGCTTTCATCGACTTTTTCGATAGATAATAGCCCACACCGTTAGGATCGATATACGTCTGACCGTCGCTCTTGAAAGCCTCCCAATACTGATGCATTTCGGGAGTGACAGCAGCCAACTGAAAGACGGTAGTCTCCGTGGGGAATTCTTCATTCATATTCTCTATATCCGTGCCGAGACAGACAATCGTTCCGTCGAAGAAGTGATAAGACTTACGGGCGCGATGCGAGCCGTTGTACTTATCATGTTCGTGCAATTTCATCCCGAAGTTACCGTTCAGCCGTGCCTGCGACAAGCCACCGGCAAATGCTTCATCAGAATAGAGCATCTCCTCCATACCGGAGAAAATGTCCACATTCATCACCTTTGCGCGAAGCTGCTCGTAGGGTAAATGAATGGTTGTCGTACCGGGGAAACGGTTCCAGTCGAAACCGGCTTCTTGCCAGCCGCTGGTTGCAAAAGTCACCATTTCATCGGGTTTTCCGGTTAATATCTGCATACTTCCGTGAGCCAGATAACGACCGTAGAAGTTGGCATCCAAGTAATGTTCCGCTGCCCAAAGGTAACGGGAATGTCCGCGTACCACAGCTGCCCAATTATCCCGGCGTTGCACTGAAACACAACCATAGCCTAAAAACAGATTGCCTTGTGGGTCGGGTTCGGGACGGAAACCTTGCGCCTCAAACAGTTTTTTCAACTCCAGTTCGCGGGCAGTGGACGACTTCGGAAGATAATCCGGAGCATTCTTATCAAGAGTTTCCATGCGCGAGGCGAAACGCAGATAAGCCGCAGCCAGTTCCGGATCATACTCTTGTTTTCCGTCAGGGGTGCCCGCCAATGCCAGAGTGGCGTATTGTACAGGAATCAATTGTCCCTTCCCATTAGGATGACGTCCCGACATGGAGAGGGACCATTGCTTGAAGTTACAGTAGAAACGCATAGTGAGCAGCACTTTCTTCACCGTCTCGTGCGCCAGCTGAGAAACTTTAAATTCTGTTCCGCTCAACAGATAAATCATATTCGTAGCACCATCGAGGCCGCCCACAGCATAAGCCGGATAGTTATTACGGTGATGGAAACAAGCTCCGTCTTTCTTGAAAGAACCTGCCAGTCCCTGTGCCGGACGACAACCGTAGTCTATCCAGCGGGAGAAAGAACGGAGGTATTGCAACTTCTCAGGCGTATCTTCCATAATCAGAATACTTGCCATACGGCCCTGTGTCTGCGTATTGAAAGAGTCTATGTCAATACCGTTGACCGTAGGTTTGGGATAAACCTCATTAGTGATGGCATACCAGCGCAAGGTGCGCTCGGCCTCATCCAACTTACCGGTTTCACGCAAAACGTCTTTCATCAGGAAATATGCCACATACAGACCACGCATACTGTATCCGTAGTGGTGGATATTTCCCCAGCAACTGCCATATGCCACCCCTTGGTCGGTAATATGGTCGTACATCGCCAGGAATTTCTGTTTCAGTTCGTCCTTCACTGCCGCCTCTGAGGCATTGTTGTAGGCATAAGCTATCCGGCGCATCAGGTTGAAATACTCGTTCATCTCCATGCCCAGTTTAGTGAACATACCTTTATCCCAGTCCGGATACATACGTTCGTAGGCCTCTGCCTGCCGCACCATGAAAATGGGCAGACCGCTCACAACTCCATCCTTATACGTTATTCCATAGAAGTCATATTTCTTACGGATGGTTTCCAGCTCCTTCTTCGACAGTTTGGAAGGGGTATAGAGCATATCGCGGAAACGCTTTTCCACCAGTTGCATATCTTTCCTGTTCTCTTCCGTAACCGGAGTCAGAGCGATTTCCGGCTTCCACAGAGAGTGTTCGTAGATCACAAGCCAGTGGTTTGTTGTTCCTTTATTGACGAAAGGAACCTGTACGTCGGCCGTTTGCTGACGGGCATCTACTTTACTGGCAGTTATCAGATGGTCGATGAATAATTCGCCTTTCACATCCGGAGCCACGATACGCAGTTCGTTCATTCCGGGTTCGGGAGTACCTTGCATATCACGCTCGTAGCACACCCAGGCAGCACGCCAACCGGTGAAATTGATGCCGAAAGGGAAAGAAGTACATTTCTTACCGTCCTTCAAGAATTCAAATTGGATGGTAGTATCTTGTGCCTTCGCATTATACACCCATACAATAAAAGCGGAAAGATATAAATCTTTTCCAGTGGGATCTTTCTGCTCAAATTGCAAGTCGCGCTGAAGGGAAAGCACGGAACCGGGTTCAAAGGTCCAGCGCAGGCTGTGTGTACCGTCTTTATAATGTTGGTCACTAATGCCTAAGGTGGCTTTCGTTGCATCCAGTCCGGCAGGAAGTTCCGGACCTTCAAAAGACAATAACCGTTCATTTTTTACAACTTGCGCCGACAGACTGAAGGAACACAGCAAGACACATACAGTAACAAAGATAGGTTTCATCAAATTAAGTTTCGTCATCATGGTGTAGGTATTAATAGGTTGAATTTAAGTATTCGATTCGGAAGCCCGTGAAACGGACATGATTTTGCAAAAGACGGAGAGCGATTGCCTCCATAGCCTACATAAAAAAGATTCAGAGTATTATAGTTGCGAAAGACCCCATTACGCCAAGTGGCGCGAGCAAAAAGTTCACCGGGATGCTTCGGGTCATTTGCCGCCCAAAAACAGTTCATGTCACTAAGGCGGTCGTGCTCACCACCGTTCATCACAGTGCAAATATAGTAACTGATTTCATAATCACCGGTCAAGCGGTCTTTATACCATAAGGTAAGCCCTTCGGGAACAATAAGTTCCAAGGTATCTTCACGGATGGTAAAATCCATTAGCCCCGACTGATCTTCAGCTACCCAATGCCCTAATGACATACGTTCCTGCGCCAACAAAGTGCAAGGAAAGATTAGGAAAAGGAATTTCCACAGAATTTGTATGAATGATGAATGTGTCATTTCTGATATTAGTTTCGTTCACAATATTTCGATATTGCAAAGAAACGGCATTCTTTAAAGGAAAAGGCACATAAATCGTACGAAAAAGGTATATTTTAGTGCATTGATCGGCAAAAAGCACTTTCTTCCTTCGCTAAGGATGCATCTCTTCAAACGCCTTGTTTTCTTCCGCTATCGTGCTGATGGTTTCGGGCAGTTCGTTGATAGGAAGGTCGAAATTATACCAGTCGGTATAGCAATCGGTAAGGTACCACTTGCCGCCTATCAATTCAAAGACGACACGCAAGGATGATTCCGATTCCTCATACCCGGCTTCAAACTCTTTACGTTCGGCAGTGTCCACCGTGAAGTGGGAAATATACGTGCCTCCCTCTTCTTCCGTAATGTGTTCCTCCTTAAATGCATCCTCGCCCAGCAATGCCCACTTATCGCGCGTAAAGGGGAAAGTCCGTTCTTTTTCGCCATCCTCTTCCAGCAGGACAATGGGAGACTTCAACGGAAACTGAATACGGGAATACTGAAAAGAGGCACTCGAAGTAAACTTCCTGAGGAATGTCCGGAAGTCTTCATTAGCCGCGGTAGCCCGGCCACTCGCCGTCGCCAACTGGAACACCGCGAAAAGACAAAAAACAAAGTGAATAGCCTTCATCTATTTTATAATGTCATGTAGTTTAGAAATCGGCGGCAAAGTTACTGAAAAACTGTAAGATTAGACAACACATTGCCTATCTTTCACACATTCCCTTTGCAAAATTAAGTCTGTGTATACTTCATTCCACTCTTACTTTTTTGAATACTTTTTTTAGGTTGTCTGTTCTTTCAGACCTATTTAACCACATCGTTCATAACGGATTGCAAGGCTATGACTGTAATTTCTCCGATATCATATATCCATCTCTTTCCTGTATATATCCACCTCTCTCCCGTATATATCCATTTCTTTTCCGTATATATCCATTTCTTTTCCGTATATACCCATTTCTTTCCCATAATGCCCTCCCGATGTCAACGTTGTTGTATATACTTGTCCAGGCTGTCCGTGCTTGACAGGCCGATCTTGTTCTTGATGCGCTGCTTGGCTTTTATCACAGACACAGGAAGGATATTGAAAAGCAGGGAGATCGCCTTGTTGCCCATCCGCGCCCGTAGCAGATAGCATATCTTGATCTCCTGTTCACCCAAAGGGAAAGGCGCCAGTTCGTCGGACAGGCAACCGCCATAGAACAGGTCTATCACGGCAAACAGGTTCTTCCATTCCGATTCATCCTTTATAATGCCGTATGAGGGATTTTGACGGAGGCGCATCAATTGCCCCATCGCCACCATCTGAGAAGAAGAGCCTCCCGTCAATGACGATACCTCCTGATATTCCTTCAATTGCTTGGTCAGTTGCTTGTTGCGGTACAACAGGCAAGCGTTCCAGTTGTTTTCAGACCTATCCATATTTTTGAGTTTTTAAGTTTGTGAGTTTTTGAATCCAAAAACTATTCGATCTTTTTAAATGTCCTGTCCCATCGTCTCTTGCCTGTCCTACGGTCAGTGGATTTCCATACCCGAACGGCCTTGCCCACGATATACTCTTCCGGCAACAAGCCCCAGTAGCGGGAATCCCTCGAATTCTCCGCTTTGTCACCTGCCACGAAATAGTAATTCTTCAAGAAGCGATATGCGGTGATGAGGCTGTCGCCCAAGTAGACGTTTTCCCCTTCATACCGGAGGTTCTTGCTTTGTTCCCACTCCACCATGTTCCTGTAGAGCCTTGCATTCCGGCTGTCCATTGTGATGGTATCGCCGGCTTTGGGAATATACAGCGGACCGAACTCCTTTACCGTCCAGCCTATCAGGGAATCTTCGGGATAGGCCCTCACACCTACCGTATCATCTGAAAATCCCCGCTCCTCTATCAACGTCATGAACCTCTCCTGCGCATCCGTACACCCTAATATCCCG
The DNA here is from genome assembly GCF_910585845.1 of uncultured Bacteroides sp. Taxonomy (GTDB): domain Bacteria; phylum Bacteroidota; class Bacteroidia; order Bacteroidales; family Bacteroidaceae; genus Bacteroides. The sequence goes on along the minus strand of NZ_CAJUHF010000046.1, from coordinate 9,554 downwards.
GCATAGCCTGCCACCCGATAATGCCCGTTCACGATGCGGAACGTGTCTCCCGGCAATGCCATGCACCGTTTTACATAATACTGCATCACGTCCATCTCAATCCGCCTCCACTTCTTGGGACAGGGATAATTGAACACAACCACGTCATTCCTTTTGATGCTGCCCATACCCGGCATGCGTCTGATCTTTACCTGCTTCCCTTCCACGGCGTCCACCACATTGAAGAGCCTTGCCCCATAGGTCAGTTTATCCACCATAATCACGTCGCCTGGCTCCAATATCGGTTCCATCGAATCGGTCGGGATATGGAAAGAGGTCACGCAAAAGACTTGCGCAAACAGCCATACTACGATGAAGCCGCATAACCAGAAACAAAGGTTAATTACCCAATCGATAAATCTCCTCAAGGATATATTTATATTCATCCGTTTATCTAATTATAACCCTGTTCATACTATTACCTGTATCTACCTCACATAGCTCAAATTACTAATGAACACTTGTTTGCCATCTTTTATGTGAAACACTTGTTCTTCTTCACCACGTGTCAGACAACGCAAATGAAATAGTGCCCCATGAGGCAGATTGTCATACGTCAGTTCCGGTTTTGTAGCTATCTTTTGTCCTAATGATACCCAATCATTTTTGCCATCGTGATAATACAGCTCGTAGGTGTCACCCATACGGATGAAATTATCATCGTTGCGTGGAATGAAGACAAAGCTGTCTATTTCCACTTGAGTCCCGAAGTCCATCAGCAAGGTAGCTCCTGGAGAGTGTGTACTGTAATAGGTCAGTGGATCATCATCAAACATTCGCCCGGATACATTCACTGGATTCTCGGCAGGCGGACCTTCCACAGTCACGGGATAGAGTCTTGTTCCCTCTTCCCAAAACAAAAGTTCACCAATGTTGGTATTCTTACATTCCATAGCTTGGTAACGTACATAACGGCACTTCAATCGTACAGGAAGCAACACTTCGTTGTAGCAAACGCTCGGGGTGTCAGAAACTTGGTAGGTGTATTTTATACGTTTAAAATCCTCCGTATCAGAAAAGTCGAAACGAGCACCGTGAATCTCATCCAAATAGGTACCTATCCATGCCATCAGGGGATGTTTACGGTACAAGACTACGCTCTCTTCCTTTTCTTTATCGGGAACATAAAAATGAGGTGACTTTCCGTCAAAATAGAACGGATAGTCTACAGTGGCAAAACTGCCGTCTCCTTTTTTCTCCAATAGACCATAAATGGCGTCAGGCTCCACATGGGGGAAGACCACTTCTCCATTACATACTTCCGCTACATGGGCAATTACCCATTTCTTTTTAGGATGGAAGATACCCAAGAACAAGTACTCCGGACTTTCCGCTGCCACCTTCACCCGCAACGTATCGGGAAAGTAGTCGGCGGAAGCATCCGCATAATAAGGGTCACCAAAGCACCGACGGAATATCTTGCCCGATTTCCGGCCGTCACGATACACCTGCCCACGTTTCCACTCCTTGTCCGTTACCCACATTCCCCAAAAAGCTCCTGTAGTATCGCGTACAGAGTTCCATGTATGTCCCTTACGTGTTTCCGAACTGTACAGGTAATAATCTACCGCGACCGGAATACCCAACGAACGCATGGCATACAAGGTCAGGTCGCAGGCATCCACGCAAGTCCCCATACGGTGGTCAAGCAGGAAGGACGCCCCCAAATGTGGTAACCCGAACTCCCAGTTGTACACAAATCCTTCTTCCTTCAGGCATTTTCCTACCGTTGCGGCAGCTTCCACCACATCCGTTCCTTTATAAACGGAATCGAGCAAGAAGGCATATCGCTTTTTATAAATGCTACGCCACTCTTCCAGAGGTTCATCGTCTATTCTGTAAGGCAGGATTAATTCACAAAAATCCTCAAAAGAAAGATATTTGTTCCAAGGGCGTGACTTCCACGCATCGAACGCATGGTCTATGTTGCATATCAGGAAATCGGCAGTAATCACTTGTGAATCATATACCTTCTCCAATATGTTCATATCGGGATGTCCCCAACGTTCTACAAGTGCAGGAAGCACCAGTCCCGTTGTATCCACTGTTGCCAAGGCTGCCTTTCCCGAATCTACGGGTATTCCCCGCCGCTCATAATAGTGCGGCATGTTCTCTATCAGGAAGCGGGCAGCTTCATACTTCAGTCCGCTGTCTTTATAATGAGCAAGCACCTGTTCCAGTTCCCCCCGGTTATTTCCCGCAAACTGTAATGCATATTCCAACTTTCTATTATTGCCGTTGCATGCAGCAAACAACAATAACAGCAACAATGCATATATGGATAAATGTTCTTTCATCATGAATATTATTACTGTATTATCTTTTCCTGTCCATTAGTTTTAGTATTTACCCTTACTAAATTGGGAAGGAGAACATCGCCTAACCGACGATCCATCCCTGTTTAGATTTCTTTCTTTATTTCATTTGCACTCCCGCTAATCTTCAAAGTCAAAGGAGATATTTTCGCATTGCAATACACCGTAATTGTCTTATTGAAGTATCCGGGGTCTTCGGCCTTATATCCTATCTCTATGACTGTTTCTTTACCCGGTCGTACCGGTTCTTTTGAATAAGCCACGGTAGTACATCCGCAAGAGGTAGTAACATCTTGTATGACTAAAGGATTATCACCTGCATTTTTCAAAGTGAAAGTTGTCTTTTGCTCTTCTTGCCAGTCGAATTTTCCAAATAAAACCGAGGTTTTATCTATAGTGACTTCAGGTTGAATTTCCTTGTCTTCACCTTCTTGCCCGATTCCTTCTCCTTGAATGATTTTCAGATAGAGGTCTTTTATTTTAGGGTTATAGATAGGGTTACCAATGGCGACAATCTTATTATCTTTGTTCAATAAGAACGTTTGAAACGTCATAATTGAAGGATAGATGATTTCTTTCCCCATCCACTCTTCTATGGCACGGGAAATATTGTCACTTTTAGATTTCCTACATGAAATCAGTAAAAAAGATGCAAATGCTAATATACATATATTCTTAAACATATTCATTTCAAATGTAGTATGCCAATAACCGGATTTTTATCAGCATCTTCATTTTCATACCAAGTAACAAATGTATTATTATCGGTTATGGATGTTTTTCTACCGATGTCCTTATTATCAAGATCATTAACAATTATCTTACTTATCCAATAATTTTCGTTATCTTTTGAATAGATGAATATTCTTAATCCATCACCCGGTGACCAATAAGTTGCCCAAATCCATTTTTCTCCTTCCAAATATGACGTTCGAATAAAATCTTCAAGTTTCTGTAAAGAAACAGATTTTTTATAGTTATGTTTCAATTCTGGTTTCATAGAGAAAAAATACTTAGCGGAAAGTTCTTGATTACGAAAGTGATATACTGTATTATCAAAATTAGGTGCCATGAAATTTATAATATCCCCATAAGAACATAATTCCCACTCAAAAGTCAAGTAAACTAAATGATTATTCTTTCTTTTTACCAAGCATTTCATTTCTTGACCATAATCGTTGACATAATAAATCCCAGCTGCAGGTTCGTCAGAACCGGAGTTAGATAAAATAAATCCTCCTTGAGGAGATATTTTAAAATCGTCCGCTTTCATTCCCAATTTCACAGTCTTCAAGTATTTGCCTTCCGGCGTATAGAATAAAAGCGCCTGTTGCCAAGGGGCAAGGACCACTATCTGATTTCTTTTTTCATCATATTCAAAATGATTAATGTAAGTATATTCATCCGGGCCTCCCCCTTGCTTACATATTTTATTCAAGTACCGACCTTCTCTATTCAGATGCCATATTACCTGTTGCTGTTCATCAAAAATAAACAAATGATCACGACACACATCCATGTCTGCAATTTTTCCAATTAGACAACTGTCTGTTAATTCTATATCAATGTATTCAATAGAATCCACAAACATTGAATATTTTAAGCTGTCTATTGTTTCCCCAAGCAAATCTATAACGACTTTCTTTTGCTCTCTTTCCATTGAACAGGATATACAAAATATAAGCATAAATAGCCAATAGAATACAAGATTATATCTATTTGTAATCAATTTCGTCTTCATTTCATTTTAATTGTTCAATATTTGTTTTATCTGTTCCCGTATTTATCTTTTCAACGGAAAAGCAAACCTATTGCTTATTCAACCTAAAGTGTATCTTTGCCAAAACTTCCTTTCTAGGGTGGGTTACGGAACGGGCGGTACGCAATGCGCCAACAATACGTTAGCCTCCCGCTCCTCTCCATTCCTATCTATATTTTCTTCTTTTGCAGGTTGTATTTTTAAACTTTTAGAACAGTCCACTTATAAACAAGATTATCCTACAATCGGTATCATTCCGATAGAATAATCCGGTGTCACCATAACGCAATAAAATATAGTATCAGTTTCATCAATACAGAAAGATTCAATCCGGACATCTGCCAGGATCTTTCGTATTGGTTTTCCTTCCCAGTCAAAAACCCAAATCTCACTATTCTGCGTTTCTCTATTTTCTTTGTGCATCCGGCAGGTATTGGGATTGACCAAAACATAAACATACTTATCTGAAGTTGTAATACCCAATGCTCCTACTATAGCATCCGGGGTATCGCTTGAAGCAGATACGCCATCAGGAGTTTTCGTAAACTGATAATGATAAGGACTAAGTAACAGTCTTTTATGTAAAGTCAGAGTTTCCGGAGTATAGTCCCAAAGTTCAAACACATTGTTTGTTGCACACGCCAAACGTTTCCGGGAAGCATTGTAACTTAATTGGGATTGATGGAACATGGCTTTTGCCGAATTAGGAATCGCCTCTTCCCCTTCTTGATAATTAGGATAATCACCGCATTGAGACAAGACATTCCCTTGCTTGTCCAACAAAAAGAATCTACAATCGTCAAAAACTCCGGAAGCCACTACACGCGATTCGTCCAATGGACACAACTTATCAACTCCCATAGGCAGACGTACCAATTCTCCTTTAGGTTGAATAGAGAGATCTTGCTTACTAAAAGAATAGTCCCGCGCCGTAAAATGCCATCTGTTATGGATGAAGACAGATGTGTCTGACATGAAAAATTCAATAGGACTCAGAAACTCGCCTGCACCTTGTCCGCGTGGCAACATTTGTTTCTCGAAATGCCGTTCTTTGAGATTATAACAAAAGAGAAGACTGTCTGCACCAAAATCACTCACATATAGCCTATCGCCATATTTCTTTATGTCGATAGGCATAGAAATCAGTATTTCCGTCAAAATAGTGGATTTTGCAGTAACTTGTTTGTCAAAAGATACTTTTTTTGTCGAACTACTACAACTACCTAATAGCAAAGCTAAAATTAGGAATGAAAATCTCATATTATTGTCCATATTATTATTCGCATTATTGTAGGTCATGAAAATTTTTTCATGACCTACATACTAAACATTTATTTTATTGTTTCCCAAATACATTTCCCTGTCCCATATAACACATGGTACGTCCACCTTTACAATCACTACCTGGATTAGGACTAGCCGGATATTCTCCATCAGCCAATGCCTCCACATTTGCCAGCATTAACTCAGACATTGAACTATCTATCTTCTGACTTGTATAAACACCATATCCTGTAATTGTTGTAAACACTACAACAAGAGTTACTTTTGCTATATTTTCCATTGTGTATTTTTTGTTTTTAATGTATTCATTTCATTAGTTCCCGTATCTATCCTTTCAACGGAAAAGCAAACTTATTGCTTATTCAACCTAAATGTGTATCTTTGCCAAAACCTCCTTTCTAGGATGGGTTACGGAACGGGCGGTACGCAATGTGCCAACAATACGTTAGTCGCCCGCTCCTCTCCATTCCTATTTATATTTTCTTCTTTATTTCATTTGCACTCCCGCTAATCTTCAAAGTCAACGGAGATATTTTCGCATTGCAATACACCGTAATTGTCTTATTGAAGTATCCGGGGTCTTCGGCCTTATAGCCAACTTCGAAAATTGTCTCTTTGCCTGGTCGTACAGGTTCCTTTGAATAAGTCACAGTGGTACATCCGCAAGAAGTGGTAACCTCTTGTATAAATAAAGGTTTATTACCTACATTTTTCAAGGTGAAAGTTGTCTTTTGTTCTTCTTTCCAATCAAATTTACCAAATGAAAACGACGTTTTGTCTATAGAGACTTCTGTTTGAATCTTCTTACTTATATCTTTTCGTCCGATTTTTTCACCTTGAATAATTTTCAGATAGAGGTCTTTTACTTTGGGATTATGAATAGGGTTGCCAATAGCAACGACTTTATTGTTTTGATCTAATAGAAATGTTTGAAACATCATATTCGAAGGGAAATGATTCAGCTTATTCAACTTGTTTTCGTCATCAAGACAAATAGGATAAACAAAATCCTCTGATTTTAATGTTCCCAAAAAATCCCTCCTTTTTTCAGGAGAAAAGAAAAATAAGAATTTCACAGATTCGCTTCCATCCCCATTTATTTCCTTTATTAAAGTTTTCCATCTTCCCAGTTGTAATTTACAACTTATACAACCTATAGAATCAACATAAGTGAGAATTTTATATTTACCTGATAACAAAAAGTCTACAGTATCTTTACCCTTCACTGTAAATATCATACCCTCAGGAAATAGTACTTCTCTTTCATTCCATGATTGTAACAAAATCTCAATATCTTCTTTTTTCTGATTTCCACAAGAAATCAGAAAAAAGAAGATAAATATACTTACCAAACACCTAAAAATCATAATTTTAAAAAGAATAAAATCATACTCACAACTTTTCCTTCATAGTTGGATACCATAACCAACCAGTAAAACAACCACTTTCATCACCATCACAAGGGCTTGTCGATGATTCGTCCTCTGCCAATGCTTCCACATTAGCCAACATCAATTCCGACATTTCTATTTCTTTATTACACAATAAATTATATCCTACAAATAAAACTATTGCAACTAATAATACATACTTTTTCATCCTAAAAATTCAAACTATTAAACAATCCCATTTAAATCTAAATAACCAAACTGAATTTCATCATTAAAATTCATAATAATTCTATTATTATTATTATCATAACAGAAATCCACTATTCGAAAACCAACGTCTAAAGTTTTCAAATAATCACCATCTAAACTAAATACCAGAAAGCGAGTAGGTCTATACGCATTTGTTCTGCTATCCCCACCTGAATAAGAAGCTATAATCTTATCATTACAAAACACAACATTTCCATAATGATGGATTTTAGTAGACTCTTTATCCCAAGCTGGACCATAAATATTATATTTTAGATTGCCATCTACTTTACATATAGATAGTAAGTCATGGTTTGCATAGCACTCTACATATATGCCATTTTCTGGAGATACAGCGAAACTGATTCTTTTTTTCGTTATATCAGGATGCCGATACTTCATCGTTTTAAACTCTCCTAATTGTATATTCCACTTAGCAACAGATTGATTAAACGTAGAAGCACTGGTCGGTTCTATCATCAATGCAAAGGACAATGTGTCATTTATGTATTGATACCTATCAGGAAATCGAATCATGTTCATTTCCGCTTTTACAGTAGGAGTGTAATCAGAATCAACAAGGACACTATCAATATTATAGCTATATATTCTTTGTTTACCATGATCTGACACGTAAAAACAATGTTTCCCTTCATTTATACCAATATGCCCCATCACAGTTATTTCATTCGGTCCCTGCCCTACATCAGCAGTACTAACCAAATAATCAAAATTATTTTTATCAAATATATGTATCAACTTATCAGAAGATTTATAATCACCAATGAGTAAATAATCACCTAATAAAAATGGACGCGCTATTGAACCTATTAATACATCGTTTATTGGTATTTCTTTTATCAAGGCATGTACATCAACAATATTATCGCGTTTTTTTTGATAAATTTCCGTATCTGAGTTTGATATGCAGCTTTCTATCACACAAGGCAATAATAAGAACATCAGTTTCTTTATGTATTTCATATTCTTTTTGATATAACAATTAATATCTATCAATTCATCAAAATTAGATTATGAAGACTCTGTTATAATACAGAGTCTTCACAACTTTAAAAATTACGCTTCTCTATAAGTAGGAAACCAATGATAGCAGAGACATCCATCACCATCATCAAAACACCCATTAGGGCACATTGGATTTTCATCATTAGCTAAAGCTTCCACATTCGCCAACATCAATTCGGACATTACATTATCTGTTTTCTGATTTGTATAAACACCATATCCCGCGATTGCTGCAACAAAAGCTATTCTAATTACTTTTTTCATTGTTTTCTTTTGTTTTCATTAATCCTCTATTATTACTTTCCGTATCTATCATTTCAACGGAAAAGCAAACTTATTGCTTATTCAACCTAAATGTGTATCTTTGCCAAAACCTCCTTTCTAGGATGGGTTACGGAACGGGCGGTACGCAATGTGCCAACAATACGTTAGTCGCCCGCTCCTCTCCATTCCTATTTATATTTTCTTCTTTATTTCATTTGCACTCCCGCTAATCTTCAAAGTCAACGGAGATATTTTCGCATTGCAATACACCGTAATTGTCTTATTGAAGTATCCGGGGTCTTCGGCCTTATAGCCAACTTCGAAAATTGTCTCTTTGCCTGGTCGTACAGGTTCCTTTGAATAAGTCACAGTGGTACATCCGCAAGAAGTGGTAACCTCTTGTATAAATAAAGGTTTATTACCTACATTTTTCAAGGTGAAAGTTGTCTTTTGTTCTTCTTTCCAATCAAATTTACCAAATGAAAACGACGTTTTGTCTATAGAGACTTCTGTTTGAATCTTCTTACTTATATCTTTTCGTCCGATTTTTTCACCTTGAATAATTTTCAGATAGAGGTCTTTTATTTTCGGATTATGTACAGGATTACCTATAGCCACTACTTTACTATTTTTATCCAATAAAAAAATCTGAAAAGATACATCAGTTGGAAATTTATTCAGTATATTCAATGAATCTTGTCCATCAATGCACACTGGATGATTAAAATCTGCCCTTTCCAATTCCTGGCGAACCTCTTTTATTTTCTTATTAGAAAAGAAAAACAGGAATTGGACTGAATCATTTTGCATTGAATCAACAATATTCATAAGTTCTTTCCACCGATGAAGTTGTAATCTGCAACTGGTACATTCCATTGAATCAGCATAAGTTATAATCTTATATCCATTCAACATCGGGAAATTTATAGTATCTTTACCTTGTATCGTGAATACAAGAGTTTGCGGAAACAATATTTCCTTACCGTTCCATTCTTGTAGTAAGGAAATTATTCTATCGTTTTTTGCTTCCTTGCAAGATGTTAAAACATGACATACACAGCAATAGCTCATAAAAAACATAAAGAATACATCCCTAATTTTATACATACTCATTTATTTAAAGTTCACTAAATAACGTAATAAGAGACTATAAATCCAAATACACAAGAAAAGTAATCATTCTATTTTCCGCCACGACAATTTTATCGGCTGTTTTTCAGCCGATAA
>NZ_CAJUHF010000045.1 GCF_910585845.1 uncultured Bacteroides sp. | reverse complement strand
GTCTAAACTGACGGGCTAATTCTTCGTATCCTTTGTTCTCGCTGAATAGTTACAATTGAGCTTGCGAAACTTAAATTATCTTATATAGTGCGGCATCTCTTCGGATATCTCCATCGAAATCTCTACCAACCCGCGGACTACTCCGTCCTGTTTCCATGCCGTCTGATAAATCATTTTCCGGACGCCGTTCTTCTCGATGGTATAAGCATTCACACCGCCCGTCTCCAGCAGTTCGCGTATCTTTGCCTGCGACTGGGGATTGTGGCAGTCGAAGAGGTTCTTGCCTATCAGGTCGCCGTGTTTGGCAAACGTGCGGCATGCTTTTTCGTTCATATACAGGATGATTCCTTCCGTGTCGCACACGGTTACGGCACAGTTCATTTCATTAGCCCATTCGTACATAGTCTTCTTATTCTATTATTGGTTCAAATCAGTTATATACATATTAAAACCTGTTTAAATACTCTTCAAGAAGTTTTTTATTCAGGTTCATAATCTAACTCAACAAAGATAAGTGTTTTCAATGAAACGATAGAGGGATAGATACGATTTTATTAATTCCGTAGTAACGTATAAGGTTCTTTCTCACAAAAGTAAACAATCAAGATGTTTTCTTGAGAAACAGTCATATCCTCCTCATTTGATTATCAATAAAAAACTTCATACCTTTGCCCACCCTAACTTCAGTAGGCGTATACATATCCATCTAAACAACATCTATTTATGAGTAAACAAGATTACATACAAGCCAACAAGGACTGGTTGGCAGCTAAGGCAAAGGAAGAGGACGTAAAGGCTCTTCCGAAAGGGATTTATTACAAAGTGATAAGCGAAGGGAAAAATGACGGGAAGCACCCTACTCCACGAAGTATCGTCACCGCCCACTATACCGGATGGACCATCAATGGCAAGAAGTTTGACAGTAGTCGGGGCGGAACACCTATCGCTTTCCGGTTAAACGAACTGATCGAGGGCTGGATTATCACCATGCAGCAAATGTGCATCGGAGACAAATGGGAGATTTATATTCCCGCCGAAATGGGATACGGTAAGTTCTCACAACCGGGCATCCCCGGAGGTTCGACACTGATATTCGAAATAGAACTGATAGGAATAGCATAGACATGATTTTGTCGGCATCATCTTCTCTATCATTATTATCAAAATGACGAAAAGAGATGCCGACAGTTTCCGTACGGAATTTATAAAATGATCTTTAATATCCTAACTTATTGATCCAAGTACGGATAATTTTCTCATCGGCTCGATTGAGTAGACATCCCTCTTTCCAATTCGTTATTGTCGTCTTTTACCGGATTATCAGGCGTATCGGATATTTTCATCCACATTTCATTGTCTCCATTACTATATCCCACAAAAGCTACCACCGGAACAAACAACATCAAAAACATAAACATATTTTTCATATCACAACTTTTTATTCCATATAACTTATTATTTCGTATAACCTATTTCTTTCAACCATTCCGTTATCATCAAGTGGCCATCAGAGGTTTAGGAAGAACGAATCCAAAAACTCGGAGTCAGGAAAATTCCATTGGGAATTAACCGTTTGGCATCCAACTCTACATTACTGATGCCGCTACTCGCACTTGATACAATCAAACCAATCCGCTTACCTGCCATCTCCACACCATGATTGAACAAGAAAATTTGCAACGGAGCCGCCATATTGCTCCACCAAAGTGGAACCGCCACAATAATAGTATGTTGCCCCAGCTCATCCGAATTTTCAGGGAGTTCCATCGGAGGAGTATTTACAGAATCGTCATCAGGAGAACAGGCGTTCAATCCCATTACAATGGACATAACAAAAAGAAAATACAAAAACTTTTTCATATTCATTTTCTATAAAGATAGAAGTAATGTTTCACAACGTATTTACTAAAAGAATCAATCTATATTGTTCCAAGGATTACCTCCGACATACAGTCTATTTCAGTTTATCGTACTCTTCATCAGCCACTGGTTCGAGCCATTCATTGGATGTTTTTTCTCCAGAAACCTCAAATGCGAGATGTGCAAACCAACTATCGGCCGCTGCACCATGCCAGTGTTTCACACCTGCGGGAATATGAATGACCGTACCGGGAAGAATCTCCACCGCCGGTTTACCTTCCTCCTGATACCAACCACGGCCAGCTACACCAATAAGCATCTGCCCGCCACCCTTTGTTGCACGATGAATGTGCCAGTTGTTGCGGCAACGAGGCTCGAACGTGACATTAGCAATAGCAACTTGTTCCGATGAAATGCGGGCAAAATAGCTATTTCCGATAAAATATTTGGCATACGCCGTGTTCGGTTCACCGATAGGAAAAATCATCTCGCGCTGAAATGCCGCTTTGGCATCCTCGCTATTTGTATCTTCCGCCCACACGTCTTTGGCCAGACGGAATGCTGCCCATGCTTTCGGCCACCCCGCATAAAACCCGATATGCGTGATAATTTCAGCAATTTCAGTACGGGTAATACCGTTTTTCTTCGCTTCCTGAAGATGAAAGCCCAGTGAACTGTCGGTGATGCCCTGGCTGATGAGTGAGGTAATTGTCACCAAACTGCGGTCACGAAGACCAAGTTTATCAGTACGGCTCCACACTTCACCAAAAAGAATATCATCGTTAAGTTCCGCAAATTTGGGTGCGAATTCGCCTAACTGGTCGCGCCCGGCTGTTTGTACAATCTTTTCTTGTGCCATAATATTGAATGTTAAAATACTAAATAGTGAGATTAAAATAATTCTGTTCATGATTCCTTATTGAATGAAGTTATTGAAGATTTTCGTTAAAAAAGTCACTTATCCTATCGAACGGAATCATATCGAGGTTGTCATAAAGGTCGGTGTGATTCGCTCCAGAGACAATCAGCAATTCCTTGTTATCACCTGTCAGCTGCTTATAGGCATCCTCGCTGAAATAGCGTGAATGGGCGTTCTCTCCATACACCAGAAGTACGGCACTGCGTATCTCACCGATATAGGTAAGCAAGGGCATGTTGATGAAGGAGAGTACCGCAGTTTTATTGATACCTCCGTTGGAGTTAGGTGAGCGGCGGTGATAACCACGTTCCGTTTTATAATAATCGTGATATTGCATGACAAAGAGAGGCATATCGTCAGTCACAGTCTCCACCACGCCGCCGTCGCGCTCGTAGCTACCGTTTCGGTAATCTTTCGTACGCTGCTCATTGAGAACCTGACGAAGTTTGTAGCGCGCGTCTATGTTGTCATTGGCATCGAAGTATCCGTTGGCATTTACACGGCTCATATCATACATGGTGGAAGCCACTGTAACTTTGATACGCGTGTCGTTGGCTGCGGCATTCAAGGCGAAACCGCCCCAACCGCAAACACCAAGAATCCCGATACGTTCTGCATCCACATCGGTACGTGTGAGTAAGTAATCGACTGCCGCACTGAAATCCTCCGTACTGATTTCCGGTGATGTCAGGTTGCGCGGCTCTCCGCCACTCTCGCCATAGAACGAAGGATCGAAGGCTATGGTCAGAAAACCACGTTCGGCAAGCGTCTGAGCATAGCGTCCTGATACCTGTTCCTTAACAGCCCCATAAGGTCCGCTTACGGCTATGGCGGCTAAGGCTCCTTGCACGTTTTTCGGTTTGTAAAGATCGGCGGCAAGTGTGATGCCGTAACGGTTATGGAAAGTGATTTTACTGTGTTCCACCTTATCACTTTGAGGGAAAGTCTTATCCCATTCCTGCGTCAATTCGATAGTTTTCATATCTGTAGTTTTTTTATGGTCTGCCATGCATGAAGTCATCATACCTGAAATACTTAATAGCATAACAAACGCGAGTTTATTCATATCCATAATAATATTCATAATCATGTACTTTATTTTTTCACGCTATAGCGTAACCAAACAATATCCGTGTCCCATTTTTCCACACTTTCCAATTTCAATCTATAAGGATTACAATCGGCCTTTTTTATGCCGTCGAACATGGCAGTCTGCCCCTCTCGTCCATCGATACCGGGAGCTACCATCACGCTCACTTCATCCAACAGTCCGGCTTCGGCGAATCCGCCACAAATATGTCCCCCACCAACGATTGCCAAACGTTTTACGCCAAAATGTTCATAAAGCAATTCCATCGCCTTAGACAAGTCGATGCGTTCTTTGCCTGTTGCAATCCATGAGATACCCTGCAAACGAAGTTTCTCTAAATAGCTTTCGCTGACTTGCTCACTAACGATACAGAGTATCGGATACCCGTCTGCTTCATCAGACTGCCAATGCAGCTTTCCATAAGTATCGACGACAATGGTATATTCTTCCGACTGACGGGCAATGTATATGGACTCGTATCCGATGGGCACACCTGCTTCTGGCATAGTCTCTTCTTTTACAGCAGTACATTCAAGGGCAGTGGTAACACGTCCGGAAAGTTTAGAACAAAGTCCAAGCTTTTCTAAAGCAATATAATATTCGTTTGTGCTCAACTGACTGACCATCGGACAGTCGATACGACCATCGACCGAGGTCATCATGTGACTGATAATGTAAGGTTTCATATTTCTTTGGTGCTTATTTTAAATAACGATGCAAAGATAAGGTTACCTTAGAACCTGAATGGTAGACAGATTACAGATAGAATTACCCCTTTTACTGAATATCAACGTCCTACCTGTCGCTGCTGTTCGGCATTGTAACGATCGCCTACGACAGGAATGGCGGCAACTGCCGTTTCGAGCTCGTGCCACTCTTCAACGGTAAGAGTAAAATCAAGCGTGCGTAGGTTCTCTTCCAGATGAGAGAATTTGGTTGTACCGGGAATCGGAACAATCCACGGGGCTTTCTGCAACAACCAGCCAAGAGTTACCTGTGCCGAGGTCATACCGTGAGTGCGACCGAATTGTTGTAGCACGTTCACGATACGCGTATTGGCACGTATCGCCTCCGGCTGGAAACGTGGCAAGGTCTGACGGTTATCGTTTGTAGGGTCGACAAAATCGAACAGGGAGGCGTAGAGGGTCCTGTCCGTGTTGAGCAGGACATAAGTTCCCTCTATCATTTTCAACTTCAGCACCTCGTCGGACGGTTGTACTCCCGCATCGAAATAGGGAATCACCGACTCGAACAGGCTGCGGATATCGGGGCGGTCGTGTGGCAAGACGCGAAGACTTGCTTTCTCCCGTTTCGATTCTGTGGGAATATCCTTTCTGTGGAGTGTCTGGTAGAACTCACGCAGAAAGGATTTCGTAAACTTCAGTACGATGGAGCGGTAGGGATACTCCTTGTCGGCATGTTTCTGCAACCACATCCGGTTGTCGCGCCGCATGAAGGCGCACTCTCCCGGATGTAATATCGTCTTCCTGCCGCGTTCTTCGATTTCAAGTTCGCCGGAACAGAGATAGATAAGCGTATGTTCCCGATTCTCGTGGGCACAGCCGCAGTCGTCGGTGAAAAAGATCGCTATCAGGACGTTCGAGCAGTCGAATAATTCAGTTGTTCCATATCAATCGTTATTTGAGGCAAAGATAATGGGTTAGAGACACTTAGGCTTTGCTGACAGGATCATTTTTTATTAAAGGATATATGACCTTACAATCCATTTACAGTCTTCATCAGTTGTTCGCCCAGACCAATGGTATATCCTTGTGAGACGAACACCACGCGATTGAACGTATCGGCGATGATGAAGATGGGCAGACTGCTCTTGTTCTTCAATTTCATGGCATCGGCTATCTGGGCTGCGATGTTGTCCGTATCTATACCATATATGATGGTGGAGGGCATGTCGGGGAAGGATTCTTTGACGAACTTCCCTGCCTGAGCCTCATCGGGGAAAAGCAGTACGAGCGGACGCCCCCATTGCTCCAGCTCTGCCTTGTAGGCGGCAATATCGCGCAAGGCATGGTTGGTGGGTTCTTGATTGACGCCCAGTATACCGACCACAAAGTAACCGCGGCCGCAGGCTTGCAGGAGGCTTTGACGGGGGGAAGCGCCTCCCCTACCCATTGTCGGGACGAAAAGGGATTCGGAATTGAAGGTTCCGATGACTTGCACATCGTCTTTGCTCTTGCGCATCACCAAGTCGGTTTTCGTTGTCTTCTGCGGTTCGATGGTGAAGGAGGAGACGCGGGAGAGCACTGCACCGCTGGCAAGGCGCGTACCGGTGACAAGCAGATAGTTTCCAGCATCCAGTGCAGTTCCTTCTTTCAGGAGGCTGTTCCACGTGGTACCGCTACCCATGTCGGCATCGCCTTCGTCATAGTTGAGCAGTTGCAGGCATCCTTGGGGGGTGATTTTGGATATCGTGAAGTGGGAATAATATTTCGGATTGTCCAATGCTTTGATGGGACGGTATCCGGCTATAAGTTTGCCGTTCTTCGGGAGCGGTTTCTTCGTGGAATGAGAGGCAGAAGAGATATCGGAAACAGCACCGGAGACAGGAGTTGAATCAGAAACGGAGTCCAACTCCACATCCACGGCGCCTTCGTCTGTGATCAGTTGCACCTTACCGGTCACTTCGTCAATGCGTGCCGGAATGCCCAGGCTGCGTGCTATTGACACAAAGAAGATGTCGCGGCTGTGGGCATCCGCCACGCGTGCCTGCCAGACACCGGCGGGAGAGATGGCAGGGGCGCCTAGGTTGCAGTCTTTCTCGACGCGGATGTTCGTGGAGACCCATGCGGCAAGGCGGAAGGGGTCGGCAAGGTAGGCTTGTTCGTCTTCCTTGGAGATGGCTTGGCTGAAGAAGGTCTTGTAGGGGGTGAGCTGTTCGTGGCTCACGCGCGGGTTGAGCACATACTTGCGGTAGTGGACAGCGTTGGTGGTGCGCACGTGGGAGAGCATGTTTTCCAGCAACACGTCGAGGGTGACATCGCGCAGGTCTTTGGCGGAAAGTTGTTGCAGCAGGTGGATGCCGGTCTTCTTCGAGGCTTTGGAGCGCAGGCGGGAGAGGAAGTCAGCAATCACACGGTGGTTGCCGCGGGAGGCAACAAGCAGTTTCGAGACGATGTCGGCATCCAGTTCATATTGCGTGGCAAGGCGACGGGCTGCGTCGGGCGAGGGGAATGTAGAGACGTAGGCGTTGCGGATGGAGTCTTCCTGCGCAAGGCGGCGGGAGTTTTCGGCACGCTGTTCGGCGGTGACGGGAGGCAATTCGGCGCTTTCGACTGGGGGAACGACGTCGAGGTCGAGAGTATAGGCGGAAGCAGGAGTTTTGTCCAAGACGATGCGCAGATCGGTCTGCTTGCCGAAGGAAAGCTTGGAGAAACCGAAGCTGCCATCCTTGGATGCCCACACGAGCATGTCGCCACAGCCGGCGGTGAGTGAGCAGGTACCATCGGCGGCGGTCTGCTTGGAAGCGACGGTGTAGAACTCGGCGTAGTTGTAGAGCTTGAAGTCGACTTGTGCGCCGGCGACGGGACGGCCCTGGAGGTCGGTGACGGTCACTGTGGCTTGGGCGGTGGGGGCGTAGTTGCTGATTACGTTGATTTCGGTATAGTTGGGGGTGACGGACATGACTTCTTCCGTGCCTTCGTAGCGGCCGAAGACTTTGGTGTGCATCAGCATGCCGCGGCTGGCGGGGGCGTTGAACCAGCCAAGGTTCAGGACGGGTTCGGGTTCACAGGCACCGAGGAAGTACCACTGACCATCCGCCCAGGCTTCTACCCAGGCGTGGTTGTCGTCAGTATGCGCCCATCGGGGAGTGTAGACCTGACGCGCCGGAATGCCGACGGAGCGGAGGGCGGCAACGAGCAGGGTGGACTCTTCGCCACAGCGGCCGTAGGCAGTGCGGACGGTGGCAAGGGGCGAGCTGGTGCGAGCATCGGAGGGGGTATAGACGGCTTTCTCATGACACCAGTGGTTAACCTCGAGGATGGCGTCGTAGAGGGAAAGGGTACGTACGCGGTCTTTCAGTTCACGATAGAAGACGACGCGTGCGCTGTCGAGAGGTTCGTTGTTCACCCGCGCGGGGAGCACGAAGTGGCGGAAGAGGATTTCGGGAATGGTCTTTCCCCAGGGCATCTCTTCGGCAGCACGGCGGGAGGCGCGGATGTTTGTCAGGTGGAACTGCGGGGAGTAGTCGGTGATGTCTGCCAAGGGCATGTAGGCGTAGAGGAACGAGAGGGCTTCGCGCTCGTAGGTGGTCAGAGACTTGTCCGCCAACGGGGCGAAGAGGGCGTCCTGACGAAGCATCGCTTGCTTCTGTTGCAGGTCGGCTGCAACGCGCGAGCGGTAGGATTCGTCGGTCAGGAAGTGAGATTCACAAGAGGCGAGCAGGCAGAGCAGCCAGCAGACGAAGAGAAAGGAGGCAACAGGTTTCATAATGTATGTCTATTATTTAAGTTTCGAGAGCAATAGATACAGTAGCTGAAGGAACCGGTCGGTTCGGCTGCTTCAACTACTATAGCTATTATAGTACTATTATATATAATAAGGTGTAAACCGCTATGATATATAATAAAGTGTGAGACGCAAAGTTAGGGAATTATCCGGGAAATCAATGCAAATGGACCACTAAAATGGTGTCGGCAGAGAAGGTAAAACTGCATTTCTCGTAGGACGGGGGGCCCATGATGCCGGTAGCGTCGTTACTGAAGCCGTACTTCTCGACGGGGATACCAAAGGCGGCAGTGTCGAGGTGTCCGTTCTCGTTCTCGTCCTGATAGAGGGAGAGGGCGTAGGTGCCTGCGGGAAGACCTTTGCAGGGGATGGAAAGCACGGTATCTTTCACTTCGACCACGAATCCGGCAAGGGGTTTCTTCATGAACGTCGACGGGGAATCGTAGATGGCAACGTAGAGTTTTCCGGCTACTTTTTCGATACCGTGCACTTCGAGAGTCAGATGTTGGGCTGACAGGCTTTGAGCGGAAAATGCCAAAGCGAAAGCAAAAATGAGGATAGATGTTCTCATGTTCATTGTTGTTTTTAAAATTGGGTTATTAAAGTTATTAAAAAGGGGTATAGATGTTACTGCTTAAGACATCCGCATGTCACTGCTTAAAACATCAAGATGTCTTCTCATGAGACATAAACATGTTTTCAATGGAGGCATATCGGTTCAGAAATTGGACACGTCGTATGCCGCCTTCTTGCCTATCGTAATAAAGGCGCCGATGTAGAAGAAATGGTCGCTGGAGGCACGTATGGGTATGCCTTCCACCTTCCCGAATTCGTTCTTCCGACAAAGGATGTTCGTGGCGGAGGCATGCAGGATGACTTTCTTGCTCGGCAGGAAGGTCAGCCCCAGGTCGAGACTGTTGTAGGGCTTCGTCTCATCGTTCATCAGTCCCGGCAAAGCGGGATTATGATAAGGCCGTCCGCTGCTGAAACGCTCCGTCAGCCCGACAACCGTACGGAGGCGGGGAAGGGAATATTTCAGCACCACGGACGCATTATGCCGGGTGGCATACTGTGGAACCGTCAGCTCCGGATAATCCTGATACTTCCGCTTGGAGAGGTTGTAAGTATAAGAAAGCCGATATTCCAAATTCCGCACCAGCGCACAGTCATCGTAGAACAAGTCAATACCTTTGCTATACCCATATCCGTCGGACGACAACCACTCCGCCCACTCCATCGTCCCCTGGCCTATCCACGCCAGACGGTCATACCTCTTATAATACGCCTCCGCCTTGCAGAAACGCTCCTCCCCCCAAGCTGCACGCCCAAGTTATACTGCACGCACGACTCCGACCTCAGTCTCCCGTCCTGAACCAGCAGCCTGTCCGTAGGCAACTGTGTCCACCGTCCCGCCGTGGCAGAGAACACGACATCCCCCAGATAATAATTGACAGAGAAGCGGGGAGAGAAGGTCGCCTGTCGGTTCAGCGAGGTGTATTCCGTGCGGAAAGAGAGTTCCGTCTTCAGCTGCTCCACTGGATAGCAGGTGGCGGAGACGAAGGCGGCACCGACAGTGGGATTCATCCTCCGGCGGACGCCCGGCGCACCCGCGTCCGGCATCTGATAACGGTTCGCGTAGCAACGGACGAAGTTTTCCAGCCCCATGTCCAGACGGAACGTCGAAGCCAGCCGCTTGCAGGCTTTCACCTTGAGGTGAAGCTCTTGCCGGCGCTCCATCCATACGTCACCGGAAAGCGATACGCCGCGTATCTTCTGCTCCGTGAAGCCGTATGCCGCTCCGGCAAACCAGTTCCATCCGCCCGAAACGGACTTGCGGAAGGTGGCGTTGACGTAGATATTGTCCTCGCCCAAACCAAACAGGCGACGTGCCTGCGTTTGCTCTTTGTTGGCAGAGAAAGCCTGTACTGCGTCATCAGCATGCATCTCCCCCTCATAATTGGAGAAGTCCGTACGGTCATAACCGAAATAAATCTTGAAGAGCGTCGCCTCGTCCGGATGATAGCGGAACTGCGTCGAGACAGTCAGCAGACGATAGGGATCCTTAAAGTCCGTCCGCCCCGAATAGATGCGGTCGTACACGCAGAGATCTTGATAATCCAGATTCACCGAGAGCGACCCTCTGCCAAAAGCCCGCGTTCCTCCCCCGCCAAAACCTACCGTAGAGGCGTTGACACCCAGTTTGTTCACCGGACTCCTGTCCTTCGTCTCCAAAGGCAACACCGCCGAAAGCGCCTGCCCATACTCCAAAGGAGCACCACCCGACTCCAGACTGACCCCGCTGAACATGAACGTAGAATAGCGTCCACGCGCAGGCGAGTTGATCCCCGTCGACGTGTAAGGGTTCAGGACGTGCATGCCGTCCATGTAGGTCTGCGTCTCGCTACTGCTTCTGCCACGCACCAGCAAGCGTCCGCTTTCGCCCTGCACCTGCGTACTAGGTAACGTTTGCAGGGCACGGTACAAGTCTCCGTTCGCCCCTCCCACCGTCACCAGTTCCACCGGATGCATGTCGCTCCAACGGCTGTTTGCCACCGGCGTCCGCTTCCCCTTGACCACTACTTCCGCCAAGCCGATGCTGTCATGGAATAGTTGCAGCAGGACGGTGTCCGCTGCCGTAGTTTGTGAGGCCAGTTCCTTTTGCTGGGCTGATGATTGCGGTGCCGCAGGCTGCGGTATCGTCGTCTGTGCCCCTATCCGATGCCCAGCCAGCGGCACACACATACTTAAAAGTAAGATCCATCTCTTCATTATCTCTATGTTCTTTACGATTTGCATCGGCAAACATAGCGCAAGATCTTATGGCAAAAAAATATCCGGGACAGACAGCCCGGATATGTGACAAACAGCACACCCTCTTGTGACGAACAGCTGTTCCTATCCCTTTCTTGTGACGAATGACTACCCCTCCGGCGTGCCCCTCTTCATGCTTCTACCTCTCTTTGACACCCCTTCTGTTCTCCTTTGGCACCTCTTCCGTCCACCTCTTTGACATCCTTTCTACCGGCATCTTTCGATGCATTCCGTCCCTCTCTCTTCTATACGGCTTTTCACTCCTTTGGCATAAGCCCTCGACACCGGCACCTCCTCCTTGCAACCTTCCAGCAGCAAACGGTACCCCTGCGAATTTCCATCTACCTTCACCACCGCATTCACATTCACCAGAAACGCCCTGTGGCAACGGACTATGAAGGGACAATCCGCCACCGTCTCTTCCGCCTGCTTCATCGTGGCACGCAGTAACCGTTGCCGGACGTTATTCCCGTCCCGATAAGCAATGCGCACATAGTTCCCTTCCGCCTCCACATACAACAGCCCATCGGCACGCATCTCCAACCTCTCCTTCGTCCCACCGGAAAAGAGCAGGAGACGGACAGGCTTCTTCTCCGTCATCGGACAAGCGGCATTTCCTTTGTCTGCCTCCCCAGTTTCCAACACTTCTGCCTCCTCTTCTCCCGTTTCCGACGTTCCGGCTTCCGCCTCTCCCCTCTCCTTCCACAAACCCGCTTTCTGCGAAAGAGCCACATTCATCTCCATAGCCTCCCTCAAATTGCGCGCCAACAGAAGATTACGATTCCACATCAAGAAAAAAACGATAGGAAAAGGCGCCAGAATCCCCGTCCAGACCATACTGACAAGAAGATCCCTTCCTCCCAGAAAACCGCTTCCTAACCACCATGCCTTATACCCCCAATTGCCGACCGAAATCAACAGGCAGGCTCCCAATGTCCCCAGCAGTTCCTTCCCAAACGTCCAACGCCGCTCATCATAATATCGGGGAAACAGCACCGGAAGCAGATATACAAATACCCCTAACGCCATCGAGGACACCACCCCATAACCCAGCAGAATCCAAAACTTATGCTTCCCAATCAGCGAGATGCCGAAGGGCTGCAACATCCAAAGAATAATGAATATAATGAAAGGAGGAACCAACACGATCTTCCACCGTTCCATCAATGCCGGATAAGGGCTACGAAAAAACATCAGCAGTTTATTTATCATCGCAGTCTTCTGTTTACTTATCATCACAGTCATCTGTTTACAATTGTCCATATTCTACACGGCTTCATTTACAGGAGTATTACTTTATCAGGAGTATTACTTTATCAAGAGTATTACTTCATTAACTCTCCACTCTCAACTCTCCGCTCAATTAAACTCTCTGCGAATGAAAGCCCGTGCCTATTCTATAAGATAAGACAAAGGTATGCAATATATTTGTAATATGCAGGTGACAAAAACATGCTTTTTAAGAGGAAATTGGAAGAAAAACGCATATTTTTATGTTATAGAACATATATTTCGCGAACAATTCCTATCTTTGCAGCGTTAATAAGATAAAGAAAAAGATGTAAAACCCGCTTTCCGAAACGCGGAAGGCACTAAACAAAGACGATTATGAAAAAGAATGCAAATGAAATTTTTATGTTACAGTACCGTATTAAACGCTATCAGGCAATGGGCAACGGTACAATGTGCCAGGCTTTGAATGGCAAACTTCAGAAACTGCTTGCCAAGCAAGCCAACATTACCATGTAAACAACACCTTTAAATAGAATGAATAAGGGCGGAGAGCAGCAAAAGTTCTTCGCCCTTTTCTTTTTCTTAGACAGTGTGTCAGAACTCAATCCGGAACAATATCCTTCCCAAAAGGAGTCAATGCCAACGCCGCCAGCTTAAAATGCTGCAAACCGAAAGGAATCCCAACGATGGTGATACACAAGAGAATGCCAAAACCCAAGTGCGAAAGACAAATCCAGATGCCTCCCAGAAATATCCACAACACATTCATCAACACATACAAGCATCCGCCGGAACGTTCGCCGCTCCGCACCGTCTTTCCGAAAGGCCACAACGCAAGCATGGCAAGTTTCAGCGTCTGTATGCCGAACGGAATGCCGATGATAGTAATCATCATCAACAGACTGGACACAAGATACTCCACGGCAGTGAAAATACCCCCAAATATCAGCCACAAAAAGTTCATTAAACAACCCATAGTTTCACGTTTTAAAATTCTGAAACGCAAATATAGACTATTTATTTGATAACGAACTTATACTTACCCGTCAAACGTGCCTCCTTATCCTTCAGCGTAATGCGATAGATCTCAGGTCCCCAGACATTGGACAGGCGCGTATCCGGCAATTCCACTGTTTCGATCCCTGCCGTAAACTCGCGGGGATACTCCAACGTCACCTTCTGTCCCTGTACTTCGATAGTCACCTTTCCGGGAACGGAGATATCCACCTTTCCCCAAGCAAGGAAATTGACCTGGTTAGGCGCTTTCGCCGACTTCAAAGAGAACTCATCAGTGATGGTCAGCTGCTTTTTGCCCAACGAATATGCCCGCACCCAACGGTTCACTTCAGCCTCTTCGGGATATGCCGTAGCTATGTTCGCCGAGAAGAAACGCTTTTTCGACTGGCAGACAACATCCGTAGCTTTATACCTCTGCCCGTAACGCTGCGGTACACCGTTGATCATCGGCAGGTTATGATAGTTGCTCTGCATCGTCCAGATGGTGTAACGTTCTTTGCTGAACGTCAGACGTGTATATGTCCCCACCCCTGCATCGATCAGCATCGGTACAGTATTGACGTACAAGGAGAAAGTACCTACATCATTGTGGTTATGGCTCTCATTGTTGAAACCGCCTTTCGTTGCCAGGAACCAACCGGACTTATTCGTCAGGTAGCAAAACTCCGTTTCAGGATACCAGGTGCAGGCAGGCACCGTATGTGCCGCTACGGTCTTTTCCAGTTCTCCATTCCACAGGATAGACTGCAAGGAGCGGAACGTATCATTTCCTACCGGAATGGAGGGACGTTTACCATTCAGAAGATAAGCCGCAAATTGCATCATCTCGTCACTGCCCACGGCACGACCGTAGCGGTAGATCAGCGGAATGTCTCCTCCGCCCTTGGCAGAAGCATCGGCAAAGTTCACTACCCAGCCATTCCCTACGTACGTACGGCTGATATACTCTCCCATCCTACGCACCATCGGTTCTTCAAAGAGCGACACCTTGCCGCCCGTACCGTCAAAAAGTATCTGAAGATAATCGTACATCTTTCCCGCAGCATGTCCCCAATAGGAAGGACCTTCCTCACAGGCACCGTCGGCTTTCACAAAGTTGATGAACTTATCGACCGACTGCATGCTGCGCCACACTGCCTTTGCCAGGCGGTCGCGGTCGTTCTCCAGCAGAAGATAGCATTGCAACACATTCGAGTTGCACCACGGATTCCAGTTGTTGATAATCTCTCCCGGTTTCCAGTGGAATGCCATCCACCATTCGCGGTCATTGTTCATATACGGATCGAGAATGCGCTCCTGCAAAGTCTGGCGCAGGCGTCGGGCAATCACCAGGTCCAGTTTGTCGAACGAGTCATGAAAGAAATAGTACACCCACGCCAACATGGAACCGTAGTTGCCGGAACCGAGGTCAATCACCTGCTCCCGATAGTCGGGCAAAGCCCGCTTCGTAGTCTGGCGCACCAAATGGGCGGAAAGTACCCAGGAAGTCATCTCGCAACTGAAAAACACTCCGTTTGCCAACTGGTCGACGAAACGCCCCTTTCCTTCGGCAAGTTCGGCAAGCATCAGGGCATTGATGGCTTTGCGATTGGCTTCATACGGATTCTGCATGATGTTGCGTTCACCGCTGCGTTCATACTCCAGATAGTCCGTAGCACGGATTACCTTCCACTCGTAGTCCAAGTGTTTCTCTCCGGCACGGATAAGCGTTTCCTTATCGGCACCCAGCAAGGCATCCCAAGCGGAACGGTCGTTATAGGCAGGATAAGGCACCCAAGCCTGGTTCATCACTAATATTTCTTTGAGTTGTTCTTCACTGCCGGCAGCCTTTTGCAAAAGATTCCGTTCGGTATAGGCATGCACCGAAATGCCTGAAACGACAAGCAGGCAAAAAGTGAGGATAATACGACTAAACGTGTTCTTCTTCATGATATTTATAAAAATTAGATGACTTGTCATGCGGACAACTATTAGCAGTGTCTCACATACGACAATTATATTAAGCGTGTCTCGCATATGGCAAAGAGCTGATTATCTTCTATACGGTAAAGATTACGTCATCCCCCATACGGTAAATATCAGATCATCCGCCATACGATGAGGCAAAAGTACGCAACTTTCTCCAAGAACAACGTACCCGATTATCCGTAGTTATGTATAAAATCATCCAAAACACCTCGTTTTACACATCGACTTGGGGGAGAATCACAAGAAAAGAAGGCTCATTTCCACTCGCCAAATTCAAAACTCAACTGTTCCCATACGCCCGTTGTTTTCGTCTCTTCCCGCGGATTGGAGACAGAAAGTCCGATCAGGCGGATAGGATGGGATTCATAATCCACTTCCTTCAACAGCTGCTTTGCCAAGGGTAGAATGATATCGAGGGTGATCAGTTCCTTGGACTGCGTAATACTGCGGGTGATCTGGTTGAAATCGTGAAACTTGATTTTCAGGGTCAGCGTGTTTCCTCTGAAATCCCGACGCTCTAACCTGCCCACCAGTTCCACCGCCACATGATACAACTCGATAATCACCGACGAACGCAACGAAATATCCTTCTCCAACGTACGCTCGCAACCGACCGACTTGCGCACATGCACCGCTTCCACCGGACGCAGGTCAATCCCTCGCGCACAATCATAATAGAGTGCCCCCACCTTCCCGAACTCGCGCAACAACGTATCCCGCGAACGAGCACGCAACTGCTCTCCGTTATGAATCCCCAGCGCGTGCATCTTCTTTGCAGTCACCGGACCTACTCCCCAGAAACTCTCGATCGGAAGACGGGCGATGAACTCCAGCGCCTGGTCGGGATGGATCGTGCACAACCCGTCCGGCTTACGGTAGTCCGAGGCTATCTTTGCCAGAAACTTATTATAAGACACTCCGGCAGATGCCACCAGGTTGAGTTCTGCCCGAATCTTCTGCTTGATTTCCCGGGCTATGTCCACCGCCAGCTGAATGCCGGGTTTGTTCTCCGTCACATCCAGAAAAGCCTCATCCAACGAAAGCGGTTCAATGATGTCCGTATACTCATGGAATATCTCATGTATCTGCCGCGACACCTCTTTATATACCTCCATCCGTCCCGGAACAAAGACCAACTGCGGACAAAGCCGCTTTGCCTTCGTAGATGCCATAGCCGAACACACCCCATATCGACGCGCCTCATAACTGGCAGTGGACACGACACCCCGCTTCTCCGCATACCCCACAGCAATGGGTTTACCGCGCAACTCCGGATTGTCACGCTGTTCTACGGAGGCGTAGAATGCATCCATATCTATATGTATGATCTTACGGTTTTCCATCAACGGAGGCATTTAAATTATAATCCGTCTGCCCCCTTCAGCACCGAGCTACGCGCCAGATAATCGGGTGTTTCGGCATAGATAAACATCACACTCCCTCCCTTGAGGGCATCTATGATAGGACGGGACAGTTTCTGCGGAATTGCCGGACAACCGAAACTCCGCCCCAGCCTGCCACTTTTGTCCGCCACTGCCGGATCGGCATATGCAGCCCCGTGCATCACGATGGCACGCTCGCGGGCACGGTCGTTGATGCCCTCCTCCAAACCGTCCAGAATGAGCGAGTAGCCATTCTTGCCCTGATAAGTGGAACCTGTAAGATAAAATCCCAACGAACTTTTGTAGGAGCCGTATTCGTTGGAAAAAGAGGTTGCATAATTGACACCGCTATTCTTCCCGTGGGAAACAACCGAATTGAAAAGTACTTTGCGTTGCTTCATATCAAACACCCAAAGGCGCTTTTCTGTAGAAGGACGGGAAAAGTCAATCAAAGCCAAGATATCCCGTTTACGGTTTTCTATCCTATTATATCCTGCCACTGCCTGACGGAACGCCTTCCAGTTGACAATCCCCTCCAACTGCATGGAACGGTACAAATCGGCACAAGCCTCTGCATCCGTCATCACTGCAGCCTCGGGAATTTCTGATGTATGCCCTGCCGGATTATCACTCAAGAAGAAGTATTCCTTCGGCACATGTCGGCGTGTTACGGGAGTACGCCCAACCGGCTTACCGCTCAAGAACAGGGCAGAAGGAAGCAACAAAAACAAAAAAGATACAAAAAATCGCTGCATAATGTTCATCAGAAAAAATAACGGCGGCTAAATTACTGTTTTTTCTTCTGACGCTTGCCACGCAGATAGTTAAAAATAAGCAGTCACTAAATCACTACTCAATGACCACGACCAAAGAACGCTCTGTAGGCGCCCAATCAAAGACAAACTTGGCATGCGAAGTGGCATTGCGCACACACATGTGCGAACGCGGCGTCGTGCCTAGCGACCAGCTGTATTCAATCATGCTGGTACGCGGCACATTCACCGGTACCCCATGTATATACGCACCGTTTGTAAAACGGCTGGCATATGGCGCATATCCTCCCGTTTCGGCAGAACCGTCTTTCAGGAATACCATGCGTGTCTTTTTCTGCTGAATCAGATACATGCCCAAAGGAGTCTCCTGTGCATAAGGAGGCGCATGTCTTCCTGTCGTGGCAGGATTCATGCTACGTATTTTCCATTCTCCTTTGCCCACATGCTCCAGAGTAGCGATATTCTGGTTCAGACGGTCGACAAACACAACATGGTCGAAAGCCGTACTGTCAGCCAGCCGTTTCAGGTAACGGCGAGGCACCAGCCATTCTTCATCAAAAGTAACAGGATGTATCCGACAGAAACTTCCTTCTTCACCCCGCAGACGGGCAACCGTACCATCTCTTCCATAACGTTCGGGTACCAACGTATCAGTTGGCAGATACAAAGGAACCGACTGATAGCGTTCCACTCCCAACGTATCGGACACACGACGGTAGGCATTTCGCACGAACTTGCGAACCAACGGGGCTTCTTTATTCTGATTCTTATAGTTTTGCAGCACTACCCATCTGGCTGTATCCGCCTGCATATTCTCAATGTATGCCAAAGATTCGCGGATTTCATCCCATTTGAAAGAGCGTACGGTGTCTTTATACGGATACGTATCTTCCAATGTATGCTGATCGTAGAACAACTCTTTGATAAGCGTAACATCGTCAGCTGTCAACAAAGACTGTTCAGAACGAAGCAACGTCTGCTCTAGATGAAGAGATTCCGGTTCGACCGTATCATTTTCATATTCAGCTTTATTCACAGTTAGCACCACCGGTTTAGCAGACTCCTGCCGACGATTGCATCCGGCAAAAATCAGACATACGACTATGCAGACAAAAAGAACTGAATGTTTCATAAATATGATATTTAATTGCATACTATACATATAACAATCGCGTACCGATAAATGTTGTCTTCTTCCATCCATACGGTTTTTCACAAAGATAATATTTTTATTCATACCCGTTGGCAGAATTAAAGTGAAATTACATCATATCTTATGTCTCATAACAAGTAATGTTATGGAGCATAACAAATAATGTTATGAAGTATAACAAGTAATGTTATGATGCATAACAAGTAATGTTATGATGCATAACAAGTAATGTTATGATGCATTTCATATATAGCGTTAATATAGTCTACTTCGCTCTGGGACACGGAACTGATTTTGTTTATCATGGAAAGACTGAATTCAGAGGCATCCATACCAATGATCTTCTTGAACTTACTCCATTCCAAAAACAGACATTTAAGGTGGATACGGTAAGCCAGTTATATCCCGAATACTATATCCTGAAAGTGAATGGTTTCAATCAGGTAGCCAAAAACCCCTTGGAAGAATGGATTTACTATCTGAACACCGGAGAAATACCTTCTACTGCTACAGCTCCCGGTCTTGAAGAAGCCCGTGAAAGACTGAAACTAGACAGCATGACCAAGGATGAACTGGCTGCTTACTATCGTCACTTGGACAACATTTTCCTGAAACTCTTAACAAAAAGAGAGTAAATGAACATATAAAAAACAAGGGGGAGTAAAAGGGAGAGTATTAGAAAGTATTAGAGAGTATCAGAAAAAAGGAAGTCCCTGAATTATTAAAATTCAAGAACTTGTTACTTTTCATTTTCTACTCTTGTGGAGCTGGAGGGAATCGAACCCTCGTCCAAACGAGGAAATCATAAGCTTTCTACATGCTTATCTTTGCCTAAGTTTTCGAGCAACGGCAGAACCAAAGCCATCAACCGTTACCTTATCCTCTTAAATTTTCATTCCTGCCTCAAGGCAGACAAGAACTATCCCCGATGTAACTGCACCACTTTACCGGAACGCTTCGGAGCAACAGCTTCCGAGTGATGTCTCGTCCCAGCACCTTGTGCCGGGATTAAGCTAATCTACTATACTTCGATTAAGCAGCAAGAGCGTAATTAGTTTCGCCAGATAAAATTTTGAAGACTGAGATTTAAGTGCAAATCAACGACGCACTGCATGCTTACTTACCATTTCTGCCCGCTGTCAAATCCAGTCAACCCCATGACTTTATTGCAGAAAGACCTGTTTTTAAGTGGGGCAAAGATAGGAATTATTTTCAATAGTCCGTTCTTTTGACCTGAATAATTTATTCATTTCACATAAAGAAAAGCCTCCATCGTACAAATATTACTAATAGTATGGATGATTTTGTACTTCTCCCTACCTGTAAAATCCTTACCTTTGACCACAAAAGAAACTTTTAAAAAACAAAAGAGACTTTTAAAAAGAAACTTTTTACGAACAAAAAAAACTTTTAATGAAAAACTATATACCATGCAGAAACTGATTATAGCCACTCTATTGCTGGGCAGCAGCACCCTGCTTCCGGCACAGAAGATGATGAAAATTCCGGCGATATACAAACCGGTAAAGAGCGAAATGTATCGGAAAGGTTGGATAGACTTCAACAAAAACGGAGTGAAAGACGTGTACGAAGACCCCGCCGCCCCGATTGATGCACGCATCGAAGACCTGCTACAGCAGATGACACTTGACGAAAAGACCTGTCAGATGGTCACCCTATACGGATACAAGCGCGTGCTGAAAGATGATTTACCCACTCCCGAATGGAAACAAAAGTTATGGAAAGACGGAATCGGTGCCATCGACGAACACCTGAACGGATTCCAGCAATGGGGATTACCGCCATCGGACAATCCGAACGTATGGCCTGCCTCACGCCATGCCTGGGCACTGAACGAAGTGCAACGTTTCTTCGTAGAAGAGACCCGCCTCGGAATCCCCGTCGACTTCACCAACGAAGGCATCCGCGGCATAGAAAGTTACCGTGCCACCAACTTCCCCACCCAACTGGGCTTGGGACATACGTGGAACCGGAAACTGATCTGCCAGGTAGGACTTATCACCGGACGAGAAGCACGCATGCTGGGATATACCAATGTGTATGCCCCCATCCTCGACGTCGGTCGTGACCAGCGATGGGGAAGATATGAAGAAGTGTACGGAGAATCCCCTTACCTCGTTGCTGAACTGGGTGTCGAAATGGTGCGCGGCATGCAACACAACTATCAGGTGGCAGCTACCGGAAAACACTTCGTTGCCTACAGTAACAACAAGGGTGCACGCGAAGGCATGGCGCGAGTAGACCCGCAAACCTCGCCACGGGAAGTGGAAATGATTCATGTATATCCTTTCAAACGGGTCATAAAGGAAGCAGGACTGCTGGGAGTGATGAGTTCGTACAATGACTACGACGGTGTCCCCATCCAAGGCAGTTTCTATTGGCTCACCACACGCCTGCGCGGCGAAATGGGATTCCGTGGCTATGTGGTCTCGGACAGTGATGCCGTGGAATATCTCTATACCAAACACGGTACAGCCAAAGACATGAAAGAAGCAGTACGCCAAAGCGTAGAAGCCGGACTGAATGTGCGCTGCACGTTCCGCTCGCCGGAATCGTATGTGAATCCACTCCGCGAACTGGTCAAGGAAGGCGGACTGAGCGAGGAGGTCATCAACGACCGTGTGCGGGACATCCTGCGGGTGAAATTCCTTATCGGATTGTTCGATGCCCCCTATCAGACCGACCTTTCCGGTGCCGACAAGGAAGTGGAAAGTGAAGAGAATGAGGCTATAGCCCTGCAAGCTTCTCGCGAAAGCCTTGTCTTGCTGAAAAATGAGGGCAACATCCTGCCGCTGGATCTCAACAATATAAAGAAGATAGCCGTCTGCGGTCCGAACGCCAACGAAGAACGATACGCGCTGACCCATTACGGTCCGTTGGCAGTGGAAGTGACTACCGTACTGGAGGGCATCCGCCAAAAAGCGGAAGGCAAAGCGGAAGTACTCTACGCAAAAGGGTGTAATCTTGTGGACGACAACTGGCCGGAAAGCGAACTCTTCGATTTTCCCCTGACCGGTGAAGAACGGACGGAAATAGAAAAAGCCGTAGAGAATGCGCGCCAATCCGATGTAGCAATAGTCGTATTGGGCGGAGGGCAACGCACTTGCGGCGAAAACAAGTCGCGCAGCAGCCTTGAGCTTCCGGGAAGGCAATTGAAGCTCTTGCAAGCCGTGCAGGAAACCGGAAAACCTGTCATACTGATATTGATCAATGGCCGTCCGCTATCCGTCAACTGGGCGGACCGTTTTGTTCCAGCCATTCTGGAAGCTTGGTATCCCGGTTCCAAAGGAGGGACGGCAGTTGCCGATGTGCTTTTCGGGGATTACAATCCGGGCGGAAAACTGACAGTCACTTTCCCGAAAAGCGTAGGGCAAATTCCTTTCAACTTCCCCTACAAGCCTTCTTCACAGATTGACGGAGGAAAGAATCCGGGTCCCGACGGCAATATGTCTCGCGTCAACGGTGCACTTTATCCTTTCGGACACGGTCTGAGCTACACGTCGTTCGAATATTCCGACATCAGCATCACCCCCAAAGTAATAACCGCCCATCAGAAGGCAACCGTACGCTGCAAAGTGACCAACACCGGCAAAAGGGAAGGCGACGAAGTGGTACAACTTTATATCCGCGACGTACTAAGCAGCGTCACCACCTACGAGAAAAACCTTGCCGGATTTGAGCGTATCCATCTGCAACCGGGAGAGACGAAAGAAGTCTCCTTCAGCCTCGACCACAAGCATCTGGAGCTACTGGACAAGCACATGGAATGGGTCGTAGAACCGGGAGACTTCAGCATCATGCTGGGCGCCTCTTCCGAAGATATCCGCCTGAGCGGGACACTGACCGTAGAAGACCCGAATGCACCGGCCCGTACATCATCAGCAAAAACCGACAGTCCCGTAACCGCCAGCACCAATCAAGAAAGCGTAATGAACGTGCTCGACAAAAAAATAGACACTGCCTGGGAGGGAAATAAAGGAGATTATATTACCTTTGCCTTAGAAAACGGCTCCAAGGTAGACAACGTTTCCATTGCGTTCAGCAGAAGCAACGGTCTGCCGGCGGAATTTGAGATACAGCTTTCGAGCGGCGGCGGACAGTTTCTGACGGTTTATTCGGGTACAGTCAGCGAGTACGGAAAGTTGATTTCATATACATTCAAGGGAACCACCGCCAGCGACCTGCGCATCGTGCTGAACGACGATCGTGTAGGAGTGGCGGAAGTGAAATTGAAATGAAGTAAGGGATATAGGGAATAATTCCTGAGTAACTCCTTAAAAAAATACATTATCGAATTATGAGAAAGCTTCTTTTCTTAATGCTTGGATTAGCGACGGCAGCATGTTCGCCCCGCAAGGCAGGAAAAACGGACAACGGAAATGATGAACTCACCATGCTGGTGGGCACATATACCGACGGTGAAAGTAAAGGCATCTATACCTTCCGCTTCAACCAGTCGACAGGCAATGCAACCGTACTTAGTTCCATCGAAGTTCCCAATCCGTCCTATCTTGTTCCTTCCGAAGACGGAAGATTCGTCTATGCCGTCAGCGAGATGAACGACAGCACGGCAGCGCTCAATGCTTTCTCCTTCGACAAAGCAACCGGTCAACTCCGCCTATTGAACCGCCAACTGACGATGGGCGCCGATCCTTGCTATGTTTCCACCAATGGAAAAGAAGTACTTACAGCCAACTACAGCAGTGGAAGCATGTCCGTATTCCCACTGAAAAAAGACGGTTCGCTGGAACCTGCCGACAGCCTCTTCGAGGGGAGCACAGGAGGACCTGATGCCAATAGACAAGCCACACCCCACGTGCATTGCGCTGTCTTCTCGCCGGATGGCAACTACATCTTCGCCACCGACTTCAGTGCCGACCGCATTCTGCGCTTCGTCATGCATCCCAAGAGCCTCATCCCCCACCCTTCTGCCGAAGCCATCGAGGTGGAACCTGATTTCGGTCCGCGTCATCTGACGTTCAGCCCCAATGGAAAATATGCCTACCTCATTGGCGAACTCTCGGGCAACATCGTAGCTTTCAGTTATCTGGAGGGAAAATTGGAAAAGATACAGACTATTTCCGCCGACACGCTTCGTGCGCGTGGTAGCGCAGACATCCATCTCAGTCCCGACGGCAAATACCTCTACGCCAGCAACCGACTGAAGAATGACGGCATCGCCATCTTCGAAGTCAATCCCAAAACCGGCATGTTGGCAAAAGTCGCCTACCAACCGACAGGCGTACATCCGCGCAACTTTGCCATCACTTCAAACGGGAAATTTCTTTTAGTTGCCTGCCGGGACAGCCGCATGATTCAGGTCTTTCAGCGCGATCCAGTCACCGGCTTGCTGCATGATACGCATCAGGACATCACAGTGGACAAACCCGTTTGCATCCAATTCGTGGAATAAAAGAAAGGATAACACCAATTCTGTCCCATGGAACAAAAAAAATCGTCCCGTGAGATGAAAAATTTTATCTCACGGGACGATTTTTTTTGCCTCACGAGACGAAATTATCCGTCTCATGGGACGAATCTTACCATATCATAAGACGATATTGTGTTAATCTTTTATAATACTACTCTTGCCAAAAGATAACTTCATTAACTTTGTCCATTCACTGAAAACGTATTTACCAATGCGCCTTATGAAAAAGAAGAATATCGTACTGCTTTCGGCCCTGTTGCTTTCTGCCACCGCCATGGCACAAACAGAAGTAACAGCAGGCGTCACCCGTGGCAAAGACTACGGAGTGACTTATATGTTGCCCAAAACAGAAATCGAACTCAATGTACAAGTAACCAAGCACGTGTATACTCCTGGAGAATTCTCCAAATATGCCGAACGCTACCTACGCATAAACAATGTCTCGTCCGAACCGGCCACTTACTGGACCTTGGACAAAATACAGACGGAAGTCGTCGGAGTGCCTGATAAAGATAATGTGTATTTCGTCAAGATGAAGGAGAAAACCGTAGCTCCACTCATCGAACTGAGCAAAGACGGCATCGTACAGTCCATCAATATGCCATTAGGCAGCGGACAAAAGAATACAACTCCGGCGCAGCCCAAGCCCAAAGAGAAATCCCCCGCCGTCAACCCAAGCGATTTCCTGACCGAAGAAATCCTGATGGCAAACTCTACAGCCAAAATGGCGGAACTGGTAGCCAAAGAAATCTACAACATCCGCGAAAGCAAAAACGCCCTTCTGCGCGGTGAAGCGGACAACATGCCCAAAGATGGAGCACAACTGAAACTCATGCTGGATCACCTCGCCTTGCAAGAACGTGCCATGACAGAGATGTTCACCGGTAAAACCGCTACTGAAGAGAAAATATACACCATCCGTATCGTTCCTAAAGAGATGAAAAACGAAGTTGCCTTCCGCTTCTCTAAAAAACTGGGAGTAGTGGCAAACGATGACTTGGCGGGTGCCCCTGTATATATCAATGTAACTAACCTTAAGAGTATTGCCATTCCCGAAGAAGCTCCCAAAAAGCAAATTGATGGCATTGCCTACAATGTGCCCGGAAGAGCCCAAATGGTCTTGAACTATCAGAACGAAGAGTTATATAATGCAGAAATACCTGTTACGCAGTTTGGAGTAATCGAATATCTCGCTCCTGTACTGTTCAATAAGAATTCTGTAATTAAAGTGTTGTTCAACCCTGCTACGGGAGGATTAGTCAAAGTAGATACGGAAGGAAATTAATTTGGAGTGGCTAAAGTTCACGTTTATGTCGCTAAACCTCACGTTTATGCCGCTAAACCTCAACATTATCATGCTAACCCTTAGCTTTGACCGGATACGACTGTGGTAAGCGTCTCCGCGATGCCGTGCATGACCACTATAGTACAGTACAGGCAAATTGGGTTCTTCTTTTCATAAGATGTTTCACCATAATCATCTGTATACTACACAATTAATAGATTAGGTGAAAGATGTGAGGGATGAAATATGATATTTATTTCTGATTACTCTTTTAGTTCGGAGGAATGCATCACCCCATACAAAGAAGTAAAAATAAGAAGTAATGTAATGCCCCATAAGAAGTAATGTTATGGGGCATTACATTACTTCTTAAAAATCAACTATCATTCACTATCAATGCGTTAGCACCGGATGTTGCGTCCATGTTGCAAGAATCAAAACAAGCACTGATAATCAACATGTTACAAAACCAATGCAAAGGTATGATATTCTACCCGAACAACCAAAAGAAAAGGCATAAGAAGCACAAAACTGCTACATTTTCTTGATTTGGGTTGGGTGTATAATACATAAATAATACATCTATATGACATGTATAGTAGTTCAAGGGAAAACTTCAATAATATTGTTATGTTCAGTATGTTCTAATACCATTGAACAAGTAGTATTTATCGAATAAAATTAATTTCTGCAAATGAGAATAATGGGTATTATTGAGCTATAAGTCTAAAAAATATCGAGTTATAGCTCAATAATTCAAATCATCTTAAAGTCCATACTTTTGTATATGAGGCGTTTTACTAATTTCTGTAAAGTTCATACGAAGATTGTTTTCTTACTTATTACGTAGAAAGGCCTGGTTGATAATTGTACTCCACAATAAAGTACCCAAGAAAATGAATCTAGTACCCAAGAAACCACAGCAAGTACCCAAGAAAATGATGATATGCTTAAAATCTTTCAAATAAATGCATCATGATTCAATCTTTTGATAATATTTTTAAGAAAAATCGAAGTAAATCAACAAAATCGTCTTTGTTCTCATATATTCTTATTACTTTTGCTTATAGTTAAGCTATAAAAGCAGGACAAATAATTAGTATAATTTTATAATAAGGTAAGATATTATGGATAAAAAGACACTTGAATTTGTGACGTTTTGCATAAGCAAACTTTCCATACTGCTGAAATTGCCACAAAAGGAAATATATAGCCGATTAAAAGTATCAGGTATTTTATATGAATACATCGTTCCCTCATACGATGTGCTTCACACATTCAGCTCTAGATACTTGATGGAAGATCTTACTGAATATATGAGGGAGAAAGGAGTTTTAGAAGCATGAAACTTTACCATTCATCTAATGTTATTGTTGAATCTCCAGATACTCTGCATTCTCGCAATTATCTGGATTTTGGTCGTGGCTTTTACCTAACTTCATTATATGAACAGGCTGTAAGATATGCACAGCGTTTCAAGAGAAGAGGACAACATGCATGGCTCAACACATACGAATTTTCTTTCGATGATGATTCTCAATGGAAAATTTTGAAATTTGACTCTTACGATGAAAACTGGCTTGATTTTGTAGCTCAATGCCGGGATGGAAAAGATGTTGGAGATTACGATATGGTTGTTGGAGGAATCGCCAATGATAGAGTAATCCTCACTCTTGATAGATATTTCGCTCACGAAATATCACAAGAGGAAGCTCTTGGACTA
Organism: uncultured Bacteroides sp.; assembly: GCF_910585845.1. Taxonomy (GTDB): domain Bacteria; phylum Bacteroidota; class Bacteroidia; order Bacteroidales; family Bacteroidaceae; genus Bacteroides. The sequence goes on along the minus strand of NZ_CAJUHF010000045.1, from coordinate 1,027 downwards.
TTGCGTTTTGAAAAGCCCAATATACAATATTGTATACGCACAGAAAGAATGTTGCGAGAAAGTCTTACTTACATTAATAGTGAACAGGTATGAGCGAAGATAGCAAACAAATAATGAGAAGTGCCCAGTGTGCTAGAATTATTCTTTGTATTTGTGAAATGTATGGAGTTTCGATTGATGAAGCGACAGATATATACTATAATTCAGAAACAGCAGATATGATTGAAGAGGGAGTAGCAGATTTGCATTGTCGAAGTGACAAATATTTGGCTGAAGAAATCTGGAAGGAGCATCAAGAAACGAAATAGGGTATACAAAGAAGATATTTACGATACTTACAGATTAAGATTAATATAGATATGGCACAGGATATAAATCGTCTTAAAGTGGTGCTTGCTGAAAAGAAACGTACCAATAAATGGTTGTCAGAACAAGTAGGAAAAGATCCTGCTACTGTTTCAAAATGGTGTACCAACACTATGCAACCCAATTTAGAAACATTGGTGGCCATCGCGAAGGCACTTGATGTAGATGTGAAAGATCTTTTGTGGTCGATAAAGAATAGAAAAGAATGAAAGCATTAAGAGTACCTCTAATGTATAAATGTATAGGATTGGTTGATGCAGACCTTTTAGACAATGGAACGCGTCATCCCAATTTAGCATTATTAAAGATTGCAGGATTCTTGTACGACAATCATATTCCATTTGAATTAATACTTGATTCGAATATTGATTTGGAAAGATACGATCATATTTATTTATCTAGAGTATTTACATTCACAAAGCTACCTAAATTTTACACAGAAAGTATAGGTACAATTAATGAGAATAAGTTTCATATTGGTGGTACGGGATTTTATGCTACAATTGAGAGTATTAAAGAGTTTACATCTCGTAGAAACGATGGACAGTAGAGTTTGGGGCAAAGTGTAACAACATATTGATTGACGGCATCTCGTTCATTGAAAAGGTAACCATTCTATTTTCCGCCTTGACACGCATCGCAACCCAGCGTATCTTTGCGC
>NZ_CAJUHF010000044.1 GCF_910585845.1 uncultured Bacteroides sp. | reverse complement strand
TTCTAAAATTGTTGCTGACCAACATGATTGTATTCGATTCGCTGAATAGTTACTTTTACTAAGTTTTCACCCAATTTTTACTAAAAATCCGGCAAATTTTTACTAAGAATTTTCCACCCCGCCCACAATACCTCAGAACAAGGATAACACTTATCAAAATATAATATGGAATAAGCCATAAAAACATTGCCATATTTTACCATCAGCACAAATAAGCCAGTCACCTGCCATTTCTCCGTATTATTCCGTCAACAGGTTTATAATTATATAAAAATACCATCTATTACTTCCATTTGCTAATTGATAATAACCACAAATAATGAAATAGCCATAAAAACAAGCCACCTCATCCAGAATGTTTGATGAAACGATTCTATGCTGAAAGATTTTCATAATCCCATTTTCCCGTGTCGATGATTTAGAATATCTGAAATCAAAAACAGTTTTCTTACAGCCAGAACCATTCTTTATATTGGCAAGATAACATCTCATACAAGAATAAGATAAGATCTCAACCCATTACCGAAACCATTTGTTTGCTAAATCCCTATCCGAAACATACCTAAAACGGGTTTGCTCCGTAACTTCTCCATGCAAGGGTACTTCTACACGGAATGGGTACGGACCCGATACGGAGCTGATACGTTCTGGGGATATCCTTGACCCAAATTTATTCTATAAACAATTCTGCTAATAGACTATTTAAGCATGCTTAAAGTAAGTGAGAAATTAGGGGACATACAATCGTTTTACTAAAAACAATGTTCTAACAATCACTTGCCTAACGCCTGATACACCGCCTCCTGTATCCGCGTACGGATATCCAGCTTGGTCAGTTTCGTATTCCACGCATCGGGATAGATGCGGTTGCAAAGGAAGACATAAACAATCCCGTTCGTCGGATCCACCCAGGCACAAGTGCCCGTAAAGCCGGTATGCCCATAGACGGTGGACGGTGCGGCAGCTGCACACGGGCTTTTTGCCGGATTCCGACGGTCGGGCTTGTCGAAACCGAGGCCGCGACGGCTGATGCCGGAGACAGTGGTAGTGAACACGCGGCATGTCTCCGCACTCAGATAGCGCCTGCCATCCAGTTCGCCGCCGTTCAGCAACATTTGGTAGATGCGTGCCACTTCGGTAGCATTGGAGAAGAGTCCGGCATTGCCCGATACGCCGCCCTGGAAAGCCGCAGATTCATCATGTACAAATCCTTGAAGAACCGTTTTCCGCAAGAAAGGGTCTACGGAAGAGGGTACGATTTCAGCTTTCGGTATGGGCTGATGGGCACCCGACACCGTACCGGTATAGACGGCACCCGCCGTTGCGCCACCTTGCAGCGGCAGATAGCCCGTGCGCTTCAGCCCCATCGGCGCATAAAATTCCTGTTCGAGAAAAGCATCCATCGACATTCCCGTACGCGCCTCAACCACCTGTTGCAACAAGATGAAGCCCACACAGCTATAGCGATAACGGCGGTCGCGCAACGGCGTCTTCACTATCTTCTGCCGATACTCTTCTTTAAAAGAACGGCTCAGCCACAGGCTATCGCTCACCTGCAAGGTATGTTCTGCGGTACGCACTTTGGACACCAGTCCCTCACGGAATTTGAATTTCGGATTAGCCCAGGTCTGCCGGCCTATCTGTACGGAATGCTGTGCATCGGGCCTTGCTTTGAAGAGGGTTCCTTCGTAACTCTCCTTGTCTATCGCCTCCTGATAGAACAGCAGTGTGGAGGGCAGGCCGGATTCATGCAGCAGCAGCTGTCGGATAGTGATGTTCTTCTTATCCGTGTCCTGCAACCAGAGCAAGTAGTCTGAAGCACGGTCCGTAAGACTCAGACGGCCTTTGTCGTACAGTTTCATGACGGCAAGCAGCGTCGCCGTGGTCTTGGTCAGCGAAGCCAAGTCGTAGACATCAGTCGGCAGCACCGGAAGTCCGGCACCGGGGATGTCTGACACAGACAGAAGCCTGTTGGCAGACGGGACGGCCGCACCTCCCCAGGTATGTGTTCCGAAGGCTTTGTTATACATCTCCTTGCCATCTTTCAGCACTACGACCTGACAACCGGGGTATGCCCCTCCTTCAATGCCCTCTTGCGCTATCTCGTCGATACGTGACAGCAGGCGGGAGTTCACGCCATGTTCTTCGGGAATGGAGTGGCGCGGGGTTTTCGGGGTGATGGTCAGTCCGTCACCGGTGGCAAACAGGGTGCCTATACTTGCCGAAAGGCGCCCGTCCGCCGTAGCATCGCCATAGAGGATGCGGGCTGTCTGTGCCTGCACATCGGCGGAAGAAGAGTGTGCCAGAATGGCGGCATCTGCCGCAGAGACCGCACGATGTATCTGCAATACCTGCTTTCCGGGTATGAAGAGCAAGTAGGCGGTGGGCATGGTCGGGGCAAATTCATTGAGGAAAGCCTGATAGGGCGCCAAGCGATGCTCGGTGACACAGACAAGTACCCGCCTGTATTGCAACAAAGAATCGCGCAGTTGCTTGCGGGCAGTAGCCGGCATCTCCTTCTTCAACTGGAAGACGGCAGGGACAACACCCTGCCTACCGGAAGAGAGTTCTTTCAGGAAAGGCTGGAGTTCTTTCGCCTCGCCTACATTCAGCACAGCTACCTTGCGGGTATCGGCATCCAGCGGAAGCATATTCTTTTTGTTTTGCAGTACGGTGATTGCAGCCTGGTTCAGCCGTCGTATCAGGTCACGGGTATGCGCCGTGCTGAGACGGTTCCCCAGTCCGGAGAGGCGGACAAACGGTTTCACCGACAAGCCGAGGGCATACTTATAGGTAAGCACTTTCCGGCATTTCGCTTCGATTTCCGATTCAGCCAGTTCGCCACTCTTCACGGCATCCAGAATGGCATCCACTTCCTCTTTGATACGGCGAGGTACAAGCAACAGGTCGTGTCCCGCCTTCAGGGCTTTCAGACAAACCGTATGGTCGGTAGTAGAGACGCCCTTCATCGCCAACGCATCCGTAAATACCAATCCACGGAAGTTCATTTCTGTAATCAGCAAGTCGTGCACCACGCGACGGGAGAGCGAAGAGGGCACTCCCCTCTTCGGTTCGAGTACGGGCACTTCCAAGTGTCCCACCATCATGCCGGACAGTCCCGCCTGAATGGCCCGCTTGAACGGATACAGTTCCACGCTGTCCAGTCGCGCACGCGAAAAAGGTAGTACGGGCAGGGCATGATGTGAATCGATATCCGTATCGCCATGTCCGGGAAAATGCTTGCTGACGGAGAGCACGCCGCCCTCTTCCAGCCCGCGGGAGTAGGCGATCACCTTGTCTGCCACGTTTGCAGGGCTTTCGCCGAAGGAACGGGTGTTGATGACCGGATTCTTCGGATTGATATTCACATCCGCCACTGGGGCAAAGTTGACCTGTACCCCGAGTTCACGGCATTGGCGTGCCATCTCACGACCGTACTCATACAGAAGTTCATTGTTCTGGATGCAGCCCAGCACCATGTTGCGGGGAAACACCGGCGTGCCGCGCAGACGCATTGCCAGTCCCCATTCGCCGTCGAAGGTGATCATCAAGGGGATGTTCGCCATCTTCTGCGCCTCGTTCGTCAGGGCGACCTGGTTCTCTGTCAGTCCGCCGGAGAAGAGCAGTCCGCCCACTTTATAGTCGTTCACCACTTTGCGCAGCAGGTCGCAATTGGGTTTGTTCTGTTCCGGAGCAATGGTATAGATAAACAACTGGCCGATGCGTTCTTTCAGGCTCATCCGGTGGAGCACGGAGTCTACCCACTGCCGACACCGCTCGTCATCGGGAAGCCGACGGAGCATGAGGGGTTCGACGGAAGAAAGAAGAGATTGTTGTATGGGCTGCACCTGTGCCCGGATAGCAGGACAGAAAAGACAGCCGCATATAATAAGAAAAGATAGGAATAGTTTTTTCATCATCATCTGTTATACATTAAGGCTACCAAAGGTATAGCATTTCGGACAGAAAGGCACGGTAAAGAGGGAGTTTTTTGGACTAATTAGTAAAAAACACCGTATTTGTCGTGCCTTTCCGCTACTTGATGCGCAGGTTATTTCAGGCTTCGATAGATGGCTTCCTGTATGTCAGTGCGGATATTCATTTCTCCTAATTTCGTGTTCCACACGTTGGGGCACAGGCGGTTACTGAGAAAGACATATACCATCCGGTTCACGGGGTCTGCCCAAACGCAAGTGCCGGTGAATCCAGTATGCCCATAGACGCCGGACAGGGCGGAAGGAGCACAAGGGTTGCTCTTCGGGCTCTTCAGGTCGGGTTTGTCAAAGCCCAGCCCACGACGGCTGATGGCGGATGTTTCTGTCGTGAACAGACGACAGGTGGCCTCGCTCAGATAGCGTTTGCCATTCAGCTCTCCTCCGTTCAGCAGCATCTGATAGAGCATGGCCACTTCGGTTGCCGTGGAGAACAGTCCCGCATTGCCGGAGATGCCACCCAAGCAGGCAGCAGCCTCATCGTGCACATAGCCGCACAGGTCTTGCCGACGCAAGAAGTCATTGGACGCCGTGGGCATGATCTCTTGCTTGGAGTATCGCTGCAAAGGCTGGTAGAGGGTACGCTGTAAGCCCATAGGCGCGTAGAATTCCTTGGCAAGATAGAGGTCCATCGGCAGTTTGACAATCGCTTCCACGACTTGTTGCAGAAGGATGAAGCCGAGGTCGCTATAGACATATCGCTTGCTGTCCATGTCGCAGCGGGCAATCTGTTGCAGGATGGTATTCTTGAAACTCTTGTTCAACCACATTCCGTCGGCCACGTGCAGAGTGTGGACGGAAGATGCCTGAGAAGAGACTAATCCTTTCTTGAACTTGAAGTCCGAGCAGTAGTAGCTATGCTCGCTCACCTGGGTATGATGCCATTGGTCTACCCAACTTTGGGCGTAAGGACCGTGTACGGAATTGGGGTCGATGGCTTCCATATAGAAACGAATGTAGGGCGGGAGGCCGGATTCGTGGAGGAGAAGCTCTTTGAGAGTGATGTTCTTCTTGTTGGTGTTCCGCAAGAAAGGTAGATAATGGGAGGCTTTGTCAGTCAGTTTCAGCCTGCCTTCATCATATAGTTTCATGACGGCAAGCAGCGTGGCTGTGGTCTTGGTGAGGGAGGCAAGGTCGAACATATCCGTAGGGCGCACGGCAGTGGTGTCCTTATCAGAGTGCGTGCCGAAACACTTGTGGTAGACAGGACGACCGTCCTTCAGAACCAGTACTTGACAACCGGGATAGGCCTTGGCGTCCAGTCCTGCACGGACGATGGCGTCGATACGGTGCAGTTCGTAGGACTTCATGCCCAAATCTTCGGGGATGAAATTTCCCGGCTTCATGCCCGAAGTGACCATACAGCCCTCACCAGCCTGATAGAGTAGCCCGATGTTCATGGAGAGCTTTCCTTGGGCAGGGGCTTTGGCGAACAATACGCCTGCCACATGCTGCTTGATGTCCGGTTCCGACGAATGTCCCAGAAGAACGGCGCTTGACTTCTTCAAGGCAGGCTCCAGTAGCCGCATCTCCCTGTAAGAGGTGAAAAAGGCATATACCAACGGGGCGGGTACATCCAGTTCAGCGAGGAAATCGGCATAGGCAACCAAGTCGACATCCCTCCCGGACACACTAATCACGATGCGGCGGTAAGCGGCCAACCGGTCTGCCAGTTCGCGGCGGTCGGCGGCGGTCATCTCCCGTGTCAGATGGAGATGCTCCACAGGGACGGGGGAAAGGCGCTGCATCTCTTCCATGAAAGTATGGTCATCGCCTTCGCCCACGCTCAATACAGCTATTGGCGCACCGGCGGCGGGTGTCAGGGGTAATATCCCGAAATGATTGCCCAACACAGTGACTGCCGCCTGACGCAATCTTGCTGCCAATGCCTGTGCACTGTCTGTACGGATGCGGAAGCTCATGCCGCTTACCCGCAATGGTTTACGCGGCAAATGCAGCCCCAAATGATACTTATAGGCAAGTATCTTGCGACATTTAGTTTCGATTTCCGATTCGGTAAGCACACCGTCTTTCACAGCATCCAGCACACTTTTCACGGCATCTCCTACTGCATGCTGCACTTTCAGCATATCGCCTCCGGCAAGTAGTGCTTCCGCTGCATGCCGCGGTACAGAGGTGATATCTTTCACTTTGAGCGCTTCAGCTGCGAATACACCACCACTTTCCAGTCCTTGCCTGTAGGCTGATTCTTTTTCTTCCGCCAGCTTTTCGTCTTCACCGAAGGAATGTACAGGCGCAAACAGGGAAGAAAGACTGGTGTCGGTATCCGCATCAGGTACAAAGGTGATCTGTATCCCCAATTCGCGGAACTCACGTGCCACTTCACGACCGTATTCGTCAATCAGGCGATTGTCTCCGATGCAGCCGAGAGCAGCATTCTTCGGGAAACGGGGCACATCTTCCAGATGTTGGGAGAGACCGCATTCACTGTCGGTAGCTATCAGAAGAGGGGATTGGGAGGTTTTCTGTGCAAGGTTGGTCAGGATTGCCTGCTCTTCCGGAGTACCTTCGGTGAAGGATAGTCCGCCTACCTTATGCTTCTTGAGCAGGTCGCGTAGCTGTTTCTTTTCCTGTTTGTCAGCTTTGGCGGGGAGGGTGGCGAGCAGCAACTGCCCTACCTTCTCCGGCAGGTTCATGCTCGCCAGTACGGAATCGGTCCATTGCCGGCAACGAGTATCCTCCGGCCAAGGCAGGGGGCGAACCTCTGTCTGTGCGCAAAGCAATGCCCTATTGCCCCACAAAAGGGCAATCAACAGTATGAGAAGAGTTCTCTTCATTTATGTCGTTACTTGAATGAGGTTACTTGGATGAAGATTTAGAGGTTTTATCTTGGGTTAACGTCAGTTTCAGCATACCAACATAAATACCGCTTTTTCCAGAGTGCAGCACAGGCACATTTTCACCGTCCTTGTTCAGATAGATGACCGGCTCTTTCATGAAGGTATGAGTGTGTCCGCCCAGAATGGCATCAATATGATTCGTTTTCTGTGCCAACTCCACATCGCAAGGAGCGTTCTCCAGCTGATAGCCAAGATGGGACAGGCAGATAACGACATCACATTTTTCTTGGTTCTTCAGGATGTCCACGGTTTTCCGGGCCGCTTCGATAGGGTCGTTATAGACCACCCCTTCACACTTATCGGCTTGCACCAGCCCTTCCATCTTTGGGGCGAGGCCGAAGACACCAATGGTCAGTCCGGCGCGTTCGAGGATGACGTAGGGTTTTACCAGGCCTTCGAGCACGGTGCCCGTCACATCGTAATTGGCACATACGACGGGGAAGCGTGCCATGCGGAACAGGCGTGCCATGTTCTCCAAGCCGAAATCAAATTCATGGTTGCCAATCGTCATGGCATCGTAGCCCATGAGGTTCATCATCTTGATTTCCACCTCACCTTGAAACATGTTATAATAAGGCGTTCCCTGAGAGATGTCCCCACAGTCGAATAGCAACAGGTCGGGATTCGCCTCACGCGCTTCCTTTATGAAAGTAGAACGGCGAACCGTCCCTCCCATGCCAGCATTGCGGTCGGCTGCACGGGCGGCAATAGGTTCGATGCGGCTATGCGTATCGCTTGTCTGCAATATCACCAGCTGCTTGGTGCCTTGGTCCGAATCGGGAGTCAGCAGACAAAGAGGTTCCTGATGAATAGCTCCATTGGATTGCTGTGCTGAAACCGGAAGGAGACAGCCGATTGTCAATAAGATAAGAATATATCGTTTCATGAATGATAAATATAAGCGTTATGATTTCTGGTTTAATGGTTTTAAAAAAAAGCGGGTGATCACTCGTCCTTCACGATCACTCTGCCCTCCATACGGGAGGTTATCTTCTTTCCTGCTGCAGTCTGACGTTCCACGTAGTCCATGAACAGGCCGCGCAAGGTGGCTCCTTCGGGACACTCCCGCTTCTCCGCCTGGGGTAAAGCCAACATACCGTCGTTTCCATCGGCCAGGTAGTCTATGGTGGCAATGGTATAGAGCTGTTCATCCTCTACCGGGCGACTGCCGACCGTGCCTTGGAACAGTCTTCCGTCTTTTGTTATCACGAGTTGTACTCCGCTGACCCCTTCACCATGACGCACCGCAATATTATTAAACAGTTCTTTCAGATAGACACCTTTCATGGTCAGCACGCAAAGGGAGTTTTCAAAAGGCAATATCTCATAAATGTTCTCGCAGGTAATGGGACCTTCGGTCAACACATTGCGCAGTCCACCCATATTCACCAATCCCATGTCGGCAGGCTTACCCAGCACCTGTCCGGCAGCATTACGCAGCACGTCGGCCACCAGATTGGAAAGCAGGCTTTCGGGTGCTCCCTTGTCCATGCTCATTTCCGCCGTACCTACCACACGATACATGACACTGTCAACTTTTGCCTTATACCCGGCCAGCAACGTCACAGCCTCGGCATCTGGCTTCGCGTCCCATGTAGAATCAATGGCTACCATCGTGCCTTTCGCTTGTACCACTTTATATGCAGATTCACAGGAACTCAGTGACAGTACAATCAGCAAGAGCGCACAAGAAATAATTTTCAAGGTCATTCTTTTCATTTTGTTCAGTTTTTTTAGATGGCTACAAATATACATAATACTATTTTCATCCCATCGTAAAGGGAAGAAAAAAGGTACTTTTTTCTTTTTTTCGGACTATAAGAAGAGAAAACCAATAATTTTTAATCATATATGTCTATATTTGCACTATCCGTACCCATCAAAGGCATCATCCGTACCCGGCAGAAGCATCGGGACATGCCTATATGTACGAAAACAGGAATGCCCGTATGGCCACCGGAGCAAAACACCGCAGAAGGCGGAGCAAGACAGCACAGAAGGCGGAAGAAAGGCAGGAGAAAAGAAACGAAAAAACAGATTAATATCAGATTAATATCAGAGAAGCTTTAACGCTATCCTACAAATAAAGACATGGGAATTAGTAGAACAACCATCCCCAAATGGAACATAGTCCGCTATTCGGCAGAGGACAAAGAGCGCTGGAACCGCTTTGTCTGCCACTCCAAGAACGGGACATTTCTATTGCTGCGTGAGTACATGGATTATCATGCCGACCGTTTCGAGGATTGCTCCCTGCTCATCTATTGCAATAAAAGACTAATAGCCGTATTGCCGGGCAATATCTCCGACAGCTGTTTCTATTCCCATCAGGGGCTGACTTACGCCGGAATGGTCATGTCTCCCTCCATAACCTTGCAGCAGGTGAGGGATGCGTTCCACGCCGTACTCGGATACCTGCAAGAAGAATACCATCTGAAATCATTCATCTATCGCGCCATACCCCACATCTATCATCGCTATCCAGCGGAAGAAGACCTGTATGTCCTCACCCGTATGGGAGCCACACTTACCGCCCGTAGCCTCTCATCAACCATCGCCCCTGCCGACCGGCTACCCTTCCGCACGCTCCGCCGACGCCAGCAGAAAAAGGCCCTGGCACATGCCCTGACCATCACCGAAGACGAAGACTTTGCCTCTTTCTGGGAGATACTGGAAGCAAACCTGCACGAACGGTATCACACCTCCCCCGTACACACCCTGGAAGAGATCTGCCGGCTCCACCGGAACTTCCCCCAACAGATCGCCCTCTTCCGCGTATGTAATGGTAAAGAGACCTTGGGCGGATGCGTCGTCTACGAGACGGAACAAGTGGCCCACGTGCAATACATCGCCGCCTCTCCACTCGGAAAGAAACAAGGCGCACTCGACTTACTGTTCCAGCAACTGATATGCGAGCGTTATGCCCACAAACGCTACTTCGACTTCGGCATATCCACCGAACAGGGCGGACAGATACTGAACGAAGGACTGCTCTTCCAGAAAGAAGGTTTCGGCGCAAGGGCAATCCTATACGACATCTATGAACTAAAACTCTAACCTCATCCACCAACCGAACCCATGATAAAGTACTTGGACCTGCAACAGCTCAACGCCTCTTTCGAACCGGCCCTCTCCGACGCCCTCGCGCGCGTCTCCCGCAGCGGATGGTACCTCTACGGTGAAGCCACAGCCCGCTTCGAGCAAGACTTCGCCCGTTACTGCGGAACCGTCCACTGCATCGGTACCGGAAACGGACTGGATGCCCTCACCCTCATCTTCCTCGCTTACCGCGAAGCAGGAACGATGTCTGCCGGAGACGAAGTGATTGTCCCCGCCAACACCTACATCGCCACCCTGCTCGCCATCCTGCGCGCCGGTCTGAAACCCGTGCTCTGCGAGCCTTCTCCTGCAACATGCAACATCGACACCGCCTATGCCGAAACCCTGATTACCCCGCGCACACGTGCCATCCTGCCCGTCCACCTGTACGGCCGCCTGGCAGACATGCAGGGAATACACGACCTCGCCACCCGCTACGGACTGAAAATCATAGAAGATGCCGCACAAGCACATGGAGCTATCTGCCTTAAAGCATCCCAAGCACACGGTAGCATTCCCTGCGAAGACTTCCGAAGAGGCTGCATCATTTCCAGTGAAAGCCTTCGAAGAGGCGAAGAACAGCCTTTGCGTGCCGGCAACCTGGGTGATGCCGCTGCCTTCAGCTTCTACCCCGCCAAGAACTTAGGCGCACTGGGAGACGGGGGAGCCGTCACAACAAACGACGCCCACCTTGCCACTCTCATCCGTGCCATTGCCAACTACGGTTCCACAACCAAATACATCCACCAGTACCCAGGCATCAACAGCCGCCTGGATGAACTGCAAGCAGCCGCCCTCTCCGTAAAACTTCCCCGCCTGGACAAGGACAATGCCCGCCGCCGCGAAATAGCCCGCCTATACCACGAACATATCCACTGGGGACGACTGCACCTACGGAACAACATCGCCCCCCAGGGCATCGGTGCAGACAACGTTTTCCACATCTTCCCCGTCTTCTCTCCCCACAGGGACAAGCTACAGCAGCATCTGGCCGCGCATCACATCCAGACACAAATCCACTATCCCGTCCCGCCTCATCGACAGGCGGCGCTACGACAGGCGTATGGAATGCAGAAACTCCCCATTACGGAACGCATCCATAACGAGGAGTTAAGCCTTCCCATCTCCCCCCTGCTGACGGACAGAGAGATCGGAAGGATTATCGATTGCATAAATTCCTTTATACCATAACCGCTTTTTACTGCAGATTATTCCACAAGGATATCATTGGCCGAAGTAGCATACAGACCGAGCAGGCAACCTGTAAATCCTCCGGCTACATTGGTTGAGAGAATATCACCAGACACGATGCCGCCCAAGCGTACAAAGCGGTCGCCACCGGTAGAGTAACTGAATTCATAGTCATCGCCTGTTCCCTTCACTTGCAGGCGAATCGGTTCTTTCAACTCCACCTTGGTGCTGGCAAGCACTCTCGAAGTACCTCTTTCTGTCCTCTCCAGTACCAGATAGAAGTCTTTATCCTTTTTGGTCACACCAAACACATAGTTGAACCTTTCGCTCTGTGCGCAGGTAATGCCTGCCAAGTCCTTTTCCGATTTCGGAGCGTATTTCAGTGTTGCAGTAAAGGAGAAGTTGTTGTGCTGCTGTCTGTGGAAGAGGGTTGAAGTGGGTTTCACCTCCTTGATGGTCACGGGGAAGGGAGTGATTTGCAAACCACCCTCCTTCAGCACGGAGGCAAACTCCTCGCGGGGACCCCGCAAGCCAATCCAGCGATAATCCAACTGTGGAGACGTGAAGTTCTCAGTGAACGTGAAGTTGCCGTTAGGGAAGTAACCCTCTTTGCCCGTCTTGTTCTCCACGCCTTCGGGCATGTTCAGTTTAGGTTCCATCGGGATAAGTCCGTTCTCGAAGACAGGGAACTCACCTGACCAGTCCACTGGCAGAATGAACGTCTCACGCCCCATGTTCACTCTTCCCTTCTCGTTCGGACGTATCGCCAGGAATACACCATAATACTTGCCGTCGGGCGTCTCTACCAGGTCAGCATGGCCTGCCCAGTCCACTTTGTTCGCACGGTCGGGATTCAGATACCGCTGGCTCAGGATGGGATTGCTCGGAGCAGGCTTATAGGGTCCCTTGGGGGTATCGCTGACAAAGATTACCTCGCTGTGCCAGCCACCCGTGCCGCCTTCGGCACACATCAGGTAGTAGCGTCCGTCTTTCTTATAAAGATGTGGCGCTTCTATCCAGATAGGCTTCTTTGCCAAGTCCACTCCGCCGTTCACGATGATGCGGTCTGTTCCGGCTATCACTTGGTCGTTCTCTACATCATACTCCCATATCTTGATGACACGATGCCCTTCATAGAGCGCTTCGCCTCGGTTAGGGGCGTCGTTATGAACCACGTATGCCTTTCCGTCATCATCGAAGAAGATGGAAGGGTCTATTCCTTCAAAGTTCAGCTTCACCAGATCGCTCCAGCCCTTGAAGGGGTCTTTGGTCTTCACGATGATATTCCCGAAGTCTCCGGCAAACTGGGTTGTAATCATGTAGAACGTATCGTTATTGGGATTGTACTTGATGGCGGGGGCATACACACCGGCGCTGATGCCCGTGTCGTGCACTTTCAGCTGTGAGGTGCGGTCAAGCACATGGCCTATCTGCGTCCAGTTCACCAAGTCTTTGGAATGGAAGATGGGGACACCGGGGAACATGGCAAAGGAGGAGCAGACCAGGAAATAGTCGTCGCCCTTGCGGGTGATGGCCGGGTCGGGATAGCAGCCCTGCAAGATGGGGTTGTAGAACTCACCAGCCTTCAGCGGATGCTCATTGTAGACTTTGTCGTCTCCCTGATAGACCACTTGCGAGAAGACGGGGGCGTTCTTTACTTTCTTACTTTTGCCATGTTGGGCAAATCCTCCTGTAGAGAACATTGCCATACAGAGGAAGAACAGGATGACCTGTCTGCCTGTCGAGAATATTACTTTTTCTTTTTTCATTGCTAAATACGGATTACTGATTTATAATTGTTTGCTCAACTTTCGCAAGTTCAAGTTTCGCAGGAAACAAGGTGACGAGGAGACGAGGAGACGAGGAGACAAAGGCTCACTCTCCAGCGATACGGAAATAGTCGAAGTCCACATAACCGCCTGCCGTCTGCGTTGCATAGTTGAAGAGGCCGAAGCGATATCCCATGAAGTGCGGAATGGTATAGGCCATCTTGAGCCGGCTGCCTATCTTCACCCACTTCTTGCCATCCAGGCTATAGTAGAAGTCCGCTTCGTCCGCCCGTTCCACGAAGTTGCAAGTCGCTTTCAGGAATACGGTATTTTGGTTCAGCGGCAGGCTTTCCACCTCCTCCGGCTTGTCGGTCTGTGCGCTGACCATGACCAGTTTCTTCACGCCGCCTTCTGCCTTCACGCCTACCAGCCCGTACTTCTTCTGCAAGAGGGCAAGTCCTGCGAAGTCTCCCTCTTTCATGGCAGACAGGTCGAGGGAAGTGGTCGCAGAGCAGGCGGGACCGATGGTGCGTTGCGTCAGGGTGTTGCGTGCCTGCAGGAAGTCATTGTCCAGGCGGCCGGTCTTCAGGCGGAGATGGCCCTTGCGTTCGCTGACGGACCAGAGGGAGTTGTCGGGGTTATGGTTCCACTGCCAGACCAGGGGCAAGGCGGCGTCCCCCTTCTTGCGGGTAAACTCGTCTGAGGCGACAATGCCCGGAATCAGGCCTTTGCCGGCAGGAAGTTCCAGCGTGTCGGGCACTTTGCCGTCGATGCCGAGCACGGGCCAGCCCTCTTCCCACTTCACAGGAACCAAGTAAGGGATGCGCCCCACCGAACCATTGTCGCGGAATAGATAGGCAAACCACCTTCCGTCGGGGGTATCGACCAGGCCACCTTGGGCAACGCCTTTGTCCTGAAGGACGACCTTGCCTTCCCACGGTCCGTCCATGCTGTCGGAGCGATGGACGACCACGGTGCGCATTCCGCCCTTGGGCCAGGTGATGTTGAAGAGATAATACTTCCCGTTCACCTTGAAGAGCTGCGAGCCTTCGGCAGGCAGGCTGACGTTGTTGCCCGAGGGGGCACTGGCGTTTTCGATGAGTATCCGCTCCGTGCCTTCCTTGAGGCCGGACAGGTCGTCTTTCAGTTCGGCTACGTGCAACCGGCCTCCGCCCCAAATGATGTAGATGCGGCCGTCATCGTCGAAGAAGACTGTGTGGTCGTGATGGGCGGGGGTGAAAGTGGTGGTGGTCCAGGAGCCTTTCTCTATGTTGTCGGTGGTGAAGACGTATGTCTTTCCGGTGGTCTGGGCAAAGGTGGTTACGTAATACCTCTTATTATGATAACGGATGCAGCTTGCCCAAGAGCCTCGCCCGTAGGTGCTCTTGCCACCGGTGAGGTTCAGTTCGTCCATGTCGTCGAGGACGTCATAGCAGTAGCTCACCAGTTGCCAGTTCACGAGGTCTTTCGACTTCATGATGGGGACGCCGGGGGCCATGTGCATGGTTGTGCTGCTCATGTAATACGTGTCTCCCACCCGGACGATGGACATGTCCGGCACATCGGCATAAATCACCGGATTGCCGGCACGGCGGGTTTGCGCAAGAATCGCGCCACTATAGGCAATGACTGCCAGTAGAAAAATACAAAAACGGTTTCGCATGGTCATATCTTTTTTCGTTAGAGTTTTCGGTAGCGGGAAGTATTCGTCAGCGAAGCATCCGGTCCGGACGCCTGAGGCTGAATCTCCCGACAACAAATATACACAAGATTTTTGAAAACAGGATTCGGTTATCTAACATATTCCTTTGCCGATATTACATCATGGGGGAGATTTATATCATTTTTCTTTGCTCATGTTACATCATACCTTAAGGGGGGGGCTATGCGACAGAGGAAAAGGCATGTCCGTGCGAAAGGTGAAATCCGTCCGACGAAGGGTCAATCTGCCCCTCGCGCATGCGTCCCGAAGGGAGGAAGAAGGACTGCGAGGAGGGGGAAAGTGTACAGAAAAAAGCCGACACGAGGATAGAAGAACGAGGCAAAAGCGAGACAAGGGCGGGACGATGTTTACCGTCTGCTCCAGAAGTCGAGGTAGCGGCGGGCCACCTCGATGTGGTCGTGATGCCGTGCCACGTATTCGATGCTCTGTGCCGAGAGTTCGGGGATGCGTTCGCGGTGGAGGACAAGGTCTTCCAGCTTCCGGTAGATGTCCTGCCGGTCGGGCAGGACGTTGATGATGGGGCGTAGGCGGGGTTCGTTGATGATGTCATAGTTTTCGGGTTCGCCGCCTCCCACTACGGTCAGGCCCTTGGCCATGGCGAGCAGGGAGTTCATGGAGGGGGTGTAGGAGTAGAGTTGGTCCAACTGGACGTCGGCGTCGTCCATCAGCTGCCGGTAGCGGTCGTAGGGGACGTCGTGCACTTCGGTGATGCGGCAGAGGTCGGGGTATCGCCGTTGCACCTGGCGGAGGACGGGGAGCATGATGTCCGTTCCCTTCAGGTTGCTGCGTGCCGTCTGCACGCCGACGAAGAAGTTGAGGACTTGGGGCACGGCGCGCACGCGCGGGACGATTTCGCGCCGGTCGATGGGCAGGGGGATGAAGACGGTCTTCCGGGGGAAGTGGGGCCGGTAGGAGACGTAGTATTCCCACAGGCAGGCGATGATTCCGTCGCAGGTCTGGGCAATGGCGCGGGTGGCGCGGGCGGAGGCGCCGTGGTACCAGTCTTGGAGGGTGACGCGGTTGAAGGGGGTGTCGCGGTATCGGTCGCCTATCTTGAAGTCGGAGTATCGGAAGGTATCGGTCTCCATGCAGGCGCGGGCGTAGTAGTAGTCGGTGCCGAAGGCGCCCAGGAAGACTTTGCCGTTGTGGCGCTTCAGGTAGCGGTAGACGGGCAGGGTGCGTTCGCTCCGCAGGCGGAGGAAGTAGGGGCTGATGAGCTGGACTACGTCGTATCCGCGGAATTCGGGCAGGTGTCGCAGGATGCTCAGGAGGCAGGCGATGCCGTGGCGCAGGCTGTCGGTCGGGCGGTCGAGGGCGATGTCGCGCGGGTAGTTGCGCCAGCCGCAGCCGTCGGAGGCTACGGTGACGTGGCATCCTAAGGCGCGCAGGCCTTCGGCAAGGTTCCAGTGCAGGCCGCTAAATTCTCCGAGTAGCAGTATTTTCATAGGCAGGTGGGGTATAGGGGTTTGTATCTTCGTAAGAACAATCGGGCATAGAGGTTGACGAGAAGGGCTGTGAGGCGGTACTTCCAGCCGTATGCTTGGTGGGGCAAGGGCAAGAGTCCGACGTGCTTGATGAATGACAGCCGGCGGTTTATCTCGTTGATGCGGCATCGGTCGTACCGCATCCGGCGGATGTAGTCTATCGTGAGGAAGCGTATCCTGCGGCACAGGGCTTTCTCGGGCAGGGTGTTCGGCTGCGCGGAACTGTGGAGTGCTTTCAGGCGAAGGAGCATGAAGCAGAAGGCGTCCATTTTCTTAGAGCGGGCGAGCGCTGTGTCGGGCAGAGAGCGTGAGTCGGGCAGAGAGTTGTAGCCGTAGGGCAGGCAGCTGTAGCCGTAGGCCTGACAGGGGGCTACGAGCATGCTTCGGGCGTGGTAATAGGCTTTGGCCACGAATTCTTCGTCTTCGAAGAGACTGGTCTCGCAGAAGGTGAGGCGGGCTGCTTCGAGCATGTCGCGGCGGAAGAGGTGCGCCCAGACGACGCCCAGGAAGTTGGTGGACAGCATATAGTGGGGGCCGGAGGGGTATCGGGTGAATGTGGGCGGCTGTACGTGGGGCTGGGGAGGCGGGGCGGGAGTCGTGCCGCGCCGTATCTGGCGGAAGCCGAAACGCAGGATGTCGGGCGAGTGCTGCCTCAGGAGTGTCAGGCAGGGGGGGAGGGCACGGGGCAGCAGGATGTCGTCGGCATCGACAAAGAGCAGGTACTCGCCCCGGGCCTGCCGCATGCCGTTGTTGCGCGCGCCGCCAGTGGTCCGGCCGGCATCGTCGGTGATGATGATTTCGTATTCTTCTTCCGCCATCCCCTGTCCGCGTATGGAGTCGAGGGCGCGCTGCAACAAGGCAGGGTCTGCCTCGCCGTAGAAGGGGATGATTATGCTGACGAATGGATTCATACGGCAAATATACATGAAATCGGTCAGAATGGATATAGGGATAGGGGGAAAAAAGAAGGAGGGGCGTTTCGGGGAGGCGTTTCGGGAGAAAGGGGGAGGTTTTCCGGGCGAAAGCGGAAGGTTTTTCGGAGGAAAAGGGAAGGCATCCGGCATGCCAAATAGCGCGTCTTGCGGGGGACGGCCGAAAAAGGGTTCACGGAAATATGATGCATGGCTGAAAAACGGTTCACGGAAACCGGTTAAATAAGATTAATATTTTTGTCGAAATTTCATCGTTTTTCAGCCACTCCGCCGCCACTACCCCCCCCAGTACCCCGCCAGTACCTCGCTAGTACACTCCCAGTCCTAACGACTGGTGTTAAAATGGAACCGTAGCGTTAACATATCGGCTCCATAGTATCAAAGGATGTTAAATGGCGTTTTCCCGCTGCGTTATAGTTGCATTGTTGGATTTGAGTGTCCACACAGGGCTTGCCATCCGCAGCCTTCTTGCACGCGACGCGCAGTCTTCCCGCACACATCCCGCAGCCTTCCCGCACGCGACGCGCACCACTCCCCGATACCTACTCGATCGCCACCCCCTTATAGAAATCCAGTATCTTCGTACGGAACAGGTATTCATACTTCGCCTGCAGCTCGTCGGACTGTGCCCTCATGAGGTTCTGCTTCGCCTCGTTATACTCCACGGCGGTCGCCTTGCCGTTGTCGTACTTCTCGCTCATCAGCCTGAACGCCTCCTTACTGGCCTCGGCCGCCGTACGGCTGCTGGTGTACTTGCTCTCGGAGGCCAAGGCGGTGTACCACGCCTGCTGTATCTCCTTGTAAAGCGCCTTCTTCACGTTGTCCAACTGCAACGCATACTCCTCCTGCTGAAGCCGCGCCACACGCACCCGGTTGCGGGTGGAGAAGCGGTTGAAGACGGGCACGCTGAGGTTGAAGCCCACGTACTTGCTGAAGTTGTCGCGCATCTGCCGGCTGAAACTGCGCTCAAGCGTGGAATAGTAGTTCGTCCCCAGACTGCCGTTCAGGCTGAGCTGGGGGTAATAGTTGCTCTGCGCGATGCGGATGCTGTGCTTGCTGCCTTCCAGACGGTATTGCGCGGCACGCACGGCTGCCTTTGCCGTCAGGGCGGTCTGATAGACCTCGTCCGGCGGCGTCAGGACGGGCAGGTCCGACATCGCCGCCGGACGGGGCAGCGCCAGTCCTTCGGGCGTCTCCAGCTCGATCAGCTGGCTCAGGTCGAGCAGTGCCAACCGGTAGTTGTTGTCCGCCTGCACGGCATTCATCTCGTCCTGCGCCACACGCGCCTTCGCCTCGGCCACTTCGGCGGGCGACGCCTTCCCCAGCTCGGCAAGCCGCGTGAGACGTGCCAGTTGCTCCCGGCTCAGCTCCACCTGTCCGAGGGCCACCTGGTGCAGCTCCTTGTCGAGCAGTGCCAGCAGGTAGGCGGAGGCCACATTGATGGAGATGTCCTCCTTCGCCCTCTCCAAATCCGCAACGGCGGCCTTGAAGTTCAGCTTGGCCAGCGCATACTGGTTCGGAAGCTCCAACCCGGTGAACAGGGGGACGGTGGTGGAGAGCGACATGCTGGTGCTGGTGCTGTTCGTATTGACGTACACCGTAGAATAGTCGCCCGTGGCCTCATCCTTCACCGCCGTCTGCGTGCGTCCCCAGTTCCAGTTCTGCCCCGCTCCGCCGTTCAGGTTCGGCAGGCGCGCCCACTTGGCGGTGTTCACGCCCACTGCGCTCTGTTCCGCGGCATTCTCCGCGCGACGGATCTCTATGTTATGGTCGATGGCATGGTCGATGCAACGGCGCAAGGTCCATTCCTCCTGTGCCTGTGCCCAGACAGCGCACGGCACGAGGCAGGCTATAATCAGTCTCTTCTTCATCTTTCTACAATTCTATGGGGTTATGATAAATGGTGCCGCGACACCCGTTTAGTCTTTCTTCTCCGCACCGCGCACGCGGCTCTTGCCGTCCACGCCCTCGCGGATGACGATCTTGATGCCGTCGCTCATGCCTACACGCACGGCGCGGCGCTCGAACTTCTGCTGGGGCACGCTGTCCGTCAGCAGATACACAAACGTGCTGTCGCCGCTGAACTCAATCGTGCTTTCGGGCAGGGTGAGCGCCTGATGCGCACGCTCGAGCACAATCTCCGCATTGGCCGAATAGCCCGAACGGACCACCACCGAGTCCGGCACCCGCACGGCCGCCTTTATCTCAAACTGGTTCGCACCGTTCTCTTCCACCCCCTTCGGAGAGATGTACTCCAGCGTCGCGTCGAACGACAGGTTCTGCAGCGCGCCTATCGTCAGCTTCACCGGCATGCCTTCGTGCACGCGGCCTACCTCGGTCTCGTCAATCTTTCCGCGGAATATCAGGTCGTTCATGTTGGCCACCGTGGCAATCGTGGTTCCGTCGTTGAACGTATTGCTCATAATCACCGAGTTGCCCGCCTTCACCGGAACGTCCAGTATCAACCCGTCGATGGTGGAGCGGATCAGTGTGCTCGAGAAGGAGGCGTTGCTCTTGGTGATGCCCTCCTTCACGATCTCCAGATTATCCTTTGCCGTCTGTAGCTCCTCGCGCGCCTGCTTCACGCTCACCTCCGCCTTTTCGTACTCCTCGCGGCTGACCAGCCGGTCATTGAAGAGTTTCTCCATGCGGGCAAAGTCCATCTCTCCCTGACGGGCATTCAGCTCCGCCAGGCGCACGCGGCTCTCTGCGGCATTCAGTGTCCCCAGCTCGGGAATCACCTTCACCTTGGCTATCACCTCGCCTTTGCGGACGTTCTGTCCGGCTTCTTTGTAGACTTCATCGATGATACCCGATATCTGGGGCTTGATCAGGATCTCGTCTCTCGGCTCTACCTTTCCGGTTGCCACTGTTGTTTTCTCCAGGTCGGCCACCGCGGGCGCCACCGTTTCATAGAGCGTCACCTTCGGCCTGGACTTCCGGTAAAGGAACACGAACGTAAAGATGAAAATGGCAGCCACAACTGCCAATAATGCGATTTTCAGATACTTTTTCATATGATTCTTATGTTATTGTTTTTCTTTTCTCATATTATTTATTTGCTTTTCCCATTGTATTTATGTTCTTTTCTCATATTATTTATTCTCTTTTCTCATTGTATTGTCACGGTTCGTCTCTCTTTTATTCATCCCGGATAGCCTCGATGGGCTTGATAGCCATCGCGCGGTAGGCAGGGAACAGTCCGGCAAGCACCCCTAAGAGAATCAGCAGCGCACAAGTGCCCACAGCCAGGCCGAACGAGACCTGAAAATGAGTAGTGACACGCCCCGGCTCGTTGACCGCCGTCTCCATCACCTGCAACACCAGTACGGCAAACGAGATGCCTGCCATGCCGGCTATGGAAGTCAGCACCATGCTTTCCGAAAGGATCTGTTGCAGGATGTCCTTCGGCCGTGCACCGATGGCACGACGGATACCGATCTCTGTGGTCCGCTCGCGCACCGTCACCATCATGATGTTCGACACACCAATCACTCCGGCAAGCAACGTCCCCAGCCCCACCATCCAGATCAGGATACGGATGCCGGTCATCAGATTGTCCACCATAGAGAACATGGCCTCCGCATTCAGCATCATGACCGCCTGCTTGTCGTCCGGCGAGATGTAATGGGCTGCTTTCACGATGCGCTCCACCTTCTCCTGGACGTCTGTCACCTTGATGTCCGGCTTCACCGTGAAGCACACCACGTCTACGCGGTTTCCCAAGTTGTAGGCCTGCTTCATGGTCGTGTAGGGCAAGGTGACCGCTTCTTCGGCGTCTCCCTGTATGTTCATGTTGCTTACGGACATGCACATGCCGATCACCTGATAATAGATGCCGTCTATCCGGACGTATTTCCCGCACGGATCTTCACCCGGACGGAACAGCCCTTCGTACACCCGCTTGCCTATGACGCAAACCTTGCGTGCCTCCTTGATATCTACATCATTGATGAAACGTCCGTAGGCAAGTTCCTGGTGCTCTATATGCTCGTAGTCAGGATAAAGCCCTTTCACACTGCATTCGTACTTCTTATCTTCGTACACAGCCGTCCTTCCCCAATAGGCGAAGGAGGGCGTGATGACGTCTATCTCCGGAACCCCACGGCGCAGGCGGTCTATATCCGCAAGTTCCAAGTCCCACCAACGTCCTTTCCGGAAGCCTTTGTATGCTTCTCCCGTCCGCTGCGCGGCCACAAAAGCCGAGTTCGTAGCAAAACCCCTGAACTCCGAGCTGATGGCCTCCTGCATGGCCTGTCCGCCACCAGTAAGGGCAACCAGCATGAATATGCCCCAGAACACGCCGAATGCCGTCAGCAGACTCCGCGTCTTGTTTCTTGTAATCGTAATGAGGATTTCCTCACAAGAATCTATGTCTATTCTCATAATATGCTTGTTTACATATATTTATAGCATTACAGAATACCTTTTACAGTATAGTGGAATACCTTTTATTGTATAATGGAATACCTTTTATAGTGCAACAGAATACTCTTCGAATATTTCTGTTCTTGGTCATTATCGGGAATGAACAGTGGTTATCAATCCGTCATCAATCCGCCCTCAAAGCCTCTATCGGCCGTATGCTTACCGCTTTCCTTGCAGGGAAGAAGCCTGCCAGTGTTCCTGCAACGATTAAAGTCAGTGTGGCCTGCACGGCAATGCCCAGGTCGACAGTCGGGTCCGAAAACATGGTCTGCTGGAACAAGCCTGCATCCATCGTCTGCTTGCCAAAGGCGGCATTCATCCATTCCGTGACAGCGATGCCCGCCACCATGCCTATGTAGCCGAACAAGGTAGTTATGGCAATGCTCTCCACAATAATCAGCCAAAGTATGGACAACGGTTTCGCCCCCAATGCCTTACGGATGCCGAACTCACGCGTCCGCTCCTTCACGGTAATCAGCATGATGTTCGAAACGCCGACAATGCCGCTCAGCAACGTGAAGATGCCGATCACCCAGATAGCGGTGCGGAGTATCCCCATTGCATTCTGCGTACGCATGTAGTTGGTGAAACGGTTCCAGATCCAGATCGCGCTATTGTCCTGAGGGTCGAAACGGCGGTTGGCTCCGATCACTTTACGGTAGGCGCTCTCAAACTGTTCGTTGCTCTCTATCGTCTCCAGATTCTTCGTGGTGAAGATGATGCTGTTCAGCTGTTCTCCTTTGTTATAGATGCTTTGCAAGGTGGAAAAAGGGATATAGGCTTCGCTGTTGCCGCGGTCTCCCTGGTCGTTGTAGATGCCAACCACCTGATAGGCCACACCGCTTGCATTGACAAACTTGCCGATAGGTTCGGTATGCGTCTTGCCGAACAGGACTTCGGCTGTTTTCTTGTGTAGGACAATGACTTTCCGGCGTTCCTTCAGGTCGTTCCGGTTGATGAAACGTCCGTCGGCAGTCTTCACGGTCTCTACCTCCGTATAGTTGGGATGCACGCCCATCAGGGAGAGATTCACATATTCTTGCCCGAAACTGAGGTTCACGTTGTCCTGCCGCACGGTGGCTCCGGCACTGGTCACGTGGTCCGGAAAGAATTTTTCGGTAGCCTCCAGGTCGCTGTTCTCCAGGCGTACACGGCGGCCCTCCTTCAGTCCCTCATAGGGCTTGGACGTCCATCCCGGATAGATGCGGATAGAATTGAGGGCACGCTCCGAAGAAGAGTGCTCGAAAGCATGAATAAGACCGTTTCCAGCACCCAACAACACAATCAGCATAAAGATGCCCCATGCCACGGCAAACCCTGTAAGGAACGTACGCAACTTGTTTCTCTTTATAGAGCTGTATATTTCTTGAAAGATATCTAACATAATGAACTAAGATTTGAAAGATGAATAAGCCGGTCGTTTTTCACTGTTTTACTCCATGAAAACGGTCTGTCTTACTTCATGAAACCGTCTTTTCCGAAAGGAGAAGCGTCATGATTCAGGTTCTCTTCTATACTGCCGATGATACCGTCCTTGATGTGAATAATCTTGTCCGTCTGGTTGGCAACCCCGCTTTCGTGAGTGACTACGACAATCGTCATCCCAGTCTTGTGCAGGTCTTTCAGAATCTGCATCACTTCGACGGAAGTCTTACTGTCGAGAGCACCGGTCGGTTCGTCGGCAAGGATAATCTGCGGCTGGGTAATCAGTGCCCGCGCAATGGCAACGCGCTGTTTCTGACCGCCGGACATCTCATTGGGCATGTGGTGCGCCCACTCTTTCAGCCCCAGCCTATCCAAATATTCCAAAGCCAGAGCGTTGCGCTTGCGCCGCCCCACCCCTTGATAAAAAAGCGGAAGCGCCACGTTTTCCATCGCATTCTTAAAAGAGATGAGATTGAAGGACTGGAAAATGAAACCAATCATTCGATTCCGATACTCCGCCGCCTTGCTCTCGCTGAGGTCCTTTATTAACGTATCGTTCAGGTAGTATGCACCGGTATCGTAGTTGTCCAGAATACCCAATATATTAAGTAGTGTAGATTTTCCCGATCCCGAAGCCCCCATAATGGAGACAAACTCGCCCCGCTTAATATTGAGGTCGATACCTTTGAGCACATGCAAGGGTGCTCCGTTGTTGTAGGTTTTGTTAATGTCTTTCAGCCGTATCACGTATTTCTCTTGTTTTAGCCAGTTTTCTTATCAATTTTTACTGTTAGACGCAGCCATGTTACGAAAAGTTGCAAAGCGAGCAATTTTTTTTATAAAAGATTTTGAAGTGTCGTTTTTCTTTGTGTAATTTGTAACCATAAACCAATTAACTAACCCTTTAAATGAAATTTTAATATCATGAATTCGAGCATGGAGAAACCCTACGTAGTAGGTATTGACATAGGCGGAACGAACACCGTCTTTGGTATTGTAGATGCACGTGGAACTATCATCGCAAGCGGTTCCATCAAAACTGGAGCCCACGATCAAGTAGATGCATACGTGGATGCTGTCTGCCAGAATTTGTTACCCCTGATTATCGCAAACGGTGGTGTGGAAAGGATAAAAGGTATCGGTATCGGTGCTCCCAATGGCAATTACTATAACGGAACCATCGAATTTGCCCCCAATCTGCCTTGGAAAGGCGTAATCCCCTTGGCAGCAATGTTTGAAGAACGTTTGGGCATCCCCACAGCACTGACCAACGACGCTAACGCCGCCGCCATAGGCGAAATGACTTACGGTGCCGCACGAGGCATGAAAGACTTTATCATGATCACCTTAGGAACAGGTGTCGGCAGTGGCATCGTCATCAACGGCCAAATGGTTTACGGACACGACGGCTTTGCCG
Source organism: uncultured Bacteroides sp. (assembly GCF_910585845.1). Lineage (GTDB taxonomy): Bacteria > Bacteroidota > Bacteroidia > Bacteroidales > Bacteroidaceae > Bacteroides. The sequence goes on along the minus strand of NZ_CAJUHF010000044.1, from coordinate 5,567 downwards.
GAGAGTTGGGACACACCATCATCCGCCGCGAAAACGGTCGCCTCTGCGGATGCGGACGTCACGGCTGTCTGGAGACGTATTGCTCAGCTACCGGTGTGGCACGCACTGCACGCGAATTCCTGACTGCACGCACCGAACCCAGTTTACTGCGCTCTATCCCCGCCGAAAACATCACATCAAAAGACGTGTATGATGCTGCCGTGCAGGGTGATAAACTGGCACAAGAGATTTTCAACTTCACAGGTACCATCTTGGGTGAAGCTTTGGCAGATGCCATCGCCTTCTCAAGCCCCGAAGCCATTGTTCTGTTCGGTGGTCTGGCTAAATCCGGCGACTACATCTTCAAGCCCATTCAGAAAGCCCTTGACGAAAATGTGCTGAACATCTATAAAGGCAAAACCAAACTGTTGGCATCCGAACTGAAAGACTCTGATGCTGCCGTATTGGGTGCCAGTGCCTTGGGTTGGGAACTGAAATAAGGTTCATCGGATATCGGGAGATGCAATCTCTCCTTCGATAACCCATGGAAATGGAGGTGTATCCTATTGTAGCATCACCTCAAATGCCAAAAGGTTCTGATAAGAATCATACCTTTTTATTCGAAATCCTCCTTTTACCGAAATAACGGAAAAGGAGGATTTTTCATACGGCAATGCCCGCTTCGCATGCCTCAACCGACCGATTCGTTTCTGCCGAACAGATGCAAAACAAAGCAATAAAAAAGGGAAACCTGACAACAGGCTTCCCTTTTTTATTTCGAAATCAGATTTGAACGGATTAACCGTTAACTCTTTTTTCTTTGATTCTTGCTTTCTTACCGGTAAGAGCACGCAGATAGTACAATTTAGCGCGACGAACTTTACCAATCTTGTTCACTTCGATGCTATCGATAGCCGGTGATTCAATTGGGAAAATACGTTCTACACCTACAGTACCTGACATCTTGCGGACAGTGAAACGTCTCTTGTCACCGTGACCGGAGATTTTGATAACAACACCGCGATACAGCTGTACACGTTCTTTGTTACCTTCGACAATACGATATGCTACCGTTACAGTATCACCAGCCTTGAATGCCGGATATTGCTTGCCTGTAGCAAATGCTTCTTCTGCAATTTTAATTAAATCCATTGTTATTGTTCTTAAATTGTTTAATCGTTACAACGCAACATACCAGGCTTCTCTCTATGTCCTGACAGCGATTGCGCGAAAGCGGTGCAAAGGAACGAATTATTCAGCAGATACACAAATAATTCGCTCACTTTTTTGCTCAACGGCGGTCGCCTGACGAACGGCTCGACCGACTCGAATTGCCGCTTCTTGCGGAAGAAGAGCCGCTACTGCGCGTGTTGTTTCCGGAAGAACTCCGCACGCTGGAGGACCTGCTTTCGCGGCGTCCGGTATCCGTCGTTCGGGTCGTGTTGCGCTGGGAGGAGTTTGTATTGCTACGCGATGTGTCGGCACTGCTGCGCGAAGTGCTGGTAGTACGCGAAGTGCTCGTGTCACGTGGGGTACTGCGACGCGTTGATGTCGATTCTTTCCTTGCTGGTTCGCGGCTTGTACCAGGACGTATGTTCACCGAACCGAAATCGGAACGGCGATTCGTGATATAGGACTTATTGTCACGAATACGATAGGTGCCGTTGTAGGCAGAGTGCTTATAGCGTCCCTTGTAATAACTGGCATTGTGGAAATGCGTGCGATAGTGGGCGCCCGCATACTTATGATAGTGATAAGGACGGGGAAAGAAGAAATGGTTATGATTGGTGTACGTGATGTAAACACGGAAATACCAATGGTTGCCACTGGTATAAATCGGTCTGTAGAAATAGTCGGCACGTATGAAGCGACCGTACTGGCGACTGCTCAACACCCAACGAAGGTCGTCGTTGCGCACGTCCAGATAGTCGTAATAACGGTCGAGTGCCCACTCGTATCCCCGCAATACGTCGTCCATCACATAGCGCACACCGGAGATGAAATCGTAATTGATTTCATAGACATCGTTGTATTGTTCGTCGCTAAGATTCAGCTCGTATGCCATCTTGTCGGTCAGGAAGCGGGTTTCCTTACGTACTCTGCTATTGCTCATAGCCTCTGTGCCGGCATTGCATAGTGCAACGTTCATAGCGGCAAACAGGATAAATAATATTCGTTTCATACTCATAATTTTTACTTCGTTCATGAATACTTGTTCTTTGTTGAGAACAAATATAAGAGAGGATTATCACTTATCCGTTTATTTCTCTCTATTTGTGAATAGGGATTTCCCTAATCCGTTTAGGCGTTCCAAGCCTATGCCCGTGCGATTCCGTCTTCCAGCAAGAGGATGAGACGTTTCTTGTAGAGATCGCCCACTGCTTTCTTGAAGGTCTTCTTGCTGACACCGAAAGCGGAATAGATCTCCTCTGCCGGACTTTTGTCGTTCAGGGAAATTCGGCCGCCATGCTCCTCTATATATTGGAACAACGTTTTCGAGAAATCGCTCACTTTGGCAAGTCCCGGCTTCTGAAGCACCAAGTCTATCTTGCCGTCTTCGCGCACCTGCTTGATGAATGCTTTCACTCTGTCTCCTGTATGAAGAGACTGGAATATCTCGCTGTCGTACAGTAGTCCGCTATACTTATTTTCAATGATTGCCTTGAATCCCAAGTCCGTCTTCTGCCAAATCAGTACGTCCACTTCATCTCCCGTCTGATAAGATGCCGGCTCCTTGGAGAGATAACGGTCTACCTTGGCAGAAGCGACAATGCGGTAACTTTCGTCATCCAAATGGGCATGAATGACATAGCGTTTTCCAACCTGCATCTTCATCTTCTGCTCGCGAAAGGGTACGAACAAGTCTTTCATCAGTCCCCAGTTCAGGAATGCACCGTATTCGTTGACCCATGCCACTTCCAGACAGGCAAATTCACCCACCTGCACTAACGGCGTCAGTGTGGTGGCTACCAGCCGTTCATCACCATCCAGATAGATAAATACATTCAGTTCGTCACCCGGTCGGCATTCCTCGGGTACATAACGCTTCGGAAGCAGTATTTCTCCATCTTCATCGCCATCCAGATAGACGCCGAAATCTACTTCTTTGACAACCTTCAACAGATTGAATTTTCCTAATTCGATATTCATAGCTTCTTTCATTTCCGGCAAATATAAATGAAAATCGTGAGAATCTCACACCGACAGGATAAAGATTTCTTTCTTTAGAGAAAAGATAGTATAAACCGGAGGCAGTACAACAGTACAAAAATAAGCATACTTACTCTATTTTGTACACTGGGACGTAATGCGTCTTCGCCATCCGGCAAGGAGAACACCTGCCTAAGAGAAGTGGAAGCAAACATATTCTTCCTCAACATCGGCATAAAGTCTGTTTTTACAGTCCAAATAAGGGCTATTCGAACCTAAAACAGCGACAAAATGATGTCGGACAACATTTTACTTCCGACTTATGACATACTCGAACACCGGATATAACATTTTAATTTGAGTTATAACTTTTTTCTATGAACAAATATCCTCAAAAACAGTTATTTTTGCATCCAGTAAGTAGAAACAAAAAGAACATTCACCTTTAAATACATAAAAATTATGGAATTTCTGACAAACGAAAAGCTCACTATCGTAGGAGCAGCCGGCATGATCGGCTCAAACATGGCACAAACCGCCATTATGATGCACCTGACTCCCAACATCTGTCTGTATGATCCTTATGGACCGGGACTGGAAGGCGTAGCGGAAGAACTGTATCACTGCGGTTTCGAAGGCTTGAACCTCACCTTCACTTCCGACATCAAGGAAGCACTGACCGATGCCAAGTATATCGTATCTTCAGGAGGTGCTGCCCGCAAAGCCGGCATGACGCGTGAAGACCTGCTGAAAGGGAATGCTGCCATCGCTGAGGAGTTTGGAAAGAACGTAAAGGCATACTGCCCCGACGTGAAACACGTGGTAGTCATCTTCAATCCTGCCGACATCACCGGACTGATCACCCTGCTCTATTCCGGTCTGAAACCCTCACAGGTAACCACACTTGCCGCCCTCGACAGTACCCGTCTGCGTAGCGAGCTTGCCAAGTTCTTCCACATCTCACCGGACAAAGTAGAGAACTGCCGCACATACGGCGGACACGGAGAACAGATGGCTGTCTACGCTTCTACTGCCAAAGTTGACGGCACACCCTTGCTGGACATCATCGGCACTCCTGCCCTGAGCGCAGAGCAATGGGCTGAAATCCAAAGCAAAGTAACCAAAGGTGGTGCGAACATCATCAACCTCCGCGGACGTTCTTCTTTCCAAAGCCCGGCTTACGTATCTATCGAAATGATTGCTGCCGCTATGGGTGGCAAACCGTTCCGCTGGCCTGCCGGCACGTACGTGCACAGCCATGGTTTCGACCACATCATGATGGCTATGGAGACAGAAATCACAAAAGATGGCGTACATTACAAAGAACTGAACGGTACTCCGGAAGAGGAAGCCAAACTGAAAGAAAGCTATGCCCACCTCTGCAAGTTGCGCGATGAAGTGATTGAAATGGGCGTACTTCCTGCCATCGAAGACTGGAAGAGCATCAACCCGAATATTGACTAACAATATAGGAAAGGAAACTCCTTCCCAAACAACTCTCAAACAAAGCCTCCCTCTTGCGCCAATTTTCATTGGCGCAAGAGGGATTTTCCTTAAAGGAATCAAAACATACTCACTTTTCTTTTATAGCTACCCCAATACATTCCCCCAATACGGTTTCTTACTGACACCGGCACTTTTCTCCAAACCTTAGGTTCAGTAGGCTGAAGTTAAGGTTTAGCAACGTAAACGTGAACTTTAGCCCCTCCGAAGTAGATGGTTTTATTCCGTGAGACGGATAATTCTGCCTCGTGAGACGAATAAAACCATCCCACGAGACGATTTTTTTCGGTCCACGAGACGATTTTATTCAGCTCACGAGACGAAATTTGTCGTTTGGCAAGACGAATATCACAACCTCCACACGCTTTTAATCGGACATTTCGTAACGACTATCTATCAGCATTACAGCAAGAAAGAAAGTATGTTTCCCTATCCATATACCCTTGCAGATATTTTATCTGCAAAAGATATATGCAAGCCTATAACAAACTGTTTTACAGAACAACAAGCACAAAATCCTTGCAGATGGCAGACAAAAAAAACACTGGAAGGGAAGAGGGAGGTGATGGCACGGCTTTCATTTAAAAGAGTTAAAACCGCTACTATTATGTATGATGTCGTCATCGGACGTATATTGGCTTTAGCTCCCAAGCCAAATTGTCGGCTGATACCTCCCGCTAACTCCTTTAATTCCTGTAAATGAAAAAACCTTGAGATTTTTCTTTTATTTTTTCAGGAATATTTTGGTGTATAAAAAAAACGTTTTATCTTTGCACCCGCAAACCGAAAAAGGTGCCATAGCTCAGTTGGTAGAGCAAAGGACTGAAAATCCTTGTGTCCCCGGTTCGATTCCTGGTGGCACCACTTATAAAGTAGGTAGCGGAATGTAGCGCAGTTGGTAGCGCACTACGTTCGGGACGTAGGGGTCGGGCGTT
>NZ_CAJUHF010000043.1 GCF_910585845.1 uncultured Bacteroides sp. | reverse complement strand
TAAAACAAGCAACGCAAACACATCCATATATAATAAAAAAAGAAAAAGAGAAAGAGAAAGAAAAAATATATTTCTTCTACAGAAAAAGAAGAAAAAGAAAAAGAAAAGGCGGAAAATATCGTAAACGACCGGAACGTCCCCGTCCGACAGTCCCTACCGCTCACGAGCAGCAGCTGGAAAAACGTCGTATGTACAACGGTCACCCCATCCCCGGCAACGCCCCTCTAAGTCCCGACAACCACTCCCTGTGGAACGACTGCCTGCAATGCAGGGAACCGTAGTACGGGTAAAAAGCCGCCGCATTTGCTGCCGCAACCCCTGGGGTTTGCTGGAACGTTGCCCCGCATTTGTCCGGAAAACCCCAGGAGAATCGGACACAAAGCCCGAGGAAATCCGGCAATTTATAGTCAAGCCAGCAACTTATAGTCAAAATGAAAAACCACACGAAAACTGACGAAACCTGTCATATCCTGACAAAACCTGACAGAAACTGACAAAACCTGATTTCCCCAATTTCACATGTCGTATCTTTGCGTCAGCAAGCAAGGAAAAGAGGTACCGCGGACCCGGTTTCCGAAGCCTGCACGGGAGGAACACCGAACCGATTCCAACAACAAACAGAAAATTACACGATTATGGCAAAAGCTTTAGCAATGCGCATACAGCGCCGCAAGAAAATCGGGGCCAAGAACTCCCCGCTGATCTACACCTTGGTACGCAAACCCAAAGATGCCAAGACCTACGATTTGGAACGAATCGCCACCGACATCGAAGCCTTGGGCGGTATGTCAGCCGAAGACGTGCTGCACGTGGCACGAGGACTCATCCGAAGTATTCGACAAATCCTGACGGACGGCAACACGGTGAAGAGCATCCGGCGCGTCAACACCCGCTTCATGGCAGACAGCTCACTCCGGTTAGTGAACGACACCAACGCCACCACCAAGGGCGCTCCGAACAACATCGAGTTCGAACTGGTGACGGCCGATAGCAGTAGCAGTTCCGGAAGTGAAGGAGGCTCCGGCAGTGAAAGTGGCTCTGGAAATGAAGACTGTCCCTATTTTCGCGGCTTTTTCCTACCGCACCCCCAAGATAACATATTTTAAAGGAAAACCTTTCCATCAAGAAGCATTTATCGTTAATTTTGCTCATTATTAATCGTATAACTAAGAAAATGAAGCTCATAGTCGTAACATCCCCCATATTTTTTGTGGAAGAAGACAAAATCATCACAATGCTTTTCGAAGAAGGATTGGATATTCTGCACTTAAGAAAACCGGAAACACCGGCCATGTATTCCGAAAGGTTATTAACGCTGATTCCCGAAAAATATCACAAACGTATCGTTACCCACGAACATTTCTATCTGAAAGAGGAATTCAACCTTATGGGCATTCATTTGAACAAACGCAATCCTCACGAACCACACGATTATGCAGGCCATATCAGTTGCACATGCCACTCCATAGAGGAAGTAAAAAACAAAAAACACTTCTACGACTACGTTTTTATGAGTCCTGTATATGACTGCATCACCAAACAAGATATCCTTTCTCCCTACACTCCTGAAGATTTACGCAAGGCAGGAAAAGAGAAAATTGTCGATACGAAAGTCATGGCTTTAGGAGGAATCACCCCCGACAACATTCTGGAAATAAAAGATTTCGGTTTTGGAGGCGCTGTAGTCATGGGTGACTTATGGAATAAATTCAATATCTGCACAGATCATGACTATATGAATATCATTCGCCACTTCAAGAAGCTGAAAAAGATGGCTGATTAAAGTCATACCGATAGTACACCGTTATGACGCGATACCTGCCGTTATTTTTAATAAATAAACTTTCAATATGAAATCTGATTTTAAAGGAATAGGATTTGGCAAACAAAATATTGCCCAAGTATTCGATGAGTGGTTTACCATTCCATCGTATCAAAGACATTACGTATGGGACAGCGACAATATATATGATATGCTGGAAGACTTTACGGCAAACTATATAGAATATGCTCACGAAGAATATTTTCTTGGTTCTTATATCATTCAAAACAAAGACAATAATAATGACTTGCTTGATGGTCAACAACGTATTACTACTCTCTTCTTACTTTTTGCATTCCTGAGAGATTTTGATAGATCTTCGAAGGATGTCAAGAAGAATTGTGAAAACCTGATTTTTCAGAAAGCAAATAAGATCAGACATATAGAAGAAAGAATTCGTCTGTCATACGAAATCAGAGGAAATGTAAAAAAGTTCATTGAGGAATATCTGATGAATTCAGGAAGCATAGAGAAACATTGGCTTGAAATAGAGCAAAAAGCCAACGACAAGAAAATGAGCATGTCTATTCAGAGAATGTGCAATGCCATTATGTGCTACAAGGACTATTTCACAGAACATTCTGATATAGATTTAGATGCATTTTTGGGATTCATCCTTAACAATGTCGTGATGATATACATTTCTGCGGATTCATTGGAAGATGCTTTCAGACTATTCTCCGTAATGAACGACCGTGGTCAAAAATTGAGTAATGCCGACATTCTGAAATCATCCAATCTTGAAAAGATCGATGATGACAAAGACATGAACAACTATGCCCGTGAATGGGAGAACATGCAAGAAGACCTTGGAAATGATTTCGATCGCTTTCTTGCATATGTTAGAACTATGCTTTTGAAAAGACGTCAGAAGATGAACCTGCTTGATGAATATGACAAACATATATTCAAAACCGGATTAATAAAACAAGGCAAGGAATTCTTCGACTATATATTTAAGGCATACGAAGATTACAACCGACTTATAAACCTAAACGACAACGATGATTCTGAATATTGCACATTAATTCGCATACTATTGAATTGTATGCCTTCAACAGATTGGATACCAGTAGTGCTGTCATATGGACGAAAATATGGAAGTAATGGACTTTTAAGATTCACACATAAAGTTGCATGTAAAAATATTGCGGATGCTGTATGTGGCAAAGTACCATCTCATCGTATCGATAACCTTGACAACATCATAGTTCTTATAGATGAGTCTTCTGATTATCATACAGTAATAGATGCAAAAGAGTATTATTCTTTCGATGAAAACATCTTTATGGAAAATGTCAAATCCGAAGTGTATGGACGAAGATATACATATGCCCTGCTGATGATGCTGGAGTACAAATATAAAGATAAATCGGAATGGAAAGAATTCGGCACTATCTCCATAGAACACATATTGCCACAAAATCCAAAATCAAACAGTGGGTGGATCAAGGATTTTGATGAGTCACAAAGGAATTATTATACACATCGAATAGGCAATCTCTGTCTGATCGGTCGTAGAAAAAACGCATCATTAGGCAACCTTGATTATCAGGAGAAATTAAAAAGATATTTTGAAAAGAGTATCGGTTCCTTTGCTTATACACAAAGGATATATAATAGATATCCATCGAAATGGACTCCTGTTACAGTTGAAGAGAATCAGCAAAATGTAATAAGCGATATTATGGAAATATTCGGAATTAGAAATGATAATTCCGAAACAACATATTCGGATTCAATAATAGAAAACAGTAAGATTACCAAAAATTATATGCAAATTCAAAAAGAAAAGTATGGTAATGCTTACGAGAAATGGACTAAAACGGACGAAGAGCTTCTACTGAGACTTTATAGAGAAGGTAAAAGTATAAATGAATTAATGACCGTATTCAAAAGGAATAAAGGCGGTATAGAATCACGAATAAAACGTCTATTGGAAATGGAATATAATAAACCTTTGTAGGAGACGTAATAATCCGCGAACTTCACTATCAAGTCTTTCTAAATACACGCGGAAAGACAGACTTTGGATAAATACAAAGAGTTCATGGCTAGATTTATAAAATCTTGCGCAAAGTGAACAAATAAAAACCATGGCGGAAACCGCTTTTTTGTTTGGTCGAATAGCGGCATTTTCGAGTAATAAGCATTATCTTTGCCCTCCTTTTTCTCTGAAAAACGTCAGTGGGAAGGGAATTACATAGTTTATAAATTTGTAGTATTCAAGATATGGCAGAACAGAAGAGAGCTCCCAGAAATAATTCCAAGGCCAAAGTGCAACCGATAACCGACTATGGACGCATCCAGCCGCAAGCGCCTGAGTTGGAAGAAGCTGTGTTGGGAGCATTAATGATAGAGAAAGATGCCTATTCGTTGGTAAGTGAAATCCTGCGTCCGGAATCTTTCTACGAACACCGGCATCAATTGATATATTCCGCTATTACCGACCTGGCTATAAACCAAAAGCCTGTGGATATTCTGACCGTAAAAGAGCAACTTGCCAGACGCGGAAATCTGGAAGAAGTGGGCGGTCCCTTCTATATCACCCAGCTAAGCAGCAAGGTAGCTTCTTCGGCACACATCGAATATCATGCCCGCATCATCGCACAAAAGGCATTGGCACGCGAATTGATCACCTTTACCAGCAATATACAGAGCAAAGCCTTTGACGAAACGCTGGACGTGGACGACTTGATGCAGGAAGCCGAAGGCAAACTGTTTGAGATCTCACAGCAGAATATGAAGAAGGATTATACGCAAATCAATCCTGTAATTGCAGAGGCTTATCAAGCGATTCAGAAAGCCGCTGCACGTACAGATGGTTTGAGTGGTCTGGAAAGCGGGTTTACCAAACTCGACAAAATGACTTCAGGATGGCAAAATTCCGATCTGATCATCATTGCTGCACGTCCGGCTATGGGAAAAACGGCTTTTGTGCTCTCCATGGCAAAGAATATAGCTGTGAATTTCCATAATCCAGTAGCTGTGTTTTCGCTTGAAATGAGTAACGTACAGTTGGTGAACCGTTTGATTTCCAATGTGTGCGAGATTCCAAGTGAAAAGATCAAGAGTGGACAGCTGGCCGACTATGAATGGCAGCAATTGGACTTCAAATTGCGCGACCTGCTGGATGCTCCATTGTATGTAGACGACACCCCTTCCCTATCGGTCTTCGAACTGCGTACAAAAGCACGCCGCCTGGTGCGCGAACATGGAGTGAAAATCATTATCATCGACTACCTTCAGTTGATGAATGCGAGCGGTATGTCGTTCGGTAGCCGTCAGGAAGAGGTAAGTACCATCTCCCGTTCGCTGAAGGGATTGGCAAAAGAGCTGAATATTCCGATTATAGCCCTGTCACAGTTGAACCGTGGTGTAGAAAACCGGGAAGGTGAAGAAGGAAAGCGCCCGCAGTTGAGCGACTTGCGTGAATCGGGAGCCATCGAGCAGGATGCCGATATGGTCTGTTTCATCCACCGTCCCGAATATTATAAGATTTATACCTCACAAGATGGTACGGATTTGCGCGGTATGGCGGAAATCATTATAGCCAAACATCGTAATGGTGCGGTAGGTGATGTCCGCCTGCGCTTCATCGGCCAATACACCCGTTTCCAAAATCCGGAAGATGACATGGTACTTCCGGATGGAGGCGGAAATCTGGTAGGATCGAAAATGAATGTGGCTACAGGCGATTCGGTTCCCCCACCTGTTGACTTTATTCCTCAGGCTGCCAACCCGTTTGGAGGATCGGACGGACCGCTACCATTTTAAGCCTGTAGATATTTGCAGAAGTTCTTTATAACATAGAGAGAGCCGGAATTACTTTTCATCAAGTAGTTTCGGTTCTTTTTTTATTATTTTCTTATCAGATAATTCCCTGTCATCCAAAAAAACTTTGTAATTTTGCGGGTCACTTTGGAAAACAATAAAAAAATAATGATATGAATATCTCTTATAATTGGCTGAAAGAGTATGTCGATTTCGATCTGACACCGATGGAAGTTGCTGCTGCACTGACGTCTGTGGGTTTGGAAACGGGAAGTGTGGAAGAAGTACAGACGATAAAAGGAGGACTGGAAGGTCTTGTTATCGGTGAAGTATTAACCTGTATTCCTCATCCAAACTCGGACCACATGCATGTGACTACTGTGAATCTGGGACAAGGAGAACCCGTGCAGATTGTATGTGGAGCGCCCAATGTAGCCGCCGGTCAGAAAGTTGTAGTTGCCACATTAGGAACTAAACTCTATGATGGGGATGAATGTTTCACCATCAAGAAATCAAAGCTCCGTGGCGTCGAGTCAAACGGAATGATCTGTGCGGAAGACGAAATAGGCATCGGCAAGGATCATGCAGGTATTATTGTATTGCCGGAAGATGCTGTACCGGGCACTCTTGCCAAAGATTATTATAATGTCAAAAGCGACTACGTGCTTGAGGTAGACATTACACCGAATCGTGCCGATGCTTGTTCACATTATGGTGTAGCGCGTGACTTATATGCTTATCTGATTCAGAACAACAAGCCGACCTCGCTGAAAAAGCCTTCAGTAGATGATTTTGCCGTAGATAACCATGATTTGGATATCAATGTTACGGTAGAAAACAGCGAAGCATGCCCGCGCTATGCAGGTGTGACGGTAAAAGGTGTAACGGTGAAAGAGAGTCCGGAATGGTTGCAGAACAAGCTCCGCATCATCGGACTGCGTCCTATCAATAATGTAGTTGATATCACGAATTACATTGTACACGCGTTCGGCCAGCCGTTGCACTGCTTCGACGCTGACAAGATCGAGGGTAACGAAGTGATTGTGAAAACCATGCCCGAAGGAACCCCGTTTGTCACACTGGATGAAACGGAACGTAAATTGTCCGACCGCGATCTGATGATCTGCAATAAAAAGAAACCCATGTGCATTGCCGGGGTATTTGGCGGACTGGATTCCGGTTCAACAGAAACGACTAAAAACGTTTTCTTGGAAAGCGCTTACTTCCATCCTACATGGGTACGTAAAACAGCCCGTCGTCACGGACTGAACACAGATGCTTCGTTCCGTTTTGAAAGAGGCATCGACCCGAACAATACAATCTACTGCTTAAAGCTGGCTGCCCTGATGGTGAAAGAACTGGCGGGCGGCACCATCTCTTCCGAAGTGAAGGACTTGTGCGCTGCTCCTGCACAGGATTTCATCGTAGAACTGGCGTATGAGAAAGTAAATTCACTAATAGGCAAAGTCATTCCGGCAGAAACCATCAAAAGCATAGTTTCCAGTCTGGAAATGAAGATAACCAACGAAACGGCAGAAGGTTTGACACTTGCCGTACCGCCCTATCGTGTAGACGTGCAGCGCGATTGCGATGTCATCGAGGATATCCTCCGTATCTACGGATATAATAATGTAGAAATCCCGACGACCTTGAAGTCCAGCCTGACGACGAAAGGAGAACATGACAAATCAAACAAATTGCAGAATCTGGTAGCCGAGCAGTTGGTAGGTTGCGGTTTCAACGAAATCCTGAACAACTCATTGACCCGTGCCGCTTATTATGACGGAATGGAGACCTATCCTTCCGGAAATCTTGTCATGCTGCTCAATCCGTTGAGTACGGATCTGAATGCCATGCGCCAGACTTTATTGTTCGGTGGCTTGGAAAGCATTTCCCACAATACAAACCGGAAAAACGCCGATCTGAAGTTCTTTGAATTCGGAAATTGCTACTATTTCAACGAAGAGAAGAAGACATCCGAGAAAACATTGGCCGCATACGCCGAGGACTATCACCTGGGATTATGGGTTACAGGTAAGAAAGTATCCAACTCATGGATACATCCCGATGAAGCAAGCTCTGTATATGAGTTAAAAGCATACGTGGAGAATATCTTCCTCCGTCTGGGATTGAACATGAAAGACCTGGTGGTAGGCAATCTGACCAATGATATTTACGCCACTGCCCTCTCTGTGCAGACGAAAGGCGGAAAACGTCTTGCCACGTTCGGTATTGTAGCCAAGAAAATCCTGAAAGCATTTGATATCACCAGCGAAGTGTACTACGCCGACCTGAACTGGAAAGAGTTGATGAAAGCCATCCGCTCCGTAAAAGTGGGCTATACGGAAATATCCAAATTCCCGGCTGTGAAACGTGACCTTGCTTTGCTGATAGACAAAAAGATACAGTTTGCGGAAATCGAGAAGATCGCCTACAACACAGAGAAGAAGTTGCTGAAAGAAGTCTCACTCTTCGACGTATATGAAGGTAAGAATCTGGAAGCCGGAAAGAAGTCGTACGCTGTCAGCTTCCTGCTGCAGGACGAGACGCAGACGCTGAACGACAAGATGATCGACAAGATCATGTCGAAACTCGTAAGGAACCTGGAAGAAAAACTGGGTGCAAAGTTGCGCTAATGAATGAATTAATAACCAATAATTAAAATATACGACCAATGGGAAGAGCATTTGAATATAGAAAAGCTGCCAAATTGAAAAGATGGGGTCACATGGCAAAGACCTTCACAAGACTGGGTAAACAGATTGCTATTGCCGTAAAGGCAGGAGGACCGGAACCGGAAAACAACCCGACTTTGCGTTCTATCATTGCGACCTGCAAACGCGAAAACATGCCGAAAGACAATATCGACCGAGCCATAAAGAATGCAATGGGTAAGGATCAGAGCGAATACAAAGGCATGACTTACGAAGGATACGGCCCTCACGGTATCGCTATATTCGTAGATACACTGACTGACAACACCACACGTACGGTTGCCGATGTACGTTCCGTATTCAATAAGTTCGGCGGAAACCTGGGAACGATGGGATCATTGGCTTTCCTGTTCGACCATAAGTGTATGTTCACTTTCAAAAAGAAAGACGGCGTAGACATGGAAGAACTGATTCTCGACCTGATAGATTACGATGTGGATGACGAGTTTGAAGAAGACGAAGAGGAAGGAACCGTTACGATCTATGGCGATCCGAAGAGCTATGCAGCTATCCAGAAGCATCTGGAAGAGTATGGTTTCGAAGATGTCGGCGGTGAGTTCACCTATATTCCGAACGATACGAAGGAGGTTACTCCCGAACAGCGTGAAACCATCGACAAGATGATCGAACGTCTTGAAGAGTTTGACGACGTACAGACGGTTTACACCAACATGAAACCGGAAGGAAGCGAAGAATAATGAAGTACACATATAAAACTCAGGGAACATGCAGTTCTCACATTGAGGTGGAAGTTGAAGAGAACGTGATCACTAACGTTACGTTTTGGGGAGGTTGCAACGGAAACCTGCAAGGCATTTCCCACTTGGTAAAAGGGATGCCGGTAAATGTCGTACTTGCGCGGCTGGAGGGTATCCGCTGTGGTAATCGCCTCACCTCTTGTCCGGATCAGTTGTGCCGGGCGTTGCATGAAATGGGGTTCTGATCTCCTACCCTTGTACTTTCAGAAAGCACAGTCAGCTCCGGTATCATAAAAATGCCGGAGCTTTTTTTGAACTGAAACCCACGTTCGCTTGTTCTTATCTCATAATTTTACAACATAAAACAGCGAACGATGAAAGATATTCTGAAAGACTTGAAAAGCAAGAACCACAAACGGCATCCGGGTGGTTTGGATATGTTTAAGTATATAGGTCCGGGCTTGCTGGTGACGGTAGGATTCATTGATCCGGGAAATTGGGCATCCAACTTTGCGGCAGGTTCGGAGTTTGGCTATTCTTTGTTATGGGTAGTCACGCTATCCACAGCAATGCTGATCATATTGCAGCACAATGTGGCGCATTTGGGGATTGTGACAGGGTTATGCCTGTCCGAAGCAGCGACGAAATATACGCCTAAATGGGTGTCCCGACCCATACTGGGTACGGCAGTGCTGGCTTCGATATCCACTTCGCTTGCCGAGATTCTGGGAGGTGCCATTGCATTGGAGATGCTACTGGATATTCCGATTGTATGGGGAGCGATATTGACGGCTGTTTTTGTCATGATTATGCTTTTCACAAACTCATACAAAAAGATAGAACGCTCCATCATAGCCTTTGTATCCGTAATCGGACTGTCTTTCATATACGAACTTTTCCTGGTAAAGATTGACTGGCCGCTGGCGGCAACGGGATGGGTGACACCGGCATTTCCCAAAGGAAGTATGCTGATCATCATGAGCGTGTTGGGAGCGGTGGTGATGCCCCATAACTTGTTCTTGCATTCAGAGGTGATACAGAGCCACGAATACAACAAACAGGATGACGCTTCCATACGGAGAGTTCTGAAGTATGAATTGTTCGATACGCTCTTTTCCATGATTGTCGGCTGGGCAATCAACAGTGCGATGATCCTGCTGGCTGCCGCTACTTTCTTTAGAAGCGACATTCAGGTGGAAGAGTTGCAACAGGCGAAGTCCTTGTTGGAACCTTTGCTCGGAAGCAGTGCGGCCATTGTGTTTGCCTTGGCATTGCTGATGGCAGGAATATCGTCTACCATAACCAGCGGCATGGCAGCAGGGTCCATATTTGCAGGGATCTTTGGAGAGTCGTACCACATCAAGGACAGCCATTCGCAGATGGGCGTGATTCTTTCACTGGGAGGGGCATTGCTGATGATATTTTTCATAGGCGACCCGTTCAAAGGATTGTTGGTTTCGCAGATGGTACTGAGCATACAGTTGCCGTTCACGGTTTTTCTGCAAGTGGGACTGACTTCCTCCCGCAAGGTGATGGGGCAATACGTCAACAGCAAATGGAGCAGCTTTCTGCTTTACGCCATTGCAGGTGTGGTGACAGCATTGAATATCATGCTGCTGACTTCCGGTCTGTCATAAGGCAAAAAAAAGAATATTTTCCCCTCGGCAATGTGATGTAGTCCGTAGAAATTATTATCTTAGTGGAATTATTATCTTAGTGGAATTATTATCTTATACGATTAGAATTGAAAAATAAGAAAGAGAAAGAAAGATGTTTGGAGAAAGAATTGAGAAAGCAGTAGAATTGTTCAAGAGCGGGTTCAACTGCTCCCAGTCGGTTGTCATCGCTTATGCTGACATGTACGGATTTACGGAAGAACAGGCAGCACGAATGGCAGCTTCTTTTGGCGGAGGCATAGGCCGCATGAGGCAGACGTGCGGTGCGGCGTGCGGTATGTTCCTGCTTGCCGGATTGGAAACAGGAGCGACCGATCCTAAGGACCGTGCCCAAAAAGGTGCCAACTATGCCGTAGTGCAAGAGCTTGCTGCTGAATTTAAGCGACGCAACGGCTCTACGGTCTGTGCCGAGCTGCTGGGACTTAAGAAACCGGAAGGCGTCTCCATGCCCGAAGAGCGGACCGAACAATACTATGCCAAGCGTCCCTGTGCGAAAATGGTAGAGGAAGCCGCACGCATCTGGGCAGAATACCTCGAAAGCAAACAGAGAATGCAATCACCCGACAATGCCCAATGAAAGGTACATTATAAGTTTGATTGCAGACACAACTGATATGTCGTTAACCCATTAACCTCTAAAAAGAATGATAACATTTCCGAATGCCAAAATAAATCTGGGACTGAACATTGTGGAGAAGCGTCCCGACGGATATCACAACCTGGAGACCGTGTTCTATCCGGTTCCCATAGAAGACGCACTGGAAGTAAACGTGCTGAACGAAAGCGGGAGAAAGTTCCGCCTGCATCAGGCTGGGTTGGAGATAGAAGGAGAAGCAGAAAACAACCTGGTTGTGAAAGCGTATAAACTCCTCGACGCACAGTTCGACCTGCCACCCGTAGAGATACACTTGTTCAAGCATATCCCGTCAGGAGCCGGTTTAGGAGGCGGCTCGTCCGATGCCGCTTACATGCTGAAACTGTTGAACGAGAAGTTCTGCCTGAAGCTGACGGAGGAAACTTTGGAGGAGTATGCCGCCCGACTGGGAGCGGACTGTGCCTTCTTCATCCGCAACACGCCGACATACGCCGAGGGGATAGGCAATCTCTTCTCCCCCATCCGTCTGTCGCTGAAGGGCTACCGGATTGTCTTAGTGAAACCCGACCTGTTTGTCTCCACTCGTGAAGCCTTTTCACAGATAAGGCCTCATCGGCAGGAGACGCCTCTAAGAGAAGTGATCGAACGCCCCATAGAGGAATGGAAGAAGCTCATGACAAACGATTTCGAAGAGAGTGTATTCCCCCAATTCCCTGCCATCGGAGAGATCAAGGAAAAACTCTACCGGCAAGGAGCCATATATGCCGCCATGTCCGGATCCGGTTCATCCGTGTTCGGTCTGTTCAGACCGGAAGATGACGCACTCCCGGAAGACATCTGGGGAGAAAGAGCATTCGTCTACCAAGGTATATTGAAATAACAGTAAGTATCTCTCTAAATTGATCAAAACAAACTATGGAACAACCCATCCAACTCAATGAGCACAACAAGCAGGAATACCCGCCTATGCACACCTGCGAACACATCATCAACCGAACCATGATCAACCTCTTCGGTTGCGGACGGTCTGTATCGGCACATATCGAAAAGAAAAAAAGCAAACTGGACTATATACTGGAAACAGCCCCTACGGAAGAGAGCGTGAAACGGCTGGAGGAAGCCGTCAATGCAGTAATAGCCCAAGAACTGGACGTAACCACAGCGTTCATCACCCAAGAAGAGGCATTGGGACGGTTTGACCTGAAACGATTGCCGGACGGTGCATCCGAGACGGTGCGCATAGTGAAAGTGGGCGACTATGACGAATGCCTTTGCATCGGGGCACATGTGAAGAACACGTCGGAAATAGGAACGTTCAAAGTAATCAGCCACGATTGGGACGAAGGGAACAAACGTTGGAGAATGCGTTTCAAATTGATTGCCTCATAAAACTATTTTATATAAAGGACGTACCAAATGGCATAAACAAAAAAATATTCCCGGATAAAAGACCGGAGAATTCATCTCGTGAGACGGATAAATTCCTTCCACGAGACGAAAAAATCCATCCCGTGGGATGGATTTTTTTATCTCATGAGGCGAAATTATTCGTCTCACGGGGCAAAAGAAAGACTCTCTGCAATCAAAGAAAACACTTTCCGAAACCCTAAAGTACATTTCCTATTAACCCTAAGATATATATCTCTCGCAATCAGAGAAGTATCTCTCCTATTTATATTCTGCCCACGACTTGATCGCAATGTCGTCCACACTCATCGTGCAGAAAGCATTGATAAAGGCGCTTGCCAGGCGTGCATTGGTAATCAGCGGCACATTGAGGTCGATGGCAGCACGACGAATCTTATAGCCATTATCCAACTCGCCTGCGGTGAGGTTCTTCGGGATGTTCACTACCATGTCAATCTCCTTGTTGTGCAGCATATCCAAAGCCTGCGGATACTGCCCTGCCTCACTGGGCCAGTAGACGCGGGTGTTCTCCACCCCATTCTCGGTAAGGAAGTTGCTGGAACCGCCCGTGGCAAAGATCTTATACCCCTTCTTCTGCAACATGCGGGCGGCGGAAAGCATATCCACCTTCTGCTTCGGATTGCCGGTAGAGAGGAGGATATTCTTCTCCGGGATGCGATAGCCCACGGAGAGCATGGACTTCAGGATAGCACAGGATGTATCGCTTCCGATGCAACCCACTTCTCCCGTCGATGCCATGTCCACGCCCAGTACGGGGTCTGCCTTCTGCAGACGGTTGAAGGAGAACTGACTTGCCTTGATGCCCACATAGTCCAAGTCGAAAAGGTTCTTGTCGGGCTTCTGCACGGGGAGGCCGAGCATGACTTTCGTAGCCAACTCAATCAGGTTTATCTTCAGCACCTTGCTGACGAACGGGAAGCTGCGCGAAGCACGCAGGTTACACTCGATGACTTTGATGTCATTCTCACGCGCCAGATACTGGATGTTGAACGGACCGGAAATGTTCAGTTCGCGGGCGATCTCGCGACTGATGCGCTTGATGCGGCGGACGGTCTCTACATAGAGTTTCTGTGGCGGGAACTGTATGGTGGCATCGCCCGAATGCACCCCGGCAAACTCAATATGCTCGGAGATGGCGTACGCCACGATTTCGCCGTTCTGTGCCACAGCATCCATTTCCACCTCCTTGGCATGCTCTATGAACTGGCTGACCACCACCGGATGTTTCTTCGATACGTTGGCTGCAAGCTGAAGGAAACGTTCCAGCTCTTCCTGGTTGGAGCAGACGTTCATTGCCGCTCCGGAGAGCACGTACGAGGGGCGCACCAGCACAGGGAAACCTACCTCTTCTACGAAGCCGTTGATGTCGTCCATGCTCGTCAGCTCGCGCCAGCGGGGCTGGTCGACGCCGATGCGGTCCAGCATGGCGGAGAACTTCTCGCGGTCTTCGGCGTTGTCGATGCTACGGGCGGAGGTACCGAGGATGGGCACTTCCTGTGCATCCAGTCGCAGGGCGAGATTGTTGGGTATCTGACCTCCTGTAGAGACGATGACACCGTGCGGGTTCTCCAGGTCGAGGATATCCATCACGCGCTCAAAGGTAAGCTCGTCGAAGTAGAGACGGTCGCACATGTCGTAGTCGGTAGAGACGGTTTCGGGATTATAGTTGATCATGACGCTGCGATACCCTTCCTTGCGGATGGTGTTCAATGCCTGCACACCGCACCAGTCGAACTCAACCGACGAGCCGATGCGGTAGGCACCTGAACCCAGCACGACGATAGATTTGCGGTCGCCCAGATAGTGGACGTCATGGGCAGTGCCGCTATACGTCAGATAGAGGTAATTGGTCTGTGCGGGATATTCGGCTGCAAGGGTATCGATCTGCTTCACTACCGGAAGAAGGCCGATACGCTTACGGTAATTGCGCACATAGAGGATGCCGTCTTCCATATCCCCCTCGTAACCGATGGCACGGGCTATCTGGAAGTCGGAAAAGCCCTGTTCCTTTGCCTTACGGAGCAAAGAGGTAGGAACCGAAGAGAGCGGAGAGTGGAGAGTTGCAAAAGTGTGCAACTCCTTCGAGGTATTCATGATGTTCATCAACTTCTCGAGAAACCACTTGTCGATCTTCGTCAGGTCGTGCACCTGGTCAACGGTATATCCCGCACGGAAGGCTTTTGAAATGACGAAGATACGCTTGTCTGTCGGTTCGCGCAGTGCCTTGTCGATGTCGGCAATGACGAGTTCCTTGTTCTCCACAAAGCCGTGCATGCCCTGTCCTATCATTCGCAAGCCCTTCTGTATGGCTTCTTCGAAGGTGCGCCCGATCGCCATCACCTCACCCACCGACTTCATTGAGGAACCAAGTTCCTTGTCCACTCCGTGGAACTTGCCTAAGTCCCAACGGGGAATCTTGCAGACTACGTAGTCCAGTGCAGGCTCGAAGAAGGCGCTTGTGGTCTTGGTCACGGAGTTCTTGAGGTCGAACAGTCCGTAGCCCAGTCCGAGCTTGGCGGCGACAAAGGCAAGCGGATAGCCTGTGGCCTTGGATGCCAATGCCGAAGAACGGCTCAAGCGGGCGTTTACTTCAATCACCCGATAGTCCTCGCTCTCAGGGTCGTAGGCATACTGCACGTTACACTCTCCCACAATGCCGATGTGACGGATGATGCGGATGGCAAGTTCGCGCAGCTTATGGTAATCGGTATTCGACAGCGTCTGCGAAGGGGCGATGACGATGGATTCACCGGTATGGATGCCGAGCGGATCGAAGTTCTCCATGTTGCAGACAGTGATGCAGTTGTCGAAACGGTCTCTCACCACTTCATATTCCACTTCCTTCCAGCCGCGCAAGGACTTCTCTACGAGCACCTGCGGAGAGAAGGAGAAGGCTTTCTCGACCAGCACATTCAGTTCCTCTTCGTTGTCGCAGAAGCCTGAGCCCAGTCCACCGAGCGCGTATGCGGCACGCACGATGACCGGATAGCCCAGCATGGCGGCTGCGCGACGGGCGTCATCGGCATTCTCCACCGCTTCGCTCCGGATGGTCTTCACTTGGATCTCATTGAGTTTCTGCACAAAGTACTCGCGGTCTTCCGTATCAATGATTGCCTGCACGGGAGTACCCAGCACCTTCACGCCGTACTTCTCGAAGATGCCGTCCTTATAGAGGGAGACACCGCAGTTCAGTGCCGTCTGCCCGCCGAAGGCAAGCATGATGCCGTCCGGACGCTCCTTGTCTATCACCTTCTCTACGAAATAGGGAGTGACGGGCAGGAAGTAGATCTGGTCGGCAACCCCTTCCGAAGTCTGCACGGTGGCAATGTTAGGGTTGATAAGGATGGTCTCTATCCCCTCCTCTTTCAATGCTTTAAGCGCCTGGCTGCCGGAATAATCGAACTCTCCTGCCTCACCTATCTTCAGTGCTCCGGAACCGAGCAACAGGACTTTCTTTATATTGCTTTCTTTCATTGTCTTTTTCTTACTAATCGTTTCAAAAACTTGTCTTTACAGTTTCACAAACTTGTCCGGACAATCCCACTGGCTTATCCTAACAGTTTCACAAACTCATCGAACAGAAATTCCGTGTCCGTCGGTCCGCTGGCAGCTTCCGGATGGAACTGTGCGGAGAACCAAGGGTTCCGCTTGTGCCTGATGCCCTCGTTGGAGCCATCGTTCATATTGATGAAGAGCGGTTCCCAGTCTGCCGACAACGTGCTGTTGTCCACCGCATAGCCGTGGTTCTGCGAGGTGATGAAGCAGCGCTCCGTACCCACCATCCGTACCGGCTGGTTATGGCTGCGGTGACCGTACTTCAACTTATAGATCTTCGCCCCGCCTGCCTTGCTCAGCAGCTGGTTTCCCATGCAGATGCCGAAGATAGGCAGTTTCTCATTCGCCATTGCCTTGCGGATGTTCTGCACGGCGGCATCGCAGGTATCGGGGTCGCCCGGGCCGTTGCTGATGAAGAGTCCGTCGAATGCCAAGCCGTTGTAGTCGTAATCCCAAGGCACGCGAACGACCTCCACTCCGCGCTTCAGTAGGCAGCGGATGATGTTGCTCTTGACGCCACAATCCACGAGAAGCACAAGCTTCTTGAGGGGAGAATGGAGGACTGAGAGCTGAGCGTTGAGTTGGGCGATGGGGGTATCGGTACTGAGGCGGTGGCTTTCGGTGCCGTTGTAGAAGATAAGGTCCTTGCAACTGACTTTATCCACATAGTTGATTTCGCCGTAACATTCCGGCTTCACGCTTTCGTCTTCCGCCTCGTCGTCAAAGACAATACGCCCCATCATGACGCCATGTTCGCGCAGCACCTTGGTCAACTCGCGCGTGTCGATGCCCGTGATGCCCGGCACCTGTTCGCGTTTCAGCCAGTCACCCAGGCTCTCTACGGCATTCCAGTGACAGAAGTTCTCCGAATAATCGCTAACGATAATAGCTTCCGCATGAATGTGTTCACTCTCCATGAAGGTGGGTATCCCGTCTGCTTCGAAGGTAAAGGGAGGCACACCATAGTTGCCCACCAGAGGATAGGTGAGCGTCATCAATTGTCCAGCGTAAGAGGGGTCTGTAAGGCTTTCGGGATATCCCGTCATTGCAGTATTGAAGACCACCTCTCCCGCTACCGGCTTTTCGTAGCCGAACGACTTACCGTGGAAGCGGCTCCCGTCGTCGAGGATAAGAGTTACATTTCTCATATTTAAAACTGATAGACTTGTTCGATATAATTAATAAAGGCATTGTTCAGCAGTTTCACCCCGCCCGGCGTGGGATAGTCGCCGCTAAAGTACCAATCACCCGTGTGCATGGGGCAGGCTTCGCGCAAGCCCTGCAAGGGTTGGTAGACGATTTCCACTTTGGCACGTGTGTCTTCGGGCGTCAGCAGTTCCACCATCTTGGCGGAGATCTCTTCGTCAGTGAAGGGAGCATAGATTTCCTTCACGTAGTTCACCATCTGCTCCTTCGGCAGTCCCACCTGGTCTTTTGCCTTGCGGTAGGCGGAGGCGATAACGTCCCGCATGTCGCGGTCCTCCAGCAGGGCGATAGCTGCCTTGAAGGCAATGAATTCGCTCATCTTCGCCATGTCGATACCGTAGTAGTCGGGATAGCGCACCTGCGGTGAAGAGGAGACGATGACGATCTTCTTCGGCCCCAGTCGGTCGAGGATGCCGATGATGCTCTGCTTGAGCGTCGTCCCGCGCACGATGCTGTCGTCAATAATGACGAGGTTGTCCACACCCGGCACGAGGCTGCCGTACGTGATGTCATAGACGTGTGCAGCCAGGTCGTTGCGGCTGTTTCCTTCAGCGATGAAGGTGCGGAGCTTGATGTCCTTGATGGCCACCTTCTCGCTACGTATGCGACGGGAGAGTATGTGCTCCAGCTCCTCCAGGTCGGGATTGTGCCCCAAGGCGGCAATCTGCTGTACCTTCTCTTCATTCAGATACTCGTCCAGCCCTTGCAGCATGCCGTAGAAGGCAACCTCGGCAGTGTTGGGGATGAACGAAAAGACGGTATGGTCCAGGTCTCCATTGATGGCTTTCAGGATGTTAGGCACCAGTTTCTCACCTAACAGTTTACGCTCCCTGTAGATGTCCGCATCACTGCCACGGGAGAAGTAGATGCGCTCGAAAGAGCAGGGCTTCACATTGCGCGGCTTGTTGATCTGCGTGAGGCGCAGTTTGCCTGCCTTGTTGATCAGCAATGCCTGTCCGGGCATCAGTTCTTTCACCTGGGCAGCAGGCACGTTGAACGCGGTCTGAATCACGGGACGCTCGCTGGCAAGCACGGCAATCTCTTCATCCTGATACCAGAAGGCAGGGCGTATGCCCCACGGGTCGCGCACGGCGAAGGATTCTCCGCTTCCGGTCAGTCCGCACATCACGTATCCACCGTCCCACTCCCGGCTTGAGGTGCGCAGCACGTTGGCAAGGTCGATGTGTTCTTCAATGTAGTGGGTCACGTCCATACCCGTCAGACCTTCCGCCTCAGCAAGGTTAAAGAGGCGTTCCGCTTCGCGGTCGAGGCGGTGTCCCACCTGCTCCAGCATGATGTAGGTGTCGGCATACTTGCGCGGATGCTGCCCGATGGCGGTGATGCGGGCAAAGATTTCGTCCACGTTGGTCATATTGAAGTTGCCGCACAGGGCAAGGTTCTTCGCACGCCAGTTGTTGCGCCTCAAGAAGGGGTGCACGTAGGAGATGCCGCTCTTTCCGGTGGTGGAGTAGCGCAGGTGTCCCATGTAGATCTCTCCGGCAAAAGGAAGCACACGTTTGGCAAAATCCGCGTCATGCAGTTCTTCGCGAGTCAGGTCTTTGAAGTGGTTGTGCACCGTATCGAATATCTCGGTGATGGCTCCCGAACCGAGTGCACGCTCACGAAACATATATTCTTCGCCCGGATTAGCCTCCAGCTTCACGCACGCCAGTCCGGCTCCTTCTTGTCCGCGGTTGTGTTGCTTCTCCATCAACAGGTAGAGCTTATTCAGCCCGTACATCCATGTGCCGTACTTCTGTTCGTAGTATTCCAGAGGTTTCAGCAGGCGTATCATGGCGACGCCACATTCATGTTTCAGTTCTTCCATTTTGAGATTTGAAGTTTTAGAGTTCTGAGATTCTTATTCCACGGTCACACTCTTTGCCAGATTACGAGGCTGATCCACGTCCATACCTTTGCACACGGCGATGTGGTAAGCAAGCAGTTGCAGCGGCACGGTGGTGATCAGGGGGTCGAGGCATTCGATGGTCTCAGGCAGCTCGATGCACGTGTCGGCTATCTGGCTGATGACCGTGTCCCCTTTCGTAACCAGGGCGATTACCTTTCCTTTGCGCGCCTTGATTTCTTGGATGTTGCTCAGCACTTTCTCATACAGTCCGTTCTGCGTAGCTATCACGACCACGGGCATTTCGGCATCTACCAGTGCGATAGGTCCGTGCTTCATCTCGGCTGCCGGATAGCCTTCGGCGTGGATGTAGGAGATCTCCTTCAGCTTCAGCGCACCTTCCAGAGCCACGGGATAGGAGTATCCGCGACCCAGATAGATGAAGTTGTGGGCATAGGTGAATATCTTTGAAAGCTCGGCAATGCTATGGTTCAGTTCCAGCACCTCTTTCATCTTTTCGGGAATGTTGCCCAACTCACGCACGATGTCCATGTATTGCTTCTCGTCGATGGTGTTCTTCTCTTTGGCAAGGGTCAGGGCAAGCATGGTGAGCACGGTGACCTGTCCGGTAAATGCCTTGGTAGATGCCACACCGATCTCCGGTCCTACGTGGATGTAGGAACCTGTATGCGTGGCACGCGGGATGGAGGAGCCGATGGCATTGCAGATGCCATAGATGAAGGCTCCGCGGTTGCGTGCCAGTTCCACAGCGGCGAGTGTGTCCGCTGTCTCTCCACTCTGCGAGATGGCAACCACGACATCGCTGCTGTCGATCACCGGGTCGCGATAGCGGAACTCGGAAGCGTATTCCACCTCCACCGGTATGCGGCACAGGCTTTCGATCAGGTGCTTTCCGATGAGGGCGGCATGCCATGACGTACCGCATGCCACGATGACGAACCTCTTTGCCGCCAACAGGCGTTCTTTATAGTCGATCACGGCGGAGAGTACGACGTTATTCCGCTCTACGTTGATGCGACCGCGCATACAGTCGTGTATGCAGTCGGGCTGCTCGAAGATCTCCTTCAGCATGAAGTGCGGGTAGCCACCCTTCTCCAGTTGTCCCAAGTTCATGGCTACGGTCTTCACTTCGTGCGGGCACTCCACGTTCTTCAGGTCCACCACTTTCAGCGGTTCGTCGCGATGTATCACGGCTATCTCTTCGTCTTCCAGATAGACCACCCGGTCGGTATACTCTACAATAGGTGTAGCGTCCGAAGCGAGGAAGAATTCATCTTCGCCGATGCCCACTACCAAGGGGCTACTCTTACGTGCCGCAATGATCTCGTCCGGATTATTCTTATCGAGCACGGCAATGGCGTAGGCGCCAATCACTTCGCGCAGGGCGAGCTGTACGGCAGTCAACAGGTCGGTGTTCTCCGATTTCAGAATAAATTCGATCAGCTGTACCAGCACTTCGGTATCGGTGCTGCTTTTGAATGAATAGCCTTTGGCTTGAAGTTTTTCTTTAAGTACGGCGTAGTTTTCGATGATGCCGTTGTGGATGAGAGCGAGACGCTCGGAAGAGGAATAATGAGGGTGTGCATTAACGGAACAGGGTTCTCCGTGAGTGGCCCAACGGGTATGGGCGATTCCGATGTTACCGGAAATATCTTTTTGAGTAACGAAAGTTTCCAGCTCCGAGACCTTGCCTTTCGTTTTGTACACGTTCAACTGTCGGTTATCACTGATTAATGCTACCCCTGCACTATCGTATCCGCGATACTCCAATCGCTTCAATCCTTTGATAAGAATGGGGTAGGCTTTCCTTTGGCCAATATAGCCTACAATTCCACACATAATCTATTCAATATTTGATTTTACGCTGCAAATATAAGCATTATCAATAACACAAAGTCAATGTTTTCACAATTTATTTATCAAAAGAACAGAGAAAACTGTTTTTCAAAGCAAGAAGTTAATAAAAACAAATACAACAAAGCAAAAGGGCTAAACTTATAAATCCATATAAAACACTCTCTTTTTCGTTTGATTATGGAAGAAAATAACAAATGATTGTTCAAAAACTATTAGAGTCTGTTTAAATTTTCTTCAAAAAGTTTTTTTTATTCAGCTTCTTTAGAGTTTCTTTTCGGTCTGTTTTCCTCTCTTTATTCGTCACATAGCCCGCTATGCTCCTCATAAAAATAGAAAAACATCCTCAAAAAGAACTCTCAAAAGAAGGCTGAACAAAATTTAAACAGGCTCTAAGATTGTAACTTTTCATTTTGACACTTTTCATTTTCCAACGCGTGAGAATCGTGTATTTACCAACGACTGTAAGCGTGAATGAAAATACGCGAATGAAAAATCATAGTATGCAGTTTATCAGCACGATACATAAATGCTGACATTTAAAATAGAGTGAAATCACCCTTGCGGAAGAGAGTACAACAGAAATTCCTGGGATCTTTACTGAAAAACCAATAGATTTTGACTGAAAACTCGCCAGGTTTTCAATCTAAAAGCGTCGTGTTTTCAGTAAAGATCCGCCAGGTTTCCAGTCAAAAAGCGCCAGGTTTTCTATCAAATCCCATCGCTTTTTCGGCATAAAGCGCCTTAAAAACGAAAAAACATGTAATTATACTGTATGAACACAAAAAGGATATTCAAACTAACTTCTAAAACCACCTTATTTATATATAGGGAGAGATAGGGAAACAAGCTTAACTCATACTTTATGATACCCAAACAAAAATAAAACCATCTTTTTGTCTTCCTAAACAGATTTCGGAAATGACGCGCGGGAAGAAACAAGGATGATCGTATTCAACGCCACAAAGTTACTATATAAAACAAAAACAGGTTAATTCAGTTTCTATATGAAAGAAAAATATTAATATACGCGACAATCTAACACATACACACCCATCATTGTTATTTTACCACTCACAAAAGCGACACACGCCATACCAATTTGATACAAAATATATAATTTTGCCGAACATTATAACACAAAAACAGAAGATATAATGAAATAAAGCAAATATAAAAAGATGAAAGAAGAACATTTTAACAACAAAACAAAGGAAAGAACCTGTCCGCAAGAGACCGGACATCAGCAACAGTTCGTCAGCCGGAGACAACCCCGGCAGATGGGCCTGTATGATGCCGACAACGAACACGATGCCTGCGGCGTAGGTATGCTGGTGAACATCCACGGAGGCAAGTCGCATGAACTGGTGGAATCGGCACTCAGGGTACTGGAGAACATGCGTCATCGCGGTGCGGAAGGCGCGGACAACAAGACCGGAGACGGAGCAGGAATCATGCTGCAAATCCCCCACGAGTTTATCCTACTGCAAGGCATCCCCGTGCCCGAGAAGGGGAAATACGGCACCGGACTGCTCTTCCTCCCCAAAGACGCGAAAGACCAGTCCGCCATACTGAGCATCATTATCGAAGAAATCGAGAAAGAGGGACTGACACTGATGCACCTGCGCAACGTCCCCACCTGTCCCGATATTCTGGGTGAAGCCGCCCTCGCCAACGAGCCTGACATCAAACAGATCTTCATCACCGGATTCGCAGACAGCGAAACGGCCGACCGCAAGCTATATATAATAAGGAAAAGAATAGAGAACCGCGTGAGGAAGTCGGACATCCCCGCAAGGGAGGATTTCTACATCGTCTCACTCTCTACCAAGAATATCGTCTACAAGGGAATGCTCTCTTCACTGCAACTGCGGAACTACTTCCCCGACCTGACCAACAACTACTTCACCAGCGGACTGGCACTGGTGCACTCCCGTTTCAGCACCAACACCTTCCCCACCTGGGGGCTGGCGCAGCCTTTCCGCCTCCTGGCGCACAACGGTGAAATCAACACCATCCGCGGAAACCGTGGCTGGATGGAAGCACGCGAAAGCGTCCTGTCCACCCCCAACTTGGGCAACATCAAAGAGATACACCCCATCATACAGCCGGGCATGAGCGACAGTGCCTCGCTGGACAACGTGCTTGAGTTTCTCGTCATGTCGGGTATGAGCCTGCCACACGCTATGGCTATGTTAGTGCCGGAATCGTTCAATGAAAAGAACCCCATCAGCGAAGACCTGAAAGCCTTCTACGAGTACCACTCCATCCTGATGGAGCCGTGGGACGGTCCTGCCGCCCTGCTCTTCAGCGATGGACGCTTTGCCGGCGGCATGCTGGACCGCAACGGTCTGCGTCCGGCACGCTACCTCATCACACATAACGACATGATGGTAGTAGCAAGCGAAGTCGGAGTCATGGACTTCGAGCCGGGGGAAATCAAGGAGAAGGGACGGCTGCAACCGGGGAAAATCCTGCTTGTGGACACCGAGAAAGGGGAAATCTACTACGACGGCGAACTGAAACGGCAGCTTGCCGAAGCCAAGCCCTACCGCAACTGGCTGGCTACGAACCGCATCGAACTGGACGAACTGAAGAGCGGCCGCAAAGTGGAACACACCGTACCGGAGTACGACCGCATGCTGCGCGTCTTCGGCTATTCCAAAGAGGACGTCGAACGGATCATTATCCCCATGTGTACCACGGGAGCCGAACCCATCAACTCGATGGGTAACGACACGCCGCTTGCCGTGCTCTCCGACAAGCCGCAGCTGCTGTACAACTACTTCCGCCAGCAGTTCGCGCAGGTCACCAATCCGCCCATCGACCCCATACGCGAAGAGTTGGTCATGTCGCTGACGGAATACATCGGCGCCGTAGGCATGAACATCCTCACGCCCAACGAGAGCCATTGCAAGATGGTACGCCTCAATCACCCCATCCTGAGCAATGCCCAGCTGGACATCCTCTGCAACATCCGCTACAAAGGCTTCAAGACCGTGAAGCTGCCCATGCTGTTCGAGGCTGCCAAGGGGCGTGCCGGACTACAGGAGACCATCGCCTCCCTCTGCAAGCAGGCGGAAGCCTCCGTCGACGAGGGCGTGAACTACATCGTGCTGACCGACCGCAACGTGGACGACACGCATGCCGCCATCCCTGCATTGCTTGCCGTCAGTGCCGTCCACCATCATCTGATCTCCGTAGGGAAGCGCGTACAGACAGCGCTTGTCGTGGAGAGCGGCGAGATACGCGAGGTGATGCATGCCGCCCTGCTGCTGGGCTTCGGTGCCAGTGCACTGAATCCGTACATGGCATTTGCCGTGATAGACGCGCTCGTGGCGAAACAGGAGATACAGCTGGACTACGCCACGGCAGAGAAGAAATACATCAAGGCCATCTGCAAAGGTCTGTTCAAGATCATGAGCAAGATGGGCATATCGACCATACGTTCCTACCGGGGCGCCAAGATATTCGAGGCCATAGGCCTGAGCGAGGAGCTGAGCAACGCCTACTTCGGCGGCATAAAATCCACCATCGGCGGAATCCGTCTGGACGAGGTGGCACGCGACGCCCTTGCCTTCCACGACCGGATGAAGCACGCGACACCGGACAACCCGCTACTGCCCAACAACGGGGTCTACTCCTTCCGCAAAGACGGTGAGAAGCACGCATGGAATCCGGAAACCCTCTCTACCCTGCAACTGGCCACCCGGCTGGGCAGCTACAAGAAGTTCAAGGAGTTCACCCGGCTGGTGGACGGGAAAGAGAGCCCCATCTTCCTGAGGGACTTCCTCGACTTCCGCCGCAATCCGATTCCCTTGGAGCGCGTGGAACCTATAGAGAATATCATGCGGCGTTTCGTGACGGGTGCCATGAGCTACGGCTCCATCAGCAAGGAGGCGCACGAGGCAATAGCCATCGCCATGAACCGGATACATGGCCGCAGCAACACCGGCGAGGGCGGAGAAGACAGTGCGCGGTTCGTTCCCCGCGAAGACGGCACTTCGCTGCGCAGCGCCATCAAACAGGTGGCATCGGGACGTTTCGGCGTAACCACCCACTATCTGGTGAACGCAGACGAGATACAAATCAAGGTGGCACAGGGCGCCAAGCCGGGCGAAGGCGGACAGCTGCCGGGCTTCAAGGTGGACGAGGTGATAGCCAAGACCCGCCACTCCATACCGGGCATCTCATTGATTTCTCCCCCGCCCCACCATGACATCTATTCCATCGAAGACCTTGCCCAACTTATCTTCGACCTGAAGAACGTGAATCCCCGTGCCAAAATCAGTGTGAAGCTGGTAGCGGAAAGCGGCGTAGGCACCATTGCCGCCGGTGTGGCGAAGGCGAAGGCAGACCTCATAGTCATCTCCGGCGCCGAGGGAGGAACGGGCGCTTCGCCTGCCTCCAGCATCCGCTATGCCGGCATCTCGCCCGAATTGGGACTGAGCGAGACGCAACAGACGCTTGTGCTGAACGGCTTACGCGGACAGGTGATGTTGCAAGTGGACGGACAGCTGAAGACGGGCCGCGACATCGTACTGATGGCCATGCTGGGTGCCGAAGAGTTTGGCTTTGCCACCAGTGCGCTGATTGTATTAGGATGCGTCATGATGCGCAAGTGCCATCAGAACACCTGCCCCGTAGGCGTAGCCACGCAGAACGAGGAACTGCGCAAGCGTTTCCACGGAAGGAGCGAGTACTTAGTGAACTTCTTCACCTTCCTGGCGCAGGAGGTTCGCGAATACCTTGCCGAAATCGGCGTGGAGCGGATGGATGACATCATCGGACGGACGGACCTGATCATCAGGAAAACGCAGGAATATCCCCTGCTCGACTTCTCCAAACTCTTGGCACGCATCCCCAACGATGCCGCCATACACCACGTCATCGACCAGCAACATGGCATCGACCACGTGAAAGATGTGGAAATACTGCATGCCGCCGCCGAAGCGCTGGATAACCAGAAGGAGGTCTCACTGGAGTACACCATCGCCAACACCGACCGCGCCTGCGGTGCCATGCTCTCCGGAGCCATAGCTGCCAAGTACGGCGAAGAGAGCTTGCCCGCCCACACGCTGAACGTGAAGTTCAAAGGTTCGGCAGGACAAAGCTTCGGTGCCTTCCTCGTGCCGGGTGTCAGTTTCAAGCTGGAAGGCGAGGCGAACGATTACCTGGGCAAGGGACTGTCGGGCGGACGCATTGCCGTTCTGCCTCCCGTACGCAGCAACTTCCAGGCAGAGAAGAACACCATCGCCGGAAATACCCTGCTCTATGGGGCTACCAGTGGCGAGGTGTACATCAACGGACATGTAGGCGAACGTTTCGCCGTCCGCAACTCCGGTGCTATAGCCGTAGTGGAAGGCGTGGGCGACCATTGTTGCGAATATATGACGGGCGGACGTGTCGTCGTGCTGGGTTCCACCGGTCGCAACTTCGCAGCCGGCATGTCGGGCGGCGTGGCTTACGTATGGAACAAAGACGGTAACTTCGATTATTTCTGCAACATGGAGATGGTGGAGCTTTCGCTCATCGAAGAGGCCTCATACCGTAAGGAGCTGCACGAGCTTATCCGCCAGCACTACCTCTACACAGGCTCCAACCTTGCCCGCACGATGCTCGACGACTGGAACCGCTATGCCGATGAGTTCATCCAGGTGGTTCCCATCGAATACAAGAAAGTATTGCAAGAGGAACAAATGAGGAAGCTGCAACAGAAGATTGCGGAAATGCAAAGAGATTACTGATGAATAAGCATTTATCATCCATCAACTATCATTATTATCTATCATAAAATGGGAAATCCGAAAGCATTCTTAACCATACCACGACAGGAAGCGGGTTACCGCCCTGTCCACGAACGCATCACCGACTTCAGTCAGGTGGAGCAGACCTTAAACAGTCACGACCGCAAGTTGCAGGCATCACGCTGCATGGACTGCGGTGTTCCCTTCTGCCACTGGGCATGCCCGCTCGGCAACAAGCAACCTGAATTTCAGGATGCACTCTATAAAGGTAAGTGGCGCGAGGCATACAAAATACTGTCCGCCACCAACGACTTCCCCGAATTCACGGGACGCATCTGTCCCGCCCTCTGTGAAAAGTCGTGCGTACTGAAGCTCTCCTGCGACGCCCCCGTCACCATCCGCGAGAACGAAGCTTCCATAGCCGAAGCCGCCTTCCGCGAAGGGTATGTCGTCCCTGTCCGTCCCGAGCGCAACGGTAAGCGGGTAGCCGTCATCGGTGCAGGTCCCGCCGGCCTGTCTGCCGCCTGCCGCCTGAACGCAAAGGGCTACTCAGTGACCCTCTTCGACAGGCAACCCCGACCGGGAGGCTTGCTGCGCTACGGCATCCCCAACTTCAAACTCGACAAAGCCGTGATAGACCGCCGCATGAAGGTGCTCGAAGCAGAAGGCATACAGTTTGAGATGGGCGTGACGATAGACACACAGCACCTGCCCGACGGCTTCGACGCCTACTGCATCTGCACCGGAACCCCGCAGGCACGAAACCTCGACATCCCCGGACGTGAGCTGAAGGGCATCTACTTCGCCCTCGACATGCTGTCGCAGCAGAACAGCATCCTCGACGGGGAGACCTTCACGAAAGAGGCTTTAGTAAACGCCAAGGGCAAGAAAGTGCTCGTCATCGGCGGTGGAGACACCGGCTCGGACTGCATCGGTACAAGTATCCGTCAGGGCGCTGCCAGCGTGACACAGATAGAGATCATGCCGCAACCGCCCGTAGGCCACAACGAAGCCACGCCCTGGCCGCAATGGCCCGTCGTGCTGAAGACCACCTCGAGCCACGAAGAGGGCTGCATCCGCCGCTGGAGCCTCGCCTCCAACCGCTTCATCGGGAAGAACGGCAAGGTGTGCGGCGTAGAAGTGGAAGAAGTGGAATGGATAGCCTCTCCGGACGGTGGACGCCCCACCATGAAGCCCACGGGCAAGAACGAGGTCATCGAGGCCGACATGGTGCTTTTGGCAATGGGCTTCCTGAAACCGCAGCAGCCGGAGTTTCCCGCCAACGTATTCGTAGCCGGAGACGCAGCCAACGGTGCCAGTCTCGTAGTCCGTGCCCTTGCCGACGGTAGGAAAGTTGCCCAAGCCATAGACTCCTACCTCCAGAGCCTCTGAGAATAGTCCCCAAAATCACCAACCCCCAATTGCCAGTAATAATTGTCAATTATCAATTGTCAACTGTCAATTGCAAATAATCATCTACTGATATGTGTGGAATAGCAGGCATATTCAATATCCGCTCCCAGTCACAAGAACTGAGAAGCAAGGCGCTGAAAATGGCGCAGAAGATACGTCACCGCGGTCCGGACTGGAGCGGTATCTACGTAGGCGGCAGTGCCATCCTGGCACATGAACGCCTCTCCATCGTCGACCCCGAAAGCGGTGGACAACCCCTCTACTCGCCCGACGGCAGGCAGGTCCTTGCCGTGAACGGCGAAATCTATAACCACCGCGAGATACGTGCCCGTTATGCTGGGAAGTACGCCTTCCGGACAGGCTCGGACTGCGAGGTCATTCTTGCCCTCTACAAGGACAAGGGTATCGACTTCCTCGAAGAACTGAACGGCATCTTCGCCTTCGCCCTTTATGACGAAGAGACCGACGACTTCCTGATCGCCCGCGACCCCATAGGCGTCATTCCTCTCTACATCGGCCATGACCAAGAGGGGCACATCTACGTAGGCAGCGAACTGAAAGCCCTTGAAGGCTTCTGCGACGAATATGAGCCGTTCCTTCCCGGACACTACTACCGGGGTAGTGAAGGCAAAATGCAACGCTGGTACAAACGCAACTGGACCGAATACAGTGCCGTAAAGGGTAACGACACCGCTCCCCGCCATGCCACAATGCAAGAAACAGAAAGCATCAGGCGCTCCCTCGAAGCCGCCGTGCAACGCCAACTCATGTCCGATGTCCCTTATGGAGTGCTCCTGTCGGGCGGGCTCGACTCTTCCGTCATCTCTGCCATAGCGAAGAAGTATGCCCACAAGCGCATCGAGACAAATAGCCAGAGTGAAGCCTGGTGGCCACAACTCCACTCCTTTGCTGTCGGGCTACGCGGAGCACCGGACCTGAGCAAGGCACGTGAAATGGCCGAATACATCGGTACTGTCCATCATGAAATCAACTATACCCTGCAGGAAGGTCTCGACGCCCTGCGCGATGTCATCTACTTTATCGAGACCTACGACGTCACCACCGTCCGCGCTTCCACACCTATGTATCTGCTGGCACGCGTCATCAAGAGCATGGGAATCAAGATGGTGCTCAGCGGTGAAGGTGCCGACGAGGTGTTCGGCGGATATCTCTACTTCCACAAGGCGCCCACCCCGCAGGCCTTCCACGAAGAGACTGTCCGCAAACTCTCCAAGCTGCACCTGTACGACTGCCTGCGTGCCAACAAGAGTCTTTCCGCATGGGGAGTGGAAGGCCGTGTGCCTTTCCTCGACAAGGAGTTCCTGGACGTAGCCATGAGCCTGAGCCCTGCCGTTAAGATGTGTCCCGGACGCGAGGTGGAGAAACGCATTGTCCGCGAAGCCTTCGAGGGCCTGTTGCCCGAAAACGTGGCCTGGCGGCAGAAAGAGCAGTTCTCCGACGGTGTGGGCTACAGCTGGATCGACACCCTGAAAGCCGTCACCTCCGCCGCCGTCAGCGACCGGCAGATGGAACATGCCGCGGAACGCTTCCCCATCAACCCGCCGCAGAACAAGGAGGAATATTACTACCGCTGCATCTTCGAAGAGCACTTCCCCAGCCAGTCGGCAGCCCGCAGCGTACCCAGTGTGCCCAGCGTGGCATGTTCCACCGCCGAAGCACTCGCCTGGGATGCCTCGCTGCAAGGAAAGAACGACCCGAGCGGACGCGCCGTAGCGGGAGTGCATGAAGCGGCATACAATTCATGACGTGCCGGGATATTCTCATTCCTACCCCATAAAATCTTTCATTGTATCATGGCACTTCTATTCGTAGGAATTAATTAAAGGAGTTAAAGCCGATACTCTTATGCATAATATCATTGCAGGAGTATTGGCTTTAACTCTTAAGTCAACTTGTCTGCTGATAACTCCTTTAGAGCCTGTTTAAATTTTGTTCAGCCTTCTTTTGAGAGTTCTTTTTGAGGATGTTTTTCTGTTTTTATGAGGAGCATAGCGGGCTATGTGACGAATAAAAAGAGGAAAACAGACCGAAAAGAAACTCTAAAGAAGCTGAATAAAAAACTCTTTGAAGAAAATTTAAACAGGCTCTTAACTCCTGGTAACTATTCAGCGAATCGAATACAATCATGTTGGTCAGCAACAATTTTAGAAT
>NZ_CAJUHF010000042.1 GCF_910585845.1 uncultured Bacteroides sp. | reverse complement strand
TATCGTCCTATTCAGACGAAAGACTGGCGTTGGGAATTGGGTTATAACATAGCTTACAATAACAATGAGATAGACAAGTTGCTGGCAAGCGATGATGCTGATTATAAAATTCTGCATGGCGGTCTTGCTGTGGGAGATTCCGGTTCGGATGGTATCAAGGCTTGGGCTGTAGGGCATCCAGTTTCGTCATTCTATACTTACCAGCAGGTTTATGATAAGAATGGTCAACCTATTGAAGGAGAATTTGTTGATCGTAATGGAGATGGTATTATTAATTCATCGGATAGATATTTTTACAAGAAAGCTGATGCTGATGTATTGATGGGTATGACTTCCAAGTTGATTTATAAGAATTGGGATTTCAGTTTCTCTCTTCGTGCAAGCCTTGGTAATTATGCTTATAACGCAGTAGAGGCTGGTCGTTCGGATATTTCTGTGGAACGTTTGTATAATGGTAGCACATGGCACAATGTAACAAAAATGACTATGGCAAAAGATTGGAACTATGTCTCTAATCAAGATGCTCTTTCTGATTATTTCATTCAGAATGCTTCATTCTTGAAGTGTGATAATATCACTTTAGGCTATAGTTTTGATAAGTTGTTCGGTAAGATTAGCGGGCGTGTTTATTTGGCTGCTCAAAATGTCTTTACAATCTCTAAATACAAAGGTATTGACCCGGAAATCAACGGTGGCTATGATGGTAACATTTATCCTCGTCCATTTACAGGCGTATTTGGTGTAAATCTTAATTTCTAATTCATTATATAGAAGAATAACATGAAAACAAAAATATTGAAATCAATGATACCCGCTGTGGCATTTGCGCTGACATTGAACTTCAGTTCTTGTATAGGCGACTTGGATGTTGATCCAATTAATCCGCAGCAGACTATGGAATTTGACAATGATGCTGTCTTCAATAAAATTTATGCAAGTTTCAGCCTTACAGGGCAGTCTGGCCCTAACGGTAATGGCGATATTGAAGACGTGGATGAAGGACGTTCTGGTATGTTTCGTACTCAATGGTACCTTAATGAGTTTACTGCCGATGAGGCACATTGGGTGTGGGCTACAGATGCCGGACTTCCGGAATTGCTTCATAATTCATGGGGTGAAAGTTGTGTGTTTTCGGCCGCGCTTTATTACCGTCTTTACTTTACCATTACACTTTGTAACTTCTATTTGAGTCAAGAAGGTAACGCTGCTGATCAGGAAATTCGTAATGCAGAAGTACGTTTCATTCGTGCTTATAATTATGCACTTGTTATGGATTTGTATGGAAATGCTGCTTTTACGGAAACAGTCTCAGCTGAATTGGCTGAAGGATATTCAAGAAACCAGTTCTTTGAATATGTAGAAAAAGAATTGAAAGAATGTGCTGACTTGATGGCAGAACCGGGACGAAATTCCTATGGTCGCGCTGACCGTGTTGCTGCTTGGAATCTTTTGGCGCGTATTTATTTGAATGCAGAAGTTTATACTGGCACAGCTCGTTGGGATGATGCCATGATGTATGCAGATAAGGTGATAAATAATGGGTATTATCATTTGAACAAGGACGGAGCTGTCAATCCGGTAACTGGTGAGCAGTATTCGGGTTATCAATTGTTGTTCTTGGCAGATAATGACCGTAACGGAGCACAATATGAAAATTTATTGGTAGGACTTTCTGATGGTGAAAAAACTAAAAGTTATGAAGGGATGAATTTCCTTATCCAAGGTTCATATTCAAACAAAGTCTCGACAGATGATTATGCTCCTTCTGGTGCAGATAACAATTGGGGAAAATGTATTCGTTTGCGTAAGCAGTTGATTGATAAATTCTTTGCAACTACTCCGGCAGAAGCGGCAACATTGCAGGCAATGACTGCAGCAGCCAATGATGACCGTGCATTGTTCTTTAATAAAGGGATGGAGGCTTCGGTTTTGGATGAAAGCACTGATGAAAATTTAGGTTATAGTTGCGTGAAGTTCCGTAATATTAATTCAGATGGAAGTAGCAATGCTGTTATTGAATTTGTAAATACTGATTTGCCTGTTATGCGTATTGCTGAAGCTTATCTGACCTATGCTGAAGCTTCTGTTCGTAAGAATGGTGCTACTGGTAACAGCGATGCCAAGGCAAAATTAGATGAACTTCGTATTCGTGCACATGCACCTGTAAGAGGTACTTATACATTGGATGATATATGTGATGAGTGGTGTCGTGAGTTTTGGCTTGAAGGTCGTCGCCGTACAGATCTTATTCGCTTCGGAAAATTTGCCGGACAATCCGATTATAAGTGGGAATGGATGGGAGGCGTTTATGAGGGTAATCAATTCCCTTCTTACATGAGCATTTTCCCCTTGCCGGTAAATGAAATTTCAAATAATAAGAACTTGAAACAGAATACGGGTTATTAATAAAATTCAGAATAAGAAAAATGAAAAAATATATTATTGCTTCTTTGTTAGCAGGTGTTGCTTTTGTAGGGTTTACATCCTGTGAAGATGATAGGGATTCCAATCCTACTTTGAAAGTGCCTGATAGCTTTGTATTGAACACCCCTGCCTTGGCTGGCAATGTGTACGACTTGGCTAATAGTAACGGCATTGAGTTGACTTGTGTACAACCGGACTTTGGTTATACGGCTGTTGTAAATTATTATCCTCAAGTATCATTGACTGATGAGTGGGAAAATGTACTTGATGAAAATGGCGAGGTAGTTGGAAATCCGAAATTTGTGCAGTTGGAAAGTTATAGTACGAAAGCTAAAATGGATATTAATCCCAGTGACTTTAACAAAGCCATTATGAGAATGGGAGGTTATGCTGCAGAAGAGGATGTTCCTGATAACTTGGATGTATATGTACGTCTGAATGGAATCTTGGGTTCAGGAACGAATATCTATTCGAATAACATCACTTTAAAAGTTAAGCCATTTTTCCAAGCATTGGTAGCTGCCGATCCAGAGTTGTGGTATTTGATTGGTGGTTGTGTGGGAGATGGTTTATGGGGATCGGAAATCGGTGTTTCTGTTTATCCAATGTCTCCAGTCGAAGGTGGTAAGTTTGATGATGCTACAGGTAAGGGGCCGCTTACCTTTACCGGTTATTTTACACCGGAACTTGGCTTTAAACTTGTTCGTGTTCCTGGTGAATGGGCTGATCAATGGGGTGGCGTCGATGGAGATATTAACCAACCTCGCCTGAAAGATGATACGGGTGAAGGTGCTGACTTTAAGGTTCCTTCTGCTGGCTATTATCGGATTGACCTTGACAGTTATACGAATACATTGACCTTCACAGCTCTTGATAAAGAACCTGCAGAACATCCGCAAATGTTGCTTGCCGGTGACTTTAATAATTGGGAAGTTGGAACGGTAGCTATGTCTCCAGTGGATACTTATGAAGGTGCTCGCCCACATGTATGGATGTATGATTTCAGTACAAGTGAGAATACAACATTGAAGTTCGTTGTGGATAGTAGTTGGAATCCTAACTGGGGTGGTGAGAAGTTCCCGTTTGGTTGGGGTGTAGGCGGTGGTGCCAACATTCCTGTAGAAGCCGGAAACTATCGAATCATTTTCAATGATATTACAGGTTACTATCATTTCTACAATAAATAATTAATGGACAAATAAAAAATTGATTAGTATGAAAAAATCATTCATATATGGTATAGTTCTTACAACCGCATTGTTTAGCGGTTGTAAGGGCGATTATGATGACTGGGCAGCTCCCCAAGGTTTTGACCCGGAGGAGGCTAAAAATATAAGTGTGAATATTACGCCTGCCGGAGCCATTGACATGGAAAATGTAACGGCGGAAACAATTCAACTTTTTACAGCCTCGATAGATGCGCCGGAAGGCATGGAAGTTACGGCTTACGAGACGGTAGTGAGTAAGGTTGATGAAAACGGAATTGCACAAGGAAAAACTGTTTTGACAACTGATGTTTCAGGATATGTATCTACGAAGGAAGTTGTGAATGCAGTAGAGGGCTATTACGGTAAAAATCCGCTTGCACGTAAATTGGCTGTAACTGTAGTGGCGTACATTAAACAGGTGTCACAGGAAGGAGAAGCATTGCAAGCTTTCTGTGTAAATTCCAATCAAGTGGAAGTACAAGTGACTCTTGTTAAACCGGATATTTCGGAAGCCTATTACCTTGTTGGTGATATGGCTGGTTGGGATGCAGAGTCCATGTTGAAATTCAATCATAGCGATGTGAATGTTTATGATGATCCGGTATTTACTATTTCATTTACTACAACTGAGGAAAATCAGCATTGGAAAATTATTCCTCAAAGTAATATTGATACCGATGACTTTTGGGCAAATCCGGGAGTAGTAGGTGTAAAAGTGGATGGTGATGATTCTATGAGTGGTCAGCTTATCAATGAAAATGCTGCTGCTGGTAAGATCGCAAATCCGGGTAAGTATAATATGACTATCAATATGTTGGATTATACTTATGAAATCACGGTTGCTCCTACGGAACTTTATATAACCGGTAGCAATTATGATAATTGGCAAACTTGGAAACAGTTGACTCCGATTCATAGTGCAGAAGGTGAATATTGGATGATTTCCTACTTTACTGCCGGTGAAGTATTCAAGTTTGCTCCTCAAGCTGGTTGGAGTGGTGGTGACTTTGGAGGTGAGGCTACTCTTAATGATGAAGCAGGTTCGGATATTCATGCTGACGGTACAAATCTGATGATTGATAACGCCGGCTGGTATCTGTTGCATGTTGTTAACGGTGTGGATCGTGTAGTGAATGTGCTTACTCCGAATGTTTATTTGATAGGTAATACGGTAGGCGTATGGGAAGTTGCAGATGCTAATAAGTTCACGATTCCCGAAGACCCGGATGGAGAATTTGTATCTCCTGCATTTGTTGCTTCCGACGAAGTTCGTATGTGTGTGAGTTTCGGAGGTTATGACTGGTGGAAGACTGAGTTCATTGTTCTGAACGGAACGATTGTTTATCGTGGCACTGGCGATGACCAAGAGCGGGTAAAGGTTTCCGAAGGTCAGAAAGCTTATTTGAACTTTATGACAGGTACGGGTTCGTTTAAATAATCTTGCCTGAAACGAATTTATCAAGGCCCTTTTCTTGTATTCTTTGTGAGCAGGAAAAGGGCTTTTATTGTCTGATTTATAAAACTCATGGAATACGTATGAAGAATATTGTATTGGCTGTGTTTGGCAGTCTGTTTTTGTTGGTGGCGGAAGTCGGA
Source organism: uncultured Bacteroides sp. (assembly GCF_910585845.1). GTDB lineage: Bacteria > Bacteroidota > Bacteroidia > Bacteroidales > Bacteroidaceae > Bacteroides. Next base: position 26,190 of record NZ_CAJUHF010000042.1, on the reverse strand, counting down.
GCACAAGAACGTTTATTGGGTGGCGACATTTCCCTGCTTCCTTCTTATGAGAAAGCCGGTACGGTTTATAAGGATGCGGCAGGCAACGCTGTGAAACCTCTCGACTATTTTAAGGAACAAGGCTGGAATGCCATCCGTGTACGTCTCTTTGTCGACCCGTCAAAGGCTTCTGCCGAACATAAAGGAGAAGGCGTATGTCAGGATTTGGACTATGTGAAAGAGTTCGGACAGCGGATAAAGAAGGCCGGTTATCAGTTTATGCTTGATTTCCACTATTCGGATACGTGGGCTGATCCGGGCAAACAATTCATACCGGACAGATGGAGAAATGCCGATGTGGCCTCATTGCCGGACAGTGTGTATGAATATACCAGGAATTGCCTGACGGCATTGATTGAAGCAAATGCAGTACCGGATCTCATACAAGTGGGGAATGAAATAACGAACGGTATGTTGTGGCCGGTGGCAAAGGTCGATCCTCTTGGCAGTCAGAATTGGAATCTGCTTGTAGAACTATTGGAAAACGGTGTCAAGGCTTGTCGCGAGCTTTGTCCGAAAGCAAAGATAATCATCCATACGGAGAAGGCAGGCGACTGGGACAAGACGAAAGCCTATTACGAACATTTGCGTCAACTTGACTACGATGTCATCGGACTCAGTTATTATCCAATGTGGCACAGGGCAGTAGGAGTATTGGCTGCCACTCTTGATTCTCTTGCAGTGGATTTTCCTGATAAGGAAGTAATGATTGTAGAGACTGCCGCTTACTATTCGCACGAAAACGATCGTTGGGCGAAGGGGGATGAGCAGTATGGAGAATTTTATCCCATCAGTGTGGAGGGACAACGCATCTTTATCCATGAATTGGTTGCAGAACTGTGCCGTCATGCCAATGTAACTGGCCTGTTTTGGTGGTTTCCCGAAGAAAACGCTTGTGGTAATGCGGTGACTGATGGCTGGCTCAATCGTGGGCTTTTTGATAACCATACAGGCAAAGTCCTTCCTGCGATGGAAGAGTTGAAATCGTTTGTGCAACCGCCTGCAACCGTTTGCACTACTTCTTCCCCTTCTTCTGTTTCTGATATTTGATGTTTTAAGATAACTGAAGTACTTTTGTTACTAACCAATAAATTGATACCGAATGAGAAGACTTTACTCCTTATTTATTATTTGTATGATGACCGTGCTTGCCGTGCAAGCACAGATTGTAACTACCACTCCGCCTTTTCCGACAGAAAGCGAAGAAATCACCATCGTTTTCGATGCGACGAAAGGTACGGCAGGGCTAAAAGGATTTACCGGTGATGTATATGCGCACACAGGGGTAATTACAAGTAAGAGCACCGGTTCCACAGATTGGAGGCATACGATTGCGGGGTGGACAGAGAATCTCCCCAAAGCTAAAATGACCAAACTCGGAAATGACAAGTGGAAACTGAAAATCACTCCGAATATCCGGGAGTATTATGCCGTTCCGGACGGTGAGAGTGTGAAGCAAATGGTCTTTGTCTTCCGTAGCTCGAACGGCAGTAAGGAAGGAAAAGATACAGGTGGAAAGGATATATTTGTAGATGTATACGCTGCTGACCTGACTGTCCGTTTTGACTATCCGGCAGAGAAACTGAACCAGCTTGTCGGGGTGCCTTTTACTATTCAGGCGTCTGCTTCCGCAGCATCCGACTTGAAACTTTATGTGGACGAAAAGGAAGTGGCAACGGTAACCGATGCTACTGTGATATCGAAGTCCTATCAGTTTGAAACAGCTGGGAGCCATATTCTGAAAGTAGAAGCTACGGCAAATGGTAAGACATCGTCTGCTACTCGAAAAGTGACCATTCTGAATGGCACAAGTGCCTCTGCTCCGATGCCTGCAGGTGTACGCCCCGGTATCAATTATATTAGTGATACGGAAGTCACTTTAGTCTTGCAGGCTCCGGGCAAGAAATATGTGTACGTGGTAGGAGACTTCAATGATTGGACTCCTGAAGCAGGTTATCAACTGAAGCAGGACGGGGAATATTTCTGGATCACCCTTTCCGATTTGAAAAAGGGAGAAGAATATGCTTTTCAGTATTTGGTGGATGGCACTATCTACGTGGCAGATCCCTATACGGACAAAGTACTGGATCCTTGGAACGATGGCTATATTGAGGCCGCTACTTATCCGAATCTGAAAGCCTATCCTACAGGGAAAGCAGAGGGCATTGTTTCCGTTTTGCAGACTGCGCAGGCTGCTTACGATTGGAGAGTGAAGAACTTTGAACGTCCTGCTTCCGAAGAACTGGTCATTTATGAAATGCTGGTTCGCGACTTTACCAAGGAGCACACTTTCAATGCGGCAAAAGAAAAACTGGAATATCTGAAGAACTTAGGCATAAATGCCATCGAATTGATGCCCATCAATGAATTTGAAGGGAACGAAAGTTGGGGATATAATCCTTCGTTCTACTTTGCCGTGGACAAGTATTACGGTACGAAGAATGACTTGAAGTCTTTCGTGGACGAATGCCACGGGATGGGGATTGCTGTCATTATCGACCTCGTCTTGAATCATAGTTTCGGGCAGTCGCCTTTCTACCTGCTATATAGGGATGCGGATGGCAGGCCTTCTGCCGACAATCCTTGGTATAACCAGGAGTCGAACATAAAGAACAGTAGCTTGTCATGGGGATACGATTTCAACCATGATAGCGAATATACTCAGGCTTTAGTAGATAGCGTGGCAGGGTTTTGGATGTCGGAATACAAGATTGACGGTTTCCGTTACGACTTTACAAAAGGTTTCTCCAATACTCCCTACGGCGCTAATGATTGGGCGAATGGACCGGACAATGCGCGTATAGCCAACTTGAAACGTATGGCGTCTGCCGTGCAGGAACGTCAGCCGGGTGCTTACATCATTTTTGAACATCTGGCAGCTACTTCCGAAGAAAAGCAACTGGCGGAGGCGGGCATCCTGTTGTGGCGCAATAAGAACGAAGCGTATTGTGAAGCTGCCATGGGGTGGAGCGGAACGAAAACAGATTTCTCCGGTTTGTTTGCCGGTACATCGGGCATGCCGGCAGGCAGTCTGGTAGGTTATATGGAGAGTCATGACGAAGAACGTATGGGCTTTAAGGCATGGAAGTGGGGAGAAAAGGGAGTGATAGCGTCTGCTGCCAGTACAAATACAGGCGTAAGCCCTTCGGCAGGAAGCAACATCAATCTGCCTACCCGTATGAAGCGTTTAGCCACTAATGCAGCCTTTTTCCTTACAGTACCTGGTCCGAAGATGATTTGGCAGTTTGGTGAACTGGGATATGATTTTTCTATCAACAATAATAGCGACGGCTCTAAATATGATGCCCAAGGAAGTTATCGTACGGATCCTAAACCAATCAGATGGGATTACTGGGAAGATGCCGACCGAAAGAAATTATATCATACATATGCTGCTCTTCTGGATTTGCGCCATTCTTATCCGGAACTGTTTGCTTCGGATGTTGTGTTCACTTGGAAAGTAAGGGGTACTGACTGGAACAACGGGCGTATCTTGTCTGCAACTTCTGCCGATGGTGAGAAATCGCTCGTTATAGTCGGTAACTTTACGTTAGCGGATAATAATATCTCGGCTACATTCCCAAAAACCGGGACTTGGTATGAATTGTTGGCGGACAATGCACCATTGAATGTATCTGCTACTACACAGTCCATTGCTGTCCCGGCCCATGAGTTCCGCCTTTTCACTAATTTCAAGCCGACGTTGACGGGAATAGATGAGGACGTTGCTGATGCAGAGAGAAGGCTGATACACTATGACAGGTGGACGGATACGGTGGTATCTTCTGCGGGAATTGCTGAACGTATGGAAGTGTACTCTGTCAATGGTATGTTGGTGATGTCACAAGGCAATTGCGATGCTGTAGGTTTGTCGGCTTTGCCGTCAGGGTATTATATGGTACGTGCCTGTATGAAGGATGGCAGGGTGCAGGTTTGCAAGGTGATGAAATAGTTTATGTAGGTTATTCATAGATTTTATTCAGCAATCTATTCAACCACTCCCAACTGAAGCGAAACCAACGGCGAGTACTACTTTGTTTTCCACCAAACCGGAGCACGAAGTCGCGATAACCATGTTTGCGGAAGGGAAGGCCGACATCCATAAATTCGAGATGGTTGTACCCTCGTTGTTTGGCATCGCACAGGGCATGCCATACGGCAAGTATACCGGGATATTGCAAAGCGTATGTCTTGCGCATACCCCCTGAGAACCAAAGGTAGGCATTGTCTTCGGAGTAGATGCAGGCACTTCCTCCGATGATTTTATCTTTATAAGTGACAATGAATATCTTGCTTTGTTTTCCTTCTACCATCTCTTTTTCCAGATGATGGAAGAACTCTTTTCCAGGAAAATGCCGGCGTATTTTGGAAGAGTAGACATGGCGTAGCATTTGCGTGAATGCATATATCTCTTCCGGATCTTGCGTTTCCCTTACTTTTGCACCGTTTTTCAGTCCTTTTTTTATCTGCCGGATACGTGAAGGACTGAAACGTGCTTCTATATGATCGATGCTGTGTAATGAATTTCGTACCCGTAGCCAATTGATGGCAAAGTAACGGTTTTTGCGGAAGGACTTATAACCGAACAGGGAATTATCTAAGTTACGAAATTCGATGAGGAAGGCATCCCGTAGTGCTTCGTCTGTCAAACGCTGCAACATTTCGCCGAAGACAAATTCCTTGTCTACGGTCTCGTCGAAATACTCTCCGTTGCCGTAGATCTCACACCTTTTTATGATGGCAGGAGGAAATAGGCGTACGCTTTTTCGGATTGCAGCCAATAGCTTGGCCACGGGTTTCCCATTTTCGGAGGCAACGATGAGTAGAGGCGTGTAGCCTGTAGTTGCTTCGTAGATGCGAAACAACTCGATGGAGTGAAATGTATTTTTGCCCGGTAGTTCCGGGACATTACTTCCGCGGTAATATGTTGTCAGTTTCAAAGGCATTGACCGCAAATTTAAAAAATAATCTTGTATCTTTGCGCGAATAAATGATAATTTAGCTACGGACTATGGGTACTTTTCTGTATGATGTATAGTGGCTTGTAGCTTCGTGGCGGTTCAACTAATAGATAATGGAGAATTTCAGTGAATTACTAAAACTTCGCCGCAGCATGCGGAAGTTTACAAATGAAGAGTTGGCACAGGAGCAAGTGGTTGCTTTGATGAAAGCCGCATTGATGTCACCTACTTCCAAACGGACCAATGCATGGCAGTTTATTATGGTAGACGATAAGGAATTGCTTGAAAAATTGTCACATTGTAAGGCACAATCATCTCAGTTTATTGCCGAAGCCCCATTGGCTATTGTGGTGACGGCTGATCCCCTGGCAAGTGATGTGTGGATCGAAGATGCTTCCATTGCTTCAATTATCATACAGTTGCAGGCTGAGGACTTAGGTCTGGGCAGCTGTTGGGTGCAGGTACGCGAACGTTTCACGGCTACCGGAATGCCTTCCGATGAATACGTGCGTGGAGTGTTGGACATCCCTTTGCAATTGCAAGTGCTCAGTGTCATAGCTGTAGGGCATAAAGGGATGGAACGCAAACCTTTTGATGAAGAACATCTGCAATGGGAAAAAATTCATATTAATAAATTTGGAGGAAAATAACGGTGAGCGCAGCAAAAGCAAACAATAATCGCGATACTTACAAAGCTACAGCTATTACATTGATCGTTTTCGGTATACTTTATTTGATAGACAAATTGATTCATTTCTCCAGTTTGGGATTGCCGTGGGTGATGAATAAAGACAATTTTCTGTTGTATACGGCGATCATATTCCTTCTTTTCAAGCATGATAAATCGGTCGGACTGGTGTTGATAGGCTTGTGGTTAATATTGAACTTCGGATTGATAACCGCGTTGCTTGGCACTATGTCTGCCTATTTGTTGCCATTGGCTCTGCTGCTTTTGGGGGTTATCTTATATTGGTTGGCTACAAGATGAAAAGAAGTGTGCAAGATACGCCGATTATTTTTATCGGTGCGGGAAATCTGGCGACAAATTTGGCTATGGCTTTGTATCGGAACGGTTTCCGTATAGTGCAGGTATATAGTCGTACGGTGGAGGCTGCCCGTACTTTAGCCCAAGCAGTGGAAGCAGGATATACCACTGAACTTTCAGAAGTGTCGGCAGAAGGTCGGCTTTATATCGTTTCATTGAAAGACGATGCTTTCGTACAGTTGTTACCTGCGATTGTTGCTGGTAAAGGAGATGCCTTACTGGTTCATACGGCTGGAAGTATCCCGATGAACATTTGGGAAGGGAAAGTCTCCCGCTATGGTGTGTTCTATCCTATGCAGACATTCAGTAAACAGCGTATTGTGGATTTCCGTGCCATACCTTTCTTTATTGAGAGTAATTCTCAGGAAGATACCGAACTCCTGAAAGCTATTGCTTCTGTGCTTTCAGAGAAGGTTTATGAGGCTACTTCCGAACAGCGGAAGAACCTGCATCTGGCAGCTGTATTTACCTGTAATTTTACAAACCACATGTACACATTGGCTGCCGATCTGTTGAAGAAATATGATATCCCGTTTGATGTGATGTTGCCTTTGATAGATGAAACCGCACGTAAGGTGCATGAACTGGAACCGCAACAAGCGCAGACAGGACCGGCCGTCCGTTATGATGAGAATGTAATCAATGAGCATCTGTCCATGCTGTCAGATGAACCAGAGATGCAGGAACTTTACCGTTGGATCAGCCAGAACATTCACCGATTGAAGAACAAACAGTGATTGGATCCAAAGAGAACCCTGATATTCATGATAAAAAGAATAAAAAGTGAGTACCATTAATTACGATTTAAAAAAAATAAAAGCCTTGGTTTTTGACGTGGACGGTGTCTTGAGTGCTAATGTCATACCGATCAGTGCCGAAGGAGAGCCTATGCGTACAATAAACATCAAAGACGGATACGCCATACATCTTGCCGTGAAACAAGGTCTGATATTAGGTATCATTACCGGTGGACGTTCTGAAGCAGTACGCAAGCGTTTCATGACTTTGGGCATTCCGGTAGATGATATTTATATGTCTTCTTTTATTAAAATCCATGATTATCGTGATTTCCGTGACCGTCATGGGTTGAAAGACGAAGAGATATTGTATGTGGGAGATGATATTCCAGACATTGAAATCATGCGTGAATGCGGTCTGCCTTGTTGTCCCAAGGATGCTTCTGCGGAGGTAAAGTCGGTTTCACGCTATATTTCCCATGCAAATGGCGGCTACGGATGTGGCAGGGATGTAGTGGAACAGGTACTGAAAGTTCATGGTATGTGGATGGACGATAAGGCATTTGAGTGGTAGATCGTTAGTGTCCGATGGTAGAAAGGAAGTATTGATGATAGAAAAAAACAAAAGGAGTATGTTGGATAATCTGAAGAAATATAAAGTGATATTAGCCAGTAATTCTCCCCGTAGGAAGGAACTGCTGGCAGGTTTGGGAGTAGATTATGAAGTAAGAACCTTGCCGGATGTGGATGAGTCTTATCCGGAGAACTTGCAAGGGGCGGATATACCGTTGTACATAGCGAAGGAAAAGGCAAACGCATACATTGCGCTAATGCAACCTGGCGAGCTGATTATTACGGCAGATACCATTGTATGGTTGGATGGACAAGTCTTGGGAAAGCCGGCAGATCGTGAAGATGCTTTACGGATGCTGCGTCAGATGTCGGGACGTGTCCATGAGGTTTTTACGGGTGTATGTATTACGACTACCGAGTGGCAGCGAAGCTTTTCGGCCCAGACCGAGGTGCGTTTCGCTACGCTTAGTGAAGAAGAAATGGCTTACTATGTAGATAAGTTCCAGCCTATGGATAAAGCCGGTGCCTATGGGGTGCAGGAGTGGATCGGCTTTATCGGTGTGGAAAATATCTCTGGCAGTTACTATAACATTATGGGACTTCCGGTGCAGAAACTATACAGGGAGTTACTGGAGGTGTAGATCAATACTTCTCTTCATAAACCAAGTTCCAGGCGTTCAGAAAGGACGCCTTTGTTATTTCTACGATCTTCTCCCAATTCAGTTTGTCAGTGTGGTCGGAAGGCTGGTGATAATCAGGATGTCCATCAGTGTGATACCAAATGATGGGAATACCCGCTCGGGCAAAAGAACCATTATCGCTACCGCCTATGGGATTATCCCACGGCCGATAATCGGGTTCCAGTTTCAGTTTATACTTCTTGATGTCTTCTTTCAGCCATCTGCCGAAGGCTGGATTGGCCTCCGTATAGAAGTAAACGACATGCATAGGTTGGGCGGGCTTGTTGTTGCGTCCTATCATGTCGAAATTGAGATACCCTTTTACTTGCGAGATAAAAGGGCAAGTCTGTACGAAATATCTGGAACCCAATAATCCCTTTTCTTCTCCATCCCAAAAGGCAAAGATAATATTCCGTTCCGGTTGTTTTCCGCTGGCAAGGAATGCCCGTGCTATCTGCAAGACGGCAGATACGCCGGATGCGTTGTCGTCAGCACCATTATAAATCCGGTCGCCATCCAAAGCTACATCGGCTCCCAAGTGGTCGAAGTGTGCTCCTACAATGACATACTCATCGGTTTTCTGACCGGGAATCATGCCCAGTACGTTTGCCATGCTCAGTTTCTGGTGGACTTCCTTTTTTAACAGGACTATTGAGTCTGGGTTTACTTCCCATAGTCCTCTTTTTTGTCGTTCCTTTCTGTAAGCCTCGAATGGCTGGAAATAACTATCTTCTAATGGTTCTACGCCCATGATTTGCAGTAACGAGGCTATGTATTGGGCAGCTATCCTTGAACCCTGATATCCAGCTTCACGTCCTTGCAGTTCATCGTGTGCCAGAAAACCGATATAAGCTTCGGCCGATGCCTGGCTGATGCTGCCTAGTCCTTTTTCTATAGGAGACTGGGCATGCATCGCCAAATGGCTGAAAACACAAACGATATAGAAAATGCAATACCTTTTCATCTAATCTTAATTGATGTTTTCTTATTCGATTATATCCAGCATCAGCGGAATGTCCTCCTCGGAAATTCCTTGCTTGAGCAAGATTTCCCGGTCTTTTTCAAATGTAGATAAGAAAGTATCTTTGCTACCGCTTTCTGCCATAGCCTTACCATACAGTCTGGCAGCCTTTTCTATATGCCCTAAGACCCATGCCGCATGGCCGGCATTAAGGTAGTCGGTGGCATAAGGCTTTCCGCTGAGAATCCTATCATAATACTTCATGGCCTGTTCGTGCTTTCCATTGACAAATGAACACCAACCGATGCCACGCCATGCCTTTATACAGTTATTCTCCAGAAAATCCAATTTGAAGAAATACTGTAGTGCTTCATCATACTGCCTCAGTTCGGTCAAGCAACTACCGATATAGAACAATATGTTCCGGTTCTCTGGCTGTATGCCTTCTACCCGCCGATAATATTTCAAGGCTACATCGAAGTCCTTCATTTGCCGGTAACAGGTGGCCAGGTGGCGGAGTGTCCATAAATGCTCCGGTTTCAGCACGTCGGCTTTCAGGTAGGCATCTATGGCTTCCTCATATCGTTTCTCCTTTTGCAGGCAGAAACCGGTCTTTTGGAAAATATCAGCATTGGCTTGTTGCTTGGCAATCAACAATTGATAAATCTCTAAAGCTTCTACCAGATGCTCTTTTGTGAAGTGGAAGTCGGCGATGCCGGCTAATTGTGTGGGAGTACTGAAGAAATCTTTCAGTACGGGATTCCGGTGCAGCGCTATCTCTTCCTTGAAGATATTGCGGAACTCTTCCCGACGTTGGCTCAATTTGAAGAAGCGGTACAAATCGTGGATATATTGGTTACTGATAACTTCTTCCCGTGCCTTGCCCGTTTTGTTCAACTCTTCTACGGTAATGTCTTGTTCCTGAGGGAACAATTGCTGTAACATGGCATCCCGTTGTGCTTCGGGTATCTCTGCGATAGTAAAGCAGAACGAATATTTGTCGCTATTGCAGAAGAAGTCCGATTGCAGGACGATGGAGAGGACAGACACCTTGTCCGACTTCCCCAGCCCGACTTGATGGATGACGCTGGAATGCACCTTGTTGAAAGGATAAAACCAGTTATGTGGCTCTTTGAAGAAAGGAAATCCTTTGAGTTGTGCGAAAGTACTCATGTATACGTCTGCTCCCTCCAACTGTAAGTCATTCATTTCCCGTATCTTGTCTCCCAATCCTGATTGTGATATGGCTTGTTCCCATTCCGGATTAAAGTCGTTTTCATCCATTTCCTCAAAGTCGAATTTCATGTTGCGCATGATATTCACGCTTTTCATCATTCCGGGGAGGATTTCTTCCCGCATTTTTTTATTAATCTTTTCCGTATCTTGACTGCGAAGCAGTTGGATATATATGTGGGTCAGTTGTCTGCTGAAATTTGGGTTTTCCTTGCAGAGCGATATGCGTGCCATAAGTTCTGGATAAAATGCTAGGCGTGAGGGGTAAAGATTCAGAATGATGACAAGCCCTACTAACGCCCTTTGATTTATTTGCGGATCGCTGTGTCCTATTCCATCAAGCAACCAGTGGAGCTTACGTTCGTCAAAGCATTCCATTAGGCTAAGGGTGACGGCACTGACAAAAATGCAGACGGCATCGACCGGAATGGTTTCCGAACGGAGCATATTTTCTGCCTGTTTTTTCTCTTCCGCTGTCCAACTACTATTGCTCCATGTGGTAAGGAATATCATTTTTACAATCTCCTCATGTCGTTTCAGTATGGCATCCACTTTCTTGTAGTTGTCCAGTTGCGATACGGCCATTTCGTCTGCGAAACCTTCCAAGATACGCTGTAAGACAGGGAGCGTATATTCTTTCGGATACCATTTCGCATTTTTCCGTAAAGAGTGATAGTAGTGGTCTGATACCTCATCCAGCAGGGTCAGGCGTGTCTGGTCGGCTATTTCCCAAGTTTCGGTCAATAGTTGTTGGTATAACCTGTGGCGTTCCGGATCGGTTGTCCCTTGTTTCATATATTGCAACATGTATTGGTAGGAGAGCTTTATTTGTTCCAATTTGTTGCTAAGCTGCCAGTTGCCGCCCGATTGCAAGAAAGCATCCAGCTGGGTGAGTGCCTCTCCCAGCCGTTTGCTTTCCAGTAATTGGGCTATCAGTTGATATTGTTCTTGTATGCTTTGGATATTCATCTATGCTCCAGGGTGTTGGTTAGAAGCGCCAATAGAGTTGCAGGTCTACAGTATTGTAGTGGCTGTCGCCTGCAGTTGTCTTGTCGCATGTATAATTATAGTTGGCTTGCAACTTTAGGTTCTTACAGAAGTAATAGTTTGCGGACAGGCAGTAGAGCGACTTTTGTGTGTTCCATTCCTTGTTGTCGCGATATACATCCCACTTGGCATATACTTTGCATTTTTTACTCAGAGGTGCGCCTACGGCAATGTACCAGGCATCGGCCTTGTCGCTCGTTCCGTTTTTCAGTGTGCCGTCGCTTTCATAGTCGTCCACCTTGTGGCCTTCGCTTACGGCAAACTCGGCGCGTACTGTCCAATCTGCCTCATATTTCAAGCCGACTGCCATACGATTGCGATCCACGTTTATTCCGTTCTTGCTGTATTCACCGGTCCATCCGAACGCGCCAATTGCAAGATTCTTGACCGGATAGACATAGACTCCCCCAATGATATCCTTTGAACGATTCTCGTCGCTATGGTTTATGCCCTGTCCGTTATATACTCCCACTTGGTAGTGGACAAAGTTATGGTTGTCTTTTCCTATTGGCAGGAAGTCACCTTGCAGTTGTAGTCCGATGTCACGTCCATTGCTACTGTGTTCGCCTACACGGTCGTTCATTCCCGCCAACTTGTCAATCAGCTGTGAGTAACTGCCGAAGCCTATGTCCCAAGGATTCATTGGGTTTTCAAATGTGAAAGCACGTTTGAATTGTCCGAAGCGTATGTTCAGGAACTTATAGCGTACCCATTCCGCCCAAGCGTCGACAATACGTGGTCCTTTCTCTTTTGAAGTGCCGCTCACACCGTTCATCTCCATCTGGAATTTGTATTTAAAGTCGAGCACTTTGCCGTCTACGTAAAGACGTGCTAAACGTAAATCGAAGTTTGTATGGCTTTTGTTACTGCCATATATGTCTTGGTCGTTGGCAGAAGCCTTTCCTATGACATATCCGCCGAAGGAGGTCTTTTGCAAAAAGTCCTCTTTGGCCTGTTTTCCTAAATTATTTTGTGCAAAGATGTTTCCCGTCATTGCCAAAGCCACGAAAAACAGTATAGGTCGAATGATTTTCATTATAAAAATTGCTATTGTGTCTTTTTCAATATATAGAATGACACAGATAACGCAGACTAACCTTTATAATTGTCTGTATCATCCGTGTCATTTGTATCAGGCTTTACACCGGATCATGGATCCGGTGCCAGTTTAATGTTCTTATTCTTATTCGTTGATAGCTGCGATACCCGGAAGAACTTTTCCTTCGATTGCTTCAAGCAATGCACCACCACCTGTAGAAACATAGGAAACGCCGCTAGCCAAGCCAAACTTGTTTACACAAGCTACAGAATCACCTCCACCTACGAGTGAGAAAGCACCGTTTTTGGTAGCTTCTACGATAGCCTCGCCTACTGCGCGTGAGCCGTGAGTGAAGTTGTCGAATTCGAATACGCCAGTCGGGCCGTTCCACAGGATTGTCTTGGAACTTTTGATCACTTCTGCAAAGATTTCCTCAGTCTTAGGACCGATATCCAGACCTTCCCAACCGTCGGGGATCTCGTTTACCGGACAGAACTTGGTGTTGGCATCGTTAGAGAAAGCATCAGCAATCTTGGCATCTACAGCCAGTACCATGTTCACACCTTTTTCTTTTGCTTTCTGCAACAGACCGAGAGCCAGGTCAAGTTTGTCGTCTTCGCAAATAGAGATACCGATCTTTCCACCCATAGCTTTGGTGAAAGTATAGGTCATACCACCTGCGATAATCAGGTTGTCTACCTTACCCAAAAGGTTTTCGATGATATCAATTTTAGAAGATACCTTAGAACCACCCATGATGGCAGTAAATGGACGTTTGATGTCGTTCAGTACTTTATCAACAGCCTTAACCTCTTTCTCCATCAGGTAGCCGAACATTTTATTGTCTTTGTCGAAGTATTTGGCAATAAGTGCTGTAGAAGCGTGTGCACGGTGTGCGGTACCGAAAGCATCGTTCACGTAGCAGTCTGCGTATGAAGCCAACTTCTTCGTAAATTCTTTCTGGCTTTCTTTGACAGCTTTCTTGGCTGCTGCTTTTTCTTCATCCGTAGCATCTTCAGCCAAACCGCGGGGCTTGCCCTCTTCTTCTGCGTAGAAACGAAGGTTCTCGAGCAACAACACTTCACCCGGTTGCAGAGCAGCAGCCTTCACAGCAGCCTCTTCACCCATGCAGTCGTTAGCAAATTGTACTTCAACACCCAGCAACTCTGAAAGATGGTTCAGGATGTGTTTCAGTGAGAACTTGTCAGCCGGACCTTTTGGACGACCGAGGTGTGAACCGATGATGATACTGCCACCGTCAGCCAAAATCTTTTTCAGCGTGGGAAGGGCGGCACGCATACGGTTATCATCTGTAATGTTGAAGTTTTCGTCCAAGGGTACATTGAAGTCTACACGGACGAATGCCTTTTTACCGGCAAAGTTGAATTGATCAATTGTCATAATACTCTATTTTATTTAAAAGTGTTATTAATCTGTTTTTAGTGTGCGCAAAGTTACTATTTATTTCTTTTTTTTGCTATGAAAGCATCATTTATTCTTTGCCTTTAGGTTTCTCTTTGCTTACTTTATACTTTTCGCAATAAGATTTGCACATCAATTGTAAACCGCAGTTGTCACATTGCGGTGTACGAGCGAGGCAGACATAGCGTCCGTGCAGGATCAGCCAGTGGTGGGCGATGGGGATATCGGCTTCCGGAATGTTCTTTACCAGTTCCTTTTCTACGCTGAGTGGGGTAGTGCAGGATGCTGTCACCAGTCCGAGGCGGTGGCTGACGCGGAATACATGGGTATCTACTGCCATTGCCGCTTTGTTGAATACAACGGACTGGATTACATTAGCTGTTTTTCGGCCCACACCGGGCAGTTTCACGAGCTCTTCCAGCGTGTCGGGCACTTGACTGTCGAAGTCCTTTACTAGCATTTTGGCCATACCCACCAAGTGTTTAGCCTTATTGTTAGGATAGGACACACTCTTTATATATTCGTAAATGACTTCAGGAGTGCTGGCTGCAAGGGTTTCTGGGGTGGGAAAGTCACGATATAGTGGCGGGGTGATCATGTTTACCCGTTTGTCCGTACATTGGGCAGAAAGAATGACGGCTATCAGCAACTCGAACGGATTGTTGTAGTGCAGCTCTGTTTCGGCTATGGGGCGGTTCTCCCGAAACCAGGAAAGTATCTTCTCGTAACGTTCTTTTTTTCTCATCTTAATTTATTTTTATGGTAATGTGGGGTAACCTTTCCATTGAAATAGAACATGGACAGGATGGTGAGGCATGCTCCGAACAAGTAGGCTTTGTCGAAAGTACTGATTTCTGCAATGTATCCCCCTGTCAGCATTCCGATTCCGATGCCCACGTCCCACGAAGTCAGATAGGTGGAGGTGGCGGTACCGCGTTGGTTGTTGGGGGCGAGGTTGACAAACAGGGAGTTGTAAGCAGGGAACATGATTCCGAAACCTACTCCCAACAACAAGGCTACAGCAAAGAAAGCGACATTACACAACATCATGTTCCAGTCGACAAGATACACACATGTCGAAAGCAGGAAGAAGCTAAATACAACGAGGTAAAGTCCGGCAGAAATGACTTGGGTGATCTTTCCTTTGTCCACGAGTTTACCGGAAAATATACGCGAAATGGCCATGCCTATTGCCATGAAAGTGAAGAAGAAACCGGCGGTGGCATTGATGCCTATTTGTTTGGCATACATAGCTACGTAGTTTGTTGTCATACCGTAGGGAATAGATAACAACAGCAAACTGACGCCTGCCGGAATACCCTTGAGCAAGATGAAGCGGTCGAGTGATATAGGTTCCCGTTTCATTGGCGGTTTATAAGGCGTCTTCACCAAGTTGGCACAGACGAAACCAGCCATGCAGGAACCCAGTGAGCAACAGAAAATGGTAGTATAACTCATGCCTGCGTCATGCAGGAACAAGCCGAACATCGGGCCTACCGCCATAGCTATGTTGTTGGCAAGCCCGTAATATCCCAACCCTTCGCCGCGTCTGGACGAAGGCATGATGTCAATGACCACCGTGTTGCCGCCTACGGTTACTATGCCGAATGAGAATCCCTGTATGATACGGAACAGGATGAACAGCGTCAGCGAACTGGCGATGATATATCCCGCAAACATACTCATAAAGATAAAGTAAGCCAGCAGATACAAAGGCTTACGTGCAAAACTGTCCAAAAAGTATCCGGAGAAAGGGCGTATGCATAATGCTGCTACTGTATAACAGGAAAGTATAATACCGATTGTCGAATTGTCCGTACTGAATGCTTCGGACAGGTAAAAAGGCAACACCGGTATCAGTTGCCAAAAACCGAAGAAGAGCAAGAAATTGGCTGCAAGAATAAAACAGTAGCTGGGAGTAACAAGTCTATCTTTCATTTTTAGAGAGTTGAAAATTGAGAATTGAGAGTTGAGAGTTTGGCTACGCTATACAGCAAGCAACTCTCAACTCTCAATTCTCGACTCTCAACTTATTTTAGTATGCTGCTTCAAATTCCTTCAAGAATCTGGTGTCATTTTCAGAGAACATACGAAGGTCTTTCACCTGATATTTCAGGTTGGTGATGCGTTCGATACCCATGCCGAGAGCATATCCGCTGTACACTTTGCTGTCGATACCGTTGCTTTCCAACACATTGGGGTCCACCATGCCACATCCCAAGATCTCCACCCAGCCGGTGTGTTTGCAGAATGGGCAACCTTTTCCGCCGCAGATATTGCAGCTGATGTCCATTTCCGCACTCGGCTCCGTGAAGGGGAAGTAGGACGGACGCAGGCGGATTTTTGTATCTTCGCCGAACATCTCTTTGGCAAAGAGCAACAGCACTTGCTTCAAGTCGGTGAAAGATACATTCTTGTCCACATACAACGCTTCGAGCTGATGGAAGAAACAGTGGGCACGATAGCTGATGGCTTCGTTGCGGTATACGCGTCCCGGGCAGATGATGCGGATGGGAGGTTGCGAAGCTTCCATGACGCGGCTCTGTACGGACGAAGTATGTGTACGCAGCACGATGTCGGGGCGGGTTTCGATGAAGAACGTATCCTGCATGTCTCGTGCGGGGTGGTCTTCGGCAAAGTTCAGCGCGGAAAACACGTGCCAGTCGTCTTCGATTTCCGGACCTTCGGCAATGCTGAAGCCCAAACGGGAGAATATGTCGATGATTTCATTCTTTACGATGGTAAGCGGATGGCGTGTACCCAACTCTATCGGATAGGCTGAACGGCTGAGGTCAATGTCATCGCAACCCGTATCTTGGCTTTCGAACTGCTCTTTCAAGGCGTTGATTTTTTCTTGTGCCTTGTTTTTCAGTTCATTCAGTTTCATGCCGACTTCTTTCTTCTGTTCGGCAGCCACATTGCGGAAATCTGCCATCAAGTCGTTGATCGCTCCTTTCTTGCTGAGGTATTTGATGCGGAGCACTTCCAGCTCCTCGGCGTTGGCAGCTTTCAGTGCTTCCACTTCCTGCAGAAGCTCGTTGATTTTAGCTATCATATATGTTTTTGTTTATTATTTTATTCCGGATAATTCATAAAACGGTGCAAAGATATAATTTTATCACGATTTCGGTTGCAAAGTCCGATAAGAAAATGAGTGCTAGTCTTGTTTTTCTTTGACTGTGATGATTTCTGCGACAGATGTCGGTTAGAGGGGCTACTCTATGTCAGGCATGGATCATCTTTGTATGATCTCCGTACTATCTTCGTGTCCTAATAGGAACTGTTAAACTTTGGGAATATTTAAATATACTATGGTGGCTTTGTACAGATTTGCTTTACACACGGAACTATGAAGGAGGTATGGACTTCAGGTTTCAGTATGCTAAAGCTGAGGTTTGGCGGCTTAAACGTGAACTTCAGACGTTTCGAAACGAATTTTGTCTCGTGATACGGCTAATTTTGCCTCGTGATACGGATAAATTCGTCCCATGAGATGATTTTTTTCAGCTCACGAGACGAATTTATCCGTATCATGAGCCAAATTTATCCCTCTTGCAAGCCAAATTTCATAACTCTCATGCGCTTTCAATCGAGTCGTTGATATAGTAAGAAGAGGAGAGTACACCGAAACTGGGTGATACCCTCCTCTTTTATATTCTATTCCCCTTTCTCCGCCCGTTTGGGCGGGGTGGGGGAGGCTGGCATTACTGCTTTGCAGGAATATTTGCCAATATGTCCAATAAGTGTTTCCAGAACTTGTCTACTGTAGGAATCAGCATCCGTTCATCCGGCGAATGGACTCCTTGCAGGGTAGGACCGAAGGAAATCATGTCCAGTGACGGATATTTGTCGAGGAACAGTCCGCATTCCAGTCCGGCATGTATAGCTTTCACTTTGGCGTCCGTGCCGAACAGGCGTTTGTACGATTCCACGGCTATCTCCAGAATCTCGGAGTGTGGATTCGGTTTCCATCCCGGATAACCATCGCCGAAGGATACCTTGGCGCCTGCCATGTCGAACACGGTGCGCACCATGTTGGCGATATCCTCCTTGGAAGAGGCGGTGGAGCTGCGCTGGCTGGTTTCGACGCGTATCGTGTTTTCCGGTTTCATTTTCACCGACGCAAGGTTGGTGGACGTTTCCACCAGTCCCGGGATGTCCTGGCTCATGGCATAGACACCGTGCGGGCAGGCGTACAGGCTCTGCAACAGGTGTTTGGTTGTCTCTTTGTCGATGGCTTTTGCGTGGGCGTCTTCCGATTCCAGAATCAGTTGCAAGTCCGGATCGGCAACGGCATATTCGGCTTGTACTTCGGCTGCGAAAATGTTCAAGTCGGCACGCAAGTCGTGCTTCTTCTCTTCCGGCAGGGCGATAATGGCATGTGCTTCACGTGCGATGGCGTTGCGCAGGTTACCGCCGTCTATTTCGCAGAGATACATGTCATACTTCTGGAAGGTCTGGCTTAAGAAGCGGTTCAGTATCTTGTTGGCATTGCCACGTTGCAGGTGGATATCTCCACCGGAGTGTCCGCCTTTCAGTCCCTTCACCAGTATCTTGCAGAAGAAATATCCGGCAGGTACGTCCACTTCCTTATAGGTAAACTCGGCAACGGAATCTACTCCGCCTGCACAACCAATAAAGAGTTCGCCTTCATCCTCTGAATCAAGGTTCAGCAGGATGTCGCCATTCATGAAACCCTCTTTCAGGGCAAAGGCACCGGTCAGTCCGGTCTCCTCGTCTACGGTGAACAGACACTCTATCGGTCCGTGTTGCAACGTGTTGTCCGCCAGGATGGCCAGTTCGGTGGCTACGCCGATACCGTTGTCGGCTCCCAGAGTGGTACCTTTGGCTCTCAGCCATTCACCTTCGATTACGGTTTCTATCGGGTCGGTGAGGAAATCGTGCTGCACGTCGTTGTTCTTCTCGCATACCATATCTATATGCGATTGCAGGACTACCGTCTTCCGGTTCTCCATACCCGGTGTGGCGGTTTTTTTGATCAGTACATTCCCGGCTTCGTCGACCAGAGTCTCCAGATTCTGTTTTTCACCGAATGCTTTCAGGTAAGCAATCATTTTCTCTTCCTTCTTTGAAGGGCGCGGTACTTGGCAGATTTCGTTGAAGTAACGAAATACCCCTGCCGGTTTTAGTTCATTATTTTCCATATCAATAAGTTTATGAATGTCTGTTTTTAACCTCTTAGTGCTAAATATGGTTAAATAGGTCGCTTATTTTATTGCCGCATCTCTTTTTTTAGGGTAAAAAAAGCGCGTTAGTCCATACAAAGCCCTATATTTGCACCACAAAATTAGTAGAAATGCTCGATACAATATTGATAAGTTTGTTAATAGTTGCTATTTGCATAGCATTATTGGGGGTAAAAGTCTTTTTTGTGAAAGGCGGAAAGTTCCCGAACGGGCATGTCAGTGGTAATAAGGCGATGCGTGAGCGTGGAATCGGATGTGCCCAGTCGCAAGACCGGGAAGCGCAACGCAAACCCCGTTTCTCGATAGAAGAATTGGAAAAGGCCTTAAATGATAGTATGAATTAATAATTTAAAAACTATATTTTTTACAAGTTATGAAGAGATTGAACTACCTCATGAACGGTTTGGTTGCCCTTGCACTTATCGTTTTATTTTCTCAATGTACAGGTAAAGCTGATAATCAAACGGCAACGGCGTCAGGACAAGCTTCAGGTGAACTTTCCGGTATGAAGATTGCTTATGTTGAGATAGACACGCTGCTGTCACAATATAATTTCTGCATTGACCTGAATGAGGGTATGGTGAAGAAGAGTGAGAATGTCCGCCTGACGCTGAATCAGCGGGCACGTGAACTGGACAAGCAGAAACAAGACTTCCAGACAAAGTATCAGAATAATGCCTATCTTTCACAGGAAAGAGCACAACAGGAATACAACCGCATCGCCAAGTTGGAGCAAGACTTGCAGGCACTGAGCAACAAGTTGCAGTCGGAGCTGATGAGCGAGAACGAAAAGAACAGCCTGTTGCTGAGAGATTCCATCAATGCTTTCCTGAAAGAGTATAACAAGACAAAAGGATACAGCATGATTATCAGCAATACCGGTTTCGATAACCTGCTTTATGCGGATAGCATTTATGACATTACAAAAGAAATCGTAGAAGGATTGAATGCAAGATATTCTTCTCCGGCAAAACAATAAATAGGTTTCTATTTTAAGTAAAGGGGCATCCCCTTGCATCGTGAGTGAGTTCACCTTGCAAGGGGATGTTTTTTTATGTCGGCAGAGCTTATAAAAACGTACCAATCTTTTGTCGTTTCTTCTCAAAATGCATTGGGAGGGGGATTTGCTGTTTCTGTTTCTATTTTTATCTTCTACATTTGCCTGGTGATTTTTTTTAATTCTAATCAGAAAAGCATGATGAAGAAAATTGGTATTCTCTTATTCTTATTTATTTCTTTAGGGGTTTCTGCCGCAGAGTACACTTTCTCTGCGAAGGACATACCGGCAATGAAACAGTTGCTGGGCAGTGGAAAACTACAGCCCGGAGATGTGGTCGTACTGAAAGATGGAACGTATGAACATCTGGAGGAAGTGCATTTCACCGGTAAGGGCACTTTCGGCAAACCAATAACCTGGCGTGCCGAGCATCCGGGCAAGGCGGTCATTTCGGGCAGGCTGGACTTGAAGATATACGGAGAACATTTGCAACTGAAAGACTTGTTCTTTTATAAGGCATGGGCGATAGGGCATAATATGATTGATTTCCAAAAGGAGAAAGGCACGGAAGCATCCTATTGCCGTATGACCGGTTGCGTGATTGACGAGTGCAATAATCCGGCAAAAGGTACGCGTCCCAAGGAAGGGGACGAGTATTGGGTCGGGCTGAGGGGCACGAACAACCGGATAGACCATTGCTATTTTGCCAACAAGCGCGTAGGCGGGTTGGTGCTGCAAGTCTGGCTGAGCGCCGACAGCCATCTGAACAATCACTTGATAGACCATAACTTCTTTGGCGAGCGCCAGCCTTACGGAGGCAACGGGGCGGAGATTATACGCATTGGGCATTCCTGGTCGTCGCAGTGGGAGTCGCGGACTGTTGTCGAAGACAATGTGTTTTTCAGGTGCAGTGGCGAGAATGAAATCATCTCGGTGAAGTCCTGCCACAATGTATTGCGCAGAAACCTGTTCTATGAATCGGCAGGAGGATTGGTCTGCCGGCACGGACATTACAACGTCATTGAGTCGAATACCTTTATCGGGCACGGGCTTCGCGGAACGGCGGGCATCCGCATTATTAATCAGGGACATACGGTGTATGACAATTATATTAAGGAGGTGACAGCCTTCGGCCTGCTGGTGCGCGTGGGCGTCTATGAACGGCCCACGGCGGAGACGGATGTCAAAAAGGAGCCGCTGACCTCTTACCACCGGGTGGAGAATGTGGATATTGCCTACAATACCTTCCTGAACTGTCCGTTGGAGCTGGGCTCAGGCTATGGGGACAAGATGCCTCGCAACGTACGCTTCGCCCATAACCTGCTGGCAGGGCAAAAGCCTGAACTGAAGATCGTGAAGGCGGACGAAGTACTTCCCGGTTTCTTGTTCTTGGACAATCAGTGGGCATTTCCGGATGCAGCCTCCCTTTCGGCACTTCCTTACGAGCGGATAAAGAGCGGGTTCGATGCCGTGACGGCTCCCGTCGGGCTGGAGAAGAAGGAGAAGGAACGGGTGGATGCCGTGCTTTTTGCTGCCGGACCTGCGTGGTATGAGGCTATGAAGGAGAATGTGAATTATATAGATACACACCGATAAAATTAAAGGATATACGATTGGATATGAGAATGAAGCAAGCGAGATTTTTATGGATTGCGCTCTGTTTGGGAATGGCAGGAAGCCATATACAAGGCGGAAACCTGCATCCCTGGCAGATGAAGCGCGATTCCCTGTTGTTGTTCGAGGGTACAACATATCGTTATACGGTAGACACACCGGAAAATGAAGGGCTGGTTTTCACCTTGCCCTCGGTAGCGGAACTGAAAGAGCGGCTGGAGCGTTCGGGTGAGGGCGCTTTCCGTCTCTTCAACGCGCAAGGAAAGGAGAAGACGGAAGGAAAGCCTGCCAGTGGCGACTACCTGCGGAGTGCCGCGAAGCGCCTTGCCATAGGAGTGCGCAAGGGAGCATTGCTGCCGATGCTGGAACTGGACCGTAGCGCCATGACAGTGAATACTGCCGGATACCTGACACTCGACTTCTACGCCGGACAGCGCAGCCCGAAGACCACTGTCACCATCCGTGTGCCGGAATGTATCGACGTGACGCTGGACAATACAACGGTAAATGTCATCGGGCGCGGAGATGTATTGCTGCGCGACCTGCCCAAGCAGAGCATCGGGCGGACTGGAACCCACTACTCTTACACGAAAGTGGGCAACGTAGAAATCCGTAAGGAGGGGAAAAAGGGCACCCTGCTCATCTTCAGGGAACTGGACCTCCGCCCATCCAACGGGCCGGATATCCGCCTTTGTTTCCGTGGAATAGCGCTGCCCGACAAGAGAGACTACGCCTTCGAGGCAAGCTATGTGACTGCCGAGCCGGAAAAGCTTTACAGCCCCCTTGCCAAGGCCACCTTGAAAGGGGTGACTACCGTCTCGGATTTCAGTCGGCAGACCTTGCGGGCGTTTACTTATAAGAAAGACCGGGACCTGACGTTCATCTCCTTCTATTGGACGGCTCCCCGCAATGCGGAATCGGTCACCCTGCTGCAGTCGGCAGACAAGGGAAAGACCTGGGAACCGGTGAAGACCACCCTTTTGCCGGATGACGACTTCGCCACGGCCAACCGGTTGCAGCCCGACCACTTGTATGCCTTCAAGTTGCTGGTGAAGGGAGGAGATAACGCGGGCGAATCCAATGTCGCCTGGTTCTACTCCGGCCTGCAGGACGTCAAGACCCTCGGAGTGAAGGGCGACGGAGTGGCAGACGATACGGACGCCATCAACAGAGCCATTCTGGAGACGAACAGACTGGGCGGCGGCATCTTGCGCTTCACAGAGGGAACGTATAATGTGCGGACAGTACATCTTCGGAGTAACGTGTGGCTGCACTTGGACGCGGATGCCCTGATACAGGGACTGCCCGGTGGAGACGCCCCCGAAGCCACGTGGTTCAGCGACCGCGCCTACCGCTCGGGACTCTCGCCCACGGATCCGCGCCCTTATGCCGATCCGGAAAACTACCTGACGAAGCAAGACGTGGGACACACCTATTTCCGCAATGCCATGTTCTTCGGCGAGCGCATCGACAATGTGAAGATTGTAGGTACGGGGCGCATTTCGGGGAACGGCAACCTGGTCACTTCGGACAAGGTCATGAACAACGCGCCCGAGAAGCGGTGCGACAAGATGTTCTCCCTGAAACTCTGCACGAACGTGGAAATTGGCGGTTGGGATACGGGAAAGGATATGTGGTACGACCCGCAGCGTGACGAACCCTATTACATCGAGGCGGACGGCAAGAAGAACCCGGACGTAAGCAACATGCTGCACATCGACCAGGGAGGGCACTTCGTACTGCTGGCAACCGGAACGGATGGCATCCATGTGCACGACACCTACTTTGCCAAGCACCACACCCGCAACGCCCGCGACATCTACGACTTCATGGCCTGCAACGACGTCACGGTAACCAATATCTACTCGCGCGTCAGCTCGGACGACATCGTCAAGCCGGGCTCGGACTGCTCCTTGGGATTCACGCGTCCGGCACACAACTACCACGTACGCAATATTGTGGGAGACACGAACTGCAACCTCTTCCAGATAGGGTCGGAGACGGCGGACGACATTCAGGACCTGTACGTGGACAACATCTACGTATTGGGCGCCAACAAGGCAGGGTTCTCCATCTCCACCAACGACGGGGGACACATCAAGAACGTCTACCTGAACAGCGGGAAGACAGGCCCGATACATTCCCGTTCGGTGATGAAGCGTACGCGTGCCCCGTTCTTCATCTCCATCTCTAACCGGGGTCGCGTGTTGGGTGCCGATGTGTCGCCTTTCACGTTCACCGAGAATGGAAGCGTGCGCAAGGAGTTGCTCGTGACCAATTCCAATATAGGGAAGGTAGAGAACATCGTGATTCGTGGGGTGGACATCGACGAGGTCTACGGCGGAAGCTCCTTCCGTGGCGACCGTTGGAAGGCGTATGACGGTTCGCAGACAAAGGCGACGCCGATCATTGCCGGTTTCAAGTTGCCGGACACGAAGAACGTGGAGGGCGGACTGACGTTCCGCATGCCCGACGGCAGGCATACGGGATATATCGAGCATGTCGAGTTCCACGATGTGAACCTGCTCGTGAAGGGCGGCCATCCGTCGGAAGATGCGGAGGCTTGTCCGCCTGAGATCGGGGTAGGGCGATACAATGTGGGCGACCTGAAGACGCAGCCCTCTTTCGGCTTCTGGGCGCGCCACGTGAAGGGCTTCGTGCTGGACGGCTGCAAGGTAGATGCCGAGCAGAGGGACGGACGCTATGCAGTGGTCCTGGACGACGTCATCGGCGCGGAAATACAAGGCTTGCAGGTGAAAGAGGGCATCACAGACAAGGAGAATGTGAAGACACTCCGCAGCAAAGAAGTCATTATTAAATAGCAAAGAAGCTCTTATCAAATAGCGAAGAAGTCATCATTCAGTAGCAAAGAAGCTCTTATCAAATAAATACATAGAGAAATGAAACGAATTTATCTGTATTTCAAAGAGAAGACCGAGAAGGGCGAGTACACTTCCCGGCTTATGAGAATATTCCTGTTTTGGGGACTTGGTATTTTCTCGACGATATGGTTCCTGGTGCGGGTCATCCCGAAGCCTTCGCGTGCCGGCTATCCGTGCATGCAGGCGGCGGCGCCGTTGATGTCGGCATTCGTCATGTACCTGCTCTCGTTTACGGGGGCTTGGGTGAGCCTGCGCAAGATGAATGAGGCGTTCCGCAGGCGGAGAGTGCTGGCGGGAGTGCTGGCACTGGGTGCATTCTGCCTGTGCGGCACGCTGCTGATGGTAGAAAACAGTGCCGACCTGCTGGCACAAGCCGTCCTCCCCGTGCGGGAACCCTGCATGGCATGGGGAAAGAACAATCCGGTGGGCGAGGCGAAAGGCATCTACCCCGGCCGCGTGGTCTGGACGCATGCGCCGGGAGCCGCAACCTGGGAGAAGGGGACAGGCTTCTGGTTCGAAGACCGCTGGAACAGCCAAGAAGACGCGGACTGGCTCCTGCAACAATCGCTCCTGTCGCTGACCGGCGAGCGGAAGGGCAAGGACGCCTGGAAAGCCCTCTTCACCTACTTCAACCGCCAGCATGGAAAGGGAAAGCAAGGCTACCGGAAAGGGGAGAAGATAGCCATCAAGGTGAACCAGAACAACACCTTCGCCCACACGGACTGCGAGCAGCTGAATGCCTCCCCCCACCTGACGCTTGCCCTGCTCCGCAGCCTGGTGAACGACGGCGGGGTGCCGCAAGAGCAAATCACGGTGTTCGACGCGAGCCGCTTCATCACCGACGCCCTCTTCGACAAGTGCCATGCCGAGTTCCCCCGCGTGGTCTACCTGGACAATGAAGGCGGACGGGGACGCGTCAAATCGACCTACACCGCCGACGCCATCCCTTACTCGGCGGACAACGGACGCCTGGCGCGCGGGCTGGCAAACTGTGCGCTCGAGGCCGACTACCTGATCAACATGGCCCTGCTGAAGGGACACGGCGGACAGGGCGTGACGCTCTGCGCCAAGAACTGGTATGGCGTGACGGACATCGACCGCAACTTCCGCAAGAACCAGCATAACAATTTCAATCAGGACCGTAGCGGGAAGCCGCGTTACATGACGTTCACCGACTACATCGCCCATAAAGACCTGGGCCGGAAGACCATGCTCTTCCTGATCGACGGCCTGTACGGGTCGGAAAAGGTGAACGGAGCGCCTTCCGGTAAGTGGCGGATGTCGCCCTTCGACGGAGATTGGCCCTGCTCGCTCCTGGCTTCGCAAGACCCGGTGGCCATTGATGCGGTCGGCATCGACTTCCTCAGCTCGGAGTTCCCGCGCATGGCGGACGTGGACTATTGCGACATGTACCTGGTGGAGGCGGCTTTGGCCGACCGCTCTTTGTCCAACACCTTCTACGACCCCGAAAGGGACGGGCGTGGGCAGTCTGGGCGTGCTCGAGCATTGGAACAATCCGGAAGAGAAGAAATACAGCCGCAACATGGGGAAGGACGAGGGCATCGAACTCGTCTACCTGCGCCGATAGCCTGCGCTTCGCGGCACGGCTTGTGCGGAGCCTTCGCGCGCGGAGGTTTTCCTACGGATGGAGAGGCGGGAAAAAGACGCAATCCCGCCTCTTCTCCGAAAAGCGGTTCACGTAACTATTCAGCGAATCGAATACAATCATGTTGGTCAGCAACAATTTTAGAAT
>NZ_CAJUHF010000041.1 GCF_910585845.1 uncultured Bacteroides sp. | reverse complement strand
TCGTCTAAACTGACGGGCTAATTCTTCGTATCCTTTGTTCTCGCTGAATAGTTACCGGTTCACGAAAAATGGTTAAATAAACTTAATGATTTTGCCTTTTTTCCCCGTTCTTTCTCCGGTTTATTGCCTTTTTTCTGTCACTCCGGGGGCGCTCTGTCTCCAGTGTGCCTCCAGTCCTAAGGAATGGCAATGCACTGGAGCTGTAACGTTAACACTATGACCCTGTATTGTTAACGAAATGTTAATCGACTGTTTCCCCACTGCGTTATAGTTGCATTACTGATTTTGCGTCCTTATACTTGCTCCCCCCTCCGTCACTCTGTCGCTCGTCACTCTGTCGCTCGTCACTCGTAGCTCCGTCGCTCGTCACTTGTAGCTCCCCAACCCTCTTCCTGCCCGAAAATCCCGCTATCCCCGTCGATTCGGGCATATAATTGCCTTTGTGAGACGAATTTTCAAGCATTTGATGGAATACTGATAACCGCTTTACCTGCATATCCCTACTTTTGTAAACAGGAAAAATAAACTTTATATCTGGTAGATAATGAATACAACGATTAAAAAATGGTTTTTCAAGACCTGTCCGAAGAGCGGACGGATTGTAGGAGTGAACAAGAAGAACGTCGTCCTGAAGATATTCTTCCCCCTGTTCGGGTTGGCCGCTTTGGTCTGGTTTCTGATACGTGTGGTGCCGAAACCCTCGCGCATCGAATACCCTTGCCAGCAGATAGCCGCCCCCGTGGCTCTCTCTTTCGTGGCCTTTGCCGGTAGCGTGCTGACGGGCTTCGGAGCATGGAAACGCTTCATGGCCTTGTGGCGTTCGCGCCGGTTCTGCATGGGCATGTCCGTGCTGGCCGTGGGAGCGGTGCTCTCCGGAGTGCTCTACGTGATGTCGGTGGACAACTCCCTGATGGGACAAGTGGTACGCCGGCAGATAGACAACGGCACCGACATGGGACGTTTCACCCCCACCGATGCCCCCAACTCGCCCATGGGCGTAGCCAAAGGCATCCATCCCGGACGCGTGGCATGGGCCTACGACCCCAAGGCAGCCGCATGGGACGGAAAACGCGGACTTTATTCGGATGCGGATAACAACAGCCAGACGCGCGTGAACGACATGATGGAAGGTGCCATCATCGCCCTGACCCGTCAGAACACGATCGACAAGGCCTGGGATGAACTCTTCCGCACCTTCAACGCCAAGAAGGGCAAGGGAGAGGTCTCTTATAAGAAAGGTGAGAAGATCGCCGTCAAAATCAACCTCAACGACAACGGGGGAAGCAACATCATCGATGCCACACCGCAGTCGGTCTACGCCTTGCTCCACCAGTTGGTCGATATCATGGGCGTCCCCCAACACTGCATCACGGTCTACGATGCGCAGCGTCGCGGCATCTCTGCCGTATACGACTACGTGCAGCCGCTCTACCCCGAGGTGGTCTATCAGAACTGGGGCGGCTTCGTGCCCAACGTCATCACCTATTCCAGCGAAATCACCGACGCCGCCGCCCGCGGCCTCGCCCGTGCCGCCTACGAAGCGGACTACATGATCAACATGGCCCTCATGAAGCGGCACTCCGAACCCACCGACAGCTGGCGTGACAGTGCCGGACAGACTGGAATCACCTCCACCGGAAAGAACCATTTCGGCTCCATCGGCAACGTCTCCCCCCTGCACCTCTCCATCCGCGACTGGTCTTCATTCCGCGGCATGGGAACCTACAACTCCATCGTCGACCTGATGGCACACGAGCGTCTGGGCGGAAACACGCTGGTCTATATCGTCGACGCCATGTACGTCAACCCCAAACACAACGGCAAGGCAGTCCGCTTCAAGCTCCCGCCCTTCAACGACGGCTGGACTTCCAGTTTCCTGGCCTCCAACGACCAAGTGGCCATCGAATCCGTAGTGCTCGACTTCATCTACTCCGAGCTGCCCCTGTGCGCCAATGCCGACAACTTCCTGCATGAAGCGTCCCAAATCGGCAATCCCCCCTCAGGCATCGCCTACATGGGCAAGGCTGAAGGCAGCCTGGGCGTGCACGAACACTGGAACAATCCCACACAGCGCATGTACAGCCGCAACCTGGGCACCGGCAAGGGCGTCGAACTCTATCGCGTTCCGCTCGATGCCGCGCGTCCCGCCATCGAATACTTCTATGCAGACGCCAATGCCCTGCACTACAAAACCTCGAATGCCGACGCCCTGCGCCTGAACGGCAAGACGCTGCCCGATGCCGAAGGCAGCATCCCCCTCGCCGTGAAGAAGACGACGGATTTCTGTCTCGAGACCCTGAAGGACGGCAAGGCAACCTCCTCGCAACGCGTCGTAGTGCGTCGTCTGGAGAACGTCTCCCTCTGTCAGGCAAAAGACCTGAAACGGGCCGGCTCGGTTGCGCTGAACGACGACGGCTCCGTAGAGTTCAAAGGTGAAAAAGGTAGCTCACATGGCAGTGTGAGCTGGAAGGTGGACCTCCCGCGCAAGGGAGAGTATTACTTGGTAGTCTCCTACGCAGGCGGCGATCCGGTTCCTTCCTACCTCTACATCAACGGAGAGAAAATAAGCGAGAACATCGGCTACTTGGCCACTTCGGGCAACCGGCGCAAGGAGTTCGTCTTCCCCGTCTCCCTGGCGAAGGGAACCAACGAACTGCGCCTTGAGCATCCCGGAAGACGCAGCAACAGGCTCTATTCGGTGGGCATCGTACGCGAGATAAAATAAGATACTTACTATTTAATAACCATGAAAATGAAGAAACATATCCTCCTGTTATTTGCAATGTTTCTGCTGCCGTTTGCCGTGCAGGCAGAAACATTCAACGTGAAGAAGTACGGCGCAAAGGGCAATGGCAAGAAATTAGATTCGCCCGCCATCCAGAAAGCCATCGATGCCTGCCATGAGGCGGGCGGCGGCACCGTGCTTGTCCCCGCCGGAACCTACCTGTCCGCCACCATCGTGCTGAAAGACAACGTCAACCTGCACCTCGAGAAGGACGCCCTCATCCTGGGCACCACCGACTACAAGGCATACAAGAATCTCGACCCCTTCACCGAAGGCCTGGGCATCGATGTCGGCTGGGCACTGCTCGTTGCCGTAGACGCCAAGAACGTCTCCCTGACAGGTGAGGGAAGCATAGACGGCCAGGGCTCCGCCCTCAAAGAGCGGCATATCAAGACCGATATCCGTCCCGAAGGACAACGTTGGGGCTTGCGTCCCTTCCTGCTCCGCTGGGTGCGCTGCGAAAACATACGTGTGGAAAGGGTGACCCTGAAGTACGCCGGGCCTGGACCTCACACTACTTCCAGTGCCGCAACGTGAATATCCATCAGGTCACCATCCGCAGCTTCGGCGTGGCACACAACGACGGCATCAATATCGACGGTTGCCAGCACGTGCGCATCAGCCGGTGCGACATCGTCAGCGGAGACGATGCCCTGTGCTTCAAGACCACTTCCAGCAAGATGGGCTGCGACGATATCGTCGTGACCGACATGAAGCTGAAGAGCAATCAGGCAGGCATTAAGATGGGAACCGAGTCGATGGGCAGTTTTGAGAACATAAAAATCAGCAACTGCCACATCTACGACACCAAGAACGGGGGAATCAAACTCTTCTCGGTAGACGGTGCCCACCTCCGCAATGTCGAGATATCCGACATCACGATGGACGAGGTACGTACCCCGATGCTGTTCCGCCTGGGTGCCCGTCTGAACGTGTTCCGCAAGCACGAGGACGTGCAGCAGTCTATTGGCGTCTTCGAGAACGTGACCATCCGCAACGTGAAGGCCGTAGCCGCCGATAAGGCACAGCTGACGCCTCCCTCCGGCATCCTCATTACAGGCATCCCGGGACATTACATCACCAACCTCACCCTGGAGAATATCCACATCCGCCTGCTGGGCACCGGTACGCCGGAGGACGCCCTGTCGCAAGTGCCGGAAGCGGTATACAAGTACCTGGAAGTGAAGACCTTCGGCCCCAAGATTCCGGCTTGCGGCGTCTGGGCGCGTCATGTGAAAGGCTTGAAACTGAAAAACGTTACATTTGAACTGAAGAATCCCGACGCACGTCCCGAGCTGATTTGTGAAGACGGAGACATGCAGGTCTATAAATAATGCGGATGATGAAGAAACTGATCAGTATCCTATGGCTGAGTGCCTGTACGCTGTTCTGTGCCTATGCGCAGACGCGCTTTCCGGTTAATAGTCCGGACGGCTCCATCTCTTTGATTCTGAAATTGAAGGACAGAGAGTTGTATTATGAAGTAGAGAAGAACGGTACTGCCGTATTGGCGGAAGCCCCCGTGCGTATGACCGTAGACGAGGCGGAACTTTGCCGTTCCCTCGAAGTACTGTCGGCAGACGGCTATCAGACGGATAATGCTTACCCCATCCGCGGCAGCCACTCCCGGGCGACGGACAAGGGCAACGGGCAGCTCCTCAAGTTGCGGAATACGCAGCTGAAGGTCGACTTCTCCATCGAAGCGCGCGCCTACGATGACGGCATTGCCTTCCGTATGCAGCTTCCCGGCAGGAAAGGGGAGGTCAGGACACCGGACGAACATACCGTGTTCACACTGCCTGCGGGGAGTCAGGTATGGTATCACGACATGTATTGCCACTACGAAGGTATTCACCTCAAGAAAGAGGTCTCCGAAATCCGTCAAGGCGAGTGGGCCGCCCCTCCGGTGACCGTGCAGTTGCCGGGCGATGCCGGTTACCTCTGCCTGTCCGAAGCCGCCTTGATGAACTATGCCGGTATGTCTTTGCAGGCAAACGGTAAGAATGGGTTTGAAACCAAGTTAGGCCATGCACAACCCGCAGGATATCCTTTCGCACATGATTATAGTCTGGCGGAGGCGCAGCGCCTCTCACAGTCGGCCGCCTTGGAGGGCACGATTACGACTCCTTGGCGTGCTGTCATCATAGCCGATGACTTGAACGAACTGGTCAATTCAGACTTGATCACCAACCTGTCTCCGGCACCGGATAAGCGCTTGTTCCCCAAGGGCGTGAATACGGATTGGATTAAGCCGGGCCGCTCCGTGTGGTGCTGGCTGGACGGCGGGGCACGGACAGTGGAGGGAATGAAAGAGTTCTCCAAGCTGGCTGGCGAGTTAGGGTTCGAGTACAATACGGTGGATGCTTTCTGGTATCGCTGGACCGACGAACAGCTGAAAGACCTGGTGGATTACTCGGCGCAGTATGGGGTTAAGATCTGGCTGTGGCGTCACGGTCGTGACATGCGCGATCCTCAGAAGCGCAAAGAGCTGTTTGCACGCTGCCGGCGGTTGGGCATCGCAGGCTTGAAGCTGGATGCCTTCTCGCACGAGTCTAAGGAGTTTATCGACCTATACCAAGCCTGCCTGAAAGAGGCGGCGGAGCATAAACTGATGTTGAACATTCATGGCAGCAACAAAACTGCGGGCGAAGTGCGTACATGGCCCAATGAGATGAGCCGTGAAGGCATCCGCGGACTGGAATATGGTAAGAACCAGTATGAATGGAGTATGCACAATACGACATTGTCCTTCAGCCGTCTGGTCGTAGGAGCCGGAGATTATACGCCTGTGGTTTTCGGGGAACGCCGTCTGGAGACTTCGTGGGTGCATCAGGTGGCTACGGCACTTGTTTTCAATTCTTCTGTCATCTTCTTCGGGTCGCATCCGAAGACCATGTTGGATAATCCTGCCGTACAGTTGCTGAAGCAGATACCTGCCATCTGGGACGAAACCGTCGTGTTGCCGTCCAGCCGCATAGGCGAGGTTGCCGCATTTGCGCGGAGAAGCGGGAAAACGTGGTTCTTGGCCGTGCTGAACGGACAAGAGGAACGCTCTTTGCAATTCCCCCTGTCATTCTTAGGCGACGGATGGTACGAAGGGATGGTACTGAACGACCGCCCTGCCGATGCGGCAGCTATCAAGACAGAGCGCGTCTTTTGCAGGAAGTCTGACGCCCTGACCGGGCATATGCGTGCGGGTGGTGGATATATTGTGATGTTCACTCCTCAGGAATAAGTTGGGAAGAAATCAAGGATTAGTCAAGAATAGACTAAGAATAAATTAAGAATAAGTTAAGGATTAGTCAAGAATAAGTAATGATTAACAATGAATACCATGAATAAACTATTGAGCACAGTCATGCTACTGTCGGTGGTATTGTTTGCCGCCTGTACGGCTCCCGATAAATGGGAGTTGGTGTCTAAGGACAGTCACGTCCGCTTTGTTTTAGAAAACAGGGCGGATGGAGGAAAAACGAGCCTCAGCTATTCCCCCTGTCATTCTTAGGCGACGGATGGTACGAAGGGATGGTACTGAACGACCGCCCTGCCGATGCGGCAGCTATCAAGACAGAGCGCGTCTTTTGCAGGAAGTCTGACGCCCTGACCGGGCATATGCGTGCGGGTGGTGGATATATTGTGATGTTCACTCCTCAGGAATAAGTTGGGAAGAAATCAAGGATTAGTCAAGAATAGACTAAGAATAAATTAAGAATAAGTTAAGGATTAGTCAAGAATAAGTAATGATTAACAATGAATACCATGAATAAACTATTGAGCACAGTCATGCTACTGTCGGTGGTATTGTTTGCCGCCTGTACGGCTCCCGATAAATGGGAGTTGGTGTCTAAGGACAGTCACGTCCGCTTTGTTTTAGAAAACAGGGCGGATGGAGGAAAAACGAGCCTCAGCTATTCCGTTTACTATCGAGATACGTTGGCTGTAGAGAACTCTCTCTTAGGTCTGGTAATGGACGGTACTGAATACGGTACAGCCGCCCATTTTGTTTCCGCTTCTCCCGTAAAGGAGATCAACGATGCCTATCAGCTGAAAGCGGGAAAGCGGATGAATACGGTGGATGATTGCCGTGAGCAGACCTTCACATTCAGTACTCAAGAGGGAAAGCAGTTCAATCTGATCATACGGGCCTACAATGATGGTATCGCTTTCCGTTATGGATTCCCAGAGGTTGACAACCGGATGCATACGATTCAGGCGGAACATACTGAGTTTGCCGTACCCGTGAACGGAAAGGCGTGGATACACCCTTATGATTGGAACGATCGTCATAAGCCGAGCTATGAGCAATATTGCCGGAACGAGATAGAGATCCGTTCGGAGTGCGGGCATGGACGTGGTTGGGCATATCCCATGTTGTTCAACACCAATGGCGTGTGGATGATGATAACAGAAGCCCATCTGGATGGTTCCTATCCCGCCACGCATGTCGATAATGCGGGCACGGACAATGCCTATCGGGTCCGTTTCCCCGAGTTGGAAGAGCCTGTCATTCCTGATGCCGTAGAGCCTGTATCCGAACTGCCTTGGCTTACTCCCTGGCGGGTTATCATCGTGGGAAATAACCTGGATACGATATTCCGTACCCAAATGGTTTCGCATCTGAACCCTGCCTCGGTAGTGGAGGATGACGCTTGGATAAAGGCAGGACGTGCCTCTTGGAGCTGGTGGTCCAACGGAGGTACTCCTCGCGACTATAAGGCACAGTTGAAGTATGTAGACCTCAGCGCAGAGATGGGCTGGGAATATATGCTGATCGATGCCGGTTGGCAGCGCATGGGCAACGGAGGCACGATGGAAGACGTGGTGAAGTATGCACAACAGAAAGGGGTAGGCGTGTGGTTATGGTATCATTCCGGTGCTGGGCGTGATAATGACTCCGTACCGACGCACCGTCTGATGAGTGATCCGGAATTACGTCGTGCCGAAATGA
Organism: uncultured Bacteroides sp.; assembly: GCF_910585845.1. Lineage (GTDB taxonomy): Bacteria > Bacteroidota > Bacteroidia > Bacteroidales > Bacteroidaceae > Bacteroides. The sequence continues at coordinate 25,682 of NZ_CAJUHF010000041.1, read as the reverse complement.
AACGCATCAGCGAGATCGGGGTCAAAGGAATCAAGGTCGACTTCTTTGATACGGACAAACAGCGGATCATCGGTCTTTATCCGGCATTGCTGAAAGATGCTGCCGACCATCATCTGCTGGTCGACCTGCACGGGGCAACCTTACCTCGCGGCTTTGAGCGCACTTACCCGAATATGCTGACCACTGAGGCGATCCGTGGTGCAGAGACACTGGGACGTCAGGAGCGTTGCGACCGAGCCGCTGCGCACAATGCCACAGTACCCTTCACACGCAATGTCGTAGGTTCGATGGATTATACTCCGGTGACCTTCTCCAATAAAGTCCGCCAAGGCGTACCTGCATTGCGCAGGACTACCGTAGGGCATCAGTTGGCACTTGCCGTAGTCTTCGAGTCCGGCTTCCAGTGCTTGGCGGATAAGGCGGAATCTTATCTTGCATTGCCTGAGCAGCCGAAACAGTTTCTGAAAGACGTTCCGGCAGCTTGGGATGAAAGCCGCCTGTTGGCAGGCTATCCGGGAGAGTGTGCGGTTGTGGCACGCCGTTCGGGTGATGTATGGTATATTGGCGGTATCAACGGCAAGGAGGAAGAACACGAAATCGAGTTTGCCCTTCCGGCTGAATGTGCCGGCAAGTCCTTTACGGTGATAACAGACGGAGAAGATAAGGACAGCTTCGGCCATATGCCTGTAGAGAGTACGGATGGAACGTTGCGTGTAAAAGTGCTGCCGAACGGCGGGTTTGCCGCTATTATCCGTTGAGTGCGGAGGCGTAATGATTGGGAATATATATAATATAATAGGTGTAGTAATACTGTAATAATAAAGAAACTATAGATGAAGAAAAAAATGATTTTGGGGGCGATGGCCCTGTTGATGTTGTTGCCGGCCAAGGCACAGATAGCTTGGCAACAAGTGGAGCCTGGCGTTTGGAAAGGCGTTGTGGGAAGCCCGGAAGAGTATTCGTTGCTGGGCGTGGCGGGAGTTGCGCCTCAGAAGGAGGGGCTCAGCCGTTTGCCGGAAGTAGAGTTGCCAGGATTGGCAAATGAAATTGTGGGCACCATCCAAGACGGCAAAACGAGCCTGCGTATTCCCTTGCAGAAAAAGGAACAGTTGTACGGATTTGGACTGAATTTCCAGACTGTGCACCAGCGTGGCAAGATACTGAACTTGCATGTAGACCATTACGGTGGTCGTGACAACGGTCGTACGCATGCTCCGGTACCGTTCTATATATCCAGTCGCGGGTATGGCGTGTTCATCAATTCCGCCCGTTATCTGACGGTGTATGCCGGTAGCGGTGCGCGCAAGGATAGTCCGAATGCTCCGGTTGCTAAAGACCGTAATTTGGATAAGACGTGGACGTCAGCCCCCTATTCGGATGCCGTTTCCATTCTTGTACCTGCCGCAGGAGCGGAAATATACTTGTTTGCCGGGCCTACTCCGATGGACGTTATCCGTAGATACAATCTGTTCTGTGGTGGCGGTACCTTGCCTCCTCGTTGGGGATTGGGCTTCACTCAACGGACGAAGAAGTTGTATACGGCCAATGATGTGAAGAAAGAGGCGGATGAGTTTGAACAACGCGGTTTCCCGTTGGATTTCATTGGACTGGAACCGGGCTGGCAAAGCAAGGCATACCCTTGTACGTTTGAGTGGGATGCTACCCGTTATCCCGACCCTGCCGGATTCGTAAAGGAGATGGCGGACAAGGGAGTACGCATCAATTTGTGGACTAATCCCTATGTATCTCCCGAATCGAAGATATATAAAGAAATGTATCCGGTCAGCGGTTCGCACACGGTATGGTGCGGCATCGTGCCTGACTTGGCTGGCGAGAAAGCCCGTCAAATCTGGAAGGACAAGTTGGAACAGGAACATGTGAATATCGGTGTCAGCGGTTACAAGATTGACGAAGTGGACGGCTATGACCGTTATGTGTGGCCCGATGTGGCAACCTTCCCCAGCGGAGTAGCTGCCGAGCAGATGCGCCAGACCTATGGATTGTGGGTACAGCGCACCACGACGGAACTCTATAAGAACCGCAACCAGCGCACCTTCGGATTGGTACGTGCGTCGAATGCCGGTGCCACATCTTTCCCCTACGTGATTTATAACGATTACTATAGCCATCAGGATTTCATCACGGCTTTGATAAACTCCGGTTTCAGCGGAGTGCTCTGGACGCCGGAAGTGCGTAGCTCCAAGTCGTCGGAAGACTGGTTGCGCCGTTTCCAGTCGGTGGTGTTCTCGCCGATGGCGATGATTAATGCCTGGGCAAGCGGGACAAAACCGTGGACCTTCCCCGAAGTGGAGAAACAGATAAAGGAATATGCCATACTGCGTATGCAGATGATGCCCTATTGGTATTCGGAGTTTGCGCGTTACCATTTTGATGGTATCCCTCCGTTCCGCGCCATGAATCTTGAGCCGGGCTTCAATCCGGAGCAGGGAAGCGTAGCACAGTTGTCCGATGCTCATTTGGAAGACAATCCTTATCTGGAGGCTGTGGCGAAAGAGATCAAAGACCAGTATATGGCAGGCGAATATCTGTTGGTTGCCCCGATGTTCACCGGTCAGAAAGAGCGTACGGTGGTATTGCCGAAGGGCGACTGGTATGACTTCTATACAGGACGCTATGTGGGCAATGGCGAGAAGATCACTGTGGCTCCGGGACTGGACCGCATTCCAGTGTACGTGAAGGACGGTGCTATCCTGCCGTTCATGGAGCCGCGCCTGCATGCACCGAAGGCAGGGGAGAAGGTGAACCTGGAAATCCGCCACTATGGAAAGGCAGACGGAGCCTATCGCCTGTATGATGACGACGGCGAAACTTTCGATTATGAAAAGGGTGCCTACTCCTGGCGGGAGATCAAAGTGACACGTGACAAGAAGGGCAAACTGAAAGGCAGCATCTCCAAGGCGGAGAAGGGCAAACCGAACAACATTGCCAATGTCACCTGGAAGTTCATGACCGAAGAGTAATATTAAATTTATAGCAACTTAATCATCAAGCAGAATGAAGAAAATATTGACCTGTTTATTCCTTTGTTGTCTTCTTGCAGCGCGTGCGGCAGACAATCCTAACGTGAAGAAACTCTTCAACGTGACGTCCGGCGAACTGAAACTGAGTTTCATGGTGGGAACCGACGATCGACTTTATCAATTGGCCTTTGGCGATGCCTCCCGCGAGGTGACGCCCCCTGCCAAAATGCCTTCGCGCGAGTGGGAGTTCCTTCCGCCTTACGGAAACGGTGTGCTGACAGAGCCTGCCATTCAGGCTACCCATGTGGATGGAAATACGTCTACGGAACTTCATTACGTAGGGCATCGCACAGAGACATTGTCTCCCGGTGTAGAGCAGACGGTCATTTCGCTGAAAGACCCTGCCTATCCGTTTGCGGTGGACATCTGCATCAAATGTTATGCAGACCAAAGTATGATGGAGATTTGGAATACTGTCACGCACAACGAGAAAGGCAAAGTGGTGTTGCATCGTTTTGCCTCCGCTTCTCCGGTGGTGAAAGCGAAAGAATATTGGCTTACCCAGTTTGCTGGCAACTATAAGCGCGAAGCTACCTTGAGCGAAGAACGCCTTTCGGAGGGAGTGAAGATACTGGATTCCAAACTGGGCGTGCGTGCCCATCAGATGCGTATTCCTTCCTTCATTCTCAGCCTCGACGGGAAGGCACGGGAGAACGAAGGAGAAGTGCTGGCGGCTTCGCTGCGCTGGAGCGGTAGTTTCCAGTTTGCTTTCGACATGGATTGGAACAAGAACCTGCGTCTGCTTACCGGTATGAATCCGTTGGGATCGCAATATAACCTAGAGCGCGGAGGAACATTTACCACACCTACCATCCTATATACTTACAGCCGTCAGGGAAAGGGTGAGGCAAGCCGCCGTTTTCATCGTTGGGCAAAGGTGAACGCAGTTCGTGATGCCGATAAAGACCGCCCTGTGTTGCTGAACAACTGGGAAGCTACACACTGCGATTTTGATGAGGCTCGTTTGAAACAACTCTTCGACGGGGCACGACAGACAGGGGCAGAACTCTTCCTCTTGGATGACGGATGGTTTGGTAATGGCGCTTATTCCCGCGACGATGACAAGCATGGATTGGGCGACTGGGAACCTTCGAAAAAGAAGCTGCCTCACGGCCTTTCCTACATAGCCCGTGAAGCATTGAAGCGGAAAGTAGGTTTCGGTATCTGGCTCGAACCGGAGATGGTGAATCCGCAAAGTGAACTCTATCAGAAGCATCCCGAATGGATTATCACCCAGCCTAAACGTGAACCGATTCTCGGCCGCCATCAGGAGATTCTCGACCTGACGCGTCCGGAAGTGCAGGCTTACGAGTGGGACATCATAGACCAGACCTTGCGCCCGAACCCTGATATCACGTATGTGAAGTGGGACTGTAACCGTTACATCACCCAGCCGGGGTCGTCCTATTTGCAAGCAGCTGACCAGACACATCTGTGGATAGACTATAACTGGTCGCTCTATCGGTTGATGGACCGTTTTGCCAAAGGATTCCCCAATGTGATGGCGATGCTTTGTGCTGGCGGATCGGGACGTGTGGACTATGGTGCAATGCCCTATTTCCACTCCTTCTGGCCCAGCGACAATACCGATCCGTTGGGACGTATTAAGATACAGTGGGGATTCTCGCACTTCTTCCCCGCCAGTACGATTTCCGCCCACGTCACCCGCATGGGCAAACGCCATCTGAAAATGGCGATAGACGTGGCTTTGAGTGGAGCATTCGGTGTCGATCTTGCGTTGGACAAGGCTACTGCCGAAGAGCGTGCACAGATAGCCGATGCGGTGAAGCTCTACAAAGAGCGTATCCGTCCGCTGGTGATGCGTGGTGAGCTTTACCGGTTGGTATCTCCTTACGAGTCGCCGTTGGCGTCGCTGAGCTATGTGGCTGCTGACAAGAAACAGGCTGTAGTCTATCTCTATCAGACGAAAGACGGAAGTGAAGTTCGTGTAAAACTGGGCGGACTGGATGCATCGAAGAAATATCGTGTCGAAGAAGTCAGCCTTCCTAAGGGTGCGGCTTCGCGCTTTCCTGCAAGCGGCAAGGTGCTGACAGGAGAGGAGCTGATGACGCGAGGACTGGAAAATCCGCTGAACGCACAGTTTGAGAGTGCGGTGCTGATGATAGAGATGATCTGAAGCTACACCTTATTTAATATATAGTCTGTCGGCGGAATTTGTTTGAAGGAAATTCCGTAGGAGACATCTCTGCTCCGTACCAACTCCATATCCACTCCATGTTCTTATACTTGAAAGATGTACGGAGTAGAACCGTTTCAGATGTGTTGCAGATATGGATTTACCGGATAATTGATTTCGCTGACAGATTATGTTATAATTAAACAAAGTTGAATGATGAATATGACTTCTTATATCTATGTAATCATGAACAGAAAAACGATCCCATTCTTACTTACCCTTATCCTTTTCATCGGTCTATGCCCGAAGGCGCATGCCGATGACCGTTGGACGATCCAGCCCGATGGCTCTATCTGTTGGGAAATCCGTGACAACATTCCGCATAGCGACCATTTGGAGATGAGCGGGCAACAGCTCTCTGTTGTCCTCCGTTACGGTGTGGATGCGCAGAAGCGTTTCCACCTGAACCGTAGTCTTGTCTTCCCCATGCTTCGCATGAAACCTAATAAGACACAGAATAACCTGAAACAGCGTTTCGACCTCAATATCCCCGCCCTTGTGACCGTTGACGACCAAACGCTGCTGAACGAAGAAGTGCGTGACATCACCTTCAACGGGTTGATGCGCGTAGAGAGCAGTTTCGGTTATGTCCACCGGCGTAAGGAACTGAAAGATGCTGTTCGGTTGACGCGTCTGCTCTATCCCTCGACCAATGCCGCACGCTATTGCGAGGAATACATCTTCACGAATAGTAGTCCCAATAAGATTACCCTTCGTGTGCCTGATTGGCACGTGGCCTATACCACTCCCGAAGAGGCTGGTGTATATGGCGCCTATCGCATCGAAGCTTCCCTCTCAAAGAAAGGTACCTTCGTGCTGGAGCCGAGCGAAACCCTTGAGCTCTACGCCATCTTTTCCGGTCGTAAACTTACGGATACTCCGCCTGCACAAGAGGATGTTGCCCTTACGCGCATCAATATTCAGAGTGAACGCGCCGGACGGGAGGCTCTTATTCACCAGTGGTGGGACAAATTGGTGCTCGGCACCCCTGACCCTGTACTGAACCGCATGTTCGCCTTTGCCAAACTGCGCGGTGCCGAAAGTATCTATCGCACTAAGGGTGGCCTGATGCATGGTCCCGGTGGTGAAGCCTACTATGCCGCCGTATGGGCAAACGACCAGGCTGAGTACATCAATCCCTTCTTCCCTTTCTTGAGTTATGAGATCGGTAACCAGTCGGCTCTGAACGCTTTCCGCCATTTTGCCCGCTATATGAATCCCGACTATCGTCCCATCCCCAGCTCTATCATTTCCGAAGGCGTCAGCTTTTGGCATGGTGCGAAAGATAGGGGAGACGGTGCCATGATAGCCTACGGTGCCGCCCGCTATGCCTTGGCACGCGGCAACAAGGAAGAGGCTTGCGAACTGTGGCCCCTCATCGAATGGTGCTTGGAGTACTGCCACCGTAAACTCACTCCTGCAGGCGTAGTCGCTTCCAACTCCGATGAACTGGAAAACCGTTTCCCCGCAGGTGATGCGAATCTTTGTACCTCGACGCTCTATTACGATGCCCTGCGCTCCGCCGTCATGTTAGGACGAGAATTGGGTATCTCCTCCCGCCAACTGTCTGCTTACCAGCAACAGGCCCGCCAACTGGAACAAGCGATAGAACGTCACTTCGGCTACGAGATAGAAGGGTTTCACAGTTATCGCTACTATGAAGGTAATGACATTCTGCGTTCCTGGATCTGCATGCCGCTCGTCATGGGTATCTACACCCGTGCCCAAGGCACCATCGATGCCCTCTTCTCGCCCCGCCTTTGGACGGACGACGGGCTGCTTACGCAAGCCGGAACTGAAACTTTTTGGGACCGCAGTACGCTCTACGCTCTTCGCGGCACCATTGCTGCCGGTGAAGTGGAGAAAGGGATGAGCTTCCTCAAGAAGTACTCCCGCCGCCGTTTGCTGGGCGACCATGTACCATACGCTATCGAGGCATGGCCCGAAGGTGACCAGCGCCATCTTTCTGCCGAGAGCGGGCTTTATTGCCGCATCTATACCGAAGGACTTTTCGGCATTCGCCCCACAGGGTTGCGCAGTTTCGAACTTACTCCCCGCCTGCCGCAGGAGTGGGACTACATGAACTTGAACCGTGTCTGTGCATTCAATTCCGAATTTGACATTCACGTCTCCCGTGCAGGTGGAAAACTGCATGTGGAAGTCCGTAAAGGTGCTAAGGTTATCTTGAAAAAGAACATAACAGAAGGCACGACAGTGAGAGTGAACCTTTAATGACGCCCATTTATCAGATGACCACAGACAGCATATTGATATCCGATAAGCCTGATCTGTGGTCATTTGCTTAAGAAGTGCCATTTATATGCCATTCGTTATCTTGTCCCATTCTCATTCAACCTATGTCGGGACGGGCTTGCACATATGATCCCTATTGAGTATTTTTGCAAAACCAAATATTTGATATTGATGAAATTTAAGACCTTACTAATACAAATAATCTTTTTTCTGTACTTTGTGTGTATGGGGTGGACGCCCGATGTATTCTTTTCACCATAGTTGGGAGGTCAATGACGGGATTTCCCAGCTTTCTGTCGTTACCATTTGCCAGGATTCGCGAGGTTATCTTTGGTTGGGGACCCGCAATGGACTGAACCGTTATAATGGTACGGGGTATACAATCTTCCGTCATCGTCCGGGAGATTCGCTGACCATTGTAGACAATAGCATTAATAAAATTTGCGAAGACCATGATAATAATCTCTGGATTGCCACCGTCCGGGGAGTAAGCAAGATGTGTCTTTTTACTGAACGTATACGCAATTACTCCATTGCCGACGGACTTCCGGATGAAGGCATACTTTCTACGTTGGTTGACAAGTCTGGTCGGGTTTGGCTGGGTACCCGTACCGGTCTTTGCTGCTACATTCCGGAAAAAGACCGCTTCGTCAGGGTAGAATTTGCAGATAATTTTAGATGGGCGATTACAGCATTGATGGAGGATGAAGCGGGAAACATCTGGATAGGTACTACTTCGAACGGTGTTTTTTTGTGTGATGCTCACATGCAGGTCATAGCCCATTACGATAGTCGTACCGGGCTGTCAGGAAACCAGATTTCATCTATATATGAAGACGCTACCCACAATATTTGGATTGGTTGCCAGTTCGACGGCCTGAATAAATTAGATGCCCATACGCATAAAATAACCACTTATACTTCGGCAAGCAGTGGCTTGACGAGTGATAGAGTGCGTTGTTTTGCCGAATGGAAAGGAGAATTGCTGATCGGAACGTTCGATGGTGTCTTTGTTTACCGGAGTGCTACCGACCGAATTGATAAGGTGGGGGGCTATGATAAGCCACGGCGTGGATTGGGACACTTTTCGGTCTATTCTTTCTGTCTGGACCGTATCGGTACGCTTTGGATAGGTACTTATGGAGGTGGAGTTACTTGGCTAAGCTCGCTTACGGGACGTTTCGAGCATCATACTCTCGGAATGGATCAGAATCTGCGGGTCGGGACTTATGGTACAGCTTGCGTTGATAAGCAAAACCGTTTGTGGGTCGCCACCGAAGGATATGGATTGCTGTACTATGACATTACGACAAAAGATGGGAAGTTTTATCCGATAAGTGCAGGGCATTCTGTATCCAGTTCAAACATAATAAAGACCATATATGCCGAAGCAGATTGTATATGGTGTGGCACGGTATTAGGGGAAATCTATCGTTTCGATCTTGCTACTCGTCGTTTCTCGCTTTTTTATAGATATCCTGTGGAGGCGGCCATTTTCGGTATTCTTCGCGACAAGGAAGGTAACCTGTGGGTAGGCACATCCAAGGCGCAGCATACACTGACTTGTTTCACTCCCACAGATGAACGGAAATCCTATTTTATCGGTCCTAAAGGGAAAAAGTTACATTTTGCTCCTGTCCGTTGTATGGAAGAGGTCAGTCCGGGGATATTTTTATTGGGTACGTTGGTCGGTTTATACCGTTTTGATACACATACGGGTGAGACGCTTGTGTATTCTTCTCATTCGGAACAGGAAAGATATATACCTTGCAACTATATTTCTTCGATACAGCCTCTTAAATACGGGGATGTCTATGTTTCTACCTATGGCGGAGGATTTTTCCAGTTGGACGAGCTGGGAAAGATTGTCCACAGGGTGACGGAGAAGGAAGGGTTGATGGGCGGAGACATCTGCAAGTTGCTGGAGGGAGGCGATGGAAAACTTTGGATGAGTTCATTGCAGGGCATTTCCTCTTATTCACCGTCTACGGGTGAGATCAGGAATTTCCCTTTTGAAAATGGGATTCATTTGCGTGAGTTTACGGTTAGGGGTGGTGTGGCCATGCCTGACGGTACGCTGTGCTTCACCGGTAATGATGCTTTTCTTACGTTCTACTCTCCGGATATGCCTGTGAATACATTCTTGCCCCCGGTGGTGCTGGAAGATTTGTCTGTGAACAATAAGTCGGTGAAGTTGGGCGACGGAACGGGAATATTAGACAGACTGCTCAACGAGGAAAAGACCATTCGCCTACGATATAACCAGAACAATCTGTCGATAAGCTACAAGGCATTGAACTTCATCAATCCGAATATGAATCGCTATGCCTACAAGTTGGAGGGATATGATGAAGACTGGAATGATGTGGGTGGACGTAGCACGGCTTACTATACCAACTTACGTCCGGGTACTTATCTGTTCCGGGTGAAAGCCTGCAACAACGATGGCATGTGGAATGAAGAGGGGAAAGAGCTGGAGATCGTAATTACACCGCCTTTATGGTATACCTGGTATGCTTTCCTGTTCTATGAGATGCTCTGCGAGCAGATAGGTATCAGTCGCGCCAATCTCTACCGCAAGATAAAGGCGCTGTCCGAACTTTCACCGGCAGAACTGATCCGCAATAAGAGGTTGGAAGTATCGTTGCGCTATCTGAGGGATACGGATATGAGTGTTTCGGAAGTGGCGACATTGTTGGGCTTTAACACCCATTCTTATTTCTCAAATTCATTTAAATCGTTCTATAGGTTTACACCTACGGAATTTATTCAGATGAATGGAGTGGATAAGAATACAGTCTCTCAAAAGATATCGCCAAAAAGCGTGAATGGGGAATAAGCGCTACCTGAATTACAAATTCTACTTTCGCCAGCGGGCTTATTTTGTCTCACGGGACGGATAATTTCGTCTCGTGAGCTAAATTTTTTCGTCTCGTGAGCTGAATTTTTTTGTCTCGTGAGCTGAATTTTTTTGTCTCGTGGGATGAATTTTTTCGTCTCATGGGATGAATTCTTTGCTCTTTCGAGGATGAGATTCTGCCAGATAGAACCAGAATATTATAATCTGCCTTTCGGAATATCTTCTCATATCGCTATTGCTTTTTTCTGCGTATCAAACGGCTCTCAATATAGTTCCAAATTGTTTGTTCTGCTTTTTTTGAGACATTATTATAACTCAATGAGACATATTTGATAGCTCTTAGACGGATGAAGGCTTATCTTTGTGATGTGAAAAACAAGTAAATTGAATTTGCTATGAGATATACAAGTTACAAAAAGGCATTACTGATGATACCGGCGATATTGGTGGTATCTTTATTTGCATTTACTACTCAAATTGCAGAGCAACCGGAAGGGACTCCATTGTTCATAACCGATATTACTTCTTATAGGTCTGGGATGATTGTCTCCCAAAAGGGAGTCCGGAAAGTCTCAATCTATTCATCCGACTACAAAGAACGTTTGCAAGAGTGGGAACTGGATGAAATTCCTACAGGAGTTGCCGCCGACGAAGATCGGATCTATGCAACCGTAGCCGGCGAACACAAGAACGGGGTTTATTTCCTTTCGGCTTCCGATCCTTCTCAACGGCAATTCGTAGAAACTGCATCCGGTGCTTGCGTTCCGTTGGTGAACAATGCTAATGGCAAGTTGTACGTTTGCAACCAGTTCGCAGGAACCGTCTCTGAACTGGATAAGAACGGCTCGGCTGTGCTGAGAACCGTGAAAGTGCTGCGTGAACCGAAAGCGGCAGTATTGGATAAGGATGGAAAGTATCTGTTTGTCGCCAATTTCCTGCCGTTGCAGCGGGCCGACATAGATACTGTGGCAGCTTGCGTGTCGGTGATCGATACGGATGGTTTCCGTAAGATAAAAGATATACAGTTGGCTAACGGCAGCAATGCCTTGCGTGGGGTATCACTTTCTCCCGATGGGCGCTATCTGCTAGTTACCCATAATCTGGGACGCTTCCAGGTCCCTACATCTCAGTTGCAGCAAGGTTGGATGAATACCAACGCCATGAGCGTTGTTAATCTGTCGACTCTGAGTTTCGAAGGCGCGGTACTGTTGGATGAGCCGGAGCGGGGCGCAGCAGGCATTTGGGATGTGAAATGTACGGACGACAAGATCGTAATCAGCCATTCCGGAACACACGAAGTCAGCGTGATAGATTATCCGGCATTCATCCGGAAGTTTGAGGAATATCCTCAGAAAGAGGCTTTGGCTTATGATTTGCGTTTCTTATACGGGCTTCGCAAACGCGTGGCGTTGGAAGGTAACGGTCCCCGTTGTTTCATGTTGAAAGAAGATAGGGCAGTGGTACCCACTTATTTTTCAGATACGCTGAATGTCGTAGATCTGAAAACAACCAGTGTTGAAGCTCTTGCTATGGTGAAGAACCGTGTGGAAAGCCGGATTCAAAGAGGAGAGAAATACTTCAACGATGCGATGCATTGCTTCCAAAATTGGCAGTCGTGCAATGGATGCCACCCGGGAGATGCACGTATGGATGCCATGAACTGGGACTTGATGAACGATGGCATCGGCAACTCAAAGAATTGCAAGAGCCTGCTGTTCTCTCATGTCACGCCGCCTTCCATGATTTCCGGTATTCGTGCTTCCGCCGAATTGGCAGTCCGTGCAGGCTATAAACTGATTCAGTTCACTGACTTGCCCGAAGAATTTGCAGAATGCGTAGATGAATACCTGATGGCATTGAAGCCTGTCCCCAGCCCCTATCTGGTGAATGGTGAACTTTCCGAAAAGGCGAAGCGGGGACGAAAAGTTTTTGAGAAGTTCAATTGTGATGAATGTCATTCCGGTCCTTACTATACAGATATGCAGATGCACCGTATTGGCGATGACATTGAGTTTGAGAAAGGATGGGATACTCCTACATTGTGTGAAGTGTGGCGTACGGCCCCTTATCTGTTCGACGGTAGAGCAGCTACAATGGAAGAAGTATTCACGGTACATAAGCATGGCATTGAAAAGAAAATCTCTGCCAAGGAAGCCGAAGAACTTGCGGAATATGTCAATTCATTATAATGGAGTAGAAAAACAATGATTACACACGAAAATATAGAAATCATCCACCGTTTCTTTCAGGTAGATAAGACCTCTTTTGAAGAAATGCTGTCGGCTCTGTTGCAGAAATACAACGCAGTTTACACTCCAGTGCGTATGGTGATATTTGGTGCGCCGGCAGATAATGAAGAGTATGCGACGCGTTTTGCCATCATCAGAAGAACGGTAAAAGAACAGTTTGGAGCAAATAGTCCTTTGGTCAGTTATGTCGCGCAACCTCCTCAGACGATGGGATTGACAATGGAAGTGCACGAAGTCGTACTGACCGTGCAGGATAGGATAGCCTATCGAAGCCGTGCAGATGTGGAATATATCACAATCGAAAGAGAAGGTTGCAAACGGTTGTTCATGAGTGGTGTGACAGGAGATATTTTCCATCAAACGATCCGCGAGCAATCCCACGAAGTCTTCTCTAAAATTGCCGATGTATTGGAAACTGAGAAGCTACCCGTTTCTTCCATTATACGCCAATGGAATTACATTGAGAAGATAACGGATTATGATGCAACCGGACATCAGCACTACCAAGACTTTAATGATGCCCGTTCCTTGTTCTATCAGGGAAGTGAATGGACCACTGGTTACCCGGCTGCCACCGGTATCGGTACGCATTGGGGAGGTATCATGGTCGATTTGGATGCATTACGCTGCGAAGATAGAAGTGTACAAGTGTGCGGAGTGGATAATCCGTTGCAGGTTGCTGCTCATGCCTATTCACAGAAAGTGCTGCTGGGAGAGGAAGACAAGGTGCTGTTGCACAAGACAACTCCCAAATTTGAGCGTGCCAAAGCTGTGTGGAAAGAAGATCACGGTTTTGTCTACATTTCCGGTACGGCTGCCATTCGTGGCGAGCAAAGTCTGGAAGGAGTTGGAATAGAAAGACAAACACTGGCAACACTTGAGAATATCGAATATCTGGTATCTCATGAGAACCTCAATCGTTCCGGCATTCCAGCAACAAAAGATGCCACACTTATTACTTTTAGGGTTTACGTGAAGCGTTGGGAAGACATGGACGCTGCCAAAAAGGTTGTGACGGAGCGATATCCGAACCTACCGGCTATCTATACTCTTACCGATGTATGCCGTTCGGAACTGTTGATAGAGATAGAAGGGATGGGGATTCTTTTCTAAGATTTAATGATTAACCACTAAAATAGATTGAATATATGAAACTGAAAGAAGTATTAACCTTGGCAGTAATTGCCTTCTGTGGCGTGGGAGCAGTCTCTTGCACAGCAGAATCTAAAAAAACAGAACAAGTTATGACACAGGAAAAAGTTGCGTATCAGAAGAAGTACACAAATGCTGACTTCTACAAAGATGGTAAGTTTGATCAGGAAGCCGCAAAGAAAGCATTCCTCGACATGTTTGAATTTTATGGTGTACCTTTCACTCCTTTGATGGAGAAAGATATATGGTTCACAGATTTCGGTCTGGGCGATTTTGAAAATGTAGGTATGGGTGGCATTTTCTGGGTGAACGATCCCGAATACGGCTATTTTGCACATGCCATTTATCTCTTGCCGGGACAGATGATTCCGGAACATGCTCACGTGAAGACTAATTTCCCCGCCAAGCACGAATCATGGATGGTGGAACACGGATGGGTATATAACTTCTCTGAAATAGGTGACGAAACACCGAATGCCCCCGCCATTCCGGAATCTCATGGCGCAATCAAGAGCAAGAATTTCGTAAGACAGAACGTAGGTGACGTGCTCCGTCTGAAAGAATTGGAATCTTTCCATTTCATGATGGCTGGTCCTGAAGGAGCCATTGTTGATGAATGGGCTTGCTACCATGATAATGATGGTTTGCGTTTCACTAATAAACAAGCATCTTTATAATCTTTAAAGGATATTGAATACCATGAGAAAGATAAATCATTTTGGAGTACCTACCATCACGCCGCAACCGGGTGAGTTTTATGTGGAAGGTTTGAAAGTGTGGCTGACCAATTTTAATGAAAGCCCCAATAGAATAGAATATCTGCGTTTTGAAGAAGGAAGCTGGATGCCGGAACTGATTCAGAAAGTGGCACACATCGCTTACGAAGTGGATGATTTGCAGGCAGAATTGGAAGGTGCAAAAGTATTGGTAGAGCCAATGCCGGGCGGAGAGAATCTGACGATTGCCTTTATTGAAGAAGAGGGTATCGCTCTGGAGTTGATGCAATTTGATAAATAACTTAAAAAAAGGAAAGAAATAAAGATGAATAAATTCATAAATGATCCGGATAATTTGACAGCAGAATTGCTGGAAGGATATGTAATGGCTTATAGCAATCAGGTTGCTATTGGTGGTGAAAATATTATTGTGCGTGCCCATGCGAAAGCAGAAGAAAAAGTGGCTGTGATCACTTTGGGAGGTTCCGGTCACGAACCTGCATTAAGTGGTTTTGTGGGAGACGGTATGTTGGACTGCTCTGTAGTTGGTGATATCTTTGCCGCTCCGGGTGCTCAGCGTCTGTTTCAGGCTTTGCAGATGTTCAAGCGCGAAGCCGGTATTCTGTTGGTTGTGCTGAATCATTCTGGCGACGTGATGAGTGCAAATATGGCTTGTCAGTTGGCAGAGCGTACGGGTATTAAAGTGAAGACGATTCTGACCCATGATGATATCAGTGCCGGATTGGATGCAGCAGATGATGACCGACGTGGTCTGGCAGGTTGTGTTCCTTTAATTAAGATTGTTGGAGCCGCAGCCGAGGAAGGTAAATCTTTGGATGAGATCGTTGAAATCGGTGAGCGTTTCAATGCACGATTGGCTACATTGGCTGTTGCAATGAAATCTTGTACTCATCCGCAGAATGGCATGACTATTTCCGATCTCCCCGAAGGTGAAATAGAAATTGGTATGGGACAGCACGGCGAAGGCGGTGGTGGTCGCAAACAACTGGTTTCTGCCGATGATACAGCCGAAGAGATGATCGGGCTTCTGATGAAGAAACTGCAACCGAAAGCCGGCGATAAAGCTGTGCTTATCATTAATGGTGTAGGTGCAACTACACACATGGAGATGAATATCGTCTATCGCAAGGCACATTTGGTTTTGGAAAATGCAGGTATTGAAGTGGTTTCCGCCCGCATAGGTGAGTTGTTGACAGTGCAAGAGCAAGCTGGTTTCCAAATGATTCTCGGTTTGCTGGATGATGACCATGTGGAATATTTGAATAACAGAATGTCGAACGCTCCTTATTGGACGACTATCGGTAAATAGAAGATGGATAAACTGACAATAGATGATTTTAAGAAAATGCTCCGTAATGCACTGTTGTGCATTACGGAGCGTTCCGACGAGTTCTCAAAGCTGGATGCAGTGTTAGGCGATGGCGATCATGGTACGGCTATCGTACAATCTATGTCTGCCTTGGTAGCAACGGCTGAAAAAGGAACAGAGTTCAAGTCTATGCTGAATGATATGAGTTTTAATCTGATGCTTGAAATCAGTGGTTCCACAAGTACTTTGCTGGGAGGTTTCTTCCTCGGAATGAGCGATCATGCGGCAGGTACTGAACTGGATGCAGCAGGAGTGAAGGCTATGTTTGCAGGCGGACTTGAAGGTGTAAAGAAGCAGACGAAAGCAAAACAGGGAGATAAAACAATGATGGATGCTCTGATTCCGGCAGTAGAAGCGATTCAGGCATGCGATTCCACTGATGTGAAAGCTATTCTGACGGCAGGTGCCGAAGCGGCCCTGAAAGGTACCGAGGCTACAAAAGAAATGAAGGCAAACTTCGGACGGGCGCGCAATTACGGCGAACGTTCTATCGGTTATGCTGACTCTGGGGCATCTTCCTGGTCGTGCATGTTCGATGCATTTGCAAAGGCATTGTAAGTGAATAGCTTGCCGGATAGGGGCAGCGACTACATCTACATGGTAAATGAAATTATAAACAATATTATAAGTAAAAAGAAATGGCAGATTTAGATGATTTGAGAGAAGGCTGTAACTTTGGTTTAGGCGTTGTCTCTTCCAATAATAGTTTTCATGTAAAAGGAGCGGAAAATCTTTCGTGGGGTATGAAGGAGCGTTTGTCGCGTATCTTCAATCCCAAAACAGGACGTACAGTGATGTTGGCGTTTGATCATGGTTTCATCATGGGACCTACATCCGGATTGGAACGTATAGATTTGAATATCGTTCCGTTGATTGAGTATGCCGACTGTCTGATGTGTACGCGTGGTATTCTTCGGGCGGTGATTCCTCCTACCACAAATAAGCCTATTTGTCTTCGTTCTGATGCGGGTACTTCCATTCTGACAGAGCTGAATGATAATGTTCTAATAGACGTTGAAGATGCTGTTCGTATGAATGTTTCGGCAATGGCGGTAATGCTTTCCATTGGTGATGCTGCTCACGAAGCAAAGACTGTTGCCAATCTCTATAAAGCAGTTGACAAAGGTACCTGCTATGGTATTCCGGTGATGGGAGTAACGGCTGTAGGTAAGGATATGGCGCGTGATGCACGTTATTTCGGTTTGGCTTCGCGTATTGCCGCTGAGAATGGTGCTAATATCGTGAAAACTTATTATTGCGATGGATTTGAGAAAGTTGTGGCAGCTTGTCCTGTTCCTGTAGTGATTGCAGGCGGAAAGAAACTTCCTGAGTTGGAAGCACTGGAATTGTGTTACAAAGCAATCAGTGAAGGTGCTGCCGGTGTGGATATGGGACGTAATGTATTCCAGTCTGAAGCTCCTGCTGCCATGATACAAGCTGTTCATGCAGTGGTGCATGATGGTTTGAAACCTGAACAAGCATTTGAGCTGTTCAATGAATTGAAGAATGAGTAACATTGGCAATAAAGAATGATGAGGATTTGTTTCATTATTATGGTCATTCTTTCCACTACATTCCGGATGTTGGCACAAGATAAGCTCTTGGTTGCCGGCTCCGGAAATCCGGATATTCTGTTGGTAGACAAGCAAACCGGTAAAGTGGAATGGAAACATGCTTTAGAAAAGGGAGAAGAATGTAATACGGTTTCTCTGACACGCAAGGGGGAAGTGCTGTATTCTTATAAACGGGGAGCCAAACTCATAACCTGGGATCATCAGGTGATCTGGGATTATCAAACACCGGATAAAACAGAGTTGCAATCAGCTACTTTGCTGCGCAACGGAGGAGTATTGCTTGGGATATGCGGTAATCCCGCTCGTTTTATCGAATTGGATAAAAAAGGGAAAAAAGTGAACGAAATACTTCTGGACTTAGATGTAGAAAAGCCCCACAGTCAATTTCGACAGGTGTTTCAGCTTCGGAATAAAAACTATCTGATACCGGTAATGGCGAAGCAGAAAGTGCTGGAAGTAAATCGTAAAGGGAAAGTGGTGGCGGAACATCAGATTAGCGGTAAAGCTTTTTCGTCACTTGAACTGAAGGATGGAAATTTATTGTTGCCTTGTGGAGACGGGCATTATTATATGGTGATTGACCGCCAGACCGGAAAAGAACTGAAACGGACGAGTAGTAACGACATTCCGGGCGTATCTCTTTTGTTTGTCGGGCAGATCGTACAGTTAGAGAATCAGAATTTGTTGATTTGCAATTGGCACGGACACACGAAAGATGTTACCGTGGATGAACCTCAACTGATAGAGGTAGATAAAGATGGCAAAGTGGTATGGCGTTTGCATGATAAGAAGAATATAGGTAAGATATCCACTGCCTGTTATTTGAAAAATTTCCGGTTACCGGACTTGAAATAGGAGATTTAACTTAAGGACAAAATATTATGAATAAGAAATTATTAGTAATGTCGGTATGCATTGCTTTATCGCTTCCTGGTATGGCACAGCGAAGGGCAAATGCAAAGGTGAAAGCGCCTGCTACGTGGGCGGAAAGTATTGCTGCGGCTAAGAATCAGGCCTATGCGGAGATGCAGAAGACTTGTTTGCCTGTTACGTCAAAAGTGATTAAGGCAAAGGAAGCGGCAGTACCTTTTTCGGCGGATGTGACCGGACTGGATGAGATTGTGCTCTATACATGGGGTACGGTGGACGGTACGGGAGATGACCAAGCTGTATGGGCGAATGCCAAGTTGACGGCAGCAGACGGTTCGTCTGTCTGGCTGAATGATTTAAGAGGTACTTTCAAAAAGACGGGTAGTGGTAGTCTGCGTTTCAATGAGAATGCCAAGGGACAAGATGTGATTATGAAAGGCAAGACCTACAAACGCACGATTCTAGCCAATGCCAATGCGCAGATTGTGGTGCCTTTGGATAAGAAATATGTTCGTTTTGAGGCAGAGATTGGTTTGGAGAACCGTTCTGCTGCAGGTACGGTGATTTTCCGTCTGCAAGGCATTACGGGTGCAGAAGCGGCAGCGGATATTGTGAATAAATATCAGGCTGAAGCTACGGCATTCTTGCCCTTTGGTGGAAGCGATATGAAGGCATTGGTTACAACGTATGATGCCAGCATTGAAAAAAATATCGCAACAGAAGTGGTGAACTTGCTGAATGATAAAAACTACTTCACTACGTTGATTTCTCAAGTAGATTCGAAGCCCACACTGGATGAACAGGTTATCGGTTACCTGAATCTGGCACAAGATGCAATGAAAGTGTATCGTTTGCAGGAGTCTCTGACTTGGCTCAATATGCGTGCCATTGAGGAGGCTTATAAAGATATGGTTCAGGATGTAGCATATGATGCGGAAAAGAATCAGGCAAGGCTTGCCGAGTTGAAACTGTTGGTAGGAAAAGGTTTTGCCGGAATCTATAAGAATGATGCGTCAGCCATAGAAGCTGCAAACAAGGCTTTGCAGCTGAAACGTGATATCTTGCTGGCAAATACTGCTCTGGATATGGATAAGATTATTGTGGGACGTTATAAGATCGGTACTTCTGCCCGTCAGGTGAATCCGCGTGCTTTGGGTACTCAGAACAACAACTGGTCCAACCAGACTTCCGCTCCCCGGGGTGGTTTCAATGCAGAAATTGCTGAATTGACCAATCTGCGCGGGGATGTTCAGAGCAGGACTATCTTTAAACCGACTAACGGTTCTTCTGTTCCCGATTTGAAATTGCATTGGGATGCCGAGCGTGTCATGTTCTCTATGGTGGATACTGACCGTCGCTGGCAGGTATTTGAAGTAAAACTGGATGGTACTGGTCTGAAGAAGTTGATTGAGACTCCGGAGAAGGATTTAGAGTTTTTCGACGCGACCTACTTGCCCTCTGGAAAGATTATTGCCGTATCGAATATCGGCTATAACGGTGTACCTTGTGTAAATGGTAACGATGAAGTGGGAAATATGTGTCTGTATGACCCTAAAGACGGTTCGCTGCGTCGCCTTACTTTCGATCAGGATGCCAACTGGGCACCTACGGTGATGAATAACGGCCGTATCATGTACACCCGTTGGGAATATACTGACTTGACCCACTATTTCTCCCGCTTTGTAATGCACATGAATCCGGACGGAACAGAGCAGAAATCTCTGTACGGAAGCGGTTCATATTTCCCGAACAGTACATTTGATGCCAAACCGTTGCCCGGTGGTTCTTCACAGTTCATCGGAGTGATTTCCGGTCATCACGGGGTAGCACGTTCCGGACGTTTGATGTTGTTCGATCCTTCGAAGAGCCGTAAGTCGGAGAAAGGTATGTTGCAGGAATTGCCTTTCCGTGACCGTAAGATTGAGCCGATTGTAAAAGACCGGTTGGTAGATGGTGTATGGCCTCAATTTATCAAACCTTATCCCTTGACCGATAAATACTTCCTTGTTACGGCAAAACTGAATGAAAGTGCACTGTGGGGTATTTATCTGATAGACGTTTACGATAACTTGACGCTTATTGCCGAGTTTGAAGGAGAAGGTCTTATTTGTCCTACTCCAGTCGTGAAGCGTCCTTTGCCTCCGATTATTCCGGAAAAAATAAAGCCGGGAAGCAAGGAAGCTACCGTATTCATCCAAGATATTTATGAGGGTGAAGGTCTGAAAGGTGTGCCTCGTGGCACGGTGAAAGCATTCCGTGTGCTTGCTTATGAATATGCATATAACAAGACTCCGTCCGACCATTGGGCACAGGGTGTTCAAAGTGGTTGGGATATCAAACGTCTGTTGGGTACAGTACCTGTTGAAGAAGATGGTTCTGCTATCTTCACTATTCCTGCCAATACGCCTATCTCATTGCAACCGTTGGATGCTGAAGGACGTGCTATTCAGTGGATGCGTAGCTGGCTGACAGGTATGCCTGGCGAAACAGTATCCTGTGTCGGTTGTCATGAAGACCAGAACCAGCTTCCTATTCCCAAGCGTGTGAAGGCATCTACAATTGCTCCACATGCCATTACGAAGCCGGAAGGTGGAGCACGCTCTTTCACTTTCGATCTGGAAGTACAACCTGTTCTCGACCGTGCTTGTGTGGCTTGTCATGATGGTTCCAATAAGTTGGCAGACTTTACCGGTGGTAAGATCGATAAGTTCTCCGGATTTGGCGTCAGCTATCTGAACCTCCATCCATACGTGTATCGTCAGGGTCCTGAGGCTGAAATTGAAGTTCTTGATCCATACGAATACCATGCATCAGTGAGTCCGTTGATTAAGATTCTGAAGACCGGACATTATGGCGTAGAACTGACGGATAAGGAATGGCAGGCTCTTTATAACTGGATTGACTTCAATGCTCCTTATCATGGCAAATTTAAGGCTAACGAATTTAAGGGAGTGGAACAGATCAGCCGTCGTACGGAACTGACTGAAAAGTATGCTGGTTCCGGCGTAGACTGGCAAGCTGAAATCCGCTCGTATGCCCAATATCTGGAAGGACAAGGCAAACCGACTCCGGTGAAGCCTGAACCCAAGGTGTATAAGGATAAGGACGTAAAAGTGAAAGACTGGCCGTTCGATAATTCCGCTGCGCAGGCTATGCTTGCCACGGAAAGCAATACGAGAATGAGCATCGAATTGGCTCCCGGTATAAAGATGAACTTTGTCCGCATTCCCGCAGGTTCGTTTGTGATGGGTAGCAACAGAGGACATTCCGACTATTCTCCTGCTCACAAGCAAGTGGTGAAGAAAGCTTTCTGGATGGGCGAAATAGAGGTAAGCAACGAGCAATTCCGCGCTGTCTTCCCCGAACATAACAGTCGTTTCATCCGTCAGTTGTGGAAAGACCACGTACATGAAGGTTATCCTGCCAACAATCCGGAACAGCCTGCCATACGTGTAAGTTGGGAAGAGGCTATGGCATTCTGCCAGAAGTTGAGTGAGAAGACTGGCATGAAGATTACCCTACCTACTGAAGTTCAGTGGGAATGGGCTTGTCGTGCCGGTAGCGATAGTGAGTTCTGGTATGGTTCATTGAATACGGATTTCGGCAAGTTTGAAAACTTGGCAGACAAACGCTTGAATCAGATGGCTGTCCGTGGTGTAAATCCGATGCCGATGCGTGAGAATGACGCTTGGTATAAGTACTACACTTACCAGCCTAAAGAGAATGGCGTGGATGATGGTAATATGCTGATGGTGAAAGGCGGCGGTTATCAGGCTAATCCTTGGGGATTGTATGATATGCAGGGTAACGTGGCTGAATGGACTTCTTCTGATTATTGTCCTTATCCTTACAATGAGAAGACACAGGGCACTGGTACGGAGAAAGTAGTCAGAGGCGGCTCATGGAATGACCATCCGAAAGCATCTACTGCATACTATCGTCGGGCTTATTTGCCTTGGCAGAAAGTGTATAATGTAGGTTTCCGTGTAATTATTGAAGATTAAGTGGTTACGAGCTACACGAGCTACGAGTTACAAGTATCTTTCTGATGGTGGTGTGAGGCAAGTGTGAAAGCCTTTTAGGCTTTTAGTTTGCTTATCATGCCGAAAGATAACTTGTAATTCGTAACCTATAGCTCGTAATTTATAATTATTATATCATGAAAACTATAGGTTTAGTGGCGGGTCCGTGTAGTGCGGAGAGTCGCGAACAGGTGTTGAGAACTGCTCGTGAATTGAAAGAAATAGGAGTAAGTACGTTGCGTGCCGGTCTGTGGAAACCTCGCTCCCGTTGTGGAACCTTTGAGGGAGTAGGTGAGAAAGGGCTGGATTGGTTGTGTGAAGTACAGCAGGAACTGGGACTTCGTGTTATGACCGAGGTAGCACTTCCCAGCCATGTGGAGAAGCTACTTGAGTCTGGTATTGACATGTTGTGGATTGGTGCGCGTACGACTGTTAATCCCTTTATGATGCGGGAATTGGCAGAGTCTTTACGTGGTTGTAATATTCCGGTATGGGTAAAGAACCCAGTATCTCCTGATATCGAATTATGGATCGGGGCGATAGAACGTCTTCATTTGGCGGGAGTGAAAGATGTCCGTATCATCCATCGGGGATTTTGTACAATGGACAGTGCTCCTTATCGTAATGCCCCCCTTTGGGAGTTGACAGACCGCCTTCACACCCATTTCCCAAATTTGCCTTTTTATTGCGATCCGAGCCATATTGCCGGAAAGCGGGAATTATTGATGCCTATTTGTGAAAAAGCTATATCTTTGCACGTGGACGGACTCTTTATAGAGTCACATTGTTGTCCGCAGGAAGCTTTGTCCGATGCTGCCCAGCAGTTGACGCCGCAGGCATTGGCAGAATTGCTGAACACATTGAATGTCTTAATAGAATGATGCAAGTATGAAGAAAGTATGCTCTTTCCTGAAAGCGATGTTTACCTCGTGGAAGATTGTGTTTGTATTGTTGGTGCATTATATGGTATTGCTTGCCGTTGCCACGTTTGTCGAGAAATCACAAGGAACGGCGATGGCCAGAGAGATGGTGTATAATAATCCGTTGTTTTATCTGTTACAATTGTTGTTGGTGCTTAGCTTTTCTGCCATAGCTTGGCAGGGATATTTCTGGAAGCAGCGGAAATATGGCATACTGCTTCTGCACATTTCCTTCATGGTAATATTGTTGGGAGCACTGATTACCAATCTCTTTGGCTTTGAGGGAATCGTACACATCAGGGAAGGGGAGACTACATCCATCATGCGCACCACAGAAGGTGAACGGCAGTTACCTTTCTCTATCCGTCTGGATGATTTTAGGTTGATCCGTTATCCGGGTTCGCGCAGTCCATCCTCTTTCGAGAGCTTTCTGACCATCCGTGCGGAACAAGGCGAACGTAGCGAATACATTTATATGAACAAAGTGATTTACGAACAAGGATACCGCCTTTATCAGTCTTCTTACGATGCGGATGAGCAGGGCACTGTACTGACCGTCAATAACGACAGGACGGGAACGTCGGTTACGTATGCAGGCTATATACTTCTGCTTGCAGGCATGCTGCTCACTCTCATCGACAGGAAGTCCAGATTCAGGCAATTAGCTGAACAACTGAAACGTACGGCACCGCTCTTGTTGCTTACTTTTCTTCCGGTATTTTCATTTGCTCAGACGGTCGATACGGAACTGTTGCAGAAAAACACCATTCCTGCAGAACATGCTGAACTATGGGGACGTCTGCAGGTACAGTGTCCTACTGGGCGCATTGAACCTTTGGACACCTATACGGATAAGTTATTGCGTAAAATCTATCGGAGTAATTCTTTCGAAGGACTTAGCTCCGAGCAGGTCATCATGGGGTTCCTTGTGAATCCTGCATATTGGGGCAATGTGCCCTGCATCCGTCAGACAAATAAAGAACTACAACAAACATATTCTTTTCCTGCTGGTAAATATCTGCGTTTCCTTGATGTTTTCGACGAAGAGGGTAAGTATCTGATAGCCGATGCGGTGGAGAAAGCATACGCGCGCCCTGCAGCCGAACGCTCTCAGGTGGAGAAAGACCTGTTGAAGTTGGATGAAAAGGTGAATATTCTCTATTCCCTGCAACAAGGCAAGATGTTTGCCCTGTTCCCGTTGCCCGAAGATCCGAACGGACAATGGTATTCGTGGGGAGACGACCTGAGCGTCTTTTCGGGAAAAGATTCGCTGCTAGTCTCTAAAATTATGCCTTGGTATCTGAGTGAGGTTTCTGATGCTATACGGACGGGAGATTGGGGAAGTGCGCAGGAGGTTCTGTCCATGATAGACGTGTATCAGCAGAAACGGAGTGTAACTCCGCTGTTGACCAAAAAACAAGTGTCGTGGGAACTGTTCTACAACAAGGCACGACTCTTCTTCTGGTTGGCTATGGGCTATATGGCTGTGGGACTACTGTTGCTGGTGTTCGTGGTCTGGCAATTGTTGGGTTTCCGGCGTTGGCTCAGGTTTGTGGTTCTTCCTTTGGTAATGTTGGTGGTGATGTTATTTCTGTTACATACTTTCGGCATTGGTATTCGTTGGTACATTTCGGGGCGTGCTCCGTGGGCAAATGCTTATGAGTCGATGATATACGTAGCTTGGGCAACCGCTTTGGCGGGATTGTTGTTCATCAGGCGCTCTTTTATGACACTGGCATTGTCGGCTTTTTTTGCGGGAATTATCCTGTTTGTCGCCAACCTGAACTTTATGGACCCTGAAATTACCCCGTTGGTTCCGGTTCTGAAGTCCTACTGGCTCATGATCCATGTGGCGGTGATCACGGCAAGTTACGGGTTCTTCGGTATCAGTTTCCTGCTGGGATTGCTCACGCTTGCTTTTATGAGTATGGGTACTCCTTCTAAAGCCGCCTTGTTGCAACCGCACATACGTGAATTGCGTATCATCAATGAAATGTCTCTACACATCGGACTTTATCTGCTGACAGCAGGTATATTCCTAGGTGCAGTATGGGCTAATGAGTCTTGGGGACGCTATTGGGGGTGGGATCCCAAAGAAACATGGGCGTTGATAACGATGATATTGTATGCCTTTGTCTTGCATGCGCGTTTCCTATCTGCCCTCCGTTCGGACTACGCTTTCAGTGTGATGTCGGTACTGGGGCTGTCTGCGGTGCTGATGACCTATTTCGGTGTCAACTATTACTTGTCAGGACTTCATTCTTATGGTGGGGGAGATACTCCTCCGGGACTGGCAGCGATAGCTGTCACGTATGCTTGTGCCGCTGCATTGATTGTGTATGCTGGCTATAAGCAACATAAAAATAAAACTAAATAATAAGAGCCTACTCGTTGGTTGAATTAAGAATCTAAATATTTACAAATGAAAAAGTTGCACA
>NZ_CAJUHF010000040.1 GCF_910585845.1 uncultured Bacteroides sp. | reverse complement strand
GTGCAACTTTTTCATTTGTAAATATTTAGATTCTTAATTCAACCAACGAGTATTCGATATATTGTCTATTCTGTAATTAATATCCCGCCATTGCAAGGCATTGTTACTTGCAACTCCTGTTTCTTGCTCACTTTTATTGGCTTTACATTTCCTTGTAGTTCTTCATTGTCGCTGAATATCCGTACCTGTTTGCCGGGCGTGAACATCGGTAAGGCGATTTTCAGTTTTACAGTCTCTTTCTGTGCATTAACCCCTGCAACATACCATTTATCTCCATGCCTGCGAGCCATAATTACGTATTTCCCGGGATAGCCATCAATAAAACGTACTTCGTCCCATGTGGTAGGGACTTCTTTCATGAAATTTATTGCCCATTCCGGGGCATCCGTCAGGTTATTCGGAGCCAAGGCAAAATGTTGTACCGGGCTTTGAAACAGTACCGCAGTGGCCAAAGCAAACACGTCAGAAGTCATACGCCGACTTCCGCGGGGAGCATTATCTGAGTTATAATATTTATTCAGTGCACTGCCGCCAAAGTCCATGCTGCCTACCGTATTACGGATGAACGGATGCAGGCAGGCATTGAAAGCCTCGTTGTCACAGCTTCCTTGGGAGAAATGCAGGTTTTCACTCGCCAATACCGCTTCACTCGACGCATAGTTAGGATACATACGTTCCCAGCCGCGAGGCAAAGTACATCCGTGGAAAATTACCAGCAACCCGTATTCATTGGCATCAGCAAGAATATCCTCATACAGTTGCATGGTAACTTGCTTATCACCACCAAAGAAGTCAACCTTTATGCCACGTATTCCAATGCTTTGCATCCATTTCATTTCTTTACGACGGGCTATCGCATTGTCCATAATGCCACGGGGTGATTGTGGAGCATCATTCCAATATCCGTTAGAGTTATACCACAGATAGAGACCTACCCCTTTCTGCGCTCCATATTTAGCCAACTGCTCAATCTTATCATATCCAATCTGCGTATCCCACAATGCATCTACCAATACAGACTGATAACCCATTGCCGCCGAAAAATCAATGTAACGCAACTGCTCTTCATACTTCGTGCTTTCATCCATACCGATAATCCAACTCCAGGAACCTCTGCCGTACTCATATTTGCCGGACGCTGCATACAATGGCTTTACTACATCAAAAGAAACCGTTGTTTCAACAATCGGGGCTAAAGTTTCACCCAAAGTTATCGTCCGCCAAGGAGTTTCTCCGGGCAATGCAAGTCCGGGTGCAGTTGTACCATTTCCGTTCATTTCACCTTCTTGAGGAAAACCGATTGTATACAAGCCATTTTCATGTCCTAGCAGACGGCTTCCGCAGTATTTGCTATCCACCCCTGTTTCTGAAATAAGTATCCAGCCTTTGTCGCCATTACGGAACAGGCAAGGGAAAGTATATCCTTCACCCCATCCATTTTTACCCATAGAATCATCCGCTTTATAGGGAGTTTCGTAACTGGGCGACGTGCGGGCAAATCCCCCCATAGGTTTACTCTGCGGACACAGGAAAGTCGTACTCCCCTCAGGAAGCACAAAACCGGTCATTTCCTCTTTCACAACGCAGGACAAGGCATTCTTCTGAGGATACATTTTATATCTGAAAGCAACATCCCGGTCACTTACGCGAAATATAACATCAAAAATAACCTTATCTTGCTGGATAAACTGGTATACAGCTTCTGTAGCCACATAGTGCACATTGCTCTGCTTTATATTAGGCAATGTATAGGTCTCATCAATTTTGTTCGACCGGACATTCTGTCCCAAAGACATATCCCGGGAAAAATCACCGACATTAGTCACAAGTCCCAAAGGAGAAGAATGAATGAAAGGAGTACCATTATAGCTGATGCTATATGAAGGTTGCCCATTTTTATCGGAGATGGCTACCAATATTTTCCCATCGGGACTTGTAATTTGTTTCTCTTCCGCTTTTATTGCACCGCAAATTAATAACGCTGCTATAATCAAAAAAATTTTCATGAATATTTGGATATTATTTATTAATAGTCACTCTATCATTAGCTCTTTCATAGTCAAAGTAATCAACGTCGACATAACCTCCCAATGACTTCGTTGCATAGTTGAAGATAGCAAACTTGGTTCCCATAAAGAGCTTTGTATAATCAAAGCGCATTTTAAAATCCGTTCCTATCTTTTTCCATTCCTTATTATCCAAACTATAATAGAAAGTAGCAATATCGCGTTTCGGCATGAAGTCGCCTTCTATACGCAGATAAATGACGTCCTGATTAAAATCGACCTGTTCTTTTTCTTCTATATCCACACTGGCTATTGCCTTATTGGGAGTCTTATCAAAATTGACGACATTGGTAGACATAACCAGACGCTTTGCGTCCCCTTCTTTCATCACTGACAAAAGCCCGGAATGTCCGTTGAATGCACTGAATCCGGCTACATCTCCATCCTTCATATGAGAAACATCAAGCGAAATGGCAGCGCTGCACTTCGGTCCTTCCATACGTTGCGTAATCGTATTCGGAGCTAAATACAGGTTATCAACCACCCGGCTGGTCTTCAACCGCAGATAACCCGGACGTTCCGTCAAAGACCACTTATCATCTACCGGATTATGATTCCATTGCCAGTAGAGTGAAAGCTTCTCATCGCTGAAGTCATCACTTCCAAGTATTCCTTTAGTGTTTTCAGTCGGATATATCTCTTTCTCCATCGTTAAGGGTACATGACCGTTTTCATCTCCCAGCATCGGCCATCCATCCACCCAGCGGCAGGGCATCAGAGTAGGTACTCGGCCAATTCCTCCACGGTCCTGAAAAATAAGCCCATACCAGTCTCCTTCTTCCGAGTCAATAATACAACCCTGTCCTACTCCTCCGTAACCGTCAAAGTCATGTTCCAGGATAACCTTTTTCTCATAAGGTCCTGTAATCGTGTCAGCACGGTAACATACTTCCCTGCGCACCCGACCGGGAATGCTCCAGTCCATGGAGATCATCAATAAATAGTACTTACCGTTATGCTTCACAACCTGGCTTCCTTCCAATAGTCCCTGTTCGTCAGCATCCCGCTCGAATATCTTCATACTGACTCCATCGGGCTTCACATCCGACAAGTCACTCTTCAACTCTTTCAACTCACCGGTTCCATAGAATACATATACCCGTCCGTCATCATCAAAAAACAAAGAGGCATCATGGAAATGCTGTGTTCTCGACAATAATTCCCACTTTCCAGCGGGATCGTCCGTCGTGAATATATACGACCGGTAAGGTACGTCGTTTGGTGAGAACAATACATAGAACTTACCGTTATGATAGCGTATGGACGATGCCCATTGTCCACGCCCATAAACAGTTCCACCAATCAAATCATACTTTGAGTTATCAGTCAGTTTATCGAAGACATAGCTCACAGTTTCCCAATTCACCAGATCTTTTGATCTCATAACAGGCCCGCCGGGCATCAAGTGCATGGTGGTACTTATCATGTAGTAGTATTCTCCCGCACGTGTAATGGACATGTCCGGTATATCGGCATAAACCACCGGATTACGAAACGTTCCCTTCACCGGCATTTCCGAACAGGAACAGCCCATCAGTAATGAAGCAAGAGTCAGCCATGCCAACATCATCTTTTTCATGATATAGATATATATTTATTTACGATTTATTTCTAATGTGGTTTCCCGACCATTTACTTGAATCTCCAATAGTCCATGTTGAACATCTCTCCGTCTCCTCCTCTAAAAACGAGGTACAGATCGTGAACTCCACCCACCTTTTCCACATCGGTAACAAAGGTTTTCCACGTATTCCAGCCACCGGTATTACTGATATCGCATATCCCCAGCAATGTACCGTCAAAGTCATCCAAGCGGATTTCTATTTTTCCTTTGGTTATCGTAGCTGCGCGGACTTCAAATGTCTTTGCCCCTTTACCGAAGTCAACCGCTTTCACTTGAAGGAAGTCCCTGTTATGAATGGAAGTAACATACATCCCGCTGTCATCGTCCTTGGCGGTCTTGAGTCCCTGACTCCAAGCCATTGTTTCCGCCTCAGTCCGCTTGTAAGGATTCAGTGTACCAACAGGTTCAACTCCGACACCGTCATCCCACCAGGGCAGTTCCTTGATCGTGCCATCAGGATTATACTCCAACTCGGCCACACATATGGAACGGCGTTCATGATGCTTGTCGGTTATCATGAAGTTCAACCGGTAATTAAACCCGAACACATAAGATTTACCTTTATAATCAATAATGCCCGGATGGTTTCCGGAAGACTTTCTGTTAGGTTTCATTATATAACCCTTGAATTCCCAGGGACCTATCGGGCTGGGCCCCATTGCATAACCGATACCTTCCGGACAACACGTGCTTGCATAAGCCATATAATAGTGACCGTTCTTCTTGTATGCCCAAGGACCCTCTTGGAAATGATAAGGGTCTTTCTGATTTTCTATCTTCCGGATTAATTTATCTTTCGTGATTTCCCCCGCACAGGATATCATGTCTTCATTCAGTTTCACATACCAAAGATTAGGATTTCCCCAATATAGATATGCCTGTCCATCATCGTCTATCAATACACTCGGGTCAATACTGTCATACTCGGCACCAATCAAAGGTTTTCCGAGAGGGTCGGTAAAAGGGCCAAAGGGATTATCAGCAACCAGTACCCCGATGCCCCGTCCCTGCACGGGACAATACAAATAGAACTTTCCATTACGCTCGATGCACTGAGGAGCCCAGGCTCCATTCTCAAATCCTCCCCAACCTGATACGGCAGGGTCAGCCCATTTAAAGTCATACAAGTCGGCTATGGTTCCATGATCCGTCCAGTTCACCATATCGGTACTGGTGTAAAGCAACCATTCTTTCATGCGGAAGCCTGCCATTCCTTCGGGAGCATAGTCTTCATCATGGGTAGTATAAAGGTATACTGTACCCTTGTGCACCATTGGCGCAGGGTCGGCAGTAAATTTGGTCTGTATAATCGGAGTCTGGGCCTTCAGGCTCTCCTGAGGAGAAGCCATAAACAACATAACTGCCGTCAACCCAGGAAAAATAAGTTTCTTCATTGTTTCTCGTATTTAAAATCTATATTTCCAAATAGTACTAAAATTTCACACTCACTCTTTTCCCATTGTAGTCAACAACCTTCCGGCTTCCATCTTGAAGAACAACAGTAAACTTTCTGTTTTTCAACATTCCTTCGTATGCCCCCTTCCGTGCTCCAATGGTCAACTGGCGGGAAGCATTGTTCCATGTTATAGGGATTTCAGTATATGCTCCCAACTCATAATTATAATTATCAAATTCATCCTCATACAGAACAAAAGAACCATCGGTACCGGCATATACTCTCAATTCAAGATTATCCCATGGTTTCTCTGTTGCATACTGCACTTTAGGTCCCATTGGGATGATACTACCCGCTTTGACATACAACGGAATGACATCAATAGTTGTCTCTTTCTCTATTTCCTGTCCGCCGTCATACTTTTCATTCGTCCAGAAATCATACCAGATAGCACCTTCCGGCAAATATACCTTTGCGGACTTAGCCTGTAGAAAGTCTACCGGAGCTTTATTCTCAAATTTCTGAACATTATTCCTATCCCAGCCATCATTTTCTTTTAGTTTTACCAGCCTCTCCTGAGTGTATTGCGCATTCACTACCGGTGCTACCAGAATGGATTTGCCGAACATGTATTGGTCTTTCATATCCCATACTTTTTTGTCAGCAGCAAAGTCCATCACCAGCGCACGCATAAAACTCGACTGCCGTTCGGTCACTTCCCATGAAGTGGAATAGATATAGGGCAACAATGCATAGCGCAGATGAATCATTTTTTCAATAGCATCATATACCGGTTCACCTTTTTCCCCGAATTGATAAATCTCCCTCGGTGTATCAGCTCCATGTGAACGCATCATCGGTGTAAACGTACCGAATTGCAACCAACGCACATACAGTTCCTGATACATCGGATTCTTAGGTGCACTTCCGTCATTCCAGCCCCTATTATAGTTTCCGGCAAAAAAGCCACCAATATCCGAATTGAAATTAGGATTTCCGGTAAGAGTAAAATTCAAGCCTGCCGGAATCTGATTACGCAGTGATTCCCAGGAAGAACCGATATCTCCCGACCATACATTGGCTCCGTAACGTTGCTGTCCGGCAAAAACGGAACGTGTAAGAATAAAGACGCGTTTATCGGAAGTTACGGCACGCTGATTATCATACACCCCACCCACTGTCAACAGCGGATAAGCATTGCGCACTTTGCGGAACGAACCCAGATAAGTCTTTGTATCAAAGTCTTCCGGCTTCCAGTCAAAGTGGTCAGGTTCCGTAGAATCCATCCACCAGCCGTCCATGCCTAATTTGAAAATACCTTCATTCAGGTATTTCCAATAAATATCACGGGCTTTCGGATTATAGGCATCGTATACACGTACTCCGGAAGGATATTCCATATTGGGTGGCCAAGTCTCGAGTCCCGATTGGGGCCATGTGGAGAAGTTAAATAACATGCCATTCTTGTCCAGTTCTCTGTAAGGCTTGGTCATCGGTCCAAATGAGGACCAGATAGAAATCAGCATGTGCGCATTCATTCCATGCACATCATCAATCATCTTTTTAGGATCGCTGAACGAAGGGTTCTTAAAGTCCATCGCATTCCACAAATAGTTGTGTCCCCAGTATTGCCAATCCTGAATGATTCCATCGAGAGGAACACCCAATTCACGGTATTTCCGTACCACTCCCACCGTTTCTTCCTGGCCCTTATACCGTTCCTTGCTTTGGAAATAGCCGTAAGTCCAAAGGGGAAACATGGGAACCTGTCCGGTCAATGCACGCATCTGCGCAACCACGCCATCAGCATTTCCACCATACATAAAGTAATAGTCGATGCAATCTCCCACTTCAGACTGGAAAGAGGTCCCTTCCGGTTTATCAGCAAAATTGGTTGGCGAATAGTTATCCCAGAAAAGACCATATCCTTTCACAGACTGCACGAATGGAACCACATCCTCCACATTGCCCTGCACAAGACGTTTAGTCTGATTGCGTTGCGACATTTTCCCATTCTGAAGAATGCCCAATCCATAAAGAGGTTCATCTTTGTCCAAAAGAAACGTCTGCTTAACTGTGAATGTTTTATTTCCTGCATCATCAAAATCAGTAAACTCAGGCTTTCCTTTCTCACTAAGCAAAGGTTCTCCTTTAGTATTGAAGAAAGCCACAATGCCCGACTCCAAATTAAGAGTAACCTCCATCTCACTACTTTTCAGTCTAACTGTATTACCTTCCCTGGTAATGGCAGGTTTCACTTTTTGAGGAGTCTCTATTACCGAGAGGCTCTCTTTCATATACTTCCAGCCATCAGGAGATTTCAGAATTCTTACAATTGACGGAGTGTAGAATTGTAACTCTACATCTACAGAATTAACGGTCGCCTTAAGTCCCTCAGGAGTCTGCTGATAATCTTGCCCTATAAGAGAAGTACAACAACACAGCGCCATTAATATCAATACACTTTTAATTGATTTCATGGTTATTTATTATATTTAATGATTAAAACACTCCATAACTTTATGTGATACAAAAATAGCTGTATATCACTTGTATCCTTTTCAATTTTAGATATTTGAGTATCAACTTTAGATAAATAAACGACTATCAATCAGAATACTCCATTATATAGCCGTAATAATAAGTCTGATTGCCATCAATTGTATATTCATCCAACGTTCTTGCACCCCAAGAGTCAGTCCCTCCCACACCATGGATATTCAAATCAATATTCACATTCAAATAATCACGTTCGGGTAATTCATAAGCATGCCTGTTCTTCTCCAAGTCTTCCTCACTATAAGGCCACACACGAAAACAGAGCGGTTGCAAACCTGCCACCTTTATCTTCCGGCTCTCCTTGTCATTCAGTGAGAACCAACGAACATCACACCTGTTTGCATTATCTTGCGGAAAAGCATAATCTGTGATAAATTTATCAATATCCACCGCATAGCAACCGACAAAAGCCGCCGTTTTCCTATCCGGATAGTTTTCAAATTCGCCACGACCATACCATTTAATATAATTCATAGAAGAGGGCAAGCGCAACCTCATTCCGAACTTAGGCATCAATGGGATTTTTTCTTTTTCCGGTTTATAGAAAGCTTCTACCTGTATCTTTCCACTTCCGTTTATGGTATAGCGCAATCGGTAAGCAGCACCTACTGCCGGCAATGACATATCTGCTTCTACTACAGCCAGCCCGTTCTTTACAGAATAATCAATATGTTCAACCACACGTTCGGCAGCGGCATTTCTCCATACTCCCAAGCGGTTATTATACCCATTGTTCATCTGGTTGTCATTCGCCGGTTTCCAGAAATAAGGTTCCAAAGGAGCATAAAGGAGTTCCGTTCCACCATTCTTCCAACTCGCCAGAGCACCGGATTTCGCATCAATTACAAAACAATCCGAACCAGCCATTACTTCAATAGTGTCCAAAGAAGCATTCACTTCAATATCCCCCCCCTCTGAGGCAATCAGTTCCGGCTTACTTACATTCACCTGGAATTGCTCCTTACTGACAGTAAAACCTTTCTCGGCCCAACACGTACCCTGCTTCAGTCTGGCAAACACATTCAGAAAAAGTTCACCTGACCCTGCGAAAGAGGGAATATCCAGATATTCTCCGGCTACAATAGATGCCTTGCCCGACTTCACAGACTCACCGTTCTGCAGCCACTCATACTCATAATCGAACTCATCCAAAGCCGTGAACTCATACTTATTGGTGAGACGTACCTTGTTAGGAGCTTCGAGTGAAAAACCGATATTCTGATATACTTTCTGAACCTGATAGTAGTGCGGATGAGGAACACGGTCAGCTCCAATCAAACCATTGAAACAGAAGTTCCCGTTATTGGGGAAATCTCCGAAATCTCCTCCATAAGCCCAAAATTCACCTTTCTTCAATAACAAAGAACCCGAATTCTCCACTTCCTTTTCATATCCCGAATTTATTTTCTTTGCAATTCCCTGGTCAACCCAATCCCAAATAGCGGCACCTGCAATATGAGCATTAGCCTCAATGATATCCCAATACTCCTGCAAATTACCTACTGAATTTCCCATGGCATGGGCATACTCACGCATAAAGATAGGTTTATCACGTTTTTCACGGGCATACTCTTTAAACTTTCCGGGAGTATAGTAAGAGGGGTCGTTAAAAGCCGACACAGAAAGATCGGTATCACAGAAAATAATACGTGAAGCATCTATGGAGCGTATCGTATCTGCCATGGCTTTCATATTACAACCGGCACCTCCTTCATTGCCCAAAGACCAGAAAACCACACAAGGATGGTTCTTGTCACGTTGCACTAGTGCAAGAGCCCTATCCACATGTGCTGACATCCATTCCGGGTTATCACCAAGGACTTTATTGCCTAAACCATAATCGTGACTTTCCTGATTGGCCTCATCCATCACATAAAAACCATATCTGTCACACAGCTCATAAAACAACGGGCTGTTAGGATAGTGCGAAGTACGGATCATATTGACGTTGGCTTGTTTCATCAGCTTCAAGTCCTTTTCCATGGTTTCCCTATCCACCAACCTACCGGTACGAGGATGATGCTCGTGCCGGTTCACTCCTTTCAGTTTAACGGGCTTACCATTAAACTTGAAAGTGTTCCCCTCGATTTCGCACTTCCATATTCCCCAATGTGAGCATAATTTTTCAATCACCTGCTTTCTGTCGTAAAGTCTTATCTCAATATCATATAAACTGGGGTTCTCTGCCGACCATAGCTCCGGATTTTCCAATACAAAGGATAAAGAATAACACTCGACGGATGAAGACGGCAAATTCTTTACAGGAGCGGTCAGTCTTTTCGTCACTTTCTCTCCCCGTCTGTTTTTGCCCTTCAATATCATTTCAAGATTCAACTTGCCGGATTTATGTTCCGATGAATTCCGCAACCAGACTCTTGCCTTAAAGTCTGCCGATGAGAAGTCATCCGACAACTCAGTGGCAAACGAATAGTCTTTTATATGAGTCTCAGGACGAACCCACAGCTCTACCGGGCGATAAATTCCACTGAAACGCCACATATCCTGATCTTCCAGATAACTTCCGTCAGACCAACGGTAGACTTCCACTGCCAAACGATTTTGCCCTTCATTCACATATCGGGTAATGTCAAACTCAGCCGGAGCCATGGAATTTTCACTGTATCCTACCTTTTCACCGTTTACCCATACATACATGGCAGACTTCACCCCTTCGAAATGCAGGTACAACCGCTTACCTTTCATTTCTTCCGAAACATCAAACGTAGTCACATAAGAGCCCACCGGATTACGGTTTTCATAACTGAAGAAATGCTTCGGAGGCTCTCCCGTCACCCTTGGCTGATCTTTCTTAAAAGGATAAGTCCAGTTAGTATAGATAGGTTTCCCATACCCCTGCAATTGCCAAGTGCCAGGTACAGCGATATTGTCCCATCCGCTAACATCGAAATCACTCTTATAGAAATCAACCGGGCGCTTTTCCGGGTCAGCAGACCACATGAACTTCCATGTTCCATTCAATGATACAATCTCGTTACATGCAGCCTTCCCAGAGGGAAGCGTCAACGTAGCATGATACTCTTCTTTATTGATTCCTATCACGTTCGGATTTTCCCAATCAGGCAATTGCTGAGCATGTACCTGAAACGCGAGGCATATCACAGGCAAAAGCCTCCAACATTTTGTTTTCATCATCTTATTACAGCTACAAAACCACCGCGTGGTAAACACTTTATCTCTAAACCAATTTCTTCGTCCGACAAATGAATATTTTCTTCAATAGCAAAACTTCTGTCATCAGTGCCGTCCTTGAACAAAGACACCTGCTTTCCACTTACTGGAATAGCCGCCAGAGGTGCACGGAGCGTTCTCGGCTCATTGGTGCCGTTGATGCCCGCAATATACCATATATCACCTTTACGCCGTGCCATAACAACTTCCACTCCGGGATAACCAGCCAAAAGTTTCGTATCATCCCAAGCAGTGGGTAGTTCAGACAGAAGATGTTTTACTGCTTCCGGCAAGTTATCATAAACCGAAGGCCTGTCGGGCATGTGCTGCAAAGCCGATTCGAAAATCACGGGCAGTGCAAGTTCATGCCCGTGCGATGTGATATGCGGATGCTGTGAATCAGAAAAAGTTCCCGGAGTATAGTCCATCGGTCCTACAACGTTTCTCGTGAAAGGCAACGTGGCATTATGTTCGGCCGCCCGGTTGGTCAGTATCGAATTGTTATTGTACCACTCGGCACCATACACACCTTCTACCGACATCATGTGCGGATACGTACGCTGCCAGCCACGCGGGATGGTGGCGCCATGGAAGTTGAGCAGCAGCTTATATTTTACTGCATCTTCGAGCAAATCTATATAATAGTTCATGGTAGTTACGCTATCGCCGGAAAAGAAGTCTACTTTCACCCCGGCAATACCCATCTCGCTCAGCCATTTATATTCTTTTTCCCTGTCTTCTTTCTTGTTCAGCCGATACAAGGGTTCTGGACCGAGCCAATTTGTACTTGAGTTATACCATAGCAAGGGCTTGATACCTTGTTGCAGGGCATACTTCACTGCGTCTTGGAGGTCACCTCCATTCCCCATTTCATTCCATTCCCAGTCAATCAAGTCGTAAGGCCACTTCATGCGAACAGCTAGGTCGATGTATTCTTTCACTATCTGGTAATCTTTGGAACCGTGGTTATGTGCCCAATAACTCCACGATACCATGCCTGGATTTATCCATTCTGTGTTTTCCACTTTGGAGGGGTCGGATACGTCGGTAACTAATGTGGATTCCACGATATCACACAGGTCTCCTATGATGAGCAGCCGCCAAGGTGATTCCCATTGTCCGTTGTTGACAGGCTGCTGGCCGACCGGATATACTTGATAGTTGTCACGTTGGTCTCCATTATAAAGAAGGGAACCGCAATGTCCTCGCCTGATGTTTGCTTCTGTCAACAGTACGAATACGGAATCTTGCAATTCTACAAGTGCTGGATATCCCCATTTGTCTACATCGGGATGGTCGGCGAGTTTGCCGTCTGTCGATAATGGAAAGAACTTTTCGTATCCTGGGTCATACTGTTGCATCCATCTTTTGGCGCCTTTCGGGATGATATATGTGGTATGTTCATGGGTGACATTTTCTTTATCGGAAATGGCTTTGATACCATATTTAAATGCGATGCCATCATTGTATGCTCTGAATGTGACTTCTAGCGTCTGTCCGGTTTCGTTCTCGAAGGAATAAACTCTCTCGGAAGCTTCATTCGTACAAAGGCTACGTTTTCCTGTTATCATCCGGTAGTCGTCAATCACGCGTTTTGATGCGGATACTTCCTTCAGCTTCAGATTTCCAGCCAGCTTCTGTACATCGGTTTCCAATCCCAGTCTCGATCCGGAAAGAATGTTTTTTTCTTTGTAAGCTACTGAGAAGGATGTTTCTCCCGAAGCGTTTTTTTCGGAGGGTTCTATTGTGATTTTCAGATTTCCGTTTGGGGAAACAATGTCAAGTGTTTCCGAATGGCACGCTCCCATCATGACGGCAATTGCTATAACCCATGTTTTTCTTAGCAGATTCATAAACATTTCTTTTTTATTTCTGAATATTACATTGGGCAAAGATAGCCTAATCGCATTGTTTTTTATAATAATCATGTAACAGAAACATTTGTCTATGTAACGTGATATGCTCCTTGTGGCGACTGAGAGGGGTTCATGTAACAAATAGCTTCACTCTTATTACATAATCTGCTTTATACATGCATCAAGGCCTGTTGGCAATCGAAAGAAAGGTGTAGTGGAGCAGATATGTCGGAGCTGTATGAATTGGCATGTCTGCCTGTTTCCGACGAGTAACAGAAACGATAATGTAACATCAGAAAACAAACGTGTAACATGGTTATATGTAGGATATAGGGAGAATCGAGTACATTTACGGCTGTAAAATTTTAGTTCATGAAACACACAGTAATTTTCTTCGTATGCGCATTTGCATACTCTTTAGGAACATGGGGACAGAGTAGCATTCCCCATTCCCAGGCTGGTTTCGATGTGGAAAAAGCAGGAATAGCCAGAGGGAAAGTAGACACAGTGAGTTATAAATCAAAAACTGTAGGTACGAAACGGAAAGCATTGGTTTATACGCCGCCGGGATTCACTGCGAAGAAGAAGTATCCGGTCCTTTATCTGCTACATGGCATTGGTGGCGACGAGCTGGAATGGCTGAAGCATGGTGCACCTCAAGTCATCTTGGATAACCTGTACGCTGAAGGTAAACTGGAACCTATGATTGTAGTGCTTCCCAACGGAAGGGCCATCAAAGATGACCGGGCAACGGGGAACATTATGGCTCCTGAGAAAGTGGAAGGGTTTGCCATTTTTGAGAAAGACCTGCTGAATGACTTGATACCTTTTATCGAGAGGAAGTATCCTGTACTCAGAAATCGCGAGAATCGTGCTTTGGCAGGATTGTCAATGGGAGGTGGGCAATCGCTGAACTTCGGACTGGGCAATTTGGACAAATTTGCTTGGGTGGGAGGCTTTTCGTCTGCTCCTAACACCAAAACACCCGAAACGCTTGTTCCCGATCCGGAAGCAGTTCGGCAACAATTAAAGTTATTATGGATTTCATGTGGTGACAACGACGGGCTTATGTTTTTCAGCGAACGCACTCATCTCTATCTGCAACGGCATAAAGTACCCCATATCTTCTACGTAGAACCGGGAGTGCACGATTTCAATGTCTGGAAGAATGACCTTTATCTCTTCTCCCAACTGCTCTTCAAACCTGTCGATACGTCGAGTTTCGACCAATACGGCATACACGGCATGCGTGCCGAGAGCAACGTGCGCAACTCCAAGTATCCGCAACTGACTGCCGACCGTCGCGCTATATTCCGCATAAAAGCGCCGGAGGCGCAAAAAGTGCAGATTGATTTGGGACGGAAATATGATCTGACTAGGCAGGACAATGGAATCTGGCAGACTGTGACAGACTCCTTGGGCGAAGGATTCCATTACTATTCGCTTCTGATAGACGGGATGGCGGTGGCCGATCCTGGAAGCGAGACTTTCTATGGCATGGGTCGTATGGCGAGTGGCATTGAAGTTCCTTTCGAAGGGGGAGAATATTATGCGCTGAAAGATGTGCCGCACGGAGACATCCGTATGAAACGTTACTACTCAGAAGTCAGCCGTACGTGGAGACGCTTCTATGTGTACACTCCTGCCGGATATGATATGCATGCAGGCGAAACCTATCCGGTTCTTTATCTGCTGCATGGCGGTGGAGAGGATGAACGCGGGTGGGGTACACAAGGAAAGACTGACCTTATTATGGATAACCTAATTGCAGAAGGAAAGGCCCGTCCCATGTTGGTAGTGATGGTTGACGGCAACATGCCTTCGGTCGGATTTGACAGCGGCGCGCTTAAGGCATTTGAAGCCGAATTAACGCAAGCCGTCATTCCCTTTGTCGAGAAAAACTATCGCGTCAGGAAGGAGGCTGGTAGCCGTGCACTTGCGGGCTTGTCGATGGGAGGGCTTCAGACGCTTTATGCCGGACTGTATCACACAGACCTGTTCTCACACCTTGGTGTATTCAGTTCCGGATGGTTGGATGCCTACCGGAAAACGGCTGATGCTCAATATGAATACATCGGTAAGAATAAAGCCGATATCGACACACGACTGAAATTGTTTTGGATTGCTATGGGGGGCAAAGAAGACATTGCTTACCAAAACTGCCAAAATATGCTCAAGGAATTCGACAAGCTGAAACTGAAATATACTTATTCTGAGTATCCAGGTGGGCATACTTGGCCGGTATGGCGGAATAACCTGTATAATTTTGCACAGTTGTTATTCAGAGAATAGCGGTTTACAGAATCCAATAATTTGCATAATAATAATCCAAAACGATTTAAGTATGACAAAGAAAAAAGTCGCATTATCTTTGTTCGCAAGCGTAACCGCGCTTGCAGGTATCGTCGCACTTGCGCTGCCGCAAGGAGCGACAGACAACAGCAATCAACAAGCTTCTTCTTCCAAGTTTGTCTATCATGGGGCAGGTAATCCCTACCTGCCGCTATGGGAACATCTTCCAGACGGAGAACCACGTGTGTTTGAAGATCCCGACAATCCGGGAAAGTTCCGTGCCTACATCATCGGTTCACATGACTTACGCTTCGACAGCTATTGTGGCCCCGACATCCGGATGTGGTCGGCACCCGTGGAAGACCTGTCCAGCTGGCGCGACGAGGGACCGATATTTATCTACCAGATAGAGGGAAAATGGGATGTGATGTATGCTCCCGACCTAGTTGAAGTGAAAAGAAAAAACGGTACTAAGGAGTATTATCTGTTTCCGCACAGTCGTGGTATGAACCGGGAAGCGATGGTGGCAAAAGGAAGCCGTCCAGACGGACCTTTCACGCCCGTCAACCTGAACGAAGACGGTACGAAGACCTTGCCGGGAAGCATTCTGGGATTCGATCCTTCCATCTATATCGAATACGTGACCGACCCGAACGATCCAGACTACGAAATAGGATTCAGAGCTTACGGATATTGGGGATTCCAACGTTCGCTGGCGGCGCAGTTGGATCAGAACACCATGTACTCCGTGCGTCCTGGAACAGAAGTCATTCCTTACTTCATGCCCGCCGGCATCCGCAGAGGGCATGCCCATGCACAGAAGAAAGACATTTCTTATCCGTGCATCTATCCTGGGGAAGACCTTGAATCGTTCAATTTTTTTGAAGCCTCGTCCATACGCAAGATAGGAAACAAGTACGTGACCATCTACAGCGGACACTCGGGTCCCGACTATGGATTGGGAAGCTCCAACTCGACCCTGCGCTATGCCTACGGTGACACTCCGCTGGGACCGTGGAAAAGTGGAGGCGTGCTGGTGGATTCGCGTGCGCCGGAACTGAACCATGACGGTTCGCAACTACAGACTACCAATGCCGGGCACAACACGCACGGAAGCATAGAACTCATCAACGGACAGTGGTATGTCTTCTATCATCGTCCGCCGCGCGGATTCGGATTTGCACGCCAAGCAATGGTTGCCCCCATCCACGTGGAATGGGATGAAGAATCGGTATCCGAAGGCGGAAAAGTCTCCATCAGTGCCTACGATCCTTATGCACCAGGCTGTATCCGGACCGTCAAAGACCGTCAGGGAAACGAATACAAAGGGGCGGAGGTCACTTCGGAAGGATTTCATCTCTTCGGGCTTGATCCGTATCAGTACTATTCGGCAGGATTTGCATGCTACCTCTCCGACGTAGGTCTGCAGCAGGATTCATGGGACATCTGGGACAACCACGCGCCCATTGCCAACGTCAAGGACGGGAATATCATAGGCTACAAGTACTTCGGCTTTGGTGGACTGGACAAGGACACCTTGGGATTGAAAGCATTCGAGGGTACAAAGGAAGGCAACAAGACGGCATTCAACCTCTTCTTGACACCCAAGACTGACAAAGCGTTCAAAGTGAATGTCTGGATAGACGGTCCATGGGATAACGAAGTATGGAAAGGCACGAAGATAGGTGAAATCGCAGTGCCCGCTAACTCTCCGTTGGAGACGGCACAGTTTACGATTGACGTATCGCAGTTTGTTGACCATTTGGACAAGAAACATGCTATCTACCTTGTAGCTGAAAGTGAAGATACAGATGTACTCTTTGATATGGTCGGATTAGGGTTCAGCTCCGATGCAAAGAAAATCGTTCGTCCCGTTTCACCTAAAGTAAGTATAGAGGTCAACGGTAAAGCCATTGCAGTGCCCGAAACTCCTGTACGTTCTACCGAGAGCAACGGTATTGTCGGATATGGTACATACGAGGCTGTCTGCACGCTTCCCGCCGGAACACCTGTCGTATCGGCATCTGCAACCGACAAGGACGTGAAAATAGAGATTACCCAAGCTGCATCCGTTTCCGATACTGCTACTGTGAGGTGCGATTATAAGGGAATAGTAAAAACGTACAAAGTCATATTCAATTCCTTTGTGGAAAAATAAAGGAAATGGTTTATCGTATCCACTATGTTGGATACGATAAACCATTCATTGTGTGCATCGGCTGAAAGAAAGTATGCTTTCTGCAAAACATACCTTTAAATGAGACTGAAAGTATTGTAAGATAGAAAATGACATAAAAAGCATTAGTAGAATAAAATATGCACTAATCCGGATTTCTATTTGTGTAAATGGTTTTATTTCGTATTTTTGCTCGTTACTAAATACAATTGAGCTTATGAAACACATATTGTTCTTCTTTTTACTTCTCTTATTCCCAAGCATGATTTATGGGCAATCATCTAAACTATTTACCGTAGACGAAGGCTTATCCAGTAGTCTGATAAACAAAATCTTCCAGGACAGGAATGGCATGATATGGATTGCTACAGAAGATGGCCTGAACCGATATGACGGAGTCAAATTTGTAGTTTATAAACACAATCCTGAAGATAAGCGTTCGCTTTGCCACAATTACGTGCGCACATTGGCGGAAGACAACCAGGGACATCTGTTGGTGGGCACCCATACTGGAATACAAGTGTACGATCCGGCACGAGATAACTTTAGCCCGCAGGCCAAGTGGAGAAATGGGGAGATATTCAACAGTAACGTAATAGATATCTTGGAACGGAAAAATGGGGAAATATGGGTCACAGGCAATCAGCTATGTTCACTCACTATCACTGGGGACGAACTCACCGTAGACAGCCTCAACCTTCCCGTTCCTGTCCATTCCACTGATTATATCATTGAGGATACGAACCGGAACATTTGGATGAGCAAAGGTGAAAACGGAATCTACCGTTTGGCTCCCGACCGTCAGGTCAAGCATTATCTGACTCAAGAAAAAGGGATAACCATTGTCGCCTTATGCCGGGATCAAAACGACAATATCTACGCCGGGACAATGGGGAAAGGATTGCTGAAATATGATAAAAGTTCCGACTCCTTTGTCG
Organism: uncultured Bacteroides sp.; assembly: GCF_910585845.1. Classification (GTDB taxonomy): domain Bacteria; phylum Bacteroidota; class Bacteroidia; order Bacteroidales; family Bacteroidaceae; genus Bacteroides. The sequence goes on along the minus strand of NZ_CAJUHF010000040.1, from coordinate 16,827 downwards.
CCATACCCTGCGAGGGAGAACAAAATCTGCCTATCAAGACGTTTTGTTCCGTCAGTCCGGACGAACTGTATATCGGTACGGACGGTAAGGGGGTGAAGTTTTTCGACAACAAAGAACAGAAAATCACAGACTACCTTTTCGACAATACCTATTTTAATCCGAACACTTCCAAAGTACATTCTCTCCTGAAGGACAATGCCAAGAATCTTTGGCTTGCCATTTATCAGAAAGGGGTGATCATGATTCCTTCCCAGGTAAACAGCTTTAAGTACATAGGATGCAAGTCCATCAGCAATAACATAATCGGTTCCAGTTGCATTACCGCGTTTTGCCGCGATCACAATGGTCTGCTATGGATAGGGACCGACAACGACGGCGTATATGGCATTACTGGAAGCATAATCCAAAAGGTGCATTATTCTCCTACCAATGACGAGAACTCCATTCCTGCCACCATACTCAGCCTGTACGAAGATTCGGAGCACAACTTATGGTTCGGTTCCTTCTCCAAGGGAATGGGAAAGCTAGACAGGCAAACCGGTCGCTGCTCCTATTTGAAGGAGTTATTGGATGAGAACGGTAAGTTTGTGCAGCGCGTCTATGGCTTTGCTGAAGACCGGAAAAAGCGTCTGTGGATAGCTACTATGGGAGCTGGGTTGTTCTATTATGATATCAGGAACGGACAATTGGTCTATCCTGTCGGAGTGAACGGCGAAGTCAGCAAATGGATCAACTCATTGTTCTACTCCAGCGACAACAAACTGTATGCAGGTACTTACGACGGAGTGACCTGCATAGACCTTACTTCCGACGACTTTAGTTGCTATACCTTGCTGGGGCATCATATTGTTTTTTCCATGTACGAAGACGAAAAGAAATCCATCTGGATAGGAACTTCTGACGGGTTGTTTTGCTGGAAGCCGGAGGAGCAGGAACTGACAAACTATACGATAAAGGACGGATTGCCTTGCAATACGGTCTATGGCATCCAAGGCGATGGGCAGGGAGGCTTGTGGATAAGTACCAACGCCGGCATCGCGCAACTTCATAAGGAGAACCGGCAATTCATCAACTATTATGTAAGTGACGGATTGCAGGGGAACGAGTTCACCAAGAATGCTTCGTTGAGGGATGCCAATGGTACCCTTTGGTTTGGTGGTATGAATGGGGTCACCTATTTCAATCCACAGGAGATTACTAATCCAGAACAAGAATGGAACATACGTATTACGGATTTCTACCTGCATAACCATCCGGTCAAAAAGGGCATGTTGTCCGGTGGGCATGAAATCATAGACCGTCCGGTGTTTGAGGCGGAAAGTTTTCATTTGTCTTATAAAGACAATTCTTTCAGTATAGAGTTCTCGACCTTGGAGTTGAACAGCCCCGAACGAATAGTCTATTATTATGCCATGAACGATGACAAATGGGCCGTTCTACCAGCAGGAACCAACCGTGTCTCGTTCAGCAATCTGTCTCCAGGTACTTATCGTTTCCGTGTGAAGGCGGTGGACTATATGACCGAGTCGAACGTGAAGGCTGTCACCATATACATCTCGCCTGCATGGTGGGCCACGAGATGGGCTTGGTTGTTGTATTTCGTGGTCGCTGCGGGGTGCATCCTATACATAGCTTTACAAGTGCACCACCGTTATCGCATCCGGCAGGAGATGGTGAAACACAGGCATGCCGAACAAATCAATGAGGCCAAGCTGCAATTCTTCATCAATATATCGCACGAAATACGTACGCCAATGTCGCTTATCATAAGTCCGTTGCAGAAGTTGATAAGTAGCGATTCCGATATCCGGCGCCAGAAGACGTACAACATCATCTACCGTAATGCAGAACGGATCTTGAGGCTTATCAATCAATTGATGGACATTCGTAAGATAGATAAAGGGCAGATGGTGCTTACTTTCCGGAGGACAGACATTATTCCGTTTATAGGTGACTTGTGCGATACCTTTGCCCAGCCAGCGGAAGAGAAGAAAATAACTCTTTCTTTCCACCATCTGGAAGGTGATACACAAGAGTTGTGGATAGATCCTGCTAATTTTGATAAAGTCATCTTGAACCTGCTCTCTAATGCTTTCAAGTTTACTCCCGAAGGAGGAAAGGTGGATATCAGTTTGTACACGAAAGAAGATATGCATGTTTCAGGCCCGTTGAGACATTATGTGGAAATTGTTGTTGCAGACAGTGGAATAGGCATTCCAGCACAGGAAGTTGAACACATATTCGACCGCTTCTACCAGATACAGAACAACATGAATGATACTCATGCCGGAACCGGTGTAGGGTTGCATCTTACCCGTTCGTTGGTAGAACTGCATCATGGCACCATCCATGTGGAGAATAATCCGGAAGGTCAGCCCGGTTGCCGGTTTATCGTACGCCTCCCCATGGGGTGTACCCATTTGCCTCCCGAAGCGATAGGAGCGGATGAATGCGAGGGGACGGCATTTGTACACGATTGCTCTGCTGCTACGATACTGCCTTCGTCCGCTTCGGAAGAAGGCATGGTGCAGAAAGCCCGTACTTCATATCGGGTGCTTATAGTGGAGGATAATGATGAGATACGCCGTTACATTTGCAGGGAATTGTCTGCGGACTTCCATACTGCCGAAAGCAAAAACGGTAAGGAGGCGTTGGGGGTGATGTTCAAGTTTATGCCGCATTTGGTCATCAGTGACGTCATGATGCCCTTGATGGACGGATTCACTCTGTGCCGGAAAATAAAGCAGAATGTCAATCTGAATCATATTCCTGTCGTTCTTCTCACAGCCCGGACAAGGGAGGAGGATAATCTGAAAGGACTGGAATACGGGGCCGATGTTTACATCACCAAGCCTTTCAATATTGAAATCCTGAAGAAGATGGCATTCAATCTGATACATGGACGCGAAATGGTGCATGTCACGCAGCAGGGGCAACAGATACAGGAAGAGATGGTGGAGAAGATAAAGTCTGATTCTCCGGACGAGAAGTTGATAGAGCGGGTAATGAAAGTCATTAACAAGAACATCGGAAATCCCAACTTCTCCGTGGAAATGCTGGCTAAAGAGGTCGGAATAAGCCGTGGACATCTGCATCGCAAGTTGAAGGAACTTACCAATCAGATACCTCGTGACTTTATTCGCAACACACGGTTGAAGCAGGCTGCAAGCCTGCTGGCGGAGAAGCACTATTCCGTCAATGAAGTGGCAGAACTGATCGGGTTTGCCAACCCGAACAATTTCTCGACCGCTTTCAAGGAGCTTTATGGTGTGTCTCCAACTACATATATGAGAGAAAATGTCGGAAAAAAGGATGGGGCTTCTCTATCTGGTCAGCCCGAATAACTCTATTCGGGCTGACCAGATAGCTCTATTCGGATTGCTTGGAATTAATTCATACCTGCCTGTTTCTTGAAGAACTCTGTCATTTTCTTGAAAGTCTGTTCATTGAAAGTGACAGGGCCGTGTTGTCCTTGTGGTACGGAAATAAACTCCTCCAGCCGTCCTCTGGCAGCCAGTGCTTCTTTGAAGAACAAGCTTTGGCAGTTGGGCACCACCTGGTCGGCATCTCCATGAATCACCATGAACATCGGATCGGATTCGTCGAGATAAGTCATCGGATTCAGTAGGGCCAACACGTCTGTATGTTCGGCTGGTGTTCCGCCTATCAGGGCAGCTTCGGGCGAATCGGCTCCCTTGGTCGTGGTGCAGTTCTTCATACGTGTCATATCTATCGGGCCGAACCAGTCTACCACGGCATCTACCCGGCTACTAAAAGAGCTACAATTGCCTACGTTCCCTTCAATGTCCATTTCCGTATCGCCTGCTTTATATGTCTTGACTCCATTGGTAGTACCTGCCAATGAAGACAGATGACCGCCTGACGAGAATCCGGTGATGCCTACAAAGGAAGTATCGAGCCGATATTCGTCGGCATGGGCGCGTATGAAGCGTATCGCCGCTTTCACATCGTTGATTTGTGCCGGAAACTTGGCCTCGCCACTGGATCGGTGGTTGATGGAAACCACAGCGAATCCTGCATCGAGCAATGTCTTTCCCATCGCTTGAAAGGCTGTCTGTTTCATGTTGTTGGCAAACCAGGCACTGCCGTAAATCAGGACTATGACCTTATGCTGTCCTGTCTTTCCTTCTCCGGCAGGCAGATAGATGTCCAGTTTGTGTCCTTCCAAACTGTCACCCGCATAATTGATGTCAGTCCACTGCGTGGTCTGTCCGAAAGACATCAACGAACAGAACAGCATGTATGTAAGTCCTAAAAAAGTTCTCATATCCTTTTCGTTTATGGTTAAACAGAATTGAATTGCGAATAACTCTCGATAACTTCTTTTTCGCAATTCAATTCTGTTTGACTGTGTTATATTTCTTGACAGTGAAAAAAGCCTATTTGAAAAGATGCGGCAAGAACTCATTCAGGCATCTGCGCCAAGTAAGCCATTCGTGGGCTGTTCCTTGTGATTCATAGAAAGCAACGCGTATATTCATATCACGTAAAGCGGAGACAAGCCGTGCAGTTCCCATGTTTTCTTCTGTTCCGCAACCCAAGAACAGGTAATGTACCTTCTTGTTGAAAACATTGGCATCGGCAAATACACCATTGAAGGCATTCTTTACGTCCAATCCGAAAATGGCACCACTGAAACCGCCGATATACGAGAACTTATCGAGGTTGGTCAGGGTGATGTCGAAAGTCTGTTTCCCTCCCCATGACAGTCCTGCCATAGCGCGGTGTTCACGGTCGGTATACGTGCGGAATGTCTTGTCTATCATCGGGATGAGATCATTTATCATCAGAGTGGCAAAGGAGGCTCCATAAAGATTGCGTTCTTCATTCACATCCTTCCCGGGACGTGGCCGGAAGCCTATTTCTACGTCGCCGCTTTCCATCACTACAATCATGGGTACGCATTTCTTTTCGGCTATTTGGTTGTCGAGTATGTTGTACATATACCCTTGTGTGCTCCATCCGGTTTCGTCTTCACCCATGCCATGTTGCAGATAAAGCACCGGATATCGTTTCTTGGTGTTTTTCTCATATTCTGCCGGAGTGTAGACCACGCAACGACGGAAGCGTTTTTGGCTTTCAGCGTAGTAAGTGACGGTACGTACTTGTCCGTGGGGCACGTTCTGCGTGCGGTAATAATCGCCTTCTTTGCCTTCGGGCACCTCTATTCCGCTTGCCATACGGCTACAGCCGAAGTATGTGCAACTCATCGGATCGATGACCGACATTCCGTCAATCAACAGAAAATAGTAGTGGAAACCTACTACCAAGGGATCAGTCTTCACTGTCCACCAGCCGTGCTCATCTTTGTTCATGTCGTACTTCTTGCCGCAGATGTCTACTTGCAGACGCTTTACGTCGGGCGAGAAGATACGGAAATAGGCACGGTTTTCTTTATCTAAACGTGGGAAATCGCAACCGTGCATGTTTGATGAGGCTGCTACCGTATTCTTTAAGATATCTTCATCATTCGGGAGTTCCTTGCCCATCAGCTTCAGCATGGCGGCGGCATAACGGCGTCCCAGGATGCGATATCCGGCGGCATCGAAGTGCAGGTGGTCGGGGGCACAGCTCAGGCCTTTTGAGGAAACGACGGCGCAGTTCTTTATCACTTCGGGTAAGGTAGCAATGATGGGATTCATCGAAGCACATGTACCTCCATGATCGGCATTCACTACTTCACCGGCAAGCAAAGGCACATCTTCGGCTTTCAGGTTCAGGTCGGCGAGCAGGTTGTCATATACGTTCTTTACTTTCTCAGGCCATTCCTTTTCGCCGGTGTTCGATTCGCCTTGATGCAGCAGGATACCTTTTATCACACCGTCCTTCTGGGCTATTCTGGCCATCTCTACTAGGCGGGTATAGGGATCGTTATCATACTCTTTGAGCATGCCCAACATCCATTGCGGAGCGGTCTTTATGTATTCCTCGCGTTTGTCTTTCTGGAAAAGTTCGATCTTGCAGCCACCGATAGCCACATGTACCACGCCGATGCGTACATTTTCCGGAAGATTCTCTACCATTGTCCGTCCGAAATAGTCGGCAGGGGTCAGTCCTGTATTGGGGCGGCACAGCGGAGCCCGTGCGGGATACCATTTTCCTTTCACTCTGCCCAGTTCTTTGTTGTCTACGGCGGACAATACCTGAAAGCGTGGGTTCACCAGTGTGTCTTGGGCTTCATAGCGGGCATTGCCCTCCATATTCGACTGTCCCAGACACAGGTAAATGTAGAAGTTCGCATCTTGTGCAAGTGCAGCCAAGTGGGTGAAGAACAGGGCTGCAAACAAAGTCATAATAAGTCTTTTATGTTTCATAATGGTTTAATTTATAGTCAAGTAAAAGAAGAGTTTTTGGAGTTTTCAAGAATCTGTAAACTCACAACGGAATAACTCTTTCAACAAAATACAAATTTAATCCGATTCGCGTAAATCTCCATATATATTGCGTTCTTTTATTCTTGGAATAATAGAATGAATCGTATGGGAAAAGTGAGGTTCTCATCTTTCAACGAAAACCTCACTTTGTCGTTATAATAACCTACCTATTGGAACAGCAATCAGTTTTTCTATAATTGCAGTGTTGCTTTTTGGAAATAGAGATTCATGTATGTGACAGGGTCATTAAGGATTAATTATTTGTTGCCCATCCATTCAGGTTATGAAGCTCCTTGTTCAGATTTGTCACAGCTTGTGGGAACGGGAAATACTCATGTTTTCCCTTGATGAATCCGAAAGAGCTGGCAGGTAACTTCTGGTCAACGGACAAGGGGTGAGTCAACTCGGCACGCAGATGATGTTCTTTTCCGAAATAGGGTGTACCTTCGATGAAGAAGTCATCGTATAATTGCGGAACTTGGTCGACAACAGCATCCTGACACTCTTTGGCAATACCCCAGCGGACGATGTCGTGGAAACGGCAAGTCTCAAACCAGAGTTCATATTGCTTTTCATCCTGAAGATTCTGCAAGGTAAGCGGCTTTTCCGGAGCTTCCGCACGTTTCTGGATGGCATGGAGATATTTTTCTCCTTCAGAAATGTGATTGTTTACAAGGCAAGCTTCGGCGTAAAGCAGGTATGCTTCTGCCAGACGGGCGATGCGGAATGCAGTAGAGTTATGAGTATCGGAGATAGCCATGTTGCGGTCGTTAGGAGATGCGATATTCTTCACTTCCATATATATGCCATGAGCAAACAAGCCTGCAGTGCTTTTGATTCCACGTTTGGGGTCTTTTTTCTTGTCGGCAAAGGACATCTCATTACCGTTTTCATCAAAATCTGATTCCCAACCACATAGTTCAGAGTCATAAAGGAATTCGTCCGGAGTAAGGAAGGTAGCTTTGCGACGGGGACCGTCACCATCGTTCTGGTACATTTTCTCTGCAAATTTCCAGTTGATGGCACCTCCTCCCCAACCGTCATTGGGACCGCAAATCGTGGCACGTGAACCTAGACGGTCATAACGCCAGTTCAGTACGTTGTTGGTCATCCAACGTCCGCGCTGGATATTTCCCCAAAAGCCTTTGTCGGCATTTCCCCAACAGTTGGCTTCGAAAATCTTCTCCTCGCATGCGTTGCCTTCCACATGGAACAGGTCGCGGAAACGGTTACCGGGCACAAGAGCGTAGTTGGGGGATTCCACTAACGGTTTAAGGTCTCTTTCCGCACGAACCATATCACCGGCAAATACGGCCGACTTTCCGGCTACGAAGTAAGCGAAACCTTTTGTAACCTTGTATGCTCCTTCGATATCCTGCTGTCCTTTGCGGTCGTCGAGGGCAGATACGGATTCCTCACATTCGGTAGCACACCATTCAAGAAGGCTTTTCTGGCTTTCTACGTTCGTGGGCTTATCATCGGCATTCAGTAGTCTGTCGACTAACGGAGGACGCTGGAAGGTGAGCGCAGCCATCATGTGGCAGTAAGCACGGAGCACGCGCGCCTCAGCCACACAACGGGCTTTGACGGGGGTGTCCGGTTCAACGTATGTGATCACCAGATTGGCTGCATAGATAGCCTTGTAATAACGCTGGTACAACTGGTTCAGGCAGCTGTTATTGGTGTCATAACGGAATTCATCGAACACACGTATGTCCATGTGGTCTACGTAGTCCGTACCGGCCGAGAATACATCATCCGCCGAGTAGTTCAATAACGTGAACTGGGGCTGGTAGATACCGTCCGAGGAGCAGACATTTTCGAGGAATTGTGCATAAGCGGCAGTCATGGCATCGACTGCATCCTGGTCTGTCTTGTAAAAATTCTCAGTGGAACTTACTGCCTTCTGTTCGATGTCCAAAAGGCTTTCACTACAGGAAGATGCACAGAACAGTGCTGCGCACATTGCCATTGAATATATATATTTCTTCATACTTTCAGTATTATGGGTTAGAATGTTATGTTAAAACCAAGTGTCATCTTACGCATGGTGGGGTATGCACCGGCATCGAGACCTACCATGTTTCCGCCTCTTGAGGCAATCTCTGGATCGAGGCCCGGGTAGGAAGTGAACGTGAAGAAATCATCCAGTGAGACATACGCACGGAGGTTTTCTACGAAGAACTTCTTCGTGATGGAAGAGGGCAGAGTGTAGCCAAGCTGGATCTGCTTGATCTTGAAGAACGAACCGTTGAATACGGCTGCCGAAGATGACCAGTAGTACTTGTCGCCTGCGATCGTTTTGGGATCGGGCATGTTTCCTTTCTTGGCTGCGTCATAGAAGTGCTTGGAGATGTTATTGTAACCTGTACGGTACATGCCATAGTAAACATCGTTGCCGACGGTTCCGGTGCCGAACAGGGAGAAGTCGAATCCCTTATAATCCAGGTTCAGGGTGATGCCGTAGGTTACGTCGGGAATACCCTTGCCGATGTTGAACTGGTCTTCGTCGCCGGGAACCAGTGTCTCGCCTCCGTCTTTGGTCTGATAGAGGGCATGTCCGTCTTCATTCGTGCCCAGGTATTTGTAGCCACGCATGTACCATACCGGCATGCCTTGTTCGAAGTTCGTCCAGAGGGCGGAGATATTGCCTTGTACGTATCCGCCGCCGATGCGGGTGATGCGTTCGTCAAGGTAGGTCACTTTGTTCTTCAGGGTGGCGAAGTTGCCGGCTATGGAGTAGTTCAGCTTGCCGATGTTCCCCTTGTAGGATACTTCGAATTCGAAACCTTTGTTCTGCACTTCGCCTGCATTGATCATCTGTGAGGATACACCGGTTTCGGGCAAGCAGGGGGCGTTTACAAGGAGGTCTTTGGTGGTCTTCTTATAGTAGTCCATGCCGATGGTCAGGGCGTCGTTGAACAGGCGCAGGTCCAGGCCGAAGTCCAGCTGTTCGGAGGTTTCCCAGGTCAGGTTGGGGTTGGCGAGTCCGCTTGGCATGGAGCCGTTTGTGACTGTTCCGTTGTTTTCATATTGATACCATTGGCCGCCTGTTGCGATGGAAGCCGTGTAGCTGTAATTGCTCAGTACATTGATATTACCGTTGCGTCCCCAGGATGCACGCAGCTTACCGAACGAGAGGATTTCGTCGGGCACCAGGTTCTTGAAGAACTTTTCGTTGCTGAATGTCCATCCGGCTGATACGGAGGGGAAGTAGCCCCAGCGCTGGTTTTTGGCGAGTTTGGAGGAGTCGAATGCATCGGCACGGAAGTTGGCTTGCACGCTGTATCGGTTGTCGAACGTATAGCCTACGCGACCGAAATAGGAGATGCTGGTGTTTTTGCTGGGCATGCCTTTGAACGTGCGTGATACTTTGTCGGAGACGAGTACGCAGTCCAGATAGCGGAAGTTGGGCTCGTAGGAGGAGAGCAGTTCCTGACCGGAGGCGCCGGCTGTGGTTCTTTTGGTTTCGTTCTGGATGTATGACATACCGATCATGGCCGAGATGCTGTGCTTGTCGATGGTGGTCAGGTAGTTGGCGAAGTTCTCCCACTGGTAGTAGAGGCCTGTGCTGGTGGTCTGGTCGAGGGAGTATTTCGTGTCGCTCACACGGCCGGAGATGTAGTAAGGTTCGGCATAGCTGTAGGTGTTGCCCTGGGTGATGCGCGTACCGAAGCGGGAGGTGATGGTCAGGCCTTTCACCGGAGTGAGATTGGCGAAGAAAGTACTGTGGACGTTGATGCCGCCGTTTTCGTTGTTGGCGTTCTTGTCGCGCTGTGCGAAGGGGGTACCTCCGGCGAGCTCCGTATTGAAGTATGAGGTGGCATACATGCCGTTTTCGTCGCCGTAGAAGCGGTAGTTGGTGGCTGAGGTGCCATTCTGCACAGCATCGTAGGCTGAGCCTGTGGCGGCCAGATACTGGCTACGTTCTTTCCAGTGTGTCGGGGTGAGCGGGTCCATAACGAGGAGCATCTCGAAGGCTGAGCCATATCCGTATTCGGACACGCTTCCTCTTTCCCATTTCTCGATGGAGGTGTTGGTGCCTACCTGCAACCAGGGTTTGATTTTGTAGTCGGCATTGATTTGGGCTGTCAGACGTTTGTAGTAGTCTTGCTGGCCCTTCACGATACCGTCCTGGTCTACGTAGGTGAGGTTGGCGAAGTACTGTCCCTTGTCGTTTCCGCCTTGTAGCGAGATGGAGTGTTGCTGGCTCCAGGCGTTACCCATGAAGGCATCCATCCAGTCTGTGTCGGTGTTGGGGTCCCAGTTGTAGTCGCGGATGGCGTCGGCCATGGCTGCATCGATGTCGAGTCCTTGCATTCTGCTCCAGTCTTTGAACTGTTCTGCGTTGAGGAGCTGCGGCACGTGTCCCAGCTGGTTCATCGTGAATCGGGCGTTGTAGCTGATTTTGCCGCTGCTCTTGCTGCCGTTTTTCGTGGTGATAAGTACGACACCGTTCCCGGCTTCCGAGCCGTAGATGGCGGCGGAGGCGGCGTCTTTCAGTACTTCCATGGATTCGATCAGGCTGGGGTCGAGATATTGGATGCTTGATACTTTCAGGCCGTCTACGATGAGCAGCGGGCCGATGTTGCCGGAGTTGGAGGAGTAGCCGCGCACGCGGATTTCGGCTCCGGTGCCCGGTGCGCCCGATGAGTTGAGGATTTGGATGCCGGCGGCTTTACCTTGGAGGGCGGCTGCGGCATCGGTCGTGACCAGTCCTTTCAGTTCTTTGGTGCCGACTGAGGCGACGGCACCTGTGAGGTCGCTCTTCTTCTGTACGCCATAGCCTACTACGACTACTTCGTCGAGCATCTTTGAGTCTTCTTCCAAGCGGATGTGGATCTGGTTTCGGCCGTTCACTTGGATGGTTTGCGGCCGGCAGCCAACGTAGGATACTTCGAGTGTTGCGTTGCCGTTCTGTACGGAGATGGAGTAATTACCATCTATGTCGGTAATCGTGCCGTTGCTGGTTCCCTTTTCGAGAACTGCTACGCCGATCATCGGTTCGGAGTCTTTGTCTGAGACGATCGTACCTTTTACTTGAAACTGTGCTGATGCTGACAGGCATGTGAAGAGCATGAGCATAAGGAGGTAAGGAACCTTCCGGGATTTTTTGCTTACATTTTTCATCATAATTAGTTTAAGAATTAATAATCGCATTGTTTTTTCTAGTCAGCTTGTAGCCAACTTGTAGTCAGTTATTGATGCGGTAGCTGTCTAACTGTCGTCATAGGCTTGTTTCATGGTCTTTTCATTAATCTGTTTGTTTTTCATTGCAGTTAACTTTTATTTGGTTTCCGATTGCAAATGTATGGATTTGCTTGTTAGGTGCATCACAAGTGTGTCTCACATATCTTTGGGCAGGTATCATCTTTGTTTTGGATGTCTCAATATTCTTTGGATAGGTCATTTGTGATGTGTATGTGTTTGTGTGACAGTGTGTTGTGAATGGGTGGGAATGTGGACTTCTGTTGGGGGAAAGAGTGGTTTGAGGACTGGTGGGCGGGGATGATGGGCAAGTGATAGGGGACGGTGAAAGGGTTTTGTTTGCAGCATTTCGGGAGGGTGCTTGCAGTGTTTCGGGGTTTTCACTCGAAAAGCGGTTCACGGGAAATGGTTAAAGATGTCTAATGTTTTTGTTAATGTTCCTTTCTGTTTTTACCCTGTTTTTTCTGCTTTTCGGGGTTGTTTTGGCTTCATTTGGGCTGTTTTTATCCGGTTTTCGGGGGGGGTATACCTCCGTTGTACCTTCGTTGTATCTTCGCTAAGCCTTCGTTAAGGGTTCGTTAAGGATGCGTTAAGGATGCGTTAAGGCCTCGCTCCAACGTCGCTCCTTAGGAACGGTGTTAAAACGAGGCCGGATTTTTAGCATATCGGTCCTGTAGTGTTACGGAACCTAAATTGGCTGTTTTTTTGCTGCGTTATACTGGCATTGTTGGGTTCGTGTACTTTGCAGGATTGTCTTTCGTGACTCCGTCTCCCGCAGTTCGTGACTCTGTCTCTTGTAGCTTTGTAGTCCGTCACTCGTAGCTCCGTAGCCTGTCACTCGTAGCTCCCTCAGCCTTTCTTTCTTCCGTAGAAGAACATGGAGTATATTCCGATGATGACGAACGGCACGCTCAGCCATTGTCCCATGTTCAGCGTCATGCTGTCTTCGAAGTTCACCTGGTTTTCTTTCAGGAACTCCACGAAGAAGCGGAAGACGAAGATTTCCGTCAGGCAGAGGCCGAAGAAGAAGCCGCGGCGCACTTTCTTGCCGTAGTTCTTGTACAGGTAGATCATGAGCAGGAAGAAGATGAAGTAGGCGATTGCCTCATAAAGCTGTGCGGGATGGCGGGGCAGCAGGTCCACTCTGCCGAATACGAACGCCCAGGGCACGTCGGTCGGTTTGCCGATGATTTCGGAGTTCATCAGGTTGGCGAGGCGGATGAAACAGGCGCATATCGGCGTGGCCACGGCTATCATGTCCAGCACGTCCATGTAGTGCATCTTCGTCTTGCGGCAGTAGAGCCAAAGGGCGATGATCAGTCCGAGCGTGCCGCCGTGGCTGGCAAGTCCTGCGTAGCCGGTCCACTTCCAGCCTCCGTCGGCGGGGAACTGGACGGGCAGTATCATTTCCCAGAAGTGGTGCAGGTAGTATTCCGGCTGATAGAACAGGCAGTGCCCCAGTCGGGCGCCTATCAGGATGCCGAAGAAGCAGTAGAAGAACAACGGTTCGAACTTGTCGTCGCCTATTTTCTTGTCCCTGTACTGGTAGCGGACCACGAAATAGGAGCATGCGATGCCGATGACCCACAGCAGTCCGTAGTAGCGGATGGGCACGCGGCCGAAAAGGTTGAACAGTTCGGGATCAGGATTCCAGTTGATAGTCAGTAATGAGAGCATAATGTATCTGTTTTAATAGGGTTTATAAGTTGAATTTCTCCGCCACCATCCTGTAGGTCGGGATGTCGATTCCTTGTTCCTCCGCGGCAGCTATCATGTCGAAGAGCAGCCCCTGCACCTCGCTTTCGTGCCCCCTTGCCATGTCCTTCTGCATGGAGGCGGTGCTTGCGGGGTCCAGCTTGTCGATGACTTTGAGGTTGTATCCGATGATGTCTTCCTTGAACTCGATGCCCAGTTTCGTGCCCAGCGCCGCACTTTCGCGGGACAGTCCGATGAACGTGTCGCGCACCTTGCCGGGCTTCTGCACTTCGCCCATCGGCACGTCGTAGTAAGCTCCGGTGACCGCCATCGCAGAGATGAAGGACCACTTCACGAACGTGTCCCGATTGATGTCGGGAGATATCTCAGCCTTGATTCCGCTCTCCTGCAGGTCCCGTTGTATGGCCTCCAGCGTTCCACGGGGAACAACCGTGCCGCGATGCGCTCCGTAGACCAGGCGGAATATCTGCCCCATCTGCGTGATTTCTCCCTTGCCGGACACGAATCCGACAATGTAGATGCAACCGTCCAAGACCGTCACTCCGGGCACAAGGCGCTGGATGCGCGGCCCCGTGCCGTAGACGTTGAGGATAGGGATGACAACTGTCTCCTCGTGCGAGGAGCGCTTGATCAGCTCCGTTATCGAATCGACCGAGTAGCCTTTGACGCAGACGAAGATGACGTCTGCCTTGCCTGTGTATTCTTCGGCTGTGTAGGCCTGTATGGGTAGTGTATGTTCGCCTTTCAGGTCGGAATGCAGGCGCAAGCCGTGTTCGCGCAGGGCAGCGAGATGTTCGCCGCGTGCGATGCAGGTCACGTCCTTGCCCGCCAGCGAGAGGAAGGCGGCGATGCTGCCTCCCACGCCCCCTGTGCCGGCTATAAGGTATTTCATGTTCTTGTTTTCCATCTTATAGAATGTTCTGTCTGGTATGTCTGTCTGCACGGATTGGCGGGCACGGCCGTCTGTGCAGGCAAAGAGCGGTCTGCACCATCCGGGGCAGGCTATTATTGCCATCCGTGCCCATCTGTGCCCTCTGTAGGGAAGTGTCAGACGTTGAACCGGAAGTGCATGATGTCTCCGTCCTGCACCACGTATTCTTTGCCTTCCACTCCCAGTTTTCCGGCTTCGCGCACGGCTGATTCGCTGCCGTACTGGATGAAGTCTTCGTACTTGATCACCTCGGCGCGGATGAATCCCTTCTCGAAGTCGGTGTGGATGACTCCGGCGCATTGCGGGGCTTTCCATCCTTTCTGATAGGTCCATGCCTTCACTTCCATCTCGCCGGCAGTGATGAAGGTCTCCAGGTTCAGCAACTGGTAGGCCGACTTGATCAGGCGGCTTACGCCGGACTCTTCCAAGCCTACTTCTTCGAGGAACATCTGGCGGTCTTCGTACGTCTCCAGCTCGGCAATGTCGGCTTCGGTCTTGGCGGCGACGATCAGGATTTCGGCATTCTCTTCTTTCACTGCCTCGCGCACCATTTCCACGTATCGGTTACCGTTCACTGCGCTTGCCTCGTCTACGTTGCAGACGTACATCATCGGTTTGCTGGTCAGCAGGAACAATTCCCGGGCAATTTTCTGCTCGTCCTTGGTCTCGAACTGCACCGTACGCGCGCTCTTGCCCTGTTCCAGCACTTCTTTATATCTCAGCAGCACTTCGTATGCCATCTTCGCTGCCTTGTCGCCTCCCGTCTGTGCCTGTTTCTGCACTTTTTGGATGCGGCTTTCGATGGTTTCCAGGTCTTTCAGTTGCAATTCGTAGTCGATGATCTCCTTGTCGCGCACGGGGTCGACGCTCCCGTCTACATGCGTCACGTTCTCGTCGTCGAAGCACCGCAGCACGTGGATGATGGCGTCCGTCTCACGAATGTTCGCGAGGAATTTGTTTCCCAGTCCTTCACCCTTGCTGGCGCCCTTCACGAGGCCGGCAATGTCTACGATTTCCACCGTGGTGGGCACGATGCGCCCCGGATGTACCAGTTCGGCAAGTTTTGTCAGGCGTTCGTCGGGCACGGTGATTACGCCTACGTTCGGTTCTATTGTACAAAAAGGAAAGTTTGCCGCTTGTGCTTTCGCGTTGGACAAACAGTTGAAGAGCGTCGACTTGCCTACGTTCGGCAAGCCGACAATACCACATTGTAAAGCCATTATCTATTTCGTTATTATTTTATTTTCTGTCCGCAAGTTTTGCTATTGCTTTGTTTTCTGTCTGCAAAGATAGGGATTCTTCCGTTTATTGCCTTACGGATTGTATATTTTTGCCGTTGCAGGCGCAGGTTTTTGCCTGTATGTTAGTAACAAACGTAGTCGGTCTTGGCTTTCCCGAGGGAAATTGCAGTTGTTTATGCTTGCTGCTTTTCTTCGGCAAATAACTGCTGGAAGGTATTTTTCAACTGTTTCTCGTCTGCAATGATCTTTTGCAGTTCTTTCAGCCGCTTGGCGTTTTCCGATTCCGGAAACCAAAGTTTCAGGTATCCGCCCGGTGCATATTTCTCCATCAGGTGTTGATGGAAGCGTTGATAATGCCATTCTTCTCCCGCTTCCGGCTTTTGCTTCAGGCCGTATTGCACGGTGCGGCGTAGCGTGACGACAGGGTCGATCACACGGTCAGCTTCTGTCACTATCTTGCCGTAGATGCTTCGTGGCTCGTGGTCGGCAGATGCGCGGTGGTCTTCTACTGCCTCTTTCATGGTGTCTATCTCTTCTTCGCTGAACCACTGGCGGAGTGTCTCGTCTTGTTTCAGAATAGTGCCTGAGATGAGATGGTGCGTAGCTCTGTCCCGGCAAAGCCCTGTGTCGTGATAGGCGGCGATGGTGTATGCCATACTCTCATTTACATTATACTTCGTGGCAAGTGAAAGGCTCTCTTCGATCACTGTCCGTACGTGCGAAAGGTTATGGGCTTTATCAAAAAGTTCGTAACGCGGAATAATCTCCGTTTCAATGTAGTGGATAAGAGTGGTGGGTATCATAGAATGGGTGTTATAGATGCAGTTGGCGGATTTCAAAGTCTATGAGAAAAATACGAACCCTAATCCGGAAGTTCACGATTAGTGATTTGTCCAAATTTTACACTATGATGGGCAATTTTGCAAAACTTTGATTATCAAGACAGTAGAATGAGCATGATTCAGTCCCTGACTCAATGCCATTCAGTCCCTGAGTGAATGCCTTTCAGTCCCTGACTCAATGGGGTTCACTCAAGGACTTATTCTAAAATGTTTTTTTTGTAACGAATATTCTTATTGTGTAGAAAGAAGCCAAGGAGCCTTTTTATGGACAAGTGATTTCGATACATTCGAATATGAAGAGGGGATTTCACAGGCGATAATCCTTGGATTGAAAACTATTTGGATGAATGTGTAAAACGTTCATCTGATATTATTAATCATTTAAAATTAGTAGTGGTGCGATAAAAATCCAACCACTGCGATTAATATATTAGTATTTAACCTGTTGGCGGAATTAAAATAGCGCATATTTAACTCTGCCAATAGGCTTTTCA
>NZ_CAJUHF010000039.1:9006-35239 GCF_910585845.1 uncultured Bacteroides sp. | reverse complement strand
ACTGAAAATTAAGTGTTTAACAGCATAAATTTAATTTTTGTCATCTACTAAAATAAAAAACAGAAGTAGAGTGATATTTTAATTCCGCCAACAGATAATATGTATACAACCCATAAGGATAGGACATTTATGGAGCGGTTGGCGTAGGTTCGTAAATTTGCAGCGGCACTTTGATTGCGTAATCGTACGTCTAGCTGTAATTCCGTTACGTATGCAAATGATTATTTTAGTGTCTGTTTTTACAGGTTGGTACAGAATGATGTGATAAAATGTCGTGACTATCGTAGCACCTATTCACTCCGCTTCGCTCTGTTAGGAGTTGACGGCCAATAGAGTTTGAGTTTTTAAGTTCTTAAGCTCTTCTCATTAGTGTCCAATTTACAAACTCATCAACTTCAATAAACTCCTTTCCCTCTAACTCCTGTACAAGGCTTCCATGCCCTGTAGGGCAGTGTGGCATTGTGTTTGAAAATGTTTCAATCTATGTGAAATATTGTTCCATGCACCAAATCTGAACATGTTTGGGGCATTTGTAAACCCCTTCTCTTTGCTATGCGCATACATTTGCATTGTGATTTTTGAGGTGCGTTCTTGTACGGCCTTTAGTCACCAAAGTTATTAATTTATTAATCTTAAAATTTATACAATGGAAAGACGAAAGATTTCCTCAAGAGCTGGATTGAACAGAGCGTTGTCCGCTTTGTTGGTCTGTATAGCTCTGATGTTGAACGTCTCGATTCTGGACGCTCAGAATTCTCAAGTTACGGTAACCGGTACGGTTGAGGATCCGTTTGGTCCTGTGATTGGTGCCAGTGTTGTTGAAAAAGGAGTATCCGGCAACGGTTGTATTACCGACATTGACGGTAATTTCTCCTTGAAAGTAAAATCCAATGCTACGTTGGTAATCAGTTTTGTGGGTTACAAGACGGTGGAAGTTCCGACAAAGGGACAGAAAAACATCAGAGTAACATTGGAAGAAGACAGCGAAATGCTGGACGAAGTTGTGGTTGTGGGTTACGGTACGATGCGTAAGAAAGACCTTACGGGATCGGTGGTACAGATTAACCCGAGCAAAATTGCCGATGCTAACCCGACATCAGTACAGGATGTATTGCGCGGTACGCCGGGTTTGCAGATTGGTTACGATGCTTCAGCCAAAGGTAGTGGCGCTTCTATCCAGTTGCGTGGTAAGAACTCGTTGGGTACGGATGCCAGCCCGCTGATTGTATTGGACGGTATGGCTTTCTATGGTGAACTTTCAGAAATCAATCCGGACGATATAGGCCAGATTGACGTGCTGAAGGATGCTTCTTCGGCAGCCATCTATGGTGCTAAGGCTGCTGCCGGTGTCATCATCATCACCACGAAGAAAGGTAAACAAGGAAAACCGGTCATCAACGTAAGTGCCAACTTGGCTATAAACAACAAGTCCGCTTATCGCGACTATTACGATGCCAACGGTTATGTACGCTATCGCCAGGATTGGTATAAGATGTTTAATACGTATGGTAAAGGCAGTGACGGCCTGTATGGTTATTACAGGGCAACTGATGACAAGGGTGTTATCGCTTATCCGGAAGGATATTACGATGATCCGCGCAATATGACAACTACAGAGCAGAATGCGTGGGCTACCAATGTGGGAGTAGCAGGTCTGGGCCCGACTGAGGGTGAAAGTATGATGAGCCTGTTTGCCCGTCGTTTAGAGTTGAATAACTCTCCGTTGGTATTCAACAATTTCATTGCTGGCAATTCTTATGATTGGTATGACGCCACATTCCGTACTGGTTTGAATCAGGACTACAATGCCAGCATTTCCGGTGCCACGGACAATATCAACTATTACGTGTCTGTGGGATACATGAACAACGAAGGTGCCGTGCAGGGTAATGAATACCATGCATTCCGTTCTAACATGAAGGTGAACGCTAAGATTACAGACTGGTTGGAAGTTGGTGCAAACGTGAACTTCCAAGATCGTTCGGACGGGGATATCCAAGTGTCATTGGGTAGCAATTATTGGGATGCCAATATGCTGCGCAACTCTCCGTTTGCTTCCATGTACGACGAAAATGGAGGATATGAGCAATATCCGATGTCCGGTGCCGCTACAAACGGTGGTTACAACTACTATTTCGATCGTCAATACTATGACTTGGAGAAAGGTTACACCGTGCTTAATTCCATATTTAATGCCAAACTGATGTTGCCTTTGGGCATTACCTATCAGTTCAATGCCGCTCCGCGTCTCCAGTGGTTCAATGACCGCTACTTCATGTCTGCCGACCTGCCGGACGCTTCTGCATCCAGCCGTGGTGTGAACCGTGGATGGTCAAAGAATTTCGATTGGAACTTGAACAATACCATCACTTGGGATCACACTTTTGCCAATGACCACCATTTCACCTTGACATTGGTGCAGGAAGCCGAAGAACACCGCTACTGGAGCGACAACATCAACGCCCGCAACATCACACCCAGTGATGCGCTTGGTTTCCACTATACGCAGGGTGCCAATAAGGAGCAAAGTTCGTTCTCTACCAACGATAGCCACTACACGGCTGCTTCTTACTTGGGTCGTCTGTTCTATAGCTTCAAAGACCGCTACATGTTTACAGGTACGTTCCGTCGCGATGGTTACGCAGGTTTCGGTGCTAAGAATCCTTGGGGTAACTTCGGTTCAATAGGTTTGGGATGGACCGTTTCCAATGAGAAGTTCATGGAAAGTACGCAGGACTGGCTTGATACCTTCAAGTTGCGCTTGTCCTACGGTACCAACGGTAACCGTGAGTTTGGCGATGTCTACAAGACGCTGGCTAACTTGAATTTGGGTGGTACCAGTATGGTTTATTTCAACAACGGTACGTCAACTGTGGTCAATCCTCTGTACATGGATCGTCTGGCTGCTCCTAATCTGGAGTGGGAAAAGACCAAGTCATGGAATGTCGGAGTGGACTTCTCTGTACTGAACGGACGTTTGAGCGGTTCTATGGAATATTATTTCAAGAAGACTACGGACATGATTATGGGGCAACGTTTGCCGAGTTTCTCCGGTTTCGGAAGCATTACTTCCAACTTGGGTGAAGTGCAGAACCAGGGTTTTGAAATCTCTCTGAACTCTACCAATATCGAAACCAAAGACTTCACCTGGAATACCTCAGCCGGATTCTCTATCAACAAGAACAAGATTAACCACATCTATTACGATTATGACGAAAACGGTGTGGAACGTGACGATACGTCCAACGGTTGGTTTATCGGACAGCCTATGGGTACTATCTGGTATTATGAGACTGACGGTATATGGCAGAATACGCCCGAGGACATTGCTGCTGCCGAACTGGTAGGCCAAAAACCCGGTGACCCGAAGGTGGTAAATCGTTACACGGAAGATGACAAGATATTGGACGACGGTACCCGCGTGCCGGTCTATAACGACAAAGATAAGGCATTCCTCGGAACTACTGCTCCTCCCATCTATTGGAACATGCGCAATGAGTTCACTTTCTGGAAAGACCTCACATTCTCGTTCTCCCTCTATTCTTACATGGGACACAAGAGTACAAACGGCTATTGGCTGAATCAGGACAATGGTGGTTCACAAGTTGCTAACGCTTTCAATATGCCGGAGAAAGAATATTGGACACCTGACAATCCGACCAATGATTACTGTCGTCTGAATGCTGCAGGACCTAATACGGGGTTGGCAGGTGGTGTCAACAAACTCTACAACCGCAGTTTCGTCCGTTTGGACAACATCACGGTGGGCTACACATTGCCTCAAAAGTGGACTAAGAAATACATGATTGACAAGGTGCGCCTGACCGCAACCATCAAGAATGTATGTACTATTTCCGGTTGGGAATATGGTGATCCCGAAACAGGTGGTCTGGCTACCCGCAGTTTTAACTTTGGTTTGAATATAACACTCTAATAACGGAAAGACAAATATGAAAAAGATAAATAAATTAGCAAAGGGATGTATGGTGTTGGTTTCAGCAGCCATGTTGGCAAGCTGTACGGACAGTTTCTTGGAGCAAGACCCTTTGTCATTCTATAATCCGGGAAATACGTATACTACAGAATCGGGTTTGCGTTCAGCAATGGCGATGTGCGATTTGGGGCTCAAGGAAATGTTGATGGATGGCAATTCAAATCTGCTTCCTATTGCTTCAGTCTATTTTATGAGCGATATAGGCTTGTATGCAAAGACGGATGCTACCAATCGTCAGGATGATTTTGCAAATAAACTTACGCCGACCAGCGGTATGAAAGGTGGTGGTGACGAAAACGCCATGAGCCGTTTTTGGGATCGTGGATGGGTTAGTATCAAATTTGCTAATACAGTGCTTTCGTATGTGGATCAGGTAGAGAGTTTGGACGAGAAGACGCGTAACGAATATAAGGGACGTGCTTACTTCCACCGTGCTTATGGTTACTATCATCAGGCATTGCTGTTCGGGGATATTCCTTTAGTGACGAAAATTATCGAAGTGCCTAAACAGAACTATAAGTCTACAAGCAAGGAAGCTATCTTCCAGATGCTGGTGCATGATTTGGAGTTTGCTGTTAAAAATGTACCGGCTCAGAAAGATATGCCTTATATGGGTACTGTGAATCAAGAAGCTTGTATGCAATTGCTCATCAAATGCTACTTAGTGATAGGTGAATATAAGAAGGCTGAAGAGATGGCTACTGATTTGATTAATAATCATGGTTTAGCTTTGATGGAGCAATCTTTTGGTACTTTTGTACCTTCTGGAAGTCCTGAGACATGGAACGTGGAACGTAATGTGATTTGGGATTTACATCGTGGCGATAATGTTACTGCTGCTGCTAATAAGGAGACCATTATGCCTATTCTGAACTTTGACAGTCAGAGCTTTATTGGTTATCCATTAATGCGTGCAATGTGTGTTCATTGGTCTAACGGTGATATCATAGACCCTCATAAACTCGGTTCACCGACTTATAACTGGGCACGTAATAATGGATCGTATAGCAAAGAGTTGGATTGGTTACGTCTTTTGGGACGTGGTATTGGTTGCTTCCGTACTTCTCATCACTACAATAAGACTATTTGGAATTATGATGGTGAAGAGGATACACAGGATTTGCGTCATAACCGAAATGTGGGTAATTGGGTAGAAATGACGGATATTAAGTATAATCGTCCCAATTCTGATTTTTATGGAAAGAATATGCAATTGTATGCAACAGAAGACTATATAACGGAAAAAGATACGGTTTTAGCAGGAACTTTGCTTTGTAAGGATACAATTCGTAGTTGGTATCCTATTCCTTTGTATAAAGTTTATATTGTAGATGAGTCTGCGTCAGAAAACATGGGTGCTAATCAGTTCAATGGTGCTACAAAAGGTACGAAATGTTCTAATGGTAATCTCTATTTGTTCCGTCTTGCTGAGACTTATCTGCTTCGTGCGGAAGCTAAATTTTATCAAGGTAATACAAGTGGTGCAGCCGAGGATGTAAATGCTGTTCGTCGTCGCGCTAATGCCAAGAAGATGTTTACTACGGTTACCATTGGAGATATTGCTGATGAACGTGCTCGTGAACTCTATTTGGAGGAATGGCGTCAACCTGAATTGACTCGTATTTCATGGTGTTTAGCTCGTAGTGGTAAACCCGATGAGTGGGGGGATACTTATGACTTAGCAACTTGGGATAAACAGACTGGTACCGACTTGAATGGTGGAAGTTATTGGTATAAGCGTTGTACGCGCTATAGCCTCTATAATCGTGGTCCGATTTTTTCAAAAGTAATGTTGAACTATCAGGTCGCTAAGCATAATATGTTCTGGCCTGTGCCCAACTCTGCAATCACAGCCAATATTGGTGCCCAGCTTCGTCAGAACTATGGTTACGACGGTTATGATGATACAGTGCCGATGTTCACCAATTGGGAGGAAGCGGTAGCTGATGAAGAAACAACCAAATAATATTTGAACACTTTTATATGACCGGTTTCTGGTGGCTTAGAGCTGGAGGCCGGTCAAATGGAAGTGGCATAAAGAAAAACGGTACATTCTGTTTTTAGTTAGGCGAGACTGCCTTTTTTATGAAGGTCAGTTTCGCTTTTCTCATATAATATTAGGTATATGATGAAGAAGAAATATACGAAAATGATAATGAACTTTTTTTTCCTGCTGTGTCTTCTCTTTCAGACCACTCTGTGGGGGCAGTCCGCTACTACTTCACAAAAAGCTATTACTTCCTCTGAGGTGTGGAAAGACACAGAGGGCAACGTTATCAATGCTCACGGTGGAGGTATATTGGCTTACAACGGCAGGTACTACTGGTTTGGCGAACACCGTCCGGAAAAGGGCTTCACTACGGAAGTGGGAGTAACCTGTTATTCGTCCGACGACTTGCGGAACTGGAAGTATGAAGGTGTGGCTTTGTCCGTCTCCGATGAGGCAGGAAGCGACATCGAAAAAGGTTGCATCATGGAACGCCCTAAAGTGATATACAATCGCCGGACAGGGAAGTTCGTGATGTGGTTCCACCTGGAACTGAAAGGGCAGGGCTACGGGCCGGCACGTGCAGGAGTGGCGGTGAGCGATACTCCGGCAGGACCTTACCGGTTTGTACGCTCCGGACGTGTGAACCCTGGCATCTATCCGCTGAACATGACCCGGGAAGAGCAGGGTATGACGTGGAACATGGACAGCTACGAGTGGTGGACACCGGAGTGGCGTGATGCCGTTGGCAAAGGTATGTTCGTGAAACGCGATGTGGAAGGTGGGCAGATGTCACGCGATATGACACTGTTTGTCGACACCGACGGCAAGGCATATCATATCTACTCTTCGGAAGAAAACCTTACGTTGCACATTGCGGAACTTACGGACGACTATATGCGGCATTCGGGTCGTTACGTCCGCCTCTTTCCTGGAGGACACAACGAGGCTCCGACCCTTTTCAAAAAAGACGGTATCTATTGGATGATTACTTCCGGCTGCACCGGATGGGAACCGAACGAGGCACGCATGTTTTCTGCCTCTTCTATCTGGGGACCTTGGAAACAGCATCCTAATCCCTGCCGTGGAGAAAACAGTGAGAAAACGTTTGGCGGACAGGGAACATTCGTCTTGCCGCTTTCGGAAAACCGTTTCCTGTTCATGGCCGATGTTTGGAAACCGAAGAGCCTGATGTATTCCGGATATATCTGGCTGCCTGTTCTTTTTGATGAACAGGGAGTTCCGTTCATGGAATGGAGTGAAGATATGTCTGTAGTGGACATGGTCGGGGAGCCGGAGTGGAAACTGGTATGGAGCGATGAATTTGATAAAGACGGCCGTTTGGATGCAGCTGTTTGGAATTATGAAACCGGTTTTGTGCGTAACGAAGAAGCGCAGTGGTATCAAGACGGCAACGCTTATTGCAAGGATGGGAAATTGATTATCGAAGCGCGCAAGGAGACTGGCCGTAAGAATCCTTTGTATGACGTGGAAAGTGATGATTGGCGCAAGAGCAGGAAGTCTATAGACTACACTTCTTCCTGTGTGACAACGGCAGGCAAGAAGGAGTTCTTGTATGGAAGGTTTGAGGTTCGTGCCAAGATTCCTGTCGGCGGTGGGGCATGGCCTGCCATTTGGACTTTGGGCAGTGGTATGGAATGGCCTTCATGTGGCGAGATTGATATCATGGAGTATTACCGCATTAAAGGCGTGCCACATATCTTGGCGAATGCGGCTTGGGGTACTGACCGGCAATGGGAAGCAAAATGGAACAGCCGGACTATTCCTTTCAGTCATTTTACGGATAAAAAGGCGGATTGGGCAGATGACTTTCATCTGTGGCGTATGGACTGGGATGAGACGGCCATCAGAATTTATTTGGGCGATGAACTGCTGAATGAAATTCTTTTGAGCGAAACCGTCAATGGGAATATCGGTCAAGGAACGAACCCGTTCAGAAAACCGCACTATCTTTTGTTGAATTTGGCTCTTGGAGGGATAAATGGGGGGGAAATAGATGATAAGGAAATCCCTATGCGTTATGAGATAGATTATGTGCGTATATATCAGAAAAAATAGTCGGTTCATAGTGAAAATAATCAATAAAGTATCTTTTTTGATTTATTTTTAGTCATTTTTTCTATTAGAAAAGGGATATATTTGCAACGATAGAAAACAATTTATATTCAATATCATGAAGACAAGAAAATATGTATGGCTACTATTGGCTGTAGTTTTATTGGTTCCGGTCACTGCTTCGGCAAAAAAGAAAGCGGAAAAAGTAAAGACGGATCGTGAATTGTGGACAGAAGTCCTATATCAGATGGCTGCCCCGGTACTGAGCAGCATGAGTGAAGGAAAATTGCAAGATGAGATGCTGGTGGAGTTGAGTCCTACTTGGGACGGACGCGACAAGCGGGTGACCTATATGGAGTGTTTCGGCAGGTTGATGGCGGGGCTTGCCCCGTGGCTGTCGTTGCCCGATGACGATACGGCGGAAGGCGGACAGCGCAGGCAACTTCGCGAATGGGCTTTGAAGAGCTATGCGCAGGCTGTAGACCCGCAGAGCAAGGATTATCTGCTGTGGCGGAAGGAAGGGCAACCGCTGGTGGATGCTGCATACGTGGCAGAGAGTTTCTTGCGTGGCTATGACGCCTTGTGGATGCCGTTGGATGAGCAGACCAAGCAACGCTATATTGCCGAGTTCCAGCAGTTGCGTCGAGTGGATCCTCCTTATACCAACTGGCTGTTGTTCTCTTCTACCATCGAATGCTTCTTGAAGAAAGCTGGTGCGCAGACCGATTATTACCGCATCACTTCTGCCTTGCGCAAGGTAGACGAGTGGTATGTGGGAGATGGTTGGTACAGCGACGGGCAGAATTTCGCTTTCGACTATTACAACAGTTTTGTGATTCATCCGATGTATGTGGAGTGTATGGAAGTGATGACGGATGGCGGAAAAAAGAAGATTTGGAACGTGGCGGGGGGCGGTTTCCCAAAAGCGATGAAACGTATGCAGCGTTTCGGCATGATATTGGAACGCTTCATTTCTCCTGAAGGTACTTTTCCGGTATTCGGGCGTTCTATTACCTATCGTACCGGTGTGTTGCAACCACTTGCCTTGTTGGCGTGGCGTGGTTGGCTACCGGAAGAATTGCCTGCCGGACAGGTACGTGCTGCGATGACGGCAGTCATTCAGCGTATGTTTGGCGATAAACGGAATTTCAATGAAAAAGGTTTCCTGGTTTTGGGTTTCAACGGCCGGCAACCGAACATTTCCGATTGGTACACGAATAACGGTAGTCTGTATCTTGCCTCATTGGCTTTCCTGCCTTTGGGATTGCCTGCCGACCATTCGTTTTGGACGGATGCTCCGCTGCCTTGGACATCGAAAAAGGCATGGGAGGGTGAAGATTTTCCGAAAGATCATGCCCACCATGACTGAAATTACTGATCGCTAATCATACTTTTTAATATCATGAATAAGTATATCCTTTTTTCTTTTCTGTTTTTTCTGTCGGCTTGCGGAGTTCGGACACAGCAGACCCGGCTGGTGGAAGTAGGACAGGGGTATAGCCAGACCTCTGTCAATACGGCTGTATTCAGGAATAACTCTCTTGTGACGCAGGGAGATGAACAATACATCTGCTATTATGATGCAGAAGGCTATTTGGTGTTGGGCAAACGAAAGTTGGATTCGGACAATTGGACGCTGAACAGGACACAATATAAAGGTAATGTGAAAGATGCGCATAACATCATCAGCATGATGCTGGACGGTGACGGCTATCTGCATCTGTCGTTCGACCACCACGGACATCCGCTGAACTACTGCCGCAGTACGGCACCTTATACGCTGGAGCTGGGTGGCAAAGAGCCCATGACCAGTGTGGACGAGAGCAATGTGACTTATCCGGAGTTCTATAGACTGAAAGGGGGAGATCTGCTCTTCGTTTATCGCTCAGGTTCTTCGGGCAGGGGAAACTTAGTGATGAACAGATATTCGGTGAAAGAGAAGAAGTGGTATCGTGTACAGGATGTGCTGATTGATGGTGAAGATCAAAGAAATGCTTATTGGCAGCTTTATGTGGACGAACAAGGTGTCATACATCTTTCATGGGTGTGGCGCGAGACATGGCTTGTGGAAACCAACCATGACCTTTGCTATGCACGTTCTTCAGATAACGGGGTGACGTGGTACAAGACAAATGGAGAAAAATATGAACTGCCCATCTGTCACAATAATGCGGAGTATGCTTGTCGCATCCCGCAGAACTCGGAATTGATAAATCAGACCAGCATGAGTGCCGATGCCAACGGGAATCCATACATCGCTACTTATTGGCGCGATGTTGACAGTGACGTTCCGCAGTATCGCATCGTGTGGCATGACGGTACGGCATGGCACAATCGGCAGGTGTCGGATCGGAAGACTCCTTTCTCGTTAAGTGGTGGAGGTACCAAGATGATTCCTATTGCACGTCCGCGCATCGTGGTGGACGGCAGAGAAATCTTCTACATATTTCGTGACGCTGAAAGAGGAAGTAAAGTATCAATGGCTCATGCATCAGATGTGAGTCAAGGTGAATGGACTGTAACTGATCTGACTGACTTCTCTGTGGAGGCTTGGGAACCATCGCACGATACGGAACTTTGGAAACATAATCGTCGTCTTCATCTGTTTGTACAGCACACTAAGCAGGGGGACGGAGAGCGTAGGGTAGAGTTTGAACCTCAGCCGGTATATGTGTTGGAAGTGGGAAATTGAAAATATTGGGGATTAAAAGATTTATCACTCCTTAATTCTTAAAGAAAAAGAAACTACTTAAAGATTAAAACAATAAATAATATGAAGAAAATTTTTAGAAACGTACTGATTGCTGCTTCGTGTCTGTGGGGTACATCGGCGTGTACTGCCCCGAGGGATGAAGCTAAAGAAGTGGTGGACATCATTTACAAAGTGAATAATTATTGGCAGGCGCAGAATCAGAAGCATGGACGTGCTTTTTGGGATAATGCGGCTTATCACACCGGAAATATGGAGGCATACTTCCTTACCGGTGACACAACTTTCCTGAACTTCTCGAAAGCATGGGCAGAACACAATGAGTGGAAAGGTGCCAAGTCGGATAACAAGGAAGAATGGAAATACAGTTATGGCGAGAGTAATGACTTTGTACTGTTCGGTGACTATCAGATCTGTTTCCAGACGTATGCCGACCTGTATAATCTGGAACCGGACACGCAGAAGATTGCACGTGCGCGAGAGGTGATGGAGTATCAGATGAGCACGGAGCAGAACGACTACTGGTGGTGGGCTGACGGGCTTTATATGGTGATGCCCGTGATGACCAAATTGTATAAGATTACCAATAATCCGCTTTATTTAGAAAAGCTTCATGAATATTGGACATTTGCCGATAACCTGATGTATGATTCAGAGGCTGCACTTTATTATCGTGACGGAAAATATATCTATCCAAAACATAAGAGTGTGAATGGAAAGAAAGACTTCTGGGCACGTGGAGACGGATGGGTGCTTGCTGCATTGGCAAAAGTGTTGAAAGACTTGCCTGAAGACAATAAATACCGTCAGGAATATATCGATCGTTATCAAGCTATGGCAAAGGCAGTGGCTAACTGCCAGCAGCCTGAAGGATACTGGACACGTAGCTTGCTTGATCCCGAACATGCACCGGGACCGGAAACCAGCGGTACGGCTTTCTTTACTTATGGTCTGCTGTGGGGAATGAATAACGGATTCTTGGACAAGGAGACCTACCAGCCGGTAGTGAAAAAAGCCTGGAACTACCTGACGACTGTTGCCTTGCAACCGGACGGACGCATCGGTTATGTGCAGCCCATCGGTGAGAAAGCCATTCCAGGACAAGTGGTTGATGCAAACTCTACATCTAATTTTGGAGTGGGCGCATTCTTGCTTGCCGCATGTGAAATGGTGCATTTCTTGAATTGATTTGCGGATATTTCGATAATAAAAAAAGAAGCGGGGATGCACTGTTTGATATTTCAGTGTATCCCCGTTTGGGCTTTATACCAACGAATAAATCTTTGTTTTTAACCGAATGATACAAAAGTATTCCCATTTTGAATGATTTAAGATAGGATATGTCTTTTTTTATGTGTACTTTTGACACCAAATAATTTATAGGATATTTATATGAGGAACACAATTAGAAAATTTGCACTAGCAATCAGTTTTATGTTGGTGGTGATATTACCAGCATTGGGGCAACAAAATGTTGTAGAGGAGAAAGATTATGTGGCTTATCTGTTTACTTATTTTCAGGGTAATCATATTAGTGAGGAAGCTGTCTGTTATGCCGTCAGTATGGATGGATATAACTATTGGGCTTTGAATGGAAACAAGCCGGTAATAGATTCTAAGGTTATCAGTTCGACTGGTGGAGTGCGCGATCCACATATCTTGCGTTGTCAGGATGGAAAGACGTTCTATATGGTACTGACGGATATGGTATCGGCTAATGGATGGGATTCGAATCGTGCGATGGTTTTGTTGAAATCGACTGATTTAGTGAATTGGTCACACTCTGTCATTAACATGCAGAAACGCTATGACGGACAGGAAAAGCTGAAAAGGGTATGGGCTCCGCAGACTATTTACGATCCGGAAGCCGGAAAATATATGGTATATTGGTCTATGAAGTATGGTGACGGCGCCGATGTCATCTACTATGCATATGCCAATACAGAGTTTACGGACCTGGAGGGAGAACCGAAACCACTCTTCGTGCCGGAAAACAGGAAGTCGTGTATTGATGGCGACATTGTGTATAAAGATGGTATATATCATTTGTTCTATAAGACCGAAGGAAACGGAAACGGTATCAAAGTGGCTACCACACGTTCTTTGACTTCCGGAAAGTGGAGCGAAGAGCCGGATTACAAACAACAGACAAAGGAAGCCGTTGAGGGCGCAGGCACTTTCAAATTGATCAATCAGGACAAGTATATATTGATGTATGATGTGTATATGAAAGGCGGATATCAGTTTACGGAAACTACCGACCTGAAGAACTTCAAGGCGATAGACAGTGAGGTGAAGATGAACTTCCACCCACGTCACGGAACAATCATACCAATCACACGCGATGAGCTGGTGCGCATCACCGACAAATGGGGAAAACCTGCCGAACTGGGTGTATTGCCGAACAATCTTGCCGTTTTACCGTTGGTTGCACAACATGTAACAGTTAGTGGTCCTGACGGTAAACTTCTGCTGACGGTTACTTGTCCGGATGGGGGAGAAGCTACTTATTCCATCACTTATAACGGCAAGCAAATGCTCGAATCGTCTCCTTTGGGCTTGCAGACCAATGTCGGCGACTTTGCTAAAGCGATGAAAATGACGGGGCATCAGGAGAGAAAGCTTGATTCCGTCTATGAACAGACGCGCATCAAGGCTTCGCGCGTACACTATCTTGCCAATGAGTTGGTATGCAACTTTGTCAATGAAAAGGGGCAGAAGGTGGATGTGACCTTCCGCGTGAGCAACAATGACGTGGCTTTTCGTTATACTTTGCCTAAGCAGGGCGAGCGGGGAAGTGTCACCGTGAACAGCGAAAAGACCGGTTTCCGTTTCCCGTCGAAAACCACTACTTTCCTTACTCCGCAGAGCGATGCCATGATAGGTTGGAAACGTACCAAACCCAGTTATGAGGAGGAGTATAAAGCGGATGCCCCGATGGATGTGCGCTCACAATACGGACATGGATATACTTTTCCATGCCTTTATCATGTGGGTGAAGACGGATGGGTGCTGGTCAGCGAGACCGGAGTCAGCAGTCGTTATTGCGCTTCGCGCCTGAGTGATGCTACAGAAGGTAATTTATATACGCTGACTTTTCCGATGCCTGAAGAGAACAATGGTAACGGTACCGTTGCTCCGGCATTTGCTTTGCCAGGCTCCACTCCGTGGCGTACGATTACGGTAGGTGAAACGTTGAAACCGATTGTGGAAACCACTGTGATGTGGGATGTCGTGGAGCCGTTGTATGAAACGGAACATGATTACCGGATGGGACGCGGTACCTGGAGCTGGATCTTGTGGCAGGATGGCAGTATTAACTATGACGACCAAGTGCGTTATGTAGACTTGGCTGCGGCTATGGGATATGAATATGTGCTGATAGACAACTGGTGGAATACGAACATCGGACATGAACGCATGGCGACTCTTATCGACTATGCACAGAGCAAGGGTGTGGATGTATTCCTGTGGTATAGCTCCAGCGGTTACTGGAATGACATAGAACAAGGACCTACCAATTTAATGGATAATCCCATCGCACGCAAACGTGAGATGAAGTGGATGCAGAAACTGGGTGTCAAGGGCATCAAGGTGGACTTTTTTGGTGGAGACAAACAAGAGACCATCCGTCTGTATGAAGCCATTCTGAGTGATGCCGACGATCACGGTTTGATGGTTATTTTCCACGGATGTACAGTACCGAGAGGATGGGAACGCATGTATCCCAACTATGTGGGCAGCGAGGCGGTCCTTGCTTCCGAGAACTTGATTTTCAACCAGCATTTTTGCGATGAAGAGGCTTTCAATGCTTGCCTGCATCCGTTCATCCGAAACACAATAGGTTGCATGGAGTTTGGTGGTACCTTCTTGAATAAGCGTCTGAACCGTGGTAATAACGGTGGAACGACACGCCGCACTACCGATGTATTCCAGTTGGCTACTGCCGTATTGTTCCAGAATCCTATTCAGAACTACGCTTTGGCTCCCAATAATCTGATGGACGCACCGCAGGTTTGCCTCGACTTTATGAAGAAAGTGCCGACTACATGGGATGAGATCCGTTTCATTGATGGTTATCCTGGGAAATATGTGGTAATTGCCCGTCGTCATGACCAGCAGTGGTATGTAGCGGCAGTGAATGGTACAAAAGAAGTACTAAAACTGAAACTTGAACTCCCTATGCTTGCAGGACAAACTGTAGATTCTTATAGTGACGACAAGCAACTCCAGCCGCAATTGAAGAATATGAAACTGAAAGCGGACGGTAAACTGCAACTGACTCTTCAACCTGAAGGTGGCGCAGTGCTGGTAACTTCCTCCAATGTTCACTGAAAGCAAGTTCAAGAACTTGTGAAACTTGAGTTAAATTATATATAGATACCATGAATAAGAAGTTAATGAATTTTTTAAGCTTATGTTTGTTGTTTTCCTTTGTCTTGCCTATACAGGCAAAGGTGAATACAGTGATGAACGAACCGGATCAGGTGTATCTCTTCTCCTACTCTAACCGTGATGGAAAGAGCGGACTGAAATTTGCTTGGAGTCCCGATGGAGAGAAATGGTTTAGTGTAGCGGACGGTTTCGCATACGTGAACTCCGACTTCGGTCCGTGGGGACGTGCGAAGACCATGTTTAAGCCCCACCTGATGCAGACCCGTGCCGATGGCAAATGGCATTGCATTTGGGAAGCCACTAAGACTGGTGAGGCACTTGCCTACGTAACCTCTCCCGACTTGCAGAAATGGGAGGCACAGAAATACTTCTCGCCGGCTGAACGCAGCAAGTATGAACCGAAGGATGTATTTCCTACTATCGAAAAGAGAATCTGGATAAATGGTCAGGAACAGGAAGGATGGATGCAACAAGTGTCGTATGCTACAGTCAAAGGGATTATCCGTTTTGCCGAGGCGAAGAAATACCGTCAGTCATTGTATGCCGAACGTACGGAGCAAGACCCTGTCCGCTTCGCAAACCTGAAACCTGTTAAAGCCGATATCTGCGTAAAAGCGGATGAAGCGAAACCCATCAGCGATCATCTGATCGGTATTTTCTTCGAAGACATCAACTATGCGGCAGACGGTGGCTTGTATGCGGAACTGGTGCAGAACCGTGACTTTGAATATGCTCCTACCGACCGTGGCAATGACCAGAACTGGAACAGTACACATTCCTGGAGAGTCAGGGGCGAGAATGGAAAATTGAGCATTGCAACGGAGAATCCGATACATCCCAATAATTCCCATTACGCAGTGCTTGAGGTGAACATGCCTGCGGAGGTGTCATTGGTAAATTCCGGTTTCGATGGTATAGCCGTAAAGAAAGGTGAGAAGTATGATTTCTCTTTCTTCTCGAGGATGTTGGAAGGAAAAGGCGGCAAGATGTTCGTGAATTTGGTAGATAAAGATGGGACGATTATAGCACAAACCGCTGTGAATGTAACGTCTAAAGTCTGGAAACAGCAGAAGACTGTATTGACAGCCACAAGCGACGCTGCGGCTGCATCCCTCTCCCTTGTTCCGCAGGCAGTCGGCAAATATGCATTTGATATGGTCTCCCTTTTCCCGCAAAAGACTTTCAAAGGTCGGAAGAACGGGCTTCGTGCTGACTTGGCGCAGACGCTTGCCGATCTTCATCCTCGCTTCATGCGTTTCCCCGGCGGATGTGTGGCCCATGGTGACGGAATAGACAATATTTATGATTGGAAAGGCTCTATCGGCCCGTTGGAAGCCCGCAAGCCTTTGCGTAATCTTTGGGGATACCATCAGACGCGGGGATTGGGATACCATGAGTATTTCCTGTTCTGCGAGGATATGGGAGCAGAACCTCTGCCGGTAGTTGCAGCAGGTGTCCCCTGCCAGAACTCAGGAACTTGTGCCCATCACTCCAAAGGCGAGTTAACCTGCATGGGACAACAAGGTGGTATTCCGATGGAAGAGATGCCGCAATACATTCAAGACGTTCTCGACCTGATAGAATATGCCAACGGTGACGCACGTAATACAGTTTGGGGTAAGAAACGCGCCGAGGCAGGACATCCGAAACCGTTCAATCTGAAGTATATCGGTATCGGCAACGAAGACATGATTACGGAAGTGTTTGTGGAACGCTTCAAGATGATATTTGATGCTGTCAAAGAGAAATATCCCGAAGTAACAGTTATTGGTACTGTCGGTCCGTTCTATGAAGGTACGGATTATGAAGTAGGGTGGGATCTTGCTACCGAATTGGGTGTGCCTATGGTCGATGAACATTATTATGTGGAACCGGGATGGATGATTCATAATCAGGATTATTACGATCGTTATGACCGTAAGAAGTCGAAAGTCTATTTGGGCGAGTATGCAGCTCACTTGCCGGGACGTCCGAACAATGTGGAGACGGCACTTGCCGAAGCTTTGTATTTGACATCGGTGGAACGCAATGCCGATGTGGTGGCAATGACTTCGTATGCTCCGTTGCTGGCCAAAGAGGGACATACGCAGTGGAGTCCGGATTTGATTTATTTCAACAATGCAGAAGTGAAACCGACAGTGGGTTACTATACGCAACAGATGTACGGGCAGAATTCCGGAAACGAATATATTGCTTCGGAAGTGAAATTGGACAATAGTTGGGATGCCGTGAAGAAACGTGTAGGAGTATCGGTTGTGAAAGATAGCCGAACGGGAGATTATATCGTGAAGTTGGTGAATATGCTTCCGGTGGAAGTCTCTGCCCAGGTCAAACTGAATGGTATGTCATTGACCCATCCGTCGGCAACGAAAACCGTACTGGCGGGTGATCCGAAAGATAAAGGTGTAAAG
The DNA here is from genome assembly GCF_910585845.1 of uncultured Bacteroides sp. Classification (GTDB taxonomy): domain Bacteria; phylum Bacteroidota; class Bacteroidia; order Bacteroidales; family Bacteroidaceae; genus Bacteroides. Next base: position 17,666 of record NZ_CAJUHF010000039.1, on the reverse strand, counting down.
CCTGTCTCTTCCGATTTCAAACTGGAAGGAAACGATTTCCCATATGTAATGCCTGCCTATTCGTTTACGGTAATACGTATTTATCAGAATATGCTAACGAAAAAGTAGTTATCGGCTGATAACTACTGAATAGCTCTTGAGAAATTGCCATTAAGAGCCTGTTTAAATTTTGTTTGACTATAAATTATATACTTTTTTTATGAGGAAATTAACAACTTGCCTAGCTTTGTCTCTTGCACTGGGAGTACAGGCACAGCAACATGTGATGACCGTTGATGCTTCCAAGCCTACGGCACAAATACAGCCTGAAATGTATGGTATCTTTTTTGAAGATATCAATTTCGGTGCAGACGGCGGACTCTACGCCGAATTGGTGAAGAACCGTTCTTTTGAGTTTCCGCAACCTTTTGTCGGTTGGGTACCATTCGGTAATGTGACGGTACAGGATGAGAATCCTTGTTTCGAGCGTAATCCGCATTACGTGCGTGTAGTCAATGACGGACGTCTGTTGCGTGCTGGACTGGATAATGAAGGTTATCGCGGTATTGGTGTAAAGCAGGGTGAAGAGTACCGCTTCTCTGTATATGCCCGTACGCCGGAATCCAAACCGATGAAACTTTCCGTCGAGTTAGTGAACTCTGACGCTCAGAATCTTCTGAAAAAGGGGATTGAAGTAAACAGCCGTGAATGGCAGAAACTGACCGTTGTATTGAAATCGCCTTTCACTGATGCCCATGCCCGCCTACGTATCGTTTTGGAAAGCAAGGGTACAGTCGATATGGACCATATTTCTCTCTTTCCGGTCAAGACTTGGAAAGGACGTGAGAATGGACTGCGTGCCGATTTGGCTCAAGCCCTTTACGACCTCAATCCCGGTGTGTTCCGTTTTCCCGGTGGATGTATCATTGAGGGAAACAGTCTGGAGACCCGTTACCAGTGGAAGAACTCGGTAGGTCCTGTCGAAAACCGTCCTCTGAATGAAAACCGCTGGAACTATACGTTCAAACATAAGGCATTTCCCGACTACTTCCAGACGCTCGGCTTGGGTTTCTTCGAATACTTCCAGCTGAGTGAAGACCTCGGTGCAGAGCCTCTTCCGGTGATAAGTTGTGGACTTTCCTGTCAGTACGAAAGTAACGAAGTAGTTCCGATGGATGAACTGGGGCCTTACATACAAGATGCGCTTGATCTGATTGAGTTTGCTAACGGACCGGTTACGTCCACATGGGGTAAAGTACGTGCGGAGATGGGGCATCCTGAACCCTTCAACCTGAAGATGATAGCTGTCGGCAACGAGCAGTGGGACCAGATTTATGTAGAACGTCTGGAGGCTTTCACTAAGGCTATCCGTGCGAAGTACCCTACAATTAAGGTGGTTGGCAGTTCGGGACCGAGTGCTTCCGGCGATAAGTTTGATTACCTTTGGCCGGAGATGAAGCGGCTGGGTGTGGATTTGGTTGATGAACACTATTACATGAAGCCCGACTGGTTCTTCGGTAATGCTTCCCGTTATGATAATTATGACCGCAAAGGTCCGAAAGTCTTTGCCGGAGAGTATGCTTCACACGACCACTCCACGAAGAAAGACAACAACTTCCTTGCTGCCCTCTCCGAGGCAGCTTTCATGACAGGGCTGGAACGGAATGCCGATGTGGTCCATCTGGCTACGTATGCTCCATTGTTTGCCCATGTAGACGCTTGGCAGTGGAATCCGGACTTGATTTGGTTTGATAATCTGCGCATGATGCGTACGCCGAACTACTATGTTCAGCAGATGTATGGCATGAACTCCGGAACCGATGTACTGAGCCTGAAGATGGATGGTAAGGCGGTTGCCGGACAGGATAGTCTCTATGCGACTGCCTCGCTGAATGCGCCGACCGGTGAAATAATCCTGAAACTGGTGAATGCAGGCAGCAAACCAGCCGATGTTCGGATAGACTTCAACAGATTGAAGAAGCGGCAGTTGGCTGGCGGAGTGTGCACCTATCTGCAGAATGACAGTTGGAGAACGGTGAACACATTGGAGCAGGAAGTGCTTGTGCCGCGCGTTCGTCCGGTATCGGCAGAAGGGCAATCGTTGGGGCTTGAGCTTGCTCCACGCTCGTTTGGGGTTTATCGTTTACAGATAAAGAACTAATTCCCCCCCTATTTTGAACTATTATTCTCCTTTGATTTGAAAGAATCATCCTATCTTTGTAGCGGTGTGGGTGTGTCACGGCACATCTTTACCGCTACAAACATAATTATTTTATATCATGAAGAAACATCTTATGACCGGACTATTTGCAGCTTTGGCTCTGACTGCAAATGCACAGTCCTTTAAAGAGTGGCTTGATCCGGAGATCAATGCAGTGAATCGTGCTCCGATGCACACCAATTACTTTGCTTATGAGTCGGCAGATGCTGCCATGAAAGGCGAGAAGAGCCAATCGGCAAATTATATGACCTTGAACGGTACGTGGAAATTCTTCTGGGTACCTGATGCAGACCAGCGTCCTACTGATTTCTGGAAAGTCGGTTTCAACGACAAAGGTTGGGACCATATGCAGGTTCCCGCCGTATGGGAGTTGAACGGTTATGGCGATCCCATCTATGTCAATACCGGTTATGCATGGCGCAACCAGTTCCAGAATAATCCCCCCGAGGTTCCTACGCAGAATAATCATGTCGGTTCATACCGTCGTGAGATTATTGTTCCGGCAAGCTGGAAAGGAAAAGATATTATCGCGCATTTCGGTTCGGTCACTTCCAATATGTATCTTTGGGTGAACGGCCGTTATGTAGGCTACAGCGAAGACAGCAAGTTGGAAGCTGAGTTCGACCTGACCTCTTATTTGAAGCCGGGACAGGCGAACCTGATTGCTTTTCAGGTATTCCGCTGGTGTGACGGCACGTATCTGGAAGACCAAGACTTTTTCCGTTTCAGTGGCGTGGGGCGCGATTGCTATCTTTATGCCCGTAACAAGAAGCGCATTCAGGATATCCGTGTAACGCCCGATTTGGATGAGGCTTATCAGAATGGTTTCTTGGATGTGAAACTTGAACTGAAAGGAAGTGGCAATGTGGATCTGGAATTGTTGGATGCATCCGGCAAGACGGTTGCCACAGCAACAGCCAAAGGCGGAAGCGTGCGCATAGATGTGGAGAATCCTCACAAGTGGAGTGCCGAAATACCTTATCTTTATACGTTGCGTGCCACGTTGCAGGGCAGCAATGAGGTTATTCCGGTAAAGGTCGGTTTCCGCAAGATCGAGTTGAAAGGTGACCAGATACTTGTCAACGGCAAGGCAGTGCTCTTCAAGGGTGCCGACCGTCATGAGCTTGACCCGGACGGCGGCTATGTGGTATCTCCTGAGCGGATGATACAGGATATCCGGATCATGAAGGAGTTCAATATCAATGCCGTACGTACTTGCCACTATCCGGACGATAACCTGTGGTATGAGCTTTGCGACAAATACGGTATTTATTTGGTGGCGGAAGCGAACATCGAGTCACACGGCATGGGCTATGACGAGAAGACTTTGGCAAAGAACGCCCTTTACGCCAAAGCTCATTTGGAACGTAACCAACGTAACGTGCAGCGTGGTTTCAACCATCCCAGCATCATCTTCTGGTCGTTGGGCAACGAAGCCGGATTCGGACCTAACTTCGAGGCTTGCTATCGCTGGATAAAGAAAGAAGACGCCAGCCGTGCCGTACAGTATGAACGTGCAGGAGAAAACGAATTTACCGACATCGTCTGCCCGATGTATGCCGGCTACGAGCATATGGAGAAGTATGGCAAGCGTACGGATGCCACGAGACCGTTCATCCAGTGCGAATATGCCCATGCGATGGGTAACTCGCAAGGTGGTTTCAAGGAGTATTGGGATTTGATTCGTAAATATCCCAACCTGCAAGGCGGTTTCATTTGGGACTTCGTAGACCAGTCTGTCCGTTGGAAAGGTAAAGACGGTGTGACGATTTACGCATACGGCGGTGATTTCAATCGTTACGACGGTTCGGACAATAATTTCTGCGACAACGGACTGATCAGTCCCGACCGTGTTCCCAATCCGCACATGTACGAGGTAGGCTACTTCTATCAGAATATATGGACTGAACCGGCAGACTTGAAGAATGGTGAAGTCAGCGTTTATAATGAAAACTTCTTCCGCGACCTGTCGGCCTATTATATGGACTGGGAAGTGTTGGCTAATGGTAAGGTGATTCGTACCGGTCGTGTAGAAAACCTCAACGTAGCTCCGCAGCAGACTGCCAAAGTGAAGCTGAATATCGGCAAGACTTGCGAATGTAAGGAGTGGTTGCTGAACGTGAAGTATTGTCTGAAGACCCGTGAAGGTCTGTTGCCGGCAGGATATGTCGTGGCAAAGAACCAGCTGACGCTGACACCTTATAAGAATCCGTCGATGGAACTGAAGAATGTGGAGAACGTCAATGTGTCCGTTGTTGTTCCGCAGGTACAGGATAATGACCAGAATTATCTGATTGTGGCCGGAGAGAACTTCCGTATGGAATTCAACAGACACAACGGTTACTTGAGCCGTTACCAGGTGGCAGGTCTGGAGATGATGAATGAAGATGCCGTTCTGGTACCTAACTTCTGGCGTGCACCTACCGACAACGACTTCGGTGCAGGCCTGCAACGGAAGTTTGCCGCATGGAAGAATCCGGAACTGAAACTGACCTCTTTCAAATGGGAGAATGTAGCCGATCAGATACAGATCTATGCCGAGTATGAGATGAAGAGCGTGTCTGCACGTTTGAATCTGACTTATGTCATCAACAACGAGGGTGCCGTGAAGGTGACTCAGAAGATGACAGCCGACCCGCAGGCAAAAGTATCGCCTATGTTCCGCTTCGGAATGCAGATGCAGATGCCGAAGTCGTTTGAAACGGTAGAATATTACGGCCGTGGTCCGGTGGAGAACTACAGCGACCGTAACCATTGCACCGATTTAGGGTTGTATCGCCAAAGTGTGGATGAACAGTTCTACTCCTACATCCGTCCGCAAGAGACGGGAACGAAGACGGACATCCGTTGGTGGAAGCAGCTGAATGCCGCCGGACGTGGTTTGCAGATTGTAGCGGAAGCTCCTTTCTCTGCATCAGCTTTGCACTATACGATAGAGTCGTTGGATGATGGTTGGGAAAAAGGACAAAGCCACTCTCCCGAAGTGAAACAGGCAGACTTGACGAATCTTTGTATTGACAAGGCACAGATGGGACTGGGTTGTGTGAACAGTTGGGGGGCATGGCCGTTGCAGCAGTACCAGTTGCCTTACGGTGATTATGAGTTTACGTTCATCCTTACTCCGGTACGGAATGAGATAGGATTCTGATGAGATATCCGTTGTTTACTCTACCCATGTCTTTTTTATGGCGCTTTCATCTTTCAGAGGTTTCAGACATTAATTAATGTTTTGATTCATAGATTGTTGAACTGAAATAAAAACCCTGAACGTAGGATATCCTACGTTCAGGGTTTTATTGTCTTGTTTTCAGCCTAATATTCTGCTAATTATGTAGTTGACTAAAGCCTGAAACTTCTGAAAGATAAAGAGTGTATGCCATGCTCGGTTGAAAGCGCGTGAGAGTTGTGATATTTGTCTTGCAAGATAGCTGAATTTGGCTCATGAGCTGAATGAAACCGTCTCGTGAGCTGAAAAAAATCATCTCATGGGACGATTTTATCCGTCTCACGAGGCGAAATTATCCGTCTCATGAGGCGAAAATGTCCGTCTCATGAGGCAAAAAAATATCTGTTTCGGAGCGTCTGAAGTTCACGTTTACGGTACTGAACCCCAGCTTTAACATACTAATGCTGAGGTTTGAAGGAGAATGTATGATAATACATCTAATTGTACGTAATTACATGTACCTTATTTCTTAACTTACCTATTTTTGCTGAAGTTTTATATGATGTCATGATAGGCTTGAAATTACCATTAGCTTTTTGTGACAGTAGATGAGATTCATTATTTTTGAACTATAAATAACTGACCATGAAAAAAGGAATCTTAAGTTTACTTTTGTTTTTGATGGCCCCGTTTGGTTGGGCACAGTTCAATCTGACTTCGGGCAAGCCTGTCAAGGTGGCTTGCGACGGAGTGGAAGAGAGGGTGGTACATACAGCTCTGGAACTATTCTCCCGTGATGTCGAAGCCGTTCTTTCCACATCGTTGGAAGTGAATGCCAAGCAAGGCGATATTATTGTCGGCACTATAGGCAAAAGCCCGTTGATAGCAACGACTGGGGCGGATGTCTCCGTCTTGGAGGGTAAGACACAAGCCTTTCTGCTGACCGTATTGCCGGACGGCAGACTGTTGGTTGCCGGCAGCGACCGGCATGGTACCGCATACGGCATCATGGAACTGTCGCGCCTGCTCGGTGTATCCCCTTGGGAATGGTGGGCGGATGTGACTCCGGACAAGAAGACTGCATTCTCGTTGCCTTTCGGCTTCAAGACCCTGCAAGCACCTTCCGTTGAATACCGCGGTATCTTCATTAATGATGAAGACTGGGGACTGATGCCTTGGAGCAGTCGAAACTACGAGCCTGCCGATCAGCAGCAAATCGGCCCGAAGACCAACCGCCGCATCTTTGAACTCCTGCTCCGCCTGCGCGCCAACACTTATTGGCCTGCCATGCACGAGTGTACCCTGCCTTTCTTCCTTACGAAGGGTAACCGGGAAGTAGCCGCTGAGTTCGGCATCTTTATCGGCTCTTCTCACTGCGAACCGATGGTGTGCAACGCTGCCGGCGAATGGAGAAGAAGAGGTGAGGGCGACTACGACTATGTGAACAACAGCACCTCCGTCTATCGTTTCTGGGAAGACCGCGTGAAAGAAGTGGCGGGACAGGACAATATCTACACTTTGGGTATGCGCGGCGTACACGACGGTAAGATGCAGGGAGCCAAAACAGTGGACGAACATAAAGCCGTGTTGGAACGTGTACTTCAGGATCAGCGTGGTCTGTTGGCGAAGTATGTGGACCGGGAGGTTACCTCTATCCCGCAAGCCTTCATTCCCTACAAGGAAGTGCTCGACATTTACAATGCCGGATTACAGATACCTGACGATGCCACCCTCATCTGGTGTGACGACAATTATGGCTACATCCGCCACTTCCCTACGCCGGAAGAGCAGGCGCGTAAAGGTGGAAATGGTATCTATTATCACGTCTCCTATTGGGGACGGCCGCATGATTATCTTTGGCTGGGAACCTTCAGCCCCTACCTGCTTTATCAGCAGATGAAACTTGCCTACGACCGTGGCATCCGGAAGATGTGGATATTGAACGTAGGCGATATCAAGCCTGCCGAATATCAGATGGAACTGTTCCTCGACATGGCATGGAACATCGAACAGGTGGCGGAACAAGGCGTCACCGCCCATCTGAAGAACTGGCTGGTGCGTGAGTTTGGTGCCGCACATGTAGCCGAAACCCTGCTTCCGGTGATGCAGGAACACTATCGCCTTGCCTACATCCGCAAGCCCGAATTTATGGGTAATACACGCGAGGAAGAGCGCGACCCTATCTATAAGAAAGTAAAAGACCTGCCTTGGAGCGAACAAGCCATCCACGAGCGTCTGACGAAGTATGCCTCATTATCTTCCACTGTCGAAGCACTCGAATCGCAGTTGCCTGCCAACCGGAAAGCTGCCTACATGCAACTGGTGAAATATCCCGTACAGGCAGCCGACCAAATGAACCGCAAGTTCCTGTACGCGCAACTTGCCCGCCACGGGAAAGCCGATTGGGAACAAAGTGATGTCGCCTTTGACAGTATTGCCTCATTGACACGCCGTTATAACGCTTTGCAGAACGGAAAATGGATTGGGATGATGGACTTCCAGCCCCGCAAACTTCCTGTCTTCCGTCGTGTGGCGCACGAAACTGCTGCTACGCCTATGGTGAAAGAGAAATCTCCTGTCTATAAATGGAATGCTGTGGATTGTGCAACCGGAACTCCTGTTCCCTGCGAAGGTCTGGGATATGAAGGCAAGGCGGCAGGCATCCGTAAAAACACTTCCCTCGTTTTCACTTTCGACGACTGTAAGACGGATTCCGTAGAAGTCGAAGTACGTCTGTTTCCCAACCATCCGTTGGACGGAAAACAGTTGCGCTTCACCCTGTCTGTCGACAAATCGGCTCCGCAAACCGTTTCATACGAAACCAAAGGGCGTAGCGAAGAGTGGAAAGAAAACGTGTTGCGTAATCAGGCAATTCGAAAAGTGAAACTACCCGTCAGCAAACGCAAATCGCATAAACTGGTGATCAAGGCATTGGACGAAGGGGTTGTCCTGGATCAGATTATGCTGTTTTGAGTTTTTAAGTTTGTTAGTTCTTGGGTCTTTGAGTTTGTTAGTTCTTGGGTCTTTGAGTTCTTGAGTTTTTGAGTTCTTGAGTTTTTGAGTTTGTTCGTTTTTGAATTATTCTAATTCGTGTGCCAACTTGCAAACTCAAGAACTAACAAACTAACAGATTCAAGAACTAACAAACTCAAAAACTCAACTTTTAACTTCTACGGTTTCGGAGCGAAGCGAAGTGATAACTTCCGAATAATTTCCGACAACTTCTTCTTTAATAATTCCTTCTTTAATAATTCCTTCTTTAATAATTCCTTCTTTAATAATTCCTTCTTTAAT
>NZ_CAJUHF010000039.1:0-8906 GCF_910585845.1 uncultured Bacteroides sp. | reverse complement strand
AACTCCTTCCATAACTACTTCACCCTAACTTTACAAATCACCGCCTTCTCTCCCTTTCGTACTACTTTGACGAGGACAATGCCCGTCTCGAAACCGGTCAGGGTTACTTGATCGGAAGTGGTGGCGTGCTGGCGGAGCAGTGTGCCGGAGGCAGAGTATAACAATAAGAGATCGCCGCTGGCGATACCTGCGATACTCATTTCACCGCGTACATCCGACCATACCCGGATACTACTTTCTACATCATCTGTCGGACGTTGGAAGCGGAGGGTGAAACGATGACCAAGGTCACCGGCAGAGGGGGCGTTGAAGTCGTAGCTACCTTCCAGTAAGTCGGCAGTCTGACCGGTGACAGCATCTTCCAGCACCACGGCATCATAACCGTAAGTGTCGCATCCGTCGGGGAGGGCAAGGGTGTAGATACCGCTTGCGGGTATGGATACACCGATGGACAAGCTGCCTTCGATGTCGACGGCAGAGAGCAGGGAGTAACGGTTGCCCGAACGGAGGGCATAGAGTTGTGGTTCGCCCGCAGCCATCCACTTGACACCGTCTGCAGATAGGTCGAAGTCGTTACGGGCTTCGGTTGTGGGCACTGCCTTCAGTTGCAGCAGGTCGGCGGCAGAAGCGTTGTCCGCTTCGCCTGTGGCGGCACGCGTCAGGCTGATGGTCAGTGCTTCCGATCCTTGATATGGTGTACCGTTCTTTAGATTATTCGTTGTCGGTTGGGCAACGTTGAAACTTTCTGCGTCTTTCAGTGTAGCCGTTTGGGTGAAGACGGCATCGCCTGCAGGGATATATCCTTCGGGTTGTCCTTCGGTTTCGGTATTCACGGTACGGTATGCTGAGCCGTCGAGGCCATAGAGTACACGTCCATATTCCATGTCTTTGTAGTTCATGGCGCAGAGGTAGGGCGAGCCGAAGAGGTTCCAACTCATGTTCTCCTTGTGCGTGAAGCGGTTGCTGTTCCCGTTGGATGACGTCCATGTCTCGTTGAAGTTATACCTCTTCAGCGTCACGTTTTGGAGAGACTGGCTCATATTCTCCGTATAAACAGTCGTTGTTGTGTTTGTTGCTTCTCCGTAGAAACGTACACGTGCTTCTGTGCTGTTGCCTGTGTTATCCAATAGCAGTCCCATGTTGCTGTATGGGGAGGTAGTAACCTCTTTCCATGCCGTTCCGTTGGAACTGTCGAATGTATAGGCGTAGGCTGCGCGCGCATTACCGTCGTAATGTTTCACGGAGACGCTTGTGGCGGTTGTTGCATCGGTATTAGGATAAGGATTGGTTACGTTGGTTACCGTGAAGGGCATATACGTCATGTCAGCCTTTCCTGCCTCTACCTTGCGTTCTACCACTAAGTTGGTGAGGGAGATGGGTTTGTTGTTGCCTCGCAATCCAGCCTGATGTTCCAGTAGCAGTACCCCCGGATTGAATGGAGCGGTAATGTCGTAGTTGGCGTCATTGTCGAGCAGCAGTTCGAGACCCTCGCGTACATAGACCACAGACTTGCCGCGTGGATAGTCGGTTTCGGTGATGACTCCGTCGCTACCGTTGTCGTTTCCGTTGCTACTATCGCTCTTTCTGTTGATGTCCCATGTCTCGAAGCAGCCGTTGTCCACCGTGTTGCGGATGCGCTTATTGCCCGCGATGTCACGGTTGTGGCCTACCTTTTGGATACAATCTTCTGTTTTAGCATCTGTTCCTTTGTCGATATCCTCCGAAGTCTCGTTCAACTGATAGGACCAGTAGCTGTCCGTTACATAGAGATTGTCCGCAGCAGCATTCATACGGTTGTTTGCATTTCCGTTTGGTTCGGCAATGTTTCCGCTTGGTTCAGCAATGTTTCCGGTTGCTGTCACGTTTACGGCTTTTACTCCGTCTACGTTACCCTTCACTAAGGTATTGTAGAGCAGGCCTGCCTCTGTCGTGCTTTCGCCTGTCGTACTGCCTGCCACGTTGACTTCCACTACCGATGTGGCAAGTGTTCCTTGCCGGACGGTGGCGACCGGAGCATCATCAGTACTGCTGTCTGCTGTGCCTATCACAAAACCATCGGCAAGTGCATCGCTGGCAGTCAGTGTCACTTCACTCAGCGTAGAGTGGGCGGTAGCCTCCAGTAATCCTTTGCGCTTATTGAGCAGGTCTGTCACGATCTTCTTGGTCTTTTCTTCCGTATCCGTCTCTGTGAAGGTAGTAAGTTCATCGTTCATGCCACCGTATACCTTGGTGCGGGGCAGGCGGAGGTGGAGCGGAGTATTCGTTACGTTGTTGTGCACAAAGACATATCCGTTACGATTCGCATGATTATAGGTATAGATACCGGCAAGGTCTGCAGCAGCTTGCAGGTCGGTCAGGGCGGTAGTCCAGCTCTTGCCGTCGGTGTTGCCCACTACGTTCGCTTTCACGTAGACAATGGGTTGCAGCTCGGCTTCATACTCGTAGGCACCGATATCTATCCTACTATCTACCACGCGTGCCTTGTTGCCCAATGCTTTTTCTTCATCGGGGATTTCAGTAGACGTTCCATCCTCTGCCCCGTCGTTCAACACCTCTTTTATATAGTGGTCATTCTTACCTTGGTTCAGCATGGTAAGGTTGGGGCGGAAGCGGTAGTCGCGTGCTTCCACGTTGTCTTGGTTCAACGGGTCGATGAAGTTCGGACCGTTTATGATGTCCGTGTTGTTGGCTATGGCTTGGGCTCTTTCAACTTCGTTTGCTAAGTTGTATGTATTCTCGAACACCTTGTTATCACGTTCTTCTACATTGAAAGCGGTAGGCTTTCCGCCGTTGTTCCACCATACCGAATTGTAAACCTCAACATTAGGATTGTAAACCTCAACATTGGAATCGTAAACCTCAGCATTAGAATTGCCAACCTCAGTATTAGAGTTGCTATTCGTCAGGGCTGTCTTGTTGTTGGCAAAGGTGGTGTTTACTAATACTGTCCTTCCAGTGGTAGTCTCCGCCACTCCCAGTCCGTTCTCACTATCCGCTATCAGGGTGTTGTAGAAGAGGGCTTTCCCTTCGTTGTGCTTGATGAGTATACCTGTCCCTTGATTGTTGCGGAAAGCACAGTTCTTCATGATCAGTTTGCCGTCCTTGCCGATGCTTGCCTCCACGCCGTTACCGCTTTCTTGGCTGGAATTGGTATTAAGCATATCACTGATGAAGGTGAAACCTTCTATAGTTACAGTATTTCCGTTTGCATTCTCTTGTCTGTCCGGGATGCTGACTTCCAGCAAACGATTGGCAATGATTTGATGGTGTGTGCGGATGACACTCTGTTTGCTGAAGTCCTGCGTAGCCCCGTTACCGGTACAGGCTCCCTTAATGGTCAGATTGTCGGACATGTTCGTGTTTTGCATATCCAGCATAAAAGCAGTACCGGTGCTGGAGAGGCGTGGCAAGTCATACTGCCCATCACGCACGTAAATGGTACGTGAACCATTTTCTTGTATAGGATGTGCCGCCCCGATGATGGCGTCGCGCAGATTGGAGGTCGCATTAGCCCAGTCACTGCCCAAACCGTTGCCGCTCTCTTCTGTGGCCACATAAATGGCAGGCATAGCATCAAAGCCGGTTTTGTAGCGGTATTCATACAGGCCGATGTCGATAGGTTTATCACCCTGCTTGCCGGTAGATTCATCTAACGGACCGGAGTAGCGTGGAAGGTTTTCGTCGTTGTACACAGGCATGTACACCTCCTTGTATTCCTGCAAATCGTTTTTTATAAACCATTGGGCATAGCTGTCTGTAGTGAGATTGTTTTCATCATCTGTAACTTCACCGGTAATTTCCGTTTCTTCGAGTGTTTCTCCCGAATAGGTAACATTCATTCCTCCGCATCCCTTATCCGTAGCCATGGAGAGAGCTATCGGATTCCAAAGACTGGTACCGGTGTAACCATCCACACCTGCTTGTTCTGAGGGTTGAGTGAAGTGCGGACCATCCATGTGCATATTCTCGCTGTTGAGCGGGATGTTATGGAATTTATTGTCTTCCGCAAAGAATCCGCCATAGTTATAGTCGCTTGCCGAGTACCGGATATCGAAGTTGCTGAGGTCGGTCGATGCATCTTGCTCACTACTTTCGTTACCCCATACCAGTGTGTTCACTATACGGCTTGTCGTTTCTGTGGTTTCTTTGTTACTATTGTTATACACTACTGCGTTCTGCTGCGCTTTGTTACGCACTATGGTACAGTTCATCAGGTTGATGATAGGCGTTCTGTAGGTATCGCCGGGAATAGTGATGTCAGTTCCGCCTTTCGTGTCATTGTAAGTCGTACCGATGGCTCCACCTTTACCGACTGTTTCGTTATTGGCAAAGAGGCAATTGACGGCATAGAGCGAGGCGATTTCGTTGCTTGGGTTGTTGATGTCCGCCACGTAGACTGCTCCGCCGCGTGGTTCCAGATCGGTTGTCGTCAGGTCGGGATTCTCTACCGTACCATTGCCGGCAAATGTGCAGCCGATAAGGTTGAGGCGTGCGTTGCGTACATAGACTGCACCTCCGCGCATAGCGAAGTTGTTCATGAATCGGCAGCGGCTGATGGTATAGTCCGCTCCGTTGGAGTAGACGCCTCCGCCTCGTCCTGCTTCATCTCCTTCTACTTCATCGCTCAGCTTGTTGAAAGTCTCGCTATCCTTGATGGTCAGTCCGTCGAGGTGGACGTCATGCAGAGGGCTGTGTGCGCCCTCGGGTGCATTGGTATAGATCACCTTGTAGACATTCTTCGATTGGGTGGAGGTGTTGATTTCTCCGGAAAGGATGGTCTGCTCTGCCAGTTCCCAGGGTTCTTCGATGCCGTTGTTGTTGAAGTCGGCAAAGGAACGGGCGTTTAGCAGTGGAATGATGTTCGGTTCATATTTTAAATCTTTATTGCCTTCTTGGGTGTCAAGAGTCATATCCTTGCAAGCATACAGCTCATTTCCCTTAAAACCACCGTAGATATTGACACCGTACGGTACGATAAAGCTGTATAGCCGATGGCTGTAGGTGACATTCTCGCTGAACTCTTTACGCAGTACGGAGGGTTTGTAGATACCGCCGCTCATCAGTATCTCGAATTTGGTATCTTTATGCTCGTCGGGAAGTTTCTTCCGTACTTCATTGACGTAGTTCAACGCATCATTCAGGGTAGCGAACGGAGTGAAGAATGATCTGCCAAGAAAGTCGATGGCTCGCTCCTTGTCTGTCAGTTTCACTGTGTTGGCAGGATTTACAAAGAGGCGGGTGAATACGTTCTCTTTGGTGATTTCCGGCAGGATGCCGCCATCGTAGGCAAAAGCACCGACATCCAGACGTTCGGGTACGTTTTGCACGCGGTCAATGCCCTGCATATCTTGTGCGGCTACGTTGAACTCTGCCTCCAGGTTGTCGTGATACACTTTCAGTGTACCTCGCTTGATGAGGAGCGAAAATTCTTTCAGCCGGTAATCCTTCAGCGTTTCGGAGTCTACAAAGTATTTCGTTCCATCGCTCTCCATGACGTTGTTTTCAAAGTCGGCGGGTATTGCCTGGCTCTCCACAAAGCAGGAGTTGAAGGGATAGAACTCCGTCGTTCCGATGTTGAAGACCGTTGCCCATTGCGGATCTTTAAATTGCTTTCTTACTACACCGCTGACGTTCTTGTCCGAAGGTGCGGTGTTGCCCCAGATGACGCAGTTGGTGCTCATGGCACTGCCATCTTCCAGGTAAAGCCCGCCGCCGATGTTCGAAGCATTGTTGTCGGCAAGGGTGCAGGAGATGAGGTGTGAACGCTTGGCGTTGCCACCGTTGTTGTTGCTGCCATTGTCGTCCACGTCTTCCTCTTCGCTCTCGGCATAGATACCTCCGCCTCTTTCGGCGCTGTTGCTCAGGATGGCGGTACCGGAGACGGTGGCACCGGGTTTCAGGTAGAGCCCTCCGCCCATGATGGCTTCACACCCTTTTACTACGCAGTTTCGCACGTGTGCCCATGCTTCCACAATGGCACCTCCACCACGTATGTTGGGGTTGCCTGCACCTGACGTGGAGTTGGAGGAACCGTCTGTAAGCCATATACCGTCTATCACGCTTTGCGCTTCACTGCCTGTCCAGTCTTCCGGCTTTTGCCCGAAGGTAACGGTATGGTAGCCTATGATGGCTGGTGTGGTAGCGGTTGCTTCGTGTATGGCACTGAACACGGTCTTGTACGTCAGGACGTCGCGTTTATAGGTTTTCCCCTCTTTATCAGTTTCCCAATCGTCATCCAGATCATTGTATCCGCCTTCTACCACTACGCCGTAGGGGATGACGTAACTGTAGCTCTTGGGATTGTTTTCCTCAGCTAATGCTGTGGCGTGGTAGACGAAGGTCGCTTCACTGCTCTCTGTCTCAGGATAGCCTGCTACCTTGACGATGACCTTACTATTGGGATGGTTCTTCTTATATTCTCCCGCAGCATCAAGAACCGATTGCAGCTTCTGCGCGCAAGCAGCATTGGCTTCACTCCCGGCATTTCTTATGCCTTTACCGTTTTGCGTCACATAATAGTAGGCATACTCTCCTTTAACCTTAGGGCTGATGTTTGCCAAATTGTCGTACTCGTAGGCACCCATGTCGATGGTACAGTCTTTGATTCGGGCTGTGTAGTCGGCATCGTAGTCGGGAAAGATGATACCCTCTATCGCTTCAATTCCGGTATTCAGTGCAGGAGAGTTCGGTTGAAGCCTGTATTCGCTATCTAATTGTGGATCGGCATATTTGTTGGTTGAAGTCCTATATTTCTTCATGTCGTTTGTTGTGCACAGATTTTTAGGATCATTCTCTGCGATATTGATACATGAGTAAAATGCGTGTACTTTCTCAGAATCTTCTTGGTAAGTATTTGTATATGTGAATGCTGCTACCGGATAATCATAAAGTTTTGTAGATCCAGAATTGCCATGGATATCGTCTCTGTTTCCTGATACAATGCAGTTATACATGTTTATGTTTGCATATACGAAGATACCACTTATGGCAATCTTTACATGGTTTGCTTGAGTAAGATGAGCTTCGTTTCCCACAATGGTATTGTTATAGAAATTTCCATTGACTAAAAAAACGGAACCCACAGCGACTTCATGATATCCGGTTTCTTCTTCTGCAAAGACTTGAGATGAATTATTACTGATTACAGTGTTGTACACATTGCCATTATTCATGTACAATCCACTTCCGTACATCCAAGCCGATTCAGTGTTACCATTTTGGGGTCTTGCCAAAAAGTGCCAATGTTTATTTTGAGTAATTAGGCAGTTCCGAATGGTACCACCGTTGTTATAGACACCTGCTCCTGCCTGATGAAACCCACCTGCTCCTGTTCCGGTTTGAATCAAATTGGTATTATGTGGTTTAACTGCTATCAAGTTATTGGTTACTTGGCAGTTTTCTAACACTCCATTTCCTAATAGATAAACCCCGGCTCCTCCCGTCGTCCCGACTTGATCTGTATTAACATTAAAAATGTTACCTGTTATATCCTGACGGTAAGTAGAAAAGAGATAGCCGTTACGTAACGTGAAACCGTCGTAGACAGTTTCTGTACTGAAAGGTCTCTCTTGTACCAGTACACGACCGTACGATACACGTTTATTATTAGCCTCTTCCTCCGGATTAATATCTCCCGGTTGCAATATAGTCTCATACGCTTTGGGATCTCTGTCGTCTTTGTTAGGAGTTCCTTCTTTGCTGAATCCTCCATAGACATTGACACCTTCTACGAATTTGTAAGCATAGCATTGGTCATGAATCTTCTCTGTTTCTTCACTCTTATGTGTGTACGTACCTTCGCTTACCCAGATTTCTTCGACTTTGACTGTTGTATTTGAGGCTTCTGCTGTACTCAGTGCCTTTTCCAGCGTGGCAAATGCCTGCTCCCACGATAAACCGTTGTGGTTGTCATCTCCACCATCCGCAGGAGTGCGGACATAAAGTATCGTTCCTGCTTCAGGCAGATCCGCTTCGTAGGCTCCCAAGTCAGGCAGACCGCCTAAATTACGGGCGCTTCCGGTGATGTCGGTCGTCAGAGTGTTGGTGGTGGAAGTAGCCTGGTTGATGATTTTTGTACCTGCCGTAGTTGAACTGGTCAGCGGACGGAATGAGGAGTAGCCGCCTAACCACGTACTGAAACCTAACGTGGCACCTTGACTGCGCGTTGGGTTGGCAAAGTTCTCTTGTCCTCCTTCTCCACCCATCGTTGCGATGTCGTCAATGGAGTTATTGCTGCTGTTGCCTGCTGCAAACGAGGTTGTTCCTGTGTTTCCTATGCCTTCGGGTGCGGCTCCTAAGTTATTGACTACCGTCACATGGTTCAGCGTCAGCTTGCCCGCGCTTGCATGAATCACCGGATTACTGTCAGTCAGATTGGTATTATTGTTCACCATACAGTTGGTCAGCGTCAGTGAGGCGGTGGAGGGGGCATAGATGGCGGCACCGTTCACCGCAGTGTGGTTCTCGAAGATGCAATTACTCAGTGTGACAGTGGCACCGTCGTACACCAGCATGCCTGCGCCGTATTGTTGGGTGGCGGTATTGGCAGCGTTGCCGTTGATGACGTGAAAACCGTCTAACTCTACTTTGGCATTGCTCTCTACGGTGATGACGTGATAGAGACCGTCGTCGATGTTAGTAGCTTCCGTGTTACCATCAATGATGGTACGGTAATCTAACGAGGCACGTTCGGCGGTGTTGCCCGTGGCGCGGTAGCCGCCTTCGATGCGCAATGTTCCGGTTCCTGCCGTGATGCGGCGAAGGATGACGGAGGCAGACTTCGGGTCTTCGTTGATGAAGGAGTAGCGCGGCCACAGTGTGCCTTCGTGCACCCGGATGACGAAGGTGGTGTTACTCGTTGGTTGAATTAAGAATCTAAATATTTACAAATGAAAAAGTTGCACACA
>NZ_CAJUHF010000038.1 GCF_910585845.1 uncultured Bacteroides sp. | reverse complement strand
ATTCTAAAATTGTTGCTGACCAACATGATTGTATTCGATTCGCTGAATAGTTACCGGTTCACGGAAACCGGTTAAAAGACCTTAATGATTTTGCTTTTTTCGCCCTATTTTTCCCATTTTATTTTTGCTACACCTCCAATATACCTCCGTTGTGGGTCCGTTCCTATGGAGTGGCGAAAAAACGGAGGCACACTGGCGGCACACTGGCGCCGAAGTGTCAACGGATGTTAACCGCATGTCACCCGCCCCCGTTATAGTGTCATTATTGGAATTGTGCATAAACGTCACGGCACGCGGAATCAGAACCTACAGCGCAACTCTACGCCCACCTGCACCGGACGCCCCTTCTGAACGAACCCGTTCCCCATACTCTCGAAGTAGAAGGCGGCATACTCCTTATCCAGTGCGTTGCGCAACCAGAAGTCTATCTCACCGTTACCTTTCCGCAGGCCGACGCGGCAATTCAACGTGCCGTAGAAGGACTGGCTGACGTCGTTCTGCTCCGTCCAGTAGATGCGTCCGGCACCGGTGTAGTTGGCATTCAGCTGCACGCCGTCGAGCCAGCGACCCGGACGCAGGCGGAAGAGGTACTGCCCGCCCAGACTCAAGGTATGCTTGGGGACGAAGGGGACGTAGTGCCCGCCATAGCTGACCGCTTCTCCGCGGCTGTTCGTGGTGGTGTACTCACGGAACGTGGCGTAGGTGTAGCCGTAGCTTGCCGTCAGGCTGAAATCCGTCGTCACAGCCCCCGACACGGCGAGCTCGGCTCCGAGACTGCGGCTCTCTCCGGCGTTCACCGTCTCCCTGCCCAGTCCGTTCTGCGCGAAGCGGGAGATCTGCTGGTCGCGCGTCTCGAGCCAAAAGAGGGCGGCGTCGGCACGCAGGCGGTTCCGGAAGAGGTTCAGGTGCGTGCCCGCCTCGTAGCTCCAGGTCTGTTCGGGCTTGTACAGCGTGGCGGCGCGGGCGTCGGGATTCTCTCCGGCGTCGGGGATGAAGTTCACCATCTCCTTCATGCCGTCGGGCACGTGGGACATGATCTCCGCCTTCGCCTGGCGCATCATGTCGTTCCGCAGGCTCGCCTGCAGGAGGTCGGAGAACATCTGTATGTTGTATCCCCCCGAGCGGTATCCCTTGCTCACGCTGGCGTATACGTTGCCCAGGTTCCGGCGGAAGTCATATTGCAGGGCGAACTTGGGCAGCAGTTGCAGGTAGTCCTTCGCCAGCGTGCCCCGATAGCGCGACTCTACCGTGAGCGCCTCCTCGGGCATCATCTGTATCGGTCTCCCGGGCCGCTCGTCTTGCATCATCTGCCCCGTGATGCCTATGGTGTAGTCCATCGAGGTGCCGGAGTCGTAGTCCATCTTCATCTTCTCGTAGTCCAGCCTCAGCCCTGCCGTGAAGGAGAGCCCGTCGACGCCGAAAAGCTCGCGGAACGTGGACTGGTGGAACAGCGCCCCGTTCACGACCGGCGTCTCGAAATCGCCGTTGATGGGCAGGCGCGTCCCGCTGAGTTTCAGCGAGGGCATGATGTGCATGCTCCCCATGGAGCCCATCGGCACCTCTATCAGCGGCGGGATGAATCCGCCCACCATCTGCCCCAGCATCGCCATGCCGTCTTCCTCGAAGTTGACCGGCGCGGCTGTGTCGAGCCACTGGTAGAACCCGAAGACGCCCGTGGTCCACTGCCAGCGGCGATCCCCCTTGCTCTTTAGCACGATCTCTTCGCTGAGCGTGTGTATGCGCTGGCGCTGCTCGAGGGTGTATATGTTGCGTGCGGTGAAGTCCTGGTCGAGGAACATGCGGTCCGTCAGGTACTGGTATCCGGTGACGGCACTCAGCGTGAACCGCCGCGCCTGATGCTCGATGTTCACCCCGGCGTTCAGCAGGTTGCGGCGGTAACTGCTCTCGGCGTTATAGGCAGGCTGCGCCACGCTCCCTGTCTCCTTGTCGTAAAGCCCGTAGGGATATCCGCCCTGGTCGCCATATTCGTAACTGAGGGTGACATCCACTTTCCAGTCCTCCCCGGGCAGGTAAATCGTACGGATGCGGCCGCCTGCCGACTGTCCCTTGTCTATCTTCTTGCCCTGAAGGGCTGCATTGCGGAAGAACCCTCCCTCGTGCTCGTAGAACCCTCCGGCCGAAAAGGCGAGGCGCTCGCTCAGGCGGTGATAGTGGGTGAGCGAAGCCTGATATTGATTGTGCGTTCCCGCCCCGATGCGCAGGTCAGTGCCCTGATAGGAGAAGGGCGAGCGGGTGTGCACCTTGATGATGCCCCCCATCGCATTGCGCCCGTAGAGCGTGCCTTGCGGACCGCGCAGGACGTCGATGCGCTCGATGTCGGAATAGTTGAAGTCGAAAGCCGACTTGTCTATATAAGGTATATTGTCCACATACAGCCCCACGGACGGGGTGTTGATGCGCGACCCGATGCCACGGATGTAGATGGCCGAGGTCAGTCGCGACCCGTAGTCGGGGATGAAAATGTTGGGCACGAGTGCGGTCAGGTTCTTGATGGAGTTCACCTGCGCCCCTTGCATCTCCTGCTGCGAAAGCAGGGTGACGGCATTCGGCAGCTCGCGCAGCTTGCGGTTTTCCTTCGGTGCCGCAATGACGAGCACTTCCTCTACGTCTACTATCTTCAATGTGTCGGCCTCTTCTGCACCGACGTTCCCTATCGGCAGGAATGCCAGGGCCAATAACCATGATGTACTTTTCTTCATTTCTTCGTTTACGTTGCGGAGGGATTACGGGAATCCGGAATTCAAGCAGGCCCTAAAGGAATCATTACTACGCTCCGTCTGCCAATTCCCCAACCCCTCGATACTTATAATTCGGCCGCAAAGTAAACGCATTTTCCCTCCCCCCGCAATCCTCATTTATTAGGATTACGAAGGATGGCCGGAGAAACATAAGGCAGCCGCCGCCTCCGCACACCGTTCCCCGTCGATGCCTGCCGATACGATTCCGCCGGCATATCCGGCACCCTCGCCGCAGGGGAAGAGACCCTTCAGCCTGACGTGTTGCAGCGTCTCCCTGTCCCTTACGATCCTGACGGGCGCCGAGGTGCGCGTCTCCATGCCGATCATGACCGCTTCGTTCGTCAGGAAGCCGCGGCTTTGCCGCCCGAATTGCTGGAAGCCTTTCCGCAGCCTTTCCGCCAGGAACGGGGGCATCCAGAAGTGGAGGGGGGAGGAGATCAGTCCCGGTGCGTACGAACTTTCGGGAAGGTCGTAGCTCAGTTTCTTGTTGGTGAAGTCCATCATGCGCTGCGCGGGAGCAGTCTGGCGCATGTTGCCTTGCTGCCAGCAGGCGAACTCGAGCGATTCCTGCAGGTAGAGCATCCTCAGGGCAGCCGGAAGATTGGAATTGGCGGACGACGTGCCTATCAGCAGGGAGCTTGATTCATGGCGCGGGCACTGCTCTTTGTCCTCCAAGTCCTCCGGCCTGATCTCCACCACCATGCCTGAGTTGCTCCAACGCGAACCGCGGTTGCTGGGCGACATGCCGTTCACCACAAGTTGTCGGGGGCCGCTGGCCGCGGGAACCACGAATCCGCCCGGGCACATGCAGAAGCTGTACACGCCCCGCCCCTCCACTTGGGTGACGAAGCTGTATTCTGCCGCGGGGAGGTACTTGCCCCGTCCGTTCTTGTTGTGATACTGTATCCGGTCGATCAGTTCCGACGGGTGCTCCAGACGTACACCGACGGCTATTCCCTTGGCTTCTATCTCTACGCCGTTGGCGGCAAGCCAGCGGTAGACGTCGCGGGCGGAATGCCCCGTAGCCAGGATGACGGGACCGAGGAAGGTCTTGCCCGTGTTGGTCTCGATGCCCTTCACTTCGTCTCCTTCGAGGATGAGCGCGTCCATGCGCGTCTCGAAGTACACTTCGCCGCCGCAGCCGATGATGGTGTTGCGCATGTTCTCGATGACGCGCGGCAGCTTGTCCGTGCCGATGTGCGGGTGTGCGTCGACAAGGATGGAGGTGGAGGCGCCGTGTTGGCAGAAGACGTTCAGTATCTTGTCCACGTTTCCGCGTTTCTTGCTGCGGGTGTAGAGCTTGCCGTCCGAGTAGGCACCCGCACCGCCCTCGCCGAAGCTGTAGTTGGATTCGGGGTTGACGCTGTGCGTGCGGCTGATCAGCGCCAGGTCTTTCTTGCGCTCGCGCACGTCCTTGCCGCGCTCCACGACGACGGGGCGCAGTCCAAGCTCGATAAGACGCAGAGCGGCAAACAGTCCGCCGGGGCCTGCGCCCACGACGATGACTTGCGGCTTTCCTTCCACATTGTTATATATGGTGCGTGTGTACTCGTGGTCGTCGGGCGTCTCGTTCAGGTAGACACGTACGGTCAAGTTGACGAAGATGGTACGCTGTCGGGCGTCGATGCTGCGTTTCAGTATGCGTGTGGCGGTGATGTCGCGCAGGTTCAGCCCTTTTTCCTCGTTGAGGTATGTCTTCAGTCGTTGCTCGTTGGCTGCCACTTCGGGCAGTACGCGCAGTTGGTATTCTTGTATCATAGTTTTAAGTTATTCAACGTCATCCTTACGGAGGGTATCCCTCGTAGTGGTATAATCAGTGGTATACTCCGTAGTATAATCATCCGAATAGCGCCCGGAACGCTTCCTCTACCTTCCGCACAGGGATCAGCTCTATCTTGACCTTCTTCCTGTCCATCCCTTGCAGGTTGTATTTCGGGAGGATGAAGCGCTTGAAGCCCAACTTCTCCGCCTCACTGATGCGCTGTTCGATGCGGTTCACGGGGCGTATCTCTCCGGAGAGTCCGATTTCGCCTGCCATGCAGACATCCTGTTCGATGGCTGCGTCCATGTTGCTGGAGAGGATGGCGCTGATGACGGCAAGGTCGATGGCGGGGTCGTTCACCTTCAGTCCGCCTGCGATGTTGAGGAACACGTCTTTCTGTGCCAGCTTGAAGCCCACGCGCTTCTCCAGTACGGCAAGCAGCATGTTCATCCGCCGGAGGTCGAAGCCGGTGGCGGAGCGTTGCGGATTGCCGTAGACTGCACTGCTTACCAGGGCTTGCGTCTCAATCAGGAAGGGGCGTATCCCTTCGATGGCCGAGGCGATGGCTACGCCGCTCATGCCCTCGTGGTCTTGGCTCAAGAGCAGTTCCGAGGGGTTGCTGACCTGCCTTAGGCCGTCTTGACGCATCTCGTAGATGCCCAGTTCGGCTGTGCTTCCGAAGCGGTTCTTGATGCTGCGCAGGATGCGGTACATGTAGTGCTGGTCGCCCTCAAACTGGAGCACGGTGTCGACGATGTGTTCCAGTACCTTCGGCCCGGCGATGCTGCCCTCCTTGTTGATGTGGCCGATGAGCAGCACGGGAGTATGTGTCTCCTTGGCGAAGCGCAGTATGCTGGCGGAACATTCGCGCACTTGGGCGATGCTGCCCGGTGAGGATTCGATGCTTTCGGTGGAGATGGTCTGTATGGAATCGATGATGACCAGCTCGGGCTGTGTATTCTTGATGTGGACGAAGATCTGCTCCAGCGACGTCTCGCAGACGATGAGGCAGTCGTTGGACTGGTGCGAAAGGCGGTCGGCACGCAGTTTCAGCTGGCGGGCACTCTCTTCGCCGGAGACGTAGAGCACACGTTTCTCAGGCAGATGGAGCACGGTTTGCAACACTAAGGTCGACTTTCCGATACCCGGTTCGCCGCCAATCAGCACCAGAGAGCCGGGCACCAGTCCGCCGCCTAGGACGCGGTTTAGTTCTTCGTCGTGCATGTCGATACGCGGTTCGTCGTCCGCTTCTATCTCGTTGAGGGTGACGGGTTTGGATTTTCCTGCCTCAATGCCGGACAGCTGGTGCTTGTGAGGCGCCTCTTTGCGTACCACCTCTTCTACGTACGTGTTCCATGCGCCGCACGACGGACACTTGCCCACCCATTTCGGGGAGTCCTGCCCGCAGTTGGTACAGACGTATACTGTTTTTTCTTTTGCCATAGGGAAAAGTGCTTGCTTGATAAACTGGTCCAAAGATACGGATTTTACGCTTTGTTCCTCTTTCTTTCGGGGCGTTTCTTTCTTCTTTCTGTGTAAAAAGCTGGTTTAAGAAGACGCATGGGTAGGTTTAAGGAGACGCATGAGTTGGCTTAAGAAGTTAAAGGAGTTATCACTTCGTTTTATTCTGTTTTATTTTGTTTCGCTTCGTTAGGGGGTAAAGTAGTTAAATCCGATACTCTTGTGTATGATGTCGGTACGGACAAGCATCGTGTTGGCACCGTGACCTATTTTTTTCGTCGGAAAGGCGAAAAAACAGATGAATAAGAGGGACTGAAAGGCATAAAACATCTCCTTTTATGTGGCGAATGAGCAGTAAATTCATTAGTTTTGCCGGAAGATATGCATTAACATGAAAGTGCATCGTCACTTCAAATATCGGAAGAACCTAAAAAAAAGATATGTCATGGATAAGATAAGAACCGGATTGGCTGCTTTTGGGATGTCGGGACAGGTGTTCCATGCCCCCTTCATCTCGACCGACCCCCACTTTGAGCTGACTGCCGTAGTGGAGCGTAGCAAGAACCTGTCGCGGGCACGCTATCCGCAGGCGCGCATCGTACGCAGTTTCGACGAACTGCTCGGTATGGACGAGCTGGATCTTGTGATAGTGAACACGCCGGACAGCACCCACTACGAGTATGCCCGCCGTGCCATCGAAGCAGGCAAACACGTCGTTGTAGAGAAACCTTTCACCACCACGGTGGAAGAAGCCGAAGAACTGGTAGCCCTTGCCGCAGCAAACCACCTCGCCCTGAGTGTCTATCAGAACCGCAGGTGGGACTGCGACTTCCTGACGGTGAAGGAACTCCTTGCCAAGGGAGTGCTGGGGCGTCTGGTGGAATTTGAATCGACCTTCCCCCGCTACCGCAACTTCATCAAACCGGATACCTGGAAGGAGACCGGAGAGAGCGGCGGCGGACTGACCTACAACTTGGGCGCACACGTCATAGACCAGGCTGTGCAACTGTTCGGCATGCCCGAAGCCCTCTTTGCCGACATCGCCACGCTGCGCACGGGAGGCAAGGTGGACGATTACTTCATCATCCATCTGTTGCGCCCCGCCAAGTCGCCCAACGTGAAAGTCACCTTGAAGGCCAGTTACCTGATGTGCGGGAATGAACCGCGCTTCGTGCTGCATGGAACGGAAGGCTCGTTCGTGAAGTACGGTCTCGACCCGCAGGAGGCGGCACTGAACCAGGGCGCGCTGCCCACCACTCCGCATTGGGGGGAAGAAGACAAGGCGCAGTGGGGAGTGCTGCATACGGAGACGGACGGCAAAACGGTGCGCGAACCCTATCCCTCCCTTCCGGGAAATTATGCCGCTTTCTATGATAACATCTACCGGCATATCCGTCTCGGCGAACCTTTGCTGACGGATGCACGCGAAGTGGGCGGTGTGATACGGCTGATTGAGGCTGCGTGGGAAAGCAGCCGGACAAGGAGAGTGGTTTCAATTGATGAATCAAGGTAGAAGCAATAACCCTATGGACAAGAAAAAAGTAATAGTACTCTCCGTTGCCGGTTCCGACAGTTCGGCGGGGGCGGGCATACAGGCAGACATAAAAACGATTTCGGCACTGGACGGCTATGCGGCAACGGCCATTACTGCCGTTACGGTGCAAAACACGCTGGGCGTGCAGGGCGTCCATCCGCTTCCTGCCGGGCTGGTGGGCAGGCAGATGGAGGCGGTGATGGAAGACCTGAGGCCGGATGCCGTGAAGATAGGCATGACGGGAAACGAGGCCATCATCGGGGAAATTGCAGATGTGTTGCGCCGATATCCCGTGCGTCATGTGGTGTTCGACCCGGTGATGGTCTCTACCAGCGGGCATAAGCTGATGACTGACGAGGCGATAGACGCCATCCGCACCCGTCTGCTTCCGATGGTCTCTCTGGTGACTCCCAACTTGCACGAGGCGGAAGTACTATTGCGAAAGCCCGTCCGCACGGTGGACGACATGGAATGTGCGGCGCGGCAGCTCTGTGAGGAGTTCCGGTGTGCCTGCCTGGTCAAGGGCGGGCATCTGGAGGGGAACGATATGTGCGACGTGTTCTATGACGGGCGCGAACTCCATCTGTTCGCCGCCGGACGCATCCATACCGAAAACCTGCATGGCACGGGATGCACGCTCTCTTCCGCCATTGCGACTTTCCTCGCGCAGGGATTCCCGATGTACGAAGCCGTGGAGCTGGCAAAGACTTATATCACTAAGGTTATCGAAGCTGGGAAAGACCTGCACATCGGGCAGGGAAACGGTCCCTTGTGGCATTTCCTTTATCCGATGAATCCGATGAACCCTGCAGGGGAAGAATAGGGGAGGAACGGCACTATGAAACTGATTGTCATCACGTCGCCGGACTTTCTTCCGGACGAAGCGCAGGTCATCGCTGCCCTTTTCCGTGCCGGACTGGATCTGCTTCATTTGCGTAAGCCCGGTGCGGACATCAGCCGGGTCAGGCAGCTCGTGCGTGAGATACCTTGGGAATACAGGCAGCGGATTGTTATCCACGATTTCTTTTCCTTGCAGGAGGAATTTGCTTTGGGTGGAATTCACCTGAACTCCCGTCATGCAGAGGCGCCGGAGAGGTATCGCGGCATGCTAAGCCGTGCTTGCCATAGCCTGGAGGAGGTGAAAGCAACCGCCGACCGTTTCGACTATGTCCTGATGAGCCCCGTTTATGACAGTATATCGAAGCAGGGATATCGTTCGGGGTATTCGCAGGAGACCTTGCGGCAGGCGCAGGCTGAGGGGATTATCAATAGGAAAGTCGTTGCCTTGGGCGGGATAAGTGAGGCGAATCTTCCGGAGATAAAGTCGCTTGGATTTGGTGGTGCGGCTCTTTTGGGAGATATCTGGAACCGATACCGGACGCCAGAGGACACAGAAGAGGTGCTTTCGCATTTCCGTAAACTGCGGGAACGCGCAGGATAAGGTAAGAGGAGGGAGACAGAGGTTAGGAATATATTCTGCTGGTTCCATCCTGTTTTTTTGATATTGATACGTTCTCAAATAAATGGTTTCGTGAGATGAAGTATCGCCTCATGAGATGAAAGAAATCGCCTCGTGGGACGAAAAAAATCGTCTCGTGAGATGAAAGAAATCATCCCGTGAGACGAAAAAAAATGTCTCATGAGACGAAATAGACGGTCTCATGAGACAAATAAATAAGGTTCTCGATTCGTGGTGAACCACGAGATGCCGGGCTTTATTTCTTCAGTCTTGCGATAATCTCGTCAGCAACCTTCTTACCCGACATCAGCATACCGCCGAAGATCGGTCCCATGCGCGGAGTGCCCGAAACGGCAGATGCAGCCATACCGCAGACATACAGTCCCGGATAGATTTCCTTCGTTCCGTTCACTACTTCGTCTTCTCCTGCAACGACGTCCAATGAACGTTCGCCGATCACGCCTCCGGTCTCCGTGGCCAGACGGATGCCGTTCTTGCGTGCCACGGTGGCGGCTATTTCACTGTCGTGTCCGGTACCGTCCACTACTACCTTGGCAAGGATATTCAGTGGATCTACGTGCAGACCTTCGCGCAGTACGGGAGTCCAGTTTACTACCACACCGCTTACGGTGTTGTTCTTGAAGATGACGTCCTCCACCGAGTAGCAGTTGAAGATCGTGGCACCCGCATGTACCGCATGGTAGAGCAGGGCGGAAGTGCTCTCTACGGAATCCATTACATAGAGGCCGTCTTCGTACTTCTCGTGGTTGATTTCAAATTCCTTTACGATGTCGATAGCCTCTTCCTGTATGACAATCTGGTTGAACATCATGGCGCCGCCCCACATGCCGCCGCCGGGAGCCAGCTTACGGTCGAATTGCGCAACTTTCAGTCCTGCCTTAGCTAGGTAATAAGCCGCTACTATGCCCGAAGGACCACCACCCACAATGGCTACGTCCAAATCGAGGTTCTTTTCTAACTTCTCAAAATAGGTACTGATAATACCTTTGGATACTTTGGTTTCAATCATAATATTTAAGTTCTTGAGTTCTTAAGTTTTTGACTTCTTGAGTTCTTTAAGTTCTTGAGTTTTATTCATAATCACAACTCTTCAGTCGTTGGCTGATGCGCATGGCGCAGAAGTTCGGGCCACACATGGTGCAATACTTTCCGTTCAGGTGGTTGGCCTCCTTATAGTATTGCAGTGCACGTTCCGGGTCGAGACTCAGGTTGAACTGGTCCTTCCAGCGGAATTCATAGCGCGCTTTGCTCAACGCATCGTCACGCACTTCCGCTCCCGGATGGCCTTTGGCAAGGTCGGCGGCATGCGCGGCAATCTTGTAAGTGACCACACCCACACGCACGTCCTCCTTTTGCGGCAGGGCAAGATGCTCTTTCGGCGTCACGTAGCAAAGCATCGCCGTGCCGTACCAGCCGATTTGTGCCGCACCGATGGCACTCGTGATGTGGTCGTAACCCGGTGCGATATCCGTCACCAGCGGACCGAGCGTATAGAACGGGGCACCGTGGCACTTCTCTATCTGGCGCTCCATGTTCTCCTTGATCTTATGCATCGGCACGTGCCCCGGACCCTCGATGAAAGCTTGCACGTTCTTTGCCCAGGCACGCTCCACAAGTTCGCCCATCGTGTCCAGCTCGGCGAATTGTGCCCGGTCGTTGGCATCGCGTATGGCGCCCGGACGCAGGCCGTCGCCCAAGGAGAGGGCTACGTCGTACTGCGCGCAGATGTCGCAGATGTCATCGAAGTGCTCGTAGAGGAAACTCTCTTTCTGGTGCACCTTGCACCACTGCGAGATGATGCTTCCCCCGCGGCTTACCATGCCGCAAAGGCGTTCGTTGGCAAAGTGGATGTTCTTCAACCGGATGCCGCAGTGGATGGTGAAGTAGTCCACTCCCTGCTCGCACTGCTCGATGAGCGTGTCGCGGAACAGTTCCCAGGTCAGGTCTTCCGCCTTTCCGTTCACCTTCTCCATTGCTTGGTACATGGGCACCGTGCCCACCGGCACCGGACAGTTGCGGATGATCCATTCGCGCGTTTCGTGGATGTTCGCTCCCGTGGAGAGGTCCATCAGCGTGTCTCCTCCCCACTTGCAGCTCCATACGGCTTTCTCCACTTCCTCTTCGATGGTGGAGGAGGTGGCGGAGTTGCCGATGTTCGTATTGATCTTGACGAGGAATTTCGAACCGATAATCATGGGTTCGGCTTCGGGGTGGTTGATGTTGGCGGGCAGGGCGGCGCGTCCGGCGGCGATCTCGTTGCGCACGAACTCCGGGGTGATGTAGGTGTCTATGCCCAGCTCTTTGCAGTTCATGTTCTCGCGGATGGCGACGTACTCCATTTCCGGTGTGATGATGCCTTGCTTGGCATAGTACATCTGCGTTACTTGTTTGCCCGGTTTGGCGCGGTAGGGCAGTGTGATGTGTTCGAAGCGGAGGGCGTCGAGGCTCTTGTCGGCCAGGCGCATCTTGCCGTATTCGGAGGTGATTTCCGGCAGGCGTTCCACTTCGCGCTCCTGTATCCACGGTTCGCGGAGGCGGGGGAGGCCTTTTTTGAGGTCTACCTTCAGGTTCGGGTCGCTGTAGGCGCCGCTGGTGTCGTAGATGTAGACAGGGGCGTTCTCTGTGATGATTTTCTCTCCGTTTTCCACGGCTACGGTGGGTGTCAGGTTCACTTTCCTCATACCTACTTTGAGGTAGGGGAAGAGTTGGCCCGGCATGTAGACTTTCTCGGAATCGGGATAAGTGATTTTTGTTTTATCTTCCATTGCTTAATAATTGGTTTCTGTTTGGTCGGTCGTATGCTGCTGCGCGGTTGATCGTATGCTGTTGCGCAGTCGGTCGTATGCTGTTGCACGGTCGGTCGTACGACGTTATTGGGCCAGTCGGATGATTTCTTTCATCTCACGCACGGGGGCTTCGGCTTTCAGTATGCCGCTGCTCAAGGCGATGCCGCTGAGGCCGATGGCTTTCAGTGCCGGGATGTCGTGGAGCGTGATGCCGCCGATGCCGACGACGGGGAGGGTGAGGCCTTCTTCCTTCATCTGTGTCAGGATGGAGCGGTAGCCGTCCAGTCCGAGGATGGGGGCGAGTTTCTGCTTGGTGGTGGTGAAGCGGAAGGGGCCGCAGCCGATGTAGTCGGCGCCGTTGGCGGCATGCTGCTTGAGGTCGTCGAAGGTATTGGCGGTTCCGCCGATGATGAAGTTCATGCCCAGTCGTTGGCGGGCTTCTTTTATCGGCATGTCTTGCTTTCCGAGGTGGACGCCGTCTGCATGCAGTTGTTTCGCCAGGTCTACGTGGTCGTCGATGATGAAGGTGGCACTGTATTGGTGGCAGAGGGCTTGTACGTCGATGGCGGTGGCTCTGAGTTCGGCTTCGGAGGCGTCTTTCATGCGGAGTTGTATCCAGCGGCATCCGCCTTCGAGGGCGATGCGTGCGGAATCCACGTAGGTGATGGTGGGCGTGAAATGCGTGATGAATTGTACGTCAAACATTTGATGTCTGAATTTTAGAGGTTCTACTTGCAGAAAGGGACAGTAGTATAAACGAGCAGTAGAAGAATATAGAAAGAAAACTCCCTTCGGCGGTACTAACCGCATCAGGTTCATTGGGTATAATCTCAGCTATCTTTTATAGCACCCCCTTTTCTGTTCGGCAAAGAAAGGAGGAATGTTTTGAACGGAAAAGACAATAGGTTATCTTTTAAACTTATTTAACCCGCAGGGGAAAGGGGGTATATTTTCCGATAACTCTTTTCCCTCCAAAAAAAACAGCTTATTCCGCCTTGCGCAGTTTGACGTAATTGAGGCGGGTGTATGGTTTGCCTGCCGAGGTGTAGGTGTGTGCGATGCGTGCCGAGGCTACGTGCAGGGTTTCTCCGGGCCGGAAGGCGTGTTCGGTGGCGGGCAGTTGGCAGGATTCGTGGCTGGCGGTGCGGGCGTTGAGGCGGAGGGTGACCAGGTTGCCGATAGGGTCTTCGAGTGTGAGCAGTTGGCGGACGTAGAAGTAGGGGGTGTTTCCTTTGACGGTGGTCTTGTAGGGGTCGTCTTCCAGGCGCACGCGGAGCACTTTGAGGGTGAGGTTCGCCAGTTTTTCGCCCGGCTGGCCGAGGTGGCGGCTGGTGGAGGGGGTCTGCCGGGCTTGGCGTCGGAGGATGTCGATGTGTACGGAGTGGTATATCCGGGCGATGTGCACGAAGCGTTCCTGCTTGGGGATGCGGGGGGTGAACTTGTAGGCGGCCCAGGTGATGTATCCGGGGTCGATGCGGAAGATTTCGTGCAGGAAGTGGCCGCGGTATTTGCCCACGGGGATGAGGTCGTCTCCTTTGCTCTGCATGTGTTTGGCGCTGTATTCGACTAGTAGCAGGCGGCGGGGCGAGTAGTAGCAGAGGGTGCTTGCGGCTCGCAGGCTTTCGTTGATGTCTTCGGAAAGGTCTTGTATGTAGAAGATGGACTGGCGTCCGGGCAGGGGGGAGTAGACCCATAGTGAGTAGCGCGGATGGTCGGGGCGGGGGAGTACGACCAAGTAGGTGCCTGCCTCTTTGTAGGAGGATCGTCCCTGATTGTAGTCGTTCAGTTTCCGATACAATAGGGCTTGTTCGGCTTCGGGGATGCCCGGGAGGATCGGATTGGCCATAGTCTGATTTCTTTAAGCCAAAGATACGGTTTTTCGGTGAGAAATGCAAGTCTTTTGCGAGTTCTTTGCAGATCTTTTGCGAGTCTTTTACCAATCTCTTGCAAGTTCTTTGCAGATCCTTTGCACGTCTTTTCCGCGATTGGATGGGGGCAGGGATGCGGGGGCGGTGATGCATACGAATCCAACAATGCAAGTATAACGGGGGCAGTGAACACCCGATTAACTTCCCGTAACACTATCGCGCCAATGCGTTAAAACTACGGCGCCATTTTAACGCCAATCGCTAAAGAACGGAGCAGTAACGGAGCAGTAGCGAAGTCAGAGGGGGTAAAAAATGGCCGAAAAGCATCAAAAAAACAGCGGGAACATTAATTTAAATTAACTGGTTTCCGTGAACCGTTTTTCGGGCGGAAACCTCTTCCGCTTGGTTTGTCATCTTTTTCCGCGTTGCTTGTCCCTCTCTTTTTTGTCGTTTTTCGTCCGCCCTCTTCCCGCCCTTTCGCGTGCGCGCTGCCCTTCTCCTTCCACGGCTTTTTCCCCGTCACAGCTACCGTCTCAGGCATGTTCCAGGCCCTGATGTTGCATGGATAAAGAAAAATGTAACATAGTCGAACGTCGTATGCGGCGTGGGGACAAAGATGTTATATGGCGAAAGATATGTGTAACATGAGAGGAACAGCGTCCTATAAAAAAGTGGTTTATTTGCAAATGTTTCCGACGCAGGAAATAACAGTTCCCGATGCAGGAAATAACAAGATGAAACCCCGCCTGCCCCCGCCTGCAGACAAGCAGAGAAACCTCCTGCTTGCATGCGTAGGCGGGCGGACAATAGAAACCTTTTTAATAATTATCCAATGAAACACTTATTCAAATCTTCCCTGCTTGCCTTGGCACTGGCCGCGAACGCCGGTCACGCCTTGGCGCAGCAAAGCGAAACGGGCCTGAAAGACGCCTACAAGGATTACTTCTCCATTGGCGTGGCCGTGAACATGCGCAACATCTCGGAACCCGACCAGATTGCCCTCATCAAGAAGGACTTCAACAGCATCACCGCCGAGAACGACATGAAGCCCCAACTCACCGAACCGGAGAGCGGAAAGTTCAGCTGGGAGAATGCCGACAAAATCGCCGACTTCTGCCGCGCCAACGGCATCAAGCTACGCGGACACTGCCTGATGTGGCATGCGCAGATAGGCGAATGGATGTACCGTGACGCCAAGGGCGAACTGGTCTCCAAAGAGACCCTTTTCAAGAACATGAAGCAGCACATCACCGCCATCGTGCAGCGCTACAAGGACGTCATCTACGCTTGGGACGTGGTGAACGAGGCCATCTCCGACGGAGGCTGGCAGGGCGGACCGCGCATCGCCGGACAGAAGCCCAGCCCCTACCGCAACTCGCCCCTCTACCAGATAGCCGGTGACGAGTTCATCAAGAAAGCCTTCATCTACGCCCGCGAGGCAGACCCCGACGTGCTCCTGTTCTACAACGACTACAACGCCGCCGACCCCGCCAAGCGCGACCGCATCTACAACATGGTGAAAGCCATGAAAGAAGAAGGCATACCCATCGACGGAATCGGCATGCAGGGACACTACAACATCTACGGCCCCAGCATGGAGGATGTGGACGCCGCCATCACCAAGTACTCCACCCTCGTGAAGCACATCCACATCACCGAACTGGACATACGCGCCAACGAGGAGATGGGCGGACAGCTCAACTTCAGCCGCGGCGGCGCCGATATCAGTCAGGTGGTGAAGGCGTTACAGGAAGACCAGTACACACGCCTCTTCCGCGTGCTCCGCAAGCACAAGGAGGTGATAGACAACGTCACCTTCTGGAACCTCTCCGACCGCGACTCATGGCTCGGAGCCCGCAACTACCCGCTGCCCTACGACGAGAACTACAAGCCCAAGCGCGTCTACAACCTCATCAAGGACTTCGATCCGGCACTGGACAACGCCGTCGTGAAAGAAGACTTCCTCCCCTCCGCCCTCAACCAGCCGGGACAACAGTATCCGATGGTCAACTCGCAAGGCTACGCTCGCTTCCGCGTGGTGGCTCCCGACGCCAAGTCGGTCATCGTCAGCCTCGGACTGGGTGGCCGTGGAGGCACAGTCCTCCGCAAGGACAAGGAAGGCGTATGGACGGGCACCACGGAAGGCCCCATGGACGAAGGCTTCCACTACTATCACCTGAACATTGACGGAGGCCTCTTCAACGACCCCGGCGCGAAGAACTATTACGGCTCCTGCCGTTGGGAGAGTGGCATCGAGATCCCTGCACACGACAGCGACTTCTACGCCATGAAGCAAGTGCCCCACGGAAACGTGCAGCAAGTGTGGTTCTACTCCAAGAGCACCGATACGCACCGCCGCGCTTTCGTCTACACGCCTCCCACCTACGGCAAGGACAAGAAGAAATATCCCGTCCTCTACCTGCAACACGGCTGGGGCGAGGATGAGACCGCCTGGTCCGTGCAAGGCCGCGCCAACCTCATCATGGACAACCTGATTGCCGAGGGCAAGATCGCACCGTTCATCATCGTGATGACCTACGGCATGACGAACGACGTGAAGTTCGGCGGCATCAACACCTTCACCGCCAAGGAGTTCGAGACCGTCCTCGTAGACGAGCTGATCCCTTACATCGACACTCATTTCCGCACCCTGCCCAATAAGAAGCACCGTGCGATGGCCGGCCTTTCGATGGGCGGTTTCGAGACGAAGCTCATCACCCTGCGCCGTCCGGAGGTGTTCAACTACTACGGTCTGCTGAGCGGCGGCACGTATGCCCCGTCGGACATCAAGGAGAAGAATCAGGTGGCATCCATCTTCATCAGTTGCGGAAGCAAGGAGAACCCGGCCGGCGTCACCAAAGCCGTAGAAGAACTGAAGGCGGCGGGATTCAACGCGACCTCCTACGTATCGCCCGACACGGCGCACGAGTTCCTCACGTGGCGCAGGAGCCTGTATCACATGGCGCAACTGCTCTTCAAGTAGGAGCCGCGGTGCTACCACGGATTACGCGGGTTGCCACAGATTAGTATAGACGATGCGGATTAGTACGGATTATTCTGCTTGATTATTAAAAGATTAAGGGAATAATCCGTGCCAATCCGCATCGTCTGTGGTGAACGCTGCCCGGCAGGGGCGGCACAGGGCGTTCCGTTCAGAAGCGTACCATCAACTCCAGCACGATCTTGTCCTGTTCCGATTCCTTGGATTGGCTGTTACGGGCGTAGAAATACTTCTCGAAATTCAGCCGGAGGTCGGTGACGGATGCTTTGCCGAGGCTGAGGGTGATGCCGCCGGTCAGGCGATGCCGTTTGTAGTCGGTGGTGGACAGGGTGCCGGTCGCTTCGTCGGTGGTTTTTCCGTCGCTTTGGCTGGTCATCATGTCGTAGCGTGCGAGGAAAGAGATCTTCCGGAACACTCTCCGCAAGGGGAGGTCGTAGCCCACGAAGCTGTTCAGGGCATGCACGTCGTCGTAGGCACGATCGGCATAGGTCTTATACAGATACTCCCCTTCGATGTGCACGCGGCCGGAGCGGTAGAAGGCGCCGATGTCGTAGGCGTTTATCCGCACGTCCTGCGGCTGGAAGCTCTGTAGGCTTAAGGTCAGGTTCAGTTTCCGTGCAAACAGGAGTTGCGCTTTGGCGGAATAGTTCACCTCCTTGTGCCATACCTTCTGGTGGGTCAGTCCCGAACCGTTGTACAGTCCCGCCTCCAGGGTGACGGGCGTTTCGTTGCCGAAGGCGTAACCTAAGGTGACACCTACGTCGCGTATGTTTCCCACTTGCTTGGCTATGGACGAGCGGTTGGCGAAGTGCTGCTGATGGGGCGAGCGGTGTGCGTCGATGCCGAAGGGCACGCGCATTTGTCCGGCGGTCACTGTCACGCCTTTCGCGGGGAAGAGGCGGGCGTAGGCGTCCAGCATCCTGATTTGCCCTTCGTCCGAAAGGTCGATTTCGGCTTTGTATGCCACGATGGGCAAGACGTTGCCTGTGAGGCTGATGCGTGCGTTTCGCACTTCGAAGCGGCTTGCCTTCATTTTCGTCTGATACTCGAACTTGCCGCGTAGGGTGCCGTGTATCTCCGGCAGATAATCCTTCACCTGCAACTCTTTCTTGTCGATCCGCTTTCCGTCTTCGTCGTGATACGGAGTTTGGGCGCCGGCAGCCAGTGGCAGCAGGAAAATGAACAGGGGGAATAAGCTTTTCTTCATGACCATTGTTTCTATCCGGTTGGTTTACGGCGGCAAAGATCGGAGACCGATGTTATATTTCTGTTTCATGCGTATTACATTCCGATTACATCAGCCTGATGTGCGGGAAAGAAGCTGTCATATTGAAAGCGGAACACCTCCGCCCGCGTGATTTATCCTTAAAAACAAGCCTGAATTTCTTGTTTCTAAAGAACTTTTACTATCTTTGTGCGTAGCGGGGCGTTCCGATACTCGTCTCACAGACTGGTGTCGGTTTTCGATGCGCTCCCATGCCCGTGTTTTGTTAATCATATAATAAACTTAAACAATCAACCGACATATGATGAACCAAGAATTGTCAATGAGCCCCAATTTACTGGTGGCTGCCCTTCAGAAACCCGCTTCCGAGTTTACGAAAGCCGACATTATCTCCTACATCAAGGAGAACGATATCCGAATGGTGAACTTCATGTATCCCGCCGCCGATGGGAGGTTGAAAACGCTGAACTTCGTGATTAACAATGAAGCCTATCTGGACGCTATCCTTACGTGTGGCGAACGGGTGGACGGGTCGAGCCTGTTCCCCTTCATCGAGGCAGGCAGCAGCGACCTGTATGTGTTGCCCCGTTTCCGGACAGCCTTCATAGACCCCTTCTCCGAATTGCCCACTCTGTCTATGCTCTGTTCTTACTTCAACAAGGACGGCGAACCACTGGAAAGCTCCCCGGAATATACCCTGCGCAAGGCTTGCCGCGCCTTTACCGACGTGACGGGTATGGAGTTCCAGGCCATGGGCGAGTTGGAGTATTACGTCATTTCGGAGAACACCGGACTGTTTCCCGCCACCGACCAGCGCGGCTATCACGAGTCGGCACCGTATGCCAAGTTCAACGATTTCCGTACGGAGTGCATGTCGTACATCGCACAGGCCGGCGGACAGATCAAGTACGGCCATTCCGAGGTGGGCAACTTTACGCTCGGCAACAAGATTTATGAGCAGAACGAGATAGAGTTCCTGCCTGTGCGCGCCGATTTGGCTGCCGACCAGCTGATGATAGCCAAGTGGATCATTCGCAACCTGGCCTATCAGTATGGCTATGACATCACGTTCGCACCGAAGATCACTGTCGGAAAAGCGGGTTCGGGACTGCACATCCACATGCGTATCGTGAAGGACGGGCAGAACCAGATGTTGGAGAACGGTGTACTGTCTGCCACGGCACGCAAGGCGATCGCGGGCATGATGCAGGTGGCCGCTTCCATCACTGCCTTCGGCAATACGAATCCTACTTCCTATTTCCGCCTCGTGCCCCATCAGGAGGCACCCACCAACATCTGCTGGGGCGACCGCAACCGCTCCGTACTGGTGCGCGTCCCCTTGGGTTGGTCGGCAAAGGCGGACATGTGCATGCTTGCCAATCCGCTGGAGGCTCCGAGCCATTACGACACGACACAGAAGCAGACAGTAGAAATGCGCTCACCGGACGGGTCGGCAGATTTGTATCAGTTGATAGCCGGACTGGCTGTGGCGTGCCGTCATGGCTTCGAGATGGACGATGCACTGGACGTGGCAGAGAAGACGTATGTGAATGTGAATATTCATAAGAAAGAGAATGAAGACAAACTGAATCAACTGGCGCAGTTGCCCGACAGTTGCGCCGCCTCGGCAGATTGTCTGGAGAAGCAGCGCGAGATTTTCGAGAAGTATCGTGTGTTCAGTCCGGCAATGATAGATGGCATCCTTGCCAGACTGCGCTCGTATGACGACCGGACTTTGCGTGCCGAGTTACAGGACAAGCCGGAAGAGATGTTGAAGCTGGTTGAGAAATACTTCCACTGCGGATAAAGAGAGACTATCCGGTTGTCATCGGATACTGATAAGCCTTGAGGCTGCGAAGAGTCTTTCCTGTTGGACAGGTAGAGGAACAGGCTTCGCAGCCTCTTTTGTACCCTGCCTTTGGCAGTGACGACAGCCGGGTGGATAATCCTTATTACAAACGCGTTTGTGTGAAGGCATGTGAAAAAGGTATCTCATTTCAGCGGCTTCTGCCCGAAATCATCTATTTTTGTAGGCTAATTAAATGAATAATCCAAGATGGACAAATCGGAGAAGCGCGTATTGGTTGGCATGAGCGGTGGCATAGACAGCACCGCCACTTGTCTGATGCTGAAAGAACTGGGATATGACATTGTCGGTCTGACCCTATGGGTGTGGGGAGACGACCCCACGGAGGCCCGGCAACTTGCTGCAAACATGGGCATTGAACACTATGTGGTGGACGAGCGGGAGGATTTCCGTAAGACTGTCGTGCAGAACTTTATCGATGAATATTGCAACGGACGGACGCCGAACCCTTGTGTGATGTGCAATCCTCTGTTTAAGTTCCGCATACTGGCGGAGTGGGCGGATAAGTTGGGTTGTGCCTTTATAGCCACCGGACACTACTGCCGGTTGGAAGAAAGGAATGGAAAGACGTACGTCGTGGCAGGCGATGACGACAAGAAAGACCAATCCTATTTTTTGTGGCGGCTGGGGCAGGACGTGCTAAGGCGTTGTATTTTTCCTTTGGGTACATATACGAAGTTGCAAGTGAGGGAATATCTGCGCAGCAAAGGCTTCCGTCTGAAGGCGGAAGAGGGAGAGAGCATGGAGGTCTGTTTCATCAAGGGAGACTACCGCGACTTTCTGCGCGAACACTCTCCGCAGATAGACAGTGAGATAGGAACCGGCTGGTTTGTCAATTCGCAGGGAGTGAAACTGGGCGAGCACAAAGGCTTTCCCTATTACACCATCGGCCAGCGCAAGGGACTGGAAATAGCATTGGGCAAGCCGGCATACGTGCTGAAGATAAATCCGCAGAAGAATACCGTGATGCTGGGTGACGCCGAACAACTCCGTGTGGAGTATATGCTTGCCGAGCAGGAGCAGATCATTGATGAACAGGAGTTCTTCTCTGCCACCGGACTGGCAGTACGCATCCGCTACCGCAGCAAGCCGATACCTTGTACTGTCGGGCGGCTGGACGACGGACGTCTGCTTGTGCATTTCTTGCCCGAGGCTTCGGCAATTGCCCCCGGTCAGTCTGCCGTATTCTACATCGGAAAGCGTGTGGTGGGCGGTGCGTTCATCGCTTCGCAACGCGGAATCGGTCTGGTCATTGCAGAAAACAATAATGTGGAGAAATATTCATGACTGTGCGGGACGGGGAATACTCTACCGCAGATTTGCATAACATTTTTATAAATCAATGAGAAAACTGTTTTCCTTTTTGGCCATTGCCTGTTTTGTGACAGGGGCTTTGGCTCAGCAAGATACGTTGAAGTATCGCATCAGTTTAAGGGATAAAGCTGCTACCGGCTATTCGTTGGAGAAGCCGGAGGCGTTTCTTTCCGACAAGGCAATCGAACGACGCAAGAGGCAGAATCTTCCGATAGACTCTACCGATCTGCCGGTATGTCGTAAGTATATGGACGAGATTCGTAGACTGGGAGCACGCATTGTGGTGACCGGAAAGTGGAATAACTTTGTGACAGTCTCTTGCAACGACCCGGCGCTGATTGATCGTATCGCTGCGTTGCCTTTTGTGCGTTCTACGGAGAAAGTGTGGATGTCTCCTGGTGCCTATAAACCTACCATGTCTGTCGGGCGCGATTCTGTTGTCAATCAGCCTACGATATATCCCGACAGTGTTTACGGGCGTGCCATCACTCAGATTCAACTTAGCAATGGCGATAAGTTGCATGAAGCAGGTTTTCGGGGAGAGAGCGTCACAATTGCCGTCATCGATGCCGGTTTCCATAACGTAGACCGGATTACCGCCATGCAGAACATCCGCATCCTTGGCACCAAAGACTTTGTGAACCCTCAGGCAGATATTTTTGCCGAAAGCAGCCACGGCCTGTCCGTGCTCTCCTGCATCGGCATGAACCGTCCCGAAGTGATGACCGGAACAGCTCCCGAAGCTGCTTTCTGGTTGCTCAGGAGCGAAGACGAATATTCCGAGCACCTGGTGGAACAGGACTACTGGGCTGCGGCAGTCGAATTTGCCGATAGTGTGGGCGTGGATGTACTGAATACTTCGTTAGGATACTATACCTTCGATGACAAGTCTAAGAATTACAGATACCGTGATTTGGACGGCCAATATGCGTTGATGTCACGCCAAGCCTCAATGGTGGCGGACAAAGGAATGGTGCTCGTGTGCAGTGCCGGAAATTCCGGTTCGGGTCCTTGGAAGAAGATAACCCCTCCGGGCGATGCAGACAATGTGTTGACCGTGGGAGCTGTGGACAAGAGAGCCGTACTGGCACCTTTTTCTTCCATTGGCAATACGGCGGACAATCGGGTGAAACCGG
This sequence comes from uncultured Bacteroides sp., assembly GCF_910585845.1. GTDB lineage: Bacteria > Bacteroidota > Bacteroidia > Bacteroidales > Bacteroidaceae > Bacteroides. Next base: position 13,459 of record NZ_CAJUHF010000038.1, on the reverse strand, counting down.
ATGTCGTTGCTGTCGGCTTGGGTGCAGACGTCATCCGCACGGATGGAAACCAAGGAAGGGCAAACGGTACTTCTTTCTCTTCGCCCATCATGTGTGGCATGGTGGCTTGCCTGTGGCAGGCATGTCCGGACCTGACAGCGAAGGAGTTGATCGAACTGGTACGCCGCGTGGGCAATCGTGCCGATTTCCCTGATAATATTTACGGTTATGGTGTGCCCGACATGTGGAAGGCATATCAGCAATACAAGGAAAGCCATAAATAAACCCCAGATAATGGATGCTTTATCATTATATGACTTAAATGCTTTGGTGCGCCATCATATCGAATGCGGTATGCCGGATGAATATTGGGTGCAAGCCGAACTGAGCGACGTGCGCACCAACAGTACAGGTCATTGCTACCTGGAATTTATTCAGAAAGACCCGCATAGCAACAGCTTGGTTGCCAAAGCACGGGGAATAATTTGGTCGAATATCTTCCATTTGTTGAAACCTTACTTCGAGGAATCCACCGGACAAGCTTTTGTATCAGGTATCAAAGTGTTAGTGCAGGTCACGGTCACCTTCCACGAACTGTATGGCTATAGTCTGACTGTTCAGGACATTGATCCCACCTACACTTTGGGCGATATAGCTCGCCGCCGTAAGGAGATTCTGGATCAACTTGCCTCAGAAGGCGTGCTCACCCTGAACAAAGAACTTGAAATACCGCAACTTCCGCAGCGTATCGCCATCATCTCTTCGCCCACAGCAGCCGGGTATGGTGATTTTTGTCATCAGTTGCAGCACAATCCCCGTGGTTTCTTCTTCCGCACGGAACTGTTTCCGGCATTGATGCAAGGCGACCGTGTAGAAGAATCCATACTCTCCGCCCTGGATCAGATACTTGTCCGGCAGGATGACTTTGATGTGGTAGTCATCATTCGTGGCGGAGGGGCTACGTCCGACCTTTCCAGTTTCGACACCTACCTGCTTGCCGCTTCGTGTGCCCAGTTCCCTTTGCCCGTCATTACTGGCATTGGGCATGAACGGGATGATACGGTGCTCGACAGCGTGGCGCACACTCGAGTGAAGACTCCTACAGCTGCCGCCGAATTTCTGATAAGCTGCTTGGGCATGACTGCCGACCGCCTGGAAATCCTTGCCGGACGTTTGCGCGAAAGTATCCTTTTCCGATTGGCAGAAGAGCATCGCAGGCTGGACGGATGCAGAAAACGTATTCCCTCGGCTGTTGTTCGCCGCCTGTCCGAAGCCAAACTGACGTTGCTGACCGTTCGGAAAGATATCTTCCAGTCCGTCACAGCCTCCCTCTCGCGCCAGCACCATCGCCTGGAACTGTTGCAGCAGCGCCTTACGGACGCTTCGCCTGAGAAAATGCTTGCCCGCGGTTACAGTCTTACGTTGAAAGACGGAAAAGTAGTGAAAGACGCCTCTTCCCTGCGCGAAGGCGACGAAATCCTTACCCGCTTCTTCCGTGGCAAAACCACTTCCGTAATTACAAATAGTGAATTATAAAAAAAATGAATTGTCAATTATCAATTGTCAATTATCAATTGTCAATTGTTAATAGTCAATAGTCAATTAATAAAAAGCCATGCCTACTTCAAAGAAAAAGGAAACCTATTCTCAAGCGATGGATCGCCTGGAGAAGATTGTCCGCCAGATAGACAATAACGAGTTGGAAATAGATGTGCTTGCCGAAAAGATAAAGGAAGCGAATGAGATCATTGCGTTTTGCAGCGATAAACTGACTAAAGCTGATAAGGAAATTGAAAAATTACTGTCAGAGAAGCAAAAATGTGAAGAATAAGCCGTATTTTTGTTGCAATTAGAATGAATTTAAAAACTTTGAGATATGAAAGAAATGGATTGGTCCAATCTGTCGTTCGGGTATATGAAGACAGATTACAATGTGAGAATTAATTTCCGCAATGGCGCATGGGGAGAACTGGAAGTCAGCAGTAGCGAACTGCTCAACATTCACATGGCGGCTACCTGCCTGCATTATGGTCAGGAAGCATTCGAAGGACTGAAAGCATTCCGCGGAAAAGATGGTAAGGTGCGCATCTTCCGTCTGGAGGAGAACGCAGCCCGTTTGCAATCCACATGCCGTGGCATCATGATGGCAGAATTGCCGACAGACCGCTTCAAAGAGGCCGTGCTGAAGGTAGTGAAGCTGAACGAACGTTTCATTCCGCCCTACGAAAGCGGTGCATCCCTCTATATTCGTCCGTTACTGATAGGAACAGGCGCACAGGTAGGTGTTCGTCCTTCTGCTGAATACATGTTCCTGATATTCGTAACTCCGGTAGGACCGTACTTCAAAGGCGGCTTCTCCACCACTCCCTACGTCATTACACGCAAATATGACCGTGCCGCTCCGCTCGGAACCGGTATCTATAAAGTGGGCGGAAACTATGCGGCCAGCCTGCGTGCCAGCCATGAAGCCCATGTTGCAGGTTACTCCGCAGAGTTCTATTTGGATGCTAAAGAAAAGAAATACATCGACGAGTGTGGTGCTGCCAACTTCTTCGGAATCAAAGATAACACCTATGTCACTCCTTTGTCTACTTCCATCCTGCCCTCTATCACCAACAAGAGCCTGATGCAACTTGCCGAAGACATGGGTATGAAGGTGGAACGTCGTCCGATTCCTGAAGAGGAACTTACTACGTTCGAAGAGGCAGGTGCTTGCGGAACAGCAGCCGTCATCAGCCCGATAGAACGTATCGATGATCCGGAGAACGGACATTCCTACGTGATAGCCAAAGACGGCAAGCCGGGACCTGTTTGCACGAAGTTGTACAACAAGCTGCGTGGAATCCAATATGGTGACGAACCGGATACACATGGCTGGGTAACCATTGTGGAGTAACGTATGAGTAAAGGTAAGTTAGCTAAGTTTGCCGATATGGCAGACTATCCGCACGTGTTTGAGTATCCCTATTCGGCAGTGGAGGATGTACCCTTTGAGATGAAAGGAAAATGGAACGAGTCATTCTTCAAGAATGACCGTCCCATTGTACTGGAGTTAGGATGCGGACGTGGTGAATACACGGTCGGACTGGGACGCCTGTTTCCCGATAAGAACTTTATTGGTGTAGACATCAAGGGTGCCCGTATGTGGTCCGGTGCTACGGAATCCTTGCGTGCTGGCATGAAGAATGTCGCTTTCCTGCGTACGAACATTGAAATCATCGACCGTTTCTTTGCAGAGAACGAAGTGAGCGAGATATGGCTGACCTTCTCCGACCCGCAGATGAAGAAAGCAACCAAGCGTTTGACCTCCACCTATTTCATGGAGCGTTATCGCAAGTTCCTGATACCGGACGGTATCGTCCATTTGAAGACAGACAGCAACTTTATGTTCACCTATACCCGCTACATGATTGAGGAGAATCATTTTCCGGTAGATGTGATGACGGAAGACCTCTATCATTCCGGTATGGCTGACGAGATTCTCAGCATCAGGACCTACTACGAGCAACAGTGGCTGGACCGCGGGCTGAACATCAAGTACGTCAAGTTCCATCTGCCCAAAGAAGGTGAGTTGCATGAACCCGATGTGGAAATAGAACTGGATGAATATCGCAGTTATAACCGCAGCAAGCGGAGCGGATTGCAAACCAGTAAATAACGGAGGATGAATGGTGGGCATATCAAAATAGAGGTTGTCACAGATTACTCAGATTGACATGGATTATTTAGATTATTCAGATAATCATAGATTATGTGCGTTCTATACTATACTTTAATAACATCTGTGTAATAGATGATAATTTGTGCAACCTGTGTCACCTATACTATTTGCGTTAATCTGTGTAATTTGTGGTGAACTGTCCGAACCAGGTTTCCTTTAATTTTCAACTTTCAATTTTTAATTTAAAATGACCCTTTATCCTAAACTAATTTTAGACGCATTGGCAACAGTGCGTTATCCCGGCACCGGAAAGAACCTCGTGGAAGCAGAGATGGTTGCCGACAATATGCGCATAGATGGGATGAAAGTCAGTTTCTCGCTGATATTCGAGAAATCGACCGACCCTTTCATGAAGTCAGTGGTAAAGGCTGCGGAAGCGGCTATTCATGCGTATGTATCCAATGATGTGGAAGTCACTATCGCCACCGAAAGCAAACAGGCTGCACGTCCCGAACCGGGCAAGATGTTGCCCCAGGTGAAGAATATCATCGGAGTCTCTTCGGGCAAAGGTGGTGTGGGTAAGTCGACGGTAGCTGCCAATCTGGCTGTCTCTTTGGCAAAGTTGGGCTATAAAGTCGGTTTGTTGGATGCTGATATTTTCGGTCCCTCTATGCCTAAGATGTTTCAGGTGGAAGATGCCCGTCCGTATGCCGAGAATATTGGAGGTCGCGACTTGATTATACCAGTAGAGAAATATGGCATCAAGTTACTTTCTATTGGTTTCTTTGTAGACCCCGACCAGGCTACTTTATGGCGTGGCGGCATGGCAAGCAATGCCTTGAAGCAGTTGATAGGGGATGCCAATTGGGGCGATCTTGATTATTTCCTTATCGACCTCCCTCCCGGCACGAGCGATATCCATCTGACCGTAGTGCAGACGCTCGCTCTAACGGGAGCCATTGTTGTCAGCACTCCGCAGGCAGTGGCATTGGCTGATGCACGCAAGGGCATCAACATGTTTGTCAATGACAAGGTGAATGTCCCCATCCTCGGTCTGGTAGAGAACATGGCTTGGTTTACGCCTGCAGAGTTGCCTGAAAACAAGTATTATATTTTCGGTAAAGAAGGTGCCAAACAATTGGCAGAAGAGATGAATGTTCCTCTGTTGGGGCAGATACCTATCGTGCAAAGCATTTGCGAGAGCGGTGATAACGGTACACCGGTAGCGCTGGATGAGAACACAGTGACCGGACGCGCCTTCCTACAACTGGCGGCAGCCGTAGTCCGTCAGGTGGACAAGCGCAATGTGGAAATGGCACCGACGGAAGTGGTGAAGATGAATAAGTAGCTTTTAGAAATTGTTCTTTTAGAGTTATCGGGAGTTATTCGGGAGTTAGAAGAAGGTGTGTCATAATGCCCGAATTGAAAGAATCACCCCTGAGCACTGACTACGCTGGTTATTAGTAAGAAAAGCAATAGGATAAATCGCTTTTTCATGGTATATGATTTTTTTGATTATCTGCATCCTGCCCTTGTGCCGAAGTGAACGGCCAAGGGCAGGGCTTGCGGATAATCTATTAGTTATAAGAGAGAATTTCTTCTTGGATTGTAGCTTTATTGTAACTTAAAATCAATAGGGAACGTGTATCTTACGTTGACCGCCTTTCCTTTTTGCATGCCCGGTTTCCATTTCGGCATGTTTACCGTTACGCGGATGGCTTCCGCATCCAATAGCGGTTCGGCGCTTTGGGTTATTTTAGGGCTTATAACGTTGCCGTTTTCGTCGATGACGACTTGTACGACTACCCGTCCTTGCTTTTTGGCCTGTTGTGCTTCTACCGGATATTTGATGTGTTGGGCAAGATACCTCATCAGTCCTTCTGTGCCACCGGGGAATGAAGGCATCTGCTCTACGGCTTCAAAGACAGTGATTACGTTGTTGTTTACCGCAGGCTCTTTTCCGTTCGTCTGGTTTGTAACGACTACCGAACCTGCAATCGTCTGCACAGGCTTGTATTCCTCCTTCTTTTCATCATTCAACCGGAACATGACGGGGATCGTATATTTCACCCGTACAGCTTTTCCTTTCTGCATGCCCGGTTGCCAGTTGGGCATTGTGCTGATGACGCGTACTGCTTCGTTGTCCAAATCAGGGTCCACTCCGCGCAGAATACCTACATTGGAGATGCTTCCGTCGGTATTTACAATGAATTGCACGGTGACGCGCCCTTGTGTACCATTCTTCATTGCATTTACCGGGTATTTGATGTTTTTCGCCAGAAATTGCATCACACCTTGTATGCCGCCATCTGGGAATACGGGCATTTGTTCTACTACCTCAAACACCGGATTGTTCGGATCGTTGGCAGGCGGATTCAGCCATTTGTCATTCATGACAATTTTTATTCCGGTGCGTTTTTCATGCTCTATTGGGGTACCTCCTAACATATATTTGCTGTCTTTTTCCCATCTTATGGCTATGGATGGGGTATTCTCGAAAGCAAGGATGGAGAACTCTCCGTTCTTGTCGGTCCGGAATGACTGGTTTTGCGGCAGTTTGTGTCTTCCTTTTACGATCACTTCTGCTCCTTCCACCGGATTGCCGTCTTTGTCCACTACCACTCCCTGATAGGTTACAAGTTTATCCTTGTCCTGTTGCGGCGCAGGTGTTTCAGATTGGGTTGCTGTTGTTACGGAGGGTGTTTCCAGCGTTTCCGGCAGGGCTTCCGTTTCCGTTGTAAGGATCATTCCGGTAGTGGCGGTTTCCGTGTCCGGTGCTGTCACTTTCGGCGTCAGATTCTCTTCTACAGCCTCTATGACATCTTTGGCCACTTCTCTGGTGGTGCGTGCCACGGCTTCGATGTTGCTGATAATCATCAGTAAGGCTGCCAAAGGGAGGAACATGATGTACTTGGTCCTTCCTATTTCTCGGGTTCTTTTCTTGTTCATCATTTTGATACGCTTTTTTAAAGGTAAAACATTGAAACTATTATAGATAGTTGCTGCAGCCTTGTGATGGGAGAGTCCTAACAGGTGATACTGATAGGTTTTGGAGTCGTACCCGGTTTCTAATACGCGGTTGTCCGCCAGATATTCCAAATTGGTGCGGATCTCGCGTTTCATGAGCCAGGCGAAGGGATTGAACCAGCAGAATATGCATACCGTCTCACTGATCAGCACGTCCACCGAATGCCATTGGCTGGCATGAGTCTGTTCGTGAGTCAGTATCTCGTTCAATTCCTCCTCGGTGTGGTTATCCGGATAGATAAATATCCAGTGGAAGAAAGAGAAAGGCCCGTCTGCTTGCTTGAGCAGGCGTACATCGGTACCGTTTATCCGCGTCTTCCGGCAACGGAAGGAGAGGCGGATGATACCGATGAGCTGTATGAGCAGGCGGATTGCCAGTAGAACCACCACTCCCCAATAGGTGAAGCCCGCTGCATGATGCAGGAGGGTTTTCCAGTCGGTGTCCGTTTGTTCGGGCATGAGAGTGATTTCCGGCAGGATGATGTCGGCGTACAGGTCTGCCATTGCCACCATGGGTTTCTGCTCCGTAATCCATGTCTGTATGTTCAGCAAGGGATACAGGGCAGAAACGGCAAAGAAACACAGCAGTGCCGTCCTGCGCCACGTGAAGAACGTGTCTTTATAGAAAAACAGCCGATAGAACGCATAGAACAGCGCAATGGCTACGTTTATTTTTAGAAAATACGCTAACATCTTTCTGTTTGCTTTTTTAAGATTCTTTCCCTTTCTCAATCATGTCTATGATGTCTTTCAGGTCATTGGTCGAAATCTTCTGCTCTTTGGCGAAGAACGAGACCATTTCCTTGTATGAGTTCTCAAAGTAATTGCGCACGAATCCGCTCATGAAGGTACGTTTGTACTCGCTTTCGCGGATGGCGGGTGTGTATTGGTACGTATTCCCCACCCGTGTGACTGTTACATACTGCTTGCGCTCCAAATTTTTCACGATGGAAGCTACTGTGGTGTAGGGAGGCGTCGGCTTGGGATATTTGGCAACAATGTCTTTAATGAAGCAACTGCCCAGTTCCCAAATGTAAATCATTGCTTCTTCTTCTTGTATAGTTAACTTTTCCATGGAATAAAGTATTTAAATGAATTCAATGCAAAGCTACGAAACTTTCGTAGCCTTGCAATAAACAGTTGGTTAATTAGTGTGAAATACCTTCCGAAAGTTCTTTTTTCATAGGAGTCGTTCACTTATCCGTCATGCGGTATAAGCCGTATTAAGTAAATAAGAAAAAGACTTTTTCTTAACAAAACAGTGGAGAATGTCCGCTTTTCGGAAGATGCAGGATTCACTCACTGAATGAATGCCATTGACTCAGGGACTGAAAGGCATTCACTCAGGGACTGAAACCCTTTCAGTCCCTGAGTCATTATCCCCCCTCTCAGAAGGTATTCTGGAGGGGGCGAGGGGCAAAAATGCCTTCAAAATACATGTATAGAAAAATATTGACAATTGAATTGCCTTCCACAATTTTATCCGTGGGTTATCGTCATTTCGAGACGCTCTCCTCGGATGATTCCAATCGTTGTTTACCGACCTTTATATTCCTTGTACTTCTCAATCACATGTTTCCGGCTTTGGATGATCTGCCAACGATACACCCCGCAGGTGGTCAGGAAATAGATACCTGCCTGTATCCACAAAGCCCTGTATTCGGGAGCCACTTCGTTGAGGCTGGCTCCCATGCTGTTGATGCGTACGAAACCATTGATTCCGAAAGTCGACGGGAAGATGTAGGAGAAATATCTCCAGAAGTCCGGCATTGCCGCACCGGGCCAGGAGATGCCGGAAAGGAACAGCAAGGGTACGGAGGTGAATACGAATAGCAACATGCAGGTTTCCCGATTGCGTATGGCTATCGAGGCAGTCATTGCGAAGAAAATGCAAGCTGCCAGATAGGGTAGGGTAAACAGTGCCAATATATCCGGTCGGCCTATTTGGATAAGACTGAACAGACGTGGTACTACACAAAGCACATAGACAGATACAAGAGCGTACACCATGAAGTAACTCAATCCCTTGCCAAGGACAATGCGTAACGTTCCGTTATAGTGGCGGTTGATGGGCACCAAATCCCTGAATCGGTTGTGTTCGCGCGCAGTTCCGACGGATAGTCCGATGCCGAGCAGCAAGGTCTGCTGGATGATCAGTATCAGCACGGCAGGTATCAGGAACGCAGCGAAACCATTGGTCGGGTTGAAGAGGGCGACATCCTCATATTTTATCGGATAGGTGGTGATCTCATCCTGCCGGTGGGTACTGTTGCCGGCACGCTGTATCTTTATGTCGGCGTTCATGTCCAGTGACACGCTTGTGTTTGCATTCAGCAAAGCCTTGTAGTAGAGCAGTCCGCTCATGTCGCAGAACAGGCTGACTTGGGTCTGCTTCCCCTGCGCGATGTTGTCGCTGAAGTCGGCGGGGACATAGATAATGCCATATGCAAGGCGCTCTTTCAGCATCAGCTTCGCTTCTTCCATGTCGGCACAATAGGACACGATCTTCACCTCTGGGCTGGCATCCACTTTCCGCAGATATTCGCGGCTCAATGCACTGTGTGAATAGTCTACTACAACGGCAGGAACCTCACGTATCGTCTCATTGGTGTAGATGAAAGCATAAATCAGCGGATACATCAACGGGACAAGCACGAAAAAGATGAGCACACCCTGATCGCGGAAAGTTGTGCGGAACTCCTGCATCCAGATATAAAACAAATCGTGGATACCTTGTATGATTTTCTGTTTAAACGTCAGCTGTTTCATTAGGGCACATATTTATAGTAAATCAACGCTCCTTTCAGTCGATGTACAATGAGAAAAGGAAGCATCATGAAAATGAGTAATGCCACGTAGTTGATCCATGAATAGGCCATCGGATAACCATTCAGTGCCTGGTCTACATAAATCAGGAAATAGTGGCGTAGCGGGAACAAGTTCGCCAATCCTTGCAACATGGGATGCATGGCCATAGCAGGAAACGACAGACCGCACATCGAGAACGAGAGTACTCCCCAAAGCGATGCGAAACTCAGTCCCAGGCGCAAGGTAGGTAATGTCCCTATCATGAGCACTCCCATCCCTTGCGATGCCAGCACCAGGCATAGAGTGGCAAGCAACATTGGCAGGATACCGCTGTTGCAAGGGAAATGAAGAAAACCATATAGGTACACATTATATAATATGCCCATCAGGAAAAAGACGGCGGTATGCGGCAAGAGCTTTCCGGCAAGGGAGATGTAAATGGAGTTATTTCCCATACGCAACCACTCGCGGGCTGTACGGTCTTTTATCTCCACACCGATGGAGTAGACGGTTATCATGAAAATCAACAGCATCAATACGCCCGGTGCAAAAGTGTTGCACAGATAGACGGAATAGTTCAACCAAGGATTGTTCAGTGGGTGCGTGTCGATGACGATGGGTTGTAGGAATGCCATGGCTTGCGCCTCAGTAGCTCCTTTGGCATACAGGCTGGCGCGTGCGGCGGCTCCTGATGCCAGTTCACTCATCATTTTCATGTCTTTGTAGAGCAGCGAGCCGGCAATGAGCAGCGTGTTGTTGGTATAGAACGAGACAGTAGGTTGCCGTTGGGATTGTACTTTGGCTGTAGTTCCTTGCGGGATATAATAGAAACCGTATATTTCCCCAGACTGCATGGCTGTGCGCGCCTCACTGACAGTAGGGTAGTGGGCTACAACGGCAGTCTGCTCGAAAGCATCCAGGTTACGCGCGAGTTGGCGTGAAGTGGAGGTCATATCCTGATCCACTACACCTATGGGCATGTTGACAGGAAGCCCCGAACCCATCAGCGTGGTGAAAAATACATAGCAGAACAGTGGAGCTATCACCATGCAGAACAGATACAACGGGCGGGAAACCATTCGTCGGCATTCCCGTTTCAATACGTTCCACAAGGCGATGTGTTTTTTGTCTCGTACCATTTTCCACTTTCCATTTTCCACTTCCCACCTTGTTACTTCTCCAATATTACCGACATTCCCGGACGCAATCCTTCCACTTTCTCTTGCGGCACAGCTCTCACTTCGAAGGTTTTCAGGTCGAACTGTCCGGTGGTTTTGGTCGCTTTCCATGCGGCGTATGTACCGAGGTCTTTCATGTAGTTCACCTTCAGCCGGATATCTTTGTTCAATGCTGGAATGAAGGCTTCAAACTCTGTATTCACGTTCAGTCCTTGCAACAAGTCTTCACGGACGTTGAAGGTCACCCATAAGTCATCCATTATGGCAATATTCATGATAGGTGCACCGGTTCCCACCAGTTCGCCTGCTTGCGGGAATATCTCGGAGACTTCTCCTGCCGTTTGTGCTATCAGATAAGTCTCTTTGATATAGGATTCTACTTCGGCTACGGCACCTTTCGCACGATTCACCATAGCGGCGGCAGCGGCTTTGTCTTCGCGTTCGGCACCGTTTCTTGCCATGTCGTACTGTGCTTTGGCAGCTTTCTCGGTAGCTATGGCAGCATCACGTTGGGCAGTGACTTCATCCAACTTCTGTGCAGACATGACACCTTGGTCGGTAAGGTTCTTCACGCGTTTGTATGATTTCTCGGCGATGGCAAGTCCGGCTTTTGCTTTCTGCCACATTTCAAAGGCACCCTGCACTTGCTCATGACGGGCACCTTTTTGTGCTTTCTCATTTTGCGCCTGTGCAGCGGCTTCTGCGGCACGCGCCTGTTCCAGTTTTGCCAACACGTCCGGGGCTTCCAGTATGGCAAGCGTATCTCCTGCCTGCACGCTTTCTCCCTCTTTCACCCGAAACTCCAGGATACGTCCCGGCACTTTGCTTGATACACGATACTCGGTGACTTCCGCCTGTCCTTGTACGATTTCCGGTCCTTTGCGCAACATAAAGAACCCCACTATGGCTACTATGGCAATGACGCCTGTCAGTGTCAGAAATGCCAGCAGCATGTTACTGTTTTGTGATTTTGTATCCAATTTATCTAAATATTAAATGTTAACTTTCCATTTCCTGTTTTAATTGTCAATTATCAACTGTCAATTATCAATTGTCAATTGATAACCGTCCCTCCGCCTTCTTCAGATAAATATCAGCCAGTTTCACGTCTATCTGTGCATCTATCTTATCCGATTGGGCGGAAAGCCATGCTGTATGCGCTTCCAGGACATTGCTGGCGGCTATCACTCCTTCTTCAAATCCGAGGGTGGCATAACGCAGGTTTTCATTGGCTTTTTCCAGATTCTTTTCTGCCATAGTCAGTTTCTTGGCGGCTTCATTCATTTTGAAGACGGATTGGTTGACTTGGAGTTCTATCTTTTCTTTGGCATCATCCAGTTGGTATTGGGCGATACGTGCTTCTGCTTTGGCTGCTTTCACTTTATACAAGCCTTCGCCCCAATGCCAGATAGGCACTTGCAATACGACACCCACGTTCCACATTCCCTTGAACTTCTTTTCGAAGCCGTTGAAGACAGACGGGTTGGTCATCATGTAGCTGCCCATCAATGCCAGTGAAGGCATATATTCGGAGCGGGTGACATTGATCTTTTGCTTGTAGATCTCCGTGGCAAGCTGCAGGCTGCGCACTTCGGGACGCATGGCATAAACGCTGTTCATGTCTATGCTTTCGGCAGCCGCCGCATTCGAACCGAGATCATCTTCCTGTTCGTCTTTCAGGGTGATGGGAGAGGAAAGGTCCAATCCGCATAGTTGGCATAACAACATTCTGGATAGGCTTAAGCCATCTTCCACTTTGGTCAGTGTCATTTCTGCTTCGTTCACTTTCACCTTTACCGACAGTCCGTCTGCTTTGGTGGCTACGCCTTCGGCTATCATCTTGTTTACATCGTCTTCCAACTTCTGCAATAACTTCAGATAGCCTTCCGCCAACTTCTTTTTGCTGGCTAACGATACTACTTGCCAATAGGCTTGGTCGGTGCTGAGGATGACGTCTTGCAAGCCGCTGGCGTGTTGCTGGCGTGCCAACTCTTCAGCATATCGGGTAATTTTGTTGTAGGCGCGTATTTTACCACCCATATATAAAGGTTGTGTCAGAGTCAGCGCACCTGCATACATGTTGCGGGTATCCGTGCGGAAAGCATCCACAAGGGAGTTGCCGAGTCCGTTCAGCGGAGTAGCTACGTCGATGTTACCCAATGCCTGAATCAATGCCATGAATTGAGGGTTCTGCGCCAGTCCGGGATTCTGCGTCAGGATGTTTTGTATGCCTGCTTGCATGGCACCACTCACTTGGGTTCCCATAGAGCTTAATGCGCTTTTTTGGTTGTTGTTCAATAATGAGATTTCTTTTTGGGTACGCATGTATCCACCTGTGGCGGAAATGTCAGGAAGATAGTTGGTAAATGCCGCTTTTCTCTGATAATGGGCGGAATTTATTTTTTCTTGGCTTATCAGTAGCTCTTTATTGTTGGCTATAGCCAATGCACGGCAACTATCAAGGCTTAATATCTCTTGTGCGCCTGCAACGATGGTTATGCATGCTAAACTGATGAAACATAAGAACTTTCTCATTGTATATAATATTAATAAAGGTGATAAAAATATTGTTTGTGTAACAACAATAATTGCATAAACAACGATGCAAATGTATAGGCTTTCAATGAGACTTCAAAATAAATTAATTATTTTTAGTCTGTTTGATTCTTTGTCTAATAAACAGCTTTGAGAAGTAACTTGTTTTTTGTCCTGAATTCCTTTTAGGATTTTTTTGATTTTTAGAAACTGTTTGTAACTATTCAGCGAATCGAATACAATCATGTTGGTCAGCAACAATTTTAGAATA
>NZ_CAJUHF010000037.1 GCF_910585845.1 uncultured Bacteroides sp. | reverse complement strand
GCGTCCGACTTATACCCCAAAATTCGATGTTTTCAAATTTTTGTCATGTACTTAGAAGAGTAGTATTAAAACGAGGTGTACCCAAGAATTTCTGTTATGGTACTCGTCTCATCTCTTTACTTGTTCAGGCTCTGAAAGCTCTGAAAAAAGAGAATGTAGGAGAAAGTGAATAGAATGCCATCCGACAATTGATGTTAAAGGAAACTGATAAGGAGACCCTTGTTAAGGATGTAGATATGATGCCTGCGTGGATGAAACGAATTATAAAACCAATGCTAACTGCTTAAAATGGATTTATAATATGGGAAAACTATGGTTAAATAATGAAATAGTAGACCGTTTGGCAATGTTACAGCAAACGGAAGCAGGACATCCTGGTGTTAATCAGGTAGCTATTGAAAAAGACTGGTGGGTAACTATTACGCTGAAGGCATTATTCCAAACAGATTGCCGTGACTCTTTAATCTTCAAAGGTGGAACATCGTTGTCAAAAGGTTTTAATATCATAGAGCGTTTCTCTGAAGATATTGACTTGGCAATCAGCCATTCATTCTTTGGTATTGAGAAGACTGGTAAAAGTCAGCGTGAGAAATTACGCAAAATATCACGAGCGTATATCCATGAGACTCTTTCTGCTCAATTAGATGCCAACTTGAAAGAAGTAGGAGTTTCTGGTTACACTATAGAAAATGTATCTTAGGTACAAGATAAAGAAGGAAAATGGCGACCGATAGATTCAGATAAAGATCCTACGGTAATTCTATTACACTATCCGTCAATTCTTGAGGATACGATAAATTATATTCCTCCACGTGTAAAGATTGAAATTAGTTGTCTTTCAATGAATGAACCTACGGAATTACGACAAATCCGTTCTCTAATAGGTGAAAGTTTTGATGGCGAAGATACCGATGCAGATAGTTTGGTCAGAACCGTAGTCCCTACTCGTACATTTCTTGAAAAGCTATTTCTTTTGGCTGAAGAATTTCAAAAAGAAAAGCCACGGAGTGTCCGAATGTCACGCCATCTTTATGATTTGGAAAAACTGATGGACACAGAATATGGTGTAGAAGCTTTGTCGAATCGCAAACTTTATGATGCCATTGTTGAGCATCGTAAGGCTTATTATGCTTTGAAATATGTGAATTATGATTTACATGCTCCATCTTCCATCAACTTTACAATACCAGAATCGGTTATAGGTGCATGGCAAGATGACTATGCAGATATGAGACGTTTCTTCATTTATGGTGAATCTTTGGAGTTTGATGTGTTCATGCAAAGAATTGAGGAACTACAAAAACAAGTTAGGATATTGCGCTAAAAATAAATTAGCAGACAACTGCATTTTTTGTAAATCAATGAAAAGTTCTGCGGTTAGCCTAATAATTCGCATCATTAACATGCCATTATTCTAAAGCTAAATCAGGCAAAATGCGTGCCTTCCCATAAAAAGAATGGTTTTCATATGTTAGCATTATTTATTCAAATTGGCAAAGGTTAAAAAATCTATTTTTGTCTATTTCGCTATATTTTGAAGAAAATTCCGAATTAAAGGTTTTATTATATAAGCAATTGATTGAGAATAGATTAATAAACTTAAAAGAGACGCCTAAATAGAAATTTAGGTTCAAAATAGGTTCAAGGTTCCTTATGCCCTTATTTTTGCCGCATTTGAATAGAAATGCGCAAAAATATGTCTAAACTAATTGATAAAAGCTCAAAATAATCCTATATTTCGTGAGGTGCTTGTTTCCGGATAAATGCAAGCACTCTATATCGGTTAACCTACCAAAGTTTCCTTATCCCTTAGAAGCTGCTTAAATTCGGTTTATCCGATATTTCGGGTGATACGGTAACCTATCATACAGCAGGCTGAAAATCCAATAATCTGACTGGAGGGTGTGATTCCTATCTCTTTTACCAAGAAGAGTCTGATTAAATAATGCATTCAGATGTTATGCCATTGCCGTTGTATGATGTCCCCTACCAAATATCAGATGAATCATATATTCTTATTAGTCGTACAATAGTGCCAGAAAATTAGGGCATAAGGAACCCTGAACCCTTTTTGAACCCAAAAGGGTATTCCACAGCACTCAAAAAAGTTCTGATTTGTCTTTCTTTTTTTTTTCTCTCTCGACCAAACAGAGTTCCCGAATATCAAGCAAAGTTTTAAGCGGTTCAAGTGAAATCTTCAGGAGATTTCACTTGACAATTCCTTATTGCTCACTTGACGCTTCTTTACTCATCATTTGAGGCTCGCTTATTACTCATTTGCTTCTTTGTTGATAAGTCTCCTAATAAACTTCCTGA
Organism: uncultured Bacteroides sp.; assembly: GCF_910585845.1. Classification (GTDB taxonomy): domain Bacteria; phylum Bacteroidota; class Bacteroidia; order Bacteroidales; family Bacteroidaceae; genus Bacteroides. The sequence continues at coordinate 35,470 of NZ_CAJUHF010000037.1, read as the reverse complement.
TTAATCCCCCCTTATTGATAATCTATGAAAGGAACCCCTTGTCCACAATCTATGTCCCGATACAAAAGAGACAATCTTTTCTATCAAAACATTATTTCTTTTGCTTCATGACATTGCTTCTTTTGTTTCATAACATTTTATGGTCTTGCTTTTGTGGTTCTAACTTGCTGATTTCTTCCGAAGATAGTCCGGTACATTTGGTTATTACCTTTGTCGGTAGGTTGTTCTCTTTCATTTGGTAAGCAATAGTATTTTTCTCTCTTTCATGGGCTGATTATAAAAGAATATAGTTTAAATGAAATATTTTTCACTAAACACTATTTATATCAAGAAATAATCCATATATTTGTGCCCATCAAAACATCATGCTAAGAATATGAAATCAATTTGTGCCATCAAAGATATCTATAAGACCTTGTATCAGTTTGAGAAGACTTTTGCAGAAGTACATGATATAACAATTAACGAAGCTATGTTGCTCTGCTGCCTGAAAGACGGAGAGACGAAATCCGCAGGCATGATCTGCGAATACATCGGACTGTCCAACTCGCGCGTTTCAAAGGTGATCACAGCAGTGGAGAATAAGGGATACATCCGTCGGGATATCAATCGGAACGACAAACGCCAGATGTTCTTCTCGCTCACTTCCGATGGAAAGGCGAAAATAGAGCAAATGATGAATGCTGAACTCTGCTTCGACGAACTCTTCGAAAAGCTGAAAAACTGTATGGAAAAGGGATAATTCCCTTTTTTACCCTAATATTTTCTATTAGCAAATATATATAGTATAAACAAATAAAATTATCATATGAATTACCTGATTATAGGAGGAGTAGCCGGAGGGGCTACCGTCGCAGCCCGCCTGCGCAGAATGGATGAGAAAGCCCGTATCATCTTGTTTGAACGAGGGAAGTACGTATCGTATGCAAACTGTGGTCTGCCTTACTACATAGGCGGAACGATTGGCGAACGGGAAAAGTTGTTTGTGCAGACCGTGAAAGGCTTCACCGACCGCTTCCGCATAGATATCCGCACCGAGCAGGAGGTGACTGTCATCCGACCGGATAAAAAGGAGGTGGAAGTCAAGAATCTCTCTACAGGAGAGACCTACACCGAGGCATACGACAAACTGGTTCTCTCGCCGGGAGCCGAACCTCTGCGTCCGAGCATCGAAGGTATCGGAAGCAAGAAGATATTCACTCTCCGCAACGTACCGGACACGGATGCGATAAAGAATTACGTTAATGCAGAAAACCCCAAGCGTGCCATTGTCGTGGGCGGCGGTTTCATCGGACTGGAAATGGCAGAGAACCTGCATGACTTGGACATTCAGGTCGATGTCGTGGAAATGGCAAATCAGGTAATGGCTCCGTTAGACTTCTCGATGGCGGCAATCGTACACCAACAATTGACGGATAAAGGTGTCGGACTGTACTTGGAAGACGGGGTCAGCCGTTTTGAAGAGAAAGAGGATGCCGTCATCGTACACTTGCGTAGCGGTAAGCAGCTCGTAACCGATCTCGTTCTGTTGAGTATTGGTGTACGTCCGGAGACTAAACTGGCAAAGGAAGCCGGACTTGCCATCGGAGAACGGGGCGGCATTGCCGTAAACGACTACCTGCAAACTTCCAATCCGGACATCTATGCCTTGGGCGATGCCACCGAAATAAAGCACCTTGTGACCGGACAACCGGCACTTATCCCGCTGGCAGGTCCGGCAAACAAGCAAGGACGTATCGTGGCGGACAACATCGTGTTCGGTAATAAGGAGGTCTACCGCGGCTCAATCGGAACCTCCATAGCCAAAGTGTTCGACCTGACGGTTGCCACTACTGGTGCCAATGCGAAACTGTTGAAACTGAATCATATCGACTACATCTCTTCCTATACGCACGGGGCATCACATGCCGGCTATTATCCAGAGTCAGTTCCGTTGTCTATCAAGATTCTGTTTGCACCCGAAAGCGGTAGGCTGTTGGGTGCGCAGGTAGTCGGATTCAACGGTGTGGACAAACGTATCGAAATGATGGAACAAGTGATCCGGCAGGGTGGTACCATCCGCGACCTGATGGAACTGGAACATGCCTATGCGCCTCCCTATTCATCGGCAAAGGACCCCGTGAACATGGCAGGATTTGTGGCGGACAATGTGCTTGCCGGACGGGTATGTCTCATCCAGTGGCGCGAAGTAGCCGAACTTTCAGCCGATACAGTACGGATTGACGTCCGTACGCCCGACGAATACCGTTTGGGCTCTATCCCCGGATTCATCAATATTCCGGTAGATGAACTGCGTGAGCATCTGGATGAACTGCCGAAAGAGAAGCCTATCGTAGTGACCTGTGCCGTTGGTTTACGCGGCTATCTGGCGTACCGCATCCTGGTGCAGAACGGCTTTACCAACGTACGCAACCTCTCAGGCGGTTACAAAACCTGGAGCGTAGCGACTGCTCCGATAAAGGAAGTCTCTCCTTATATTCCCAGCACACCGGAAAACACCGATAGCCAATGTGCCTATCCCCAAACTCCTACGCTGAAAGTAGATGCTTGCGGTCTGATGTGTCCGGGACCAGTGATGCAGCTGAAGAAGAACTACGAAACCCTGAAGACGGGCGAGCAGCTCCAGATCACTGCCACCGACCAGGCTTTCGGCAAAGATGTCTCTTCGTGGTGCAAGATGACGGGTGCGGAACTTGTTGCTTTGGAGAATAAGAACGGCGTAGTTGCCGCTACCATTCGCAAGCAGGAACAGGCTGCTCCCGACCGTATTGCATCCGGCAGTGCCGACAACAAGACGTTGATTGTCTTCAGCGACGATCTGGACAAAGCACTTGCTTCTTTCGTCATAGCCAATGGTGCCGCTTCCACCGGCAAAAAGGTAACGATGTTCTTCACCTTCTGGGGGCTGAATGTAATCAAGAAACCTCATAAACCGGCAGTCTCCAAAGACCTGTTCGGCAAGATGTTCGGCTGGATGCTCCCTTCGCACAGTGGCAAACTTAAACTCTCTAAGATGAACATGGCAGGTGCCGGTAGCCGGATGATGCGTCTTATCATGAAACGGAAACGGATAGACAGTCTGGAAAGCCTGATCCGGCAAGCTATCGACAATGGTGTGGAGATGATAGCTTGTACCATGAGTATGGATGTGATGGGAGTACAGAAGGAAGAACTTCTGGATAATGTTACGCTGGGCGGCGTAGCCTCTTACCTCGAACGTGCGGAGGAGGCTAATTTGAATCTTTTCATCTGACATAGTACTGATAATACGGATGGGGCAGATTGCCACAGATCTTGGTGATTGAAGAGAAGAATGATCTGTGAGAATCTGTCCCATCTGTGTATTCTGTATGCTGCCTGTACTTCTTTTTTTAGCATAGATATGCAACTAATCCTCTGAATCGGCGTCTTATATACAAAAGACTATCTGAATAATGGAACAAGATGCAAAAGAAAAACAGTTCATTGCCCTTATCGATGAGTACAAACGGGTGATCTATAAGATCTGCTATATGTATGCTACGGATGGGGATAACTTTGAAGACCTCTACCAGGAAATCGTGATTAACCTTTGGAGGGGTTTTGACGGATACGAAGGAAGAGGAAAGCCCTCGTCGTGGATCTATCGTGTGGGACTGAACACTTGTATCTCCTTTTATCGGCAGGAGCAACGGAGGGGGGAACATACTTCGCTCGATGCCCTCTACGGTCTCGAAGCCGAAGACAACGAAACCACCCGGAAACTCCGGGAGATGTATCGTCTCATTGCCGGACTGAGCAAGTTTGAGCGTGCCCTCATCCTGCTGTGGTTGGATGAGAATTCATACGAGGATATCGCCGACATCGTGGGCATACCGCGCAACACCGTAGCATCAAGACTGAAACGAATCAAAGATAAACTAACCAAACAAGCTAACAGTTGAAAAATTATAGACTATGGAACTGGAAGATTTGAAGAACAACTGGGCCGCCATGACGGAAAGGCTCGACCGACTGGAGATAGAGAACCGCAAGCAACTGCATAAGACAGTGGACAGTAAAGTGAGACAGATGAGGCAAAGGCTTCTGTTACGCCTTACGTTCGTCGTGTTTCTACTGCCGCTTTTCCTTTGGAATATCATGCGGCATGCTGAGTATAATTTCAGCATACAGACGTGGGTGATGGTATGTCTGTTCGTAGTGGCAATAGGTATCCGACAGTTTACTTGGATGTATCTGTTGGACAAAATAGACTGTAATCGCATGGCTGTGCGTGAAGTCTGTCTGGCAGAGGCGCGTTTCCGCTTGAGCTTCAAGGTAGGGATTGGCATAAGTGTGTTGTTGGCCATTCCGATGCTGACGGGCATGTTGTGGGATATGAACCGTTTCGGCGATCCGTATCTTATGGCAGGTGCCTGGACGGGGCTTGCTGTGGGGCTGATGTTAGGATTACGCCTGTTCTTCAAGGCATGGAGAGGGGTAAAAGAGTTGCGTGAGGCGATAGACGACCTCGATTAGGAAGAAGAGAGGAATTGTTCGTTTCCCATCACAGATAGCGCGAATAGCACAGATTCTTTTTATGAGTCGGTACTATCCGCGTTATTTTGTATTATCTCCGGTTATTGAACCGCCATCCCAGTCCCAGCATCAGATGGTTGGGGTCGTGGAAGTTCTGCAACTGATAACCGGTATGCAGATAGAGGTTGCGGGTGAGTGAGGTCTTGAGAGCAAGTATCTGATACCATCCCTTCGTATCCTTCCCTTTGTGCAGGAAGTGGTATCCCACACCAATGTTGATGGAGAAAACAGGCATGACAAATTCGCAGCGTGCCGACAGTCCGGCGTTGAATTGTTCCTTGAAGGGCGGACGATAGAACCTTGGGACTCCGTTGGCGTCTGTTCCGGCCTTATATTCCCGGATGTTGGCACTTTCGTCATACTGTGCGTCGAGCGAGAGACCTGCCCGCAGCATGCGGTGGAAGTTGTACATCGGGTTGAAGTTGATGCCTACTACCCCGAATGAGCCTGGAACCAGCGTACTGCCGTAGTCGTCTACCCATCCGCGTATCTTGGTTCCACCGTATAGCGTGAGGTCGTAGCTGACGTGTGGGCTGAAAGGGAGTATCCTTGGCGGCATGGCGTCCTGCGCCTTGGCAAGGGTTTGCTCGTCGCCGAAGTTGCGGGTGATGCCCACGCGTGCCCCCAATGTGTTGACACCGGAGTTGGGATAGTGGGAGTTGCCGTTAGAGAAGTGAGTACCTTCTACTCCGGCGCTGAGGTTCCAGTGGGGAGACAACCGCCAATTCAGGAAGAAGCCCAGATTAATATATGCGTTGATTTTGGAACCTGTCACTAGATTGTATGAGAACTTCTCGTCATACTTTTTCCATCCGAAGGAAGCACCGAAGTTCCATTCGTAGTCCAGCGACAACCGGGGAGTGAGGCTGGCGATACGTGAACTCTGAAAGACATAGAGCGCTACGGGAGTGCCGATCTCCATATCGTTGAACATCGTATTTACCGCAAGCCCGATGCCCTGCGTAGTATGCGGATAGAGCCTGCCGAACTTAGAGTCGGGATTGAATTGTATACCATACTTCAGGTGTCCCGACAGAAACGTGTTCATGTCTTTTTGACTGGCATTGATTCCCTTGAAGAAGACGTTGGTAGGTGCCAGATAAGCAGGACGTACGTCCACAGACAGTTTATGAATGGCACGGTGCAACGGATGAGGCAAAGTATCTTTTTGTGCATGTATCGCAGCATCTTGCGCCTGCAATCCGTAGGCACTCTGCCCCGTAAGGAGCAGGGCTATCAGTAGTTTATGGGTTATTCTCATGGTTATTTCTCGTCTATAGTCTATCACTTATTCTCCATCATCTATCAGCTGTTACTTATCACTTATCCTCTATCATTTGCCCTTCTATTCCCCATACTTCTCTCTTTGTACAAAACAGCCGATGGTTTCTATTGGTGTCTCACTGCGCAGCCGACCCTGTGCGGAATATATTTTCCCCGTCTTAGTGCTACGCAAATAGAGGGTATAATTGGCACTGTAGACCTGACGTTTGACTATCCGGTATATCTGATTGATACCCGGTTTCAAAATTACGGTATGTATATACGGAGGCTCCAGCGTCATGTCCACCAAGGCATTGCCGTACTGGAAGTAAGGGATACGGTCGGTGCCGAGCTTTATCCCCTGCGAGATGTCGGCGGAGGGAAGTTCGATGGAGGGCTTTTCATCGCCTGTCTGTGTCAGGTTCAGACTGGTGGCACATGACAAGAGGATATTACGTTTGTGCAAGTCGTTGAGATTGTAAGTGCGTGTCTCTGTCGATCCGTCTGAGTTCTTGGCTACAATAAGAAAGAGGTCACTTACCGTGTCCGTACGTATGGAGTTCGGGATAAGGCTGTATTCTATCCGGTCTATTGTGTAGCCGCTTCCCGCCTGCTGTGTGAAGTGTATCTCTTGCTGTTGATAGATTTCGTCGGCAATGTATAGCTCGAATTCGAATGGGGTCTTCTCTGGATTGATACCGATGCACACTTGCAGTTCCCGTTCGTTGGGGCGGATGAAGGAGAGCTCGCGATCGGCATTGGTTACTACGACTTTGCCAGGTTCTGCCAAATGGCAGATGGGGGCAGGTCCCATGTCCATACCCGACAATGTATAGTAGTTGCTTTCAAAAAAGCCATTATAGGTACCGGCACCGTTTAGTATCCACTTAGAAGTGTTGAATCGGATGGTCAGTGTGTCTCCATCGCCGTTCAGCGTAGCTTGGGTAAACGGTAGCTTGACCTCGTCCAGAAATATCTCGCTGTTGCAGGCATACAGAATGGGTAACAGCAAGAGGAGGATGAACAGATAGCCGTGAGGATGTTTCATGATGTAGGTCCAGTTAAAGATTGATAATGAACGTAAATATATAGAATAAGAAAGGTACCTCTGTATATTAAGAAGTACCTTTTATGTTTTTTTATACTTGATAGATAATCGTTTACATTCATTACCTTCGCCATCCTATCTTATTCATACCTCATTTTCGGTATGCATGCGAAGTGTAAAGAAGGATTGCTTAGAATTCTACTTTTGGTGCTTGTTCGGCACCCTCGGCAGCCTCAAAGTAAGCCCGTTTCTCGAAGCCGAACAGACTGGCAAGAATGTTTTTGGGGAAGCGACGGATAGCTATATTGAAATCTTTTGCCACATTGTTGAAGTTAGTACGTGCCACGTTGATACGGTTTTCCGTACCTTCCAGTTGGGCTTGCAGTTCCAGGAAGTTCTGGTTTGCCTTTAGCTCCGGATAGTTTTCGGTGATGGCGAGCAACTTACCCAAAGCAGAAGTGACTGCACCCTGTGCTTTCTGATATTCAGCCAGTTTCTCGGGTGTTAGGTTGTCGGCATCAACCGTGATCTGCGTAGCTTGGCTGCGTGCCTGTATCACTCCTTCCAGAGTCTCCTTTTCATGAGAAGCATATCCTTTGACCGTATTGACCAGGTTCGGTATCAGGTCGGCACGGCGTTGATATTGTGTCTCTACGTTGGACCATTGTCCGCTTACGTTTTCGTCCATACTTACCAGATTGTTGTATCCGGTAACACCCCAAATGACGAGAAGGGCTGCTACGACTAAAATAATGATAGTTGACTTTTTCATACTGTTTTCTGTTTATTGATTATTGAATGTTGTTGCTTGTTTAAGGGGGGAAGTGGATTTGAGAAATTAAAGGAGTTATAATCCTTTATCTCATCAGTTCCTTCTGTCTTCCTTATTCTTTTTACGAATATCTTCAGAACCTTGATCCGGCTCCTCCGCCTCCGCCTATACCTCCTCCGAAACTGCCTCCACTGAATCCTCCTCCGGAACCGCCGAATCCTCCTCCGCTTCCGAAGATGATCGGGCCGCCTCCACCTCCTCCGTGGTAGTTTTCATCGTACGATTGCTTGCGGCGTACGACGCTATGTCCGCAGTTGCGGCATGTGTAGGTGACATCCTCCGTCTTCACTCCGTTATGACGCGACACAACCTTGCTTCGGGTGCGTTGCAGCTTATGCTCTCCGCAGTTCGGACATTTGCTTGCAGCACGTGCAGCAATCCATCCTATCACTATGGCTATTGTCAGGAATCCCATGATAAGTGCCAGTACGCCAAGCGGAGAAAGATCCTCCTTTTCTTCTTCATCGTTCACCATACTGCCGTCCAATCTTTCGCATACTGCCCGCACACCGGCGACCATGCCGGCATCCCAGTTACCGTCTTTCAGGTAAGGAATCATGTCTCGTTTTTGGATACGCTTGCAGATGGCATCGGGCAGATCTCCCTCTAAGCCATAACCGGTGTAGAACTGGATGCAACGCTGGTCGGTCACCAACAGGATGACAAGACCGTTGTTTTTCCCTTTCTTTCCCACTCCCCATTCGTTGAGCAGGCGATGGGCGAAGTCGAAGCAATCATCGCTACCGATAGAGGTAACCACGGCGACCACAGTCTCAATGCCCGTCTGTTGCTCCAGTGCATACAGCATGCGATCGATGCTGTCGCACGCTGCCTGCGAGAGGATGGCGTCCGGATTGCAGGCGTAGCGCATCTTGTCTTGGAGGTGCACTTTGGGAATATTATCGGGCGTATAGGCCTTCTGTGCCTGTACAGACAGAAGTAGCAGGCATAAAAATAAACTGATGGAAAATAATCTTTTCATTGCATCTTCTATTGATATGACGGAAATAGGAAAAGTTACGTTATTGTACGTATTTCTCTACAAAACTTTTCACGCGTGCGGTGTACTCTTCCGGATGTTCTTTATAGGACATGGCATGAGCGGTGCCGGGTACTATCCATAATTCTTTATGCCCCGGTTTGGCTTCGTAGAGGGTATGCACCATCCATGTAGGCACATAAGTATCCGCATCTCCGTGGATGAACAGCATGGGATGGCGGCTCTTTTTTACTTGCTTCAATGAAGAAGCCTCTTCAAACCCCCAGCCATACTTGACTTTACACAGTCCGCTGGTGGTATACATCAATGGAAAAGCCGGCAGGTTGAACTGCTTTTTCAGTTCGTGGGAAAACTCGTCCCATACACTCGTATAACCGCAGTCTTCTACGAAACAACATACGTAGTAGGGAGACTTTTCACCTGATAGCATCATGGTGGTAGCAGCTCCCATCGAGATACCATGTACCACCATCTGTGATTTATTGTCTTTCACTCTACAGATATTACATCTGCCGTCCGGAGTGTATATCGTGTCAATTATGTTAAAAGGCTTCTGGAAGAGATCATTGGCTACATCCATCCAGGTCAGTACATCTTTACGGTCTTTCCATCCCATTTGGATGCTTTTTCCTTCGCTCAGTCCGTGGTTTTGCAGATCGGGTAACAAGATGTTGTATTTCAGATTCTTGTGGTAAAGATAACCCAACATTAGCATACGGATGCAATTGTCTGTATATCCATGTACGATGACAGCGGTCTTGGCGGTAGGTTCGGGAGCGGCCGCATATATGGCATGCAGCCGCACTCCTTCCGGATTGACGATAAAGGTGTCTTTCAACGCTCCGGCGTCCAGCAGGCTGTCCATCCATTGGCAGATGTGCGGATATTCGTTGCGCATGTAGCTGTAGGAACCCTGAATATCCTTTCCGTTATTGGACTTCGGATTCAGCGAATAGTCGAGCATATAGAAACTCGCAGCAGTGATGATTGCAATGATCACCAGCAGTGGTCCTGACATCAGGCCATATTTGACACCTTTTTTCATTTTTTCTTATGTTTGAGGAATTGGATGCATTCCTATTCAGTTTATTGCTTATAACGTTTTTCACCCGTCATTTGTTCCAAATTTCCCATGCAGCGAATGCTTGCAGCAACAACATTTCCAATCCGTTCTTGGTGACGGCACCCTGAGCTTCCCCTTTCTTCATGAAGAGAGTTTCATTGGGATTGTATAACAAGTCGTAGAGCAAATGGTTGGGTGTTAACAGCTCGTACGGAATGTTCGGGCAGAAATCCACCTTCGGATACATGCCCACTGGGGTACAGTTGACAATGACCGTGTATTCCTGCATGATTGCCGGAGTCAGTTCTTCGTAGGTGAGGAAGGTAGGGTCTTTTTTTATGCGTGACACGAATACGCTTTCAATGCCTAGGTTGGCAAGTCCGTGATAGACGGCTTTTGAAGCTCCGCCCGTGCCCAGAATCAGAGCCTTCTTGTGGTGTGGTTGCAACAGGGGTTCGATGGACTGTGTAAACCCGATGATGTCTGAGTTGTAGCCCACAAGTTTGACTTTTCCTTTAGCCTGGCGGATGATTTTGATGACGTTGACCGCACCGATCTTGGCAGTATCCTTATCCAGTTCGTCGAGGAAAGGAATCACTTGTTCCTTATAGGGGATAGTAACATTGAGGCCGCAAAGGTTGGGATTTTCCCCTATGACTTCCATAAAATCATTGATGCTGGGTATTTCAAAATTCACATATTCAGCATCGATGTTTTCTGCCTTGAATTTCTCATTGAAATATCCGATGGAAAACGAATGTTTCAGCGGATAGCCTATTAAACCGTATTTCTGCATAATGAAAGTGTGTTAAAGTAAGGATTAATTTTTATTTCTTGGCTGTGTACAACGTGCATATCCCAAAGGTCAGTCGCTTGAACCGGACTTCGCTGAAGCCAGCCTTACGGATAACCTCCTGCATCACTTCTCCTTGCGGGAAGGCTCGGATGCTTTGCGGCAGGTAGGTATAGGCACTGTTGTCTTTGGAAATGAATTTGCCGATCAGTGGGATTACGACTTTGGAGTAGATGGCAAACAATTGCTTCATCGGAAAGCGGTCTGGGGTAGAGAGTTCCAGAATAACCAGATGTCCTCCGGGGGCGAGTACGCGGCACATTTCAGAAAGCCCTTTATCCAGTCCTTCGAAGTTGCGGATGCCGAACGCCACAGTCACGGCATCGAAACTCCCGTCGGCAAACGAGAGGGAAGTGCAATCCTCCCGGGCAAAGGTTATTTTGTCCGAGAGGTGCGCTTGCTTCACTTTTTCACGTCCCACATTCATCATGCCTTCCGAGATGTCGGTGCCTATCAGTGAGTCCGGTTGCAATTCCCGGCATGCCAGAATAGCAAAGTCGCCGGTGCCGGTGGCCACGTCCATCATGCGGCGGGGGCGGAAGGGGAGGAGGTATCTGATTGCCTTTTTGCGCCAGCTCCGGTCAATTCCCATCGACAGCGTATGGTTCAGTTTGTCGTAGGCAGGAGCGATGTTGTCGAACATCTCTTCCACCAGTTCGCTCTTTTTGCCTTCCTTGTTGTAAGGCTTGATGTGTTCTTGTGGGTAGTCCATTTATTTCAAGTATTCCGTTACGTTCTTTTCAATTCGCTGGGCAATGTCGCTGGTATCTTCTTTTACGAACTTCTCACCGGTGATGTGTTCGTACAGTTCGATGTAGCGTTCGCTGATGGAAGTGACGATTTCGTCTGTCATTTCCGGTACCTGTTGTCCTTCTTTGCCTTGGAAGCCGTTGTCCATCAACCATTCGCGTACGAACTCCTTGGAAAGCTGCTTCTGCGGTTCTCCTTTGGAGAAGCGTTCTTCGTAGCCTTCGGAGTAGAAATAGCGGCTGGAGTCCGGAGTGTGGATTTCGTCCATCAGGTAGATGGTGCCGTTGTGCTTGCCGAATTCATATTTGGTATCTACAAGGATTAGGCCGCGTTCTGCTGCGATTTCCGTACCGCGTTTGAAGAGAGTCAAGGTATATTTCTCCAGCAAGGCATACTCTTCGGGTGTGGCCAGACCTTTGGCAAGGATTTCTTCCTTGGAGATGTCGGCATCATGTTCACCGATTTCTGCTTTCGTGGTCGGGGTGATGATGGGTTCGGGGAATTTCTGGTTTTCTTTCATGCCTTCGGGCAGTTTCACGCCGCAGATTTCACGCACGCCGCTCTTGTAGGCACGCCATGCGCTGCCACAGAGGTAACCGCGTACAATCATTTCCACCGGGAAGCCTTCGCACATCACACCTACCGTCACCATGGGGTCGGGAGTAGCCATTTTCCAGTTGGGGCAGATGTCTGTAGTGGCATCCAAGAATTTGGCGGCAATCTGGTTCAGCATCTGTCCTTTGAAAGGAATGCCTTTGGGCAATACGACGTCGAAGGCTGAGATACGGTCGGTAGCTACCATGACCAACTTTTCACCATTGATGTTATACACATCGCGTACTTTTCCGTGGTACACGCTCTTCTGTCCCGGAAAGTTGAAATCTGTTTTAGTTAATGCTTTCATTGTAATATATGTGTTTATTGGTTGAATATTCTTGTAGTGAGGGAGGGCACGCATTATCTGCGTGCCATTGCCTCTTCCTTTCTTTTCTCCCGTTCCGCTTTTGCTTCCTTCTCGAACTTCTCGTAGGCCTCGACAATTTGGGTAACCAGCTTGTGGCGGACGATGTCTTTTTTGTTCAATTCCACAAAACTGATACCTTTTACGCCTTTCAAGATACGGAGTGCCTGTACCAGACCGGAAGTCTGGGAAGCAGGCAGGTCAATCTGAGTCATGTCGCCCGTGACAATCATTTTGGTGTTCATACCCATACGGGTGAGGAACATCTTGATCTGTTGGGTAGTGGTATTCTGCGCTTCGTCTAGGATGACTACGGCATCATTCAGCGTACGTCCTCGCATGAAGGCGAGAGGGGCAATCTGGATGATGTTCAGTTCCATGTACTCTTTCAGTTTGGCGGCAGGTATCATGTCCTGCAGGGCGTCGTAGAGAGGTTGCAGATACGGGTCTATTTTATCCTTCATGTCGCCGGGCAGGAAGCCGAGTTTCTCTCCGGCTTCTACGGCGGGTCGGCTGAGGATGATTTTCTTGATTTCCTTGTTCTTTAGGGCACGCACGGCCAGCGCGATGGCGGTATAGGTTTTTCCGGAGCCGGCAGGGCCGATGGCGAACACCATGTCGTTCTTGGAGAAAGCCTCTACCAGCTTCTGTTGGTTCTCGCTACGCGGGATGATCGGTTTTCCCGTGACGCTGAACACGATGACATTGCCCGATTTCTCAGCTTGCGGGGCATTACCCCTGATGATGTCTATGATGACTTCCTCTTTCAGAGAGTTGTATTCTGCACAATATTTTTCCAGCTTGGTGATGTTTTCCTCGAATGCGCACATTTCTTCTTCATCACCCAGCACTTTGATGACATTACCGCGTGCCACGATACGCAGTTTGGGGTGCAAAGCCTTTATCAACTGCATATTTGCGTTGTTTACGCCGTAAAAGATGACCGGGTCGATGTCTTCAAGAACAATCAGTTTTTCTATCATTGATATGTTTTAAAGTTCAATTTGCTCTTTTAGTGAAACGTTTTGCAAAAATAATGAAAGGTTTGGACACTTAAGCCGTTCCATCAGGTATTTTTTTTGCCAAGGCTCCAGATAGATGGTCGGTAGTGGCCTGACGGTGATGCCGTGTTCATGTTTGGAGCATTCCAAACGTAGCTTGTTCAGGGTCTGCAGTTTCATGTCGAAGACCAGGTTCGGGTCGAAATGTTGTCCGTTGACGCGGGTTTCGAAGTGCAGGTGTTCGGTTGTGGCACGTCCGGTGCGTCCGGTCAGGGCAATGGCTTGTCCGGCACGGACAGTATCGCCGCTATGGACCAAGTTCTTGACGTTGTGGCTGTAGACGGTTTCCAGCCCGAATCCGTGGCGTACGACGATGACATTGCCGTAGGCGCTGTAGTGTTTTGCCATCCGCACGACACCATCGAAGGCACAACGTATCGTATCTCGGGCACGTGTTTTGATGTCGATGCCGCTGTGTCCTCGCCTGCCACGTTGTCCGTAGGGCGAGATGATTTTGCCGCCGGGTAGGGGGAAAGCGTATGCCGTGTCCGATATCTCGTGCAGGGGCAGTATGATTGAGTTGTCTGTTTGGAAGAGCCCTGGAGTGGTTACACGTACATGGTTTGTTTCCATGACAGAGAAAGCGGTCCTCTTTTTCTGTGCTGTGATGTCCAAGGCGATAAATAGTAAGAAGATAAATGTAAGATGGGCTTTCATTTATTTACAGTATCGTTTCATTTTACCAGCAGGTATTGTTTCCTGTTTACCAGCAGGTATTGTTTCATTTTATTATTCAAAGTATTGTATCGTTCCACCGATGGCGGAAGCATATTTCACCAATAGTTCCAGAATCATCTCGGCAGCCTCTTTCAGTCCTTCCTGTCCGTTATATCCATTGACAATAGCAAGGATGTGGCGGGTATGGAGATCCATCTTGGTACGCTCATTGTCGCTGGTAGGGGTACCGATACCTCCGATGCGGTCGCGGTAGACGGGGAGTCCCTCAATATTGAGTACACCGCGTCCGATGCCTTCAAAAGGTTCGTCGGTGCGTCCGATACCGAGTTCAAGGCTGGTTCCTTCTATCTTGTCTGCATCGAAGCCACCGATGGAGTGTCCGGTGCGGAGGGAGACGAGGTTGATAAGGTCCACCAATGTGTCTATCTGATAAAGCTCCAGTCCACGTAGCAGGCGTCGGCGAAGGGCTTCGGCAGAGGGACGATAACGGCTGGGGTCTTTGCCGCAACGTTTGTAGGCTTCACGTGTGGCAGCAATGACGGGCTGGTTTTTGATGCTGTCCGTGGTGTCGTGGGCTTTTAAATCTTGGGTGAATGCGGCAATCTCCTGCCATAAGCCTTCGTTGTAAGTGCTGTTTGTCACTTCTGCAAATACGGCGGCACCACGGTATTCGGGGCAATGTCGTTTGATTTCTTCGGAAAGGGTGATGTTATACATTTGGAGTTTATGGAGTTTTTAAATTCTTGAGTTTGATGGTTTGATTAACATATAAATAGATGTCCTTATGTGATTAATTCTTGTCTTGCTGTTCGGACAACACCTTTTGAATGAGTTGTTTGACATCTTCTTTGCTTTTGAAAGCAGCCGGGTAAGTGTGGAATATGTTATACTCATTTATGAACACATCGAATGGTATCGTTTCCTCTTTCGGGTTAGCGACTTTCCAGTACAATTCTGTACGACGCTTGATTTCTGGTTCAAATTCTTTGGGTATAAGTCCGTCAATTCCCCATGCTGCTACATGATTGTATAAAGGAGCATCGTAGATAAGTCCATCGGCTACATCCTGCCATTTCCGGTTTTTGATAAATAGGGCACTACCTCCGGCTACACCGTTGAAGGCCGTTTCTCCATAAGGATTGTTCTGCAAGTCGATGCCGAACGGACGGCAGTTCATCAATTCGAATGCTGCGTCCCAAGTACCTTTTCCCGTCATCGGAAAGTTTTGTCCGTCAAATAGCCTATAGTCAAACCAATTCATCAGGACTATCTTGACACGTTCTTCTCCGAAAGTTTGTTTCATCCACCATCCTTGAGTTCTGTAATCTCTGTTCCATCTCCTGAAGAACTGTGAGTGGTTGATGGCATGTGGCTGGCTGGTTATGACCAAAGCTTTTCGTTTTCCGTTCAGTGGTGTCTGGCGGGCGTACATCTCGGCGAAGTGGGTGCACATCAAGCTGTCGCGATCGTTTACTTCGGGTGAGTGCCAAAACTTCTTGTAATCTTCCGTTGTGCGGATTTCTTCCCATGAGAATTTGCAATCAGTCAGTCCGAGGCGGATTTTATTGGAAGATGTCCGATTGATGTCATAGAGACCTTTGAGGAACTTGATGCGATTGTACTTTTCCCATAGCGGGTAGAAAGTCTCGCTTTTCCGGTAATAGGTGTACAGGCTCTCTATGAAATCTTTTTCCGTAGGGTAAGTTCCTTGTAACAGTTGGTTTACTTCTTCGGTCATGTTGTTGGAGCCTACTTCGGTATAGATGTACCCTATGCGTTCGGCAAAGCGGGGATCGGCGAGTACGTCCAAATAAAAGTCGTATTGTACGGTGTCACGATGGTCGCGTTCGCCCAGCACAATGATGTCCGATTGCTCAAAAAGTTTGAATATGTATTCTTTGGGTGATATACCGTTTTTTGTTGCGTATGCATGCAATGCCTTTATAGAAGGTGTGGATGGTTCTTGTGCTTTCAATGTAAAAGTACATAAAGCAAAAGAAATAAGCAGGAATAAGATTCTTATAATAGACATATTGCTTATGGTTTAAATGATTTATGCTTTCGTTTGGAATGTTGCAAAATAATAAGATTATCTTTCATAATCAAGGATGAGCGATCTTTTCTTTCATCATGATTCCGCTCAGTATTCTCCCCGACCGTATCCCCATTCTGCGTGCCGAAAAGAAATCCTCGTACTGGTTGTAAGTGCAGATGCCCGCTGTCTCCACTTGCTCCGAAGGTACGCCGAAGTCTTGTAGTTGCATACGGTTGGCGGCCCAGAGGTCGATGTGGTGTTTGTGGGTAGCGGGATTCCATTCGGAAATGTATTCCATAGGGAAGCCCTGCTCGCGGAAGGCTTCATAGACTTCTTCGCCCACTTCGAAAGCTGGTAGGGAGATGCCGGGACCAATGACGGCAGTCACGTTCCTTCCGTCCGTACCGTAGAGGGCGCGCATATGTTCCAGCGTGTGCAGGACGATGCGACTGACGGTACCGCGCCAACCGGCATGGATGGCGGCAACGGTGCGGTGTTGCTTATCATATAATAATATAGGTATACAGTCGGCAGTGGAGATGCAGAGGCAGATATCTGGTTCGCAGGTTATCAGGGCGTCGATGCCTTGCAACATTATCTGGCGTTCTTCTTCAGAGGCTTGGAGGTAGGTGATGTCGATGATGAGGGCATCTGTACCGTGGGTTTGGTAGGGGATGACGAGCTCGCGGGGATGCTGAGGCAGGGCACCGCAAAGTATCTTCTGATTGCGGCGTACATGCTCAGTGATATCCCCAGTATAGGACGTACAGTTCAGCGAGGCATAGGCCCCTTGGCTGCACCCGCCGTGGCGGGTGGTGCTGAAGGCTGTAACGTCGGCAGGCAGGCTGGTGTATAGAAGGATAGGGTTGGTATTCATGATATTATTTCTCTTCCCAATCCTCCTCTTCGTATTCGAAGTCTTCCAGGTCTTCCACGTCGTCCTCTTCCACGTATTCGTAGCTGAGGTCTTCGTCTTCGCCCATCTCTTTCAGTTCCTCTTGAAGCCTGCTCACGTCTTTCGGGCGATGGACGATTGCTTCTATCTTGTTGCTCTCCTTATTCAACTCTTCCCACAGTATGTCTTTCAGCGCAGAAAGTCCCATGCCGGTGATGGAAGAAATGAAGATGTGCGGAATACCTTGAGGCAATGTCGGCTCAATCTCATCCATCAGTTCTTGGTCCAGCATGTCGCTCTTGGTGATGGCGAGTACCCGTTGCTTGTCCAGCATTTCGGGGTTGAACGTGCTTAGCTCGTTCAGCAGGATTTCGTATTCCTTGCGGATGTCGTCGCTGTCGGCGGGCACCATGAAGAGCAACAAAGAGTTACGCTCGATGTGGCGCAGGAAGCGCAATCCGAGACCTTTGCCGGCACTGGCACCCTCGATGATACCGGGGATGTCTGCCATGACGAATGATTTCCCTTCCCGATAGGAGACAATGCCCAGATTGGGCTCCAGCGTGGTGAAAGGGTAGTTGGCGATTTTGGGCTTGGCAGCAGATACGGAAGCCAGCAGGGTTGATTTCCCTGCATTGGGGAAACCTACCAGTCCGACGTCGGCAAGCAGTTTCAGTTCCATGATGACGGTCATCTCCTGCATCGGTTCGCCCGGCTGTGCGAAGCGGGGAGCCTGTCGGGTGGCGGTCTTGAAGTGCCAGTTGCCCAGTCCGCCGCGCCCGCCTTTCAGGAGGATGACTTCCTGTTCGTGTTCGGTGACGTCACAGAGGTATTCGCCTGTTTCGGCGTTATAAACCACTGTGCCGCAGGGCACCTCGATCACTTTGTCCGCTCCGTCCTTGCCGAAGCTACGGTTCTTTGAACCTGATTCACCATGTCCAGCCAGTGCGTGACGGTCATACTTCAGGTGGAGCAGTGTCCAGTAATTGCGGTTACCGCGCAGGATGATGTGTCCTCCACGTCCTCCGTCGCCGCCGTCAGGACCTCCGTTGGGCATGTACTTCTCGCGACGCATGTGTGTGGAACCTCGTCCGCCCTTACCGGAGCGGCAGTATATCTTTACGTAGTCTACAAAATTAGATTCGGCCATATATGTGATTTATAATTTATGATTTATGATTAGTGAATTCCATTATACTACTTTCCATTCGCCTATCGTACGGGTAGTGCTCTCTATCTTATCCACGTACACGCAATCCAGCGTACGTATCTGTTCGAAATTCTGTAACCTTATCGGGTATCGTATGCAGTCTTCTAACATCGTCGAAAAGCGGTTCAATGGTTAAGTAGGCAAATTTACGTATAAATCCCGATTTATAGGCTGTTGTCGGCAAGAAAATCTTAAAATCACCCTTGTCTTTATGTGAATGGGCAGAGATATTACCTTGTCGTGCTTACATATGTGGATAGGCTATGTTATCTTTGCGGAAGATGATAGAATCAATCTATAGGATATTTATATAATGAGCTGGACGGGCTGGGAACGTTCTACCTCGTGGGCGGAGCAAACGGGCAGGGGTGGATACCCCAGAGGAGGTGTCGGCGCGGCAGTTTACGGAGGTACGTGTGCGCTTCATACCCGAATACAGGTGTGCGCAGAACCGGAAGGTGACGGGACGCACCCTCGTTTCTAAGGACATAAATTGGGTGGAGATGAAGCCGAAGGAGGGAGGGGATGGTACACGGACGACACTGATGAAGCGGATGACCACAGATTTTTCTCCGTAAACCGATGGAAATAAATCTGTGGTCATCTATTAAATCAGTGGCATCCGTGTGCCGTAGTTTATTTCACTTTGTCAATCGCCGTGCAGATCTCTCCGGTGATGGTTTCCAGGTCTCCCAAGCCGTTGATGTGGGCGTAGAGGCCTTCGCTCTTGTACCAGTCGATGAGCGGTGCGGTCTGTGAATGATAAACGACGAGACGTTTCTTGATGGTCTCTTCGTTGTCGTCGGCACGGCCGGACTGTTGTCCGCGCTTGATGAGGCGTGTCATCAGTTCCTCTTCGGGCACCTCGAGGTCGAGCATCACGCTTACTGCCTGATTACGTTCGGCAAGCATCTTTTTCAGGGCTTCTGCTTGGGCGATGGTACGGGGGAAACCGTCGAAGATGACGCCTTTGCTGTCCTTAAAGCTGTCGAATACGCTGGCCAGGATGTCGATCATCAGTTCGTCGGGGATCAGTTGGCCTTGGTCGATGTAGCCTTTGGCGGTCTTGCCCAGTTCGGTACCGTTCTTGATTTCTGCACGGAGCACATCGCCGGTAGAGATGTGGTTGAGACCGTACTTTTCTACTATTCTATCACTTTGTGTTCCCTTGCCTGAGCCGGGAGCACCGAAAATTACAATGTTCAGCATTTTTAAGATTTATGATTTATAAATATATGATTTTATTCCACTACTGTATAGATGTCCGGATAGTTCCTTCCAAACCCGTCGTAGTCCAGTCCGTAGCCCACGATGAAGTCGTTGGGGATCTTCATGGCTACGTATTCGATGTTCAGGTCCACCTTCAGTTTGTCCGGTTTCACCAGCAGGGAGGCGATGTGTATCTCCTTCGGGTTACGTGTGCCGAGGGTTTCAATCAGGCGTTGCATGGTGAGACCCGTGTCCACGATGTCTTCCACGATGACTACCGTGCGGTCCGTCAGGTCCTCGTTGATGCCGATCACCTCTTTGATGACTCCTGTGGACGACACGCCCTGGTAGGACGCCAGCTTGACGAAAGAGATTTCACAAGGGATGGTGATGCGTTTCATCAGGTCGGCGGTGAACATGAACGAACCGTTCAGCACGCTGAGGAAGAGAGGGTTCTTTCCTGCCAAGTCACGATTGATTTCATTGGCCACGCGGGTCACTTCTTTCAGAATGTCCTGCTCGCAGATGGAGACAGTGAACGTCTTGTCTTTTATCTGTATGGTATCCATAGATGGAATGTTTTTATTAGAAAATTGAGGCAAAAATACGATTTTTATTCCACTCCGTGCATCATCTGCTGCAATTTCTTTGAGAGCAGGAAGAGGATGAGCGAGGCGGCGCCGGACATGATGACGAATACCATAAAGAAGTCGAACATGTCCTCAATGGGGTATCCGAGCAGGGTCTTCGTTTTTCCGGCTTCGGGATAAAGGCCGCCCAGGATGCCTGCAAACTTATTGGCCGTAGAGGTAGACAGATACCAGATGCCCATCATCAGTGAGGCGAAGCGCACGGGGGTGAGTTTGTTCACCATCGAGAGTCCGATAGGCGAGAGGGCTATCTCTCCCATCGTATGGATGAAGTAGAGTCCCGTCAGCCAGAGCAGGCTAACTTTGACGCCCGGCTGCACATCTTTCACGCCGAAGCAGATGACCAGATAGCCCAGCGAGAGCAACAGCAGTCCGATGGCTTGCTTGGTAGGCGAGGAGGGTTCCATGCCGCGCTTGTTCAGGGCACCCCACACGCCGGGCATGATGGCGGCGAGGGTAACGACGAAGAAGGGGTTGAAGGACTGTATCCACGATGCAGGCATCTCCCAGCCGAACAGCACACGGTCGGTCTGTTCGGAGGCGAAGAGGGTGAGCGAGGCGCCCGCCTGTTCGTATGCCGCCCAGAAGAAGATGACGAAGAAAGCGATGATGTAGATGACGAAGATACGGTCGCGTTCTATCTTGCTCAGCGAACCATCCAGCAGGATGCTGGCGGGGAACACGATGCAGGCGGTGAAGATGCCGATGCTGACCCAGTCGTTGCCGAAGCACGAGTAGAAGAATGCGGCAAGGGCGATGGTCAGTGCGCCGAGGAGCAGGTTGTTGCGCAGTCTTTTCTCTTTGCCGGTGGTGGTCTTCGGGGATGTCCGGTCTGCTTGGGGCTGGCAGCGCTTGGCGTCGGGGATGATGCCTAACTGCTGTCCGTCGGGACCGATCAGATACTTGTTTTTCTGTGTCTCAAATAGGATGACTGTGAATACGGTGACGATTGCCGCAATCAGGAATCCCCACTTGAAGTCACTCGGATTGCCCGTTTCGCCGAAGTAGCCGCAGACCAGCGGGGCGAAGAAGGAGCCGACGTTGACGCCCATATAGAATATGGTATAGGCAGAGTCCAGACGCTTGTCTCCCGGTTCGTAGAGTTGTCCGACCAGTGAGGAGACCGTCGGCTTGAAGCATCCGTTGCCTAAGATCAGAAAGGTGAGTCCACCGTACATCAACCCGTGGGATAGCTCGGTGCTGTCGAGCATGGAGGCGCTGAAGAACATCAGGAATTGCCCTACCGCCATCATCATGGCGCCCCAGAAGACCGAACGCCGGATGCCCCAGTACTTGTCGGCGATGTATCCGCCGATGAGTGGTGTCAGATAGACCAGGCCGGTGTAGCTGCCGTAGATGGAGGCGGCATGTTCCTTGTCGAACAGGAGTGCCTGGGTGAGGAAGAGGATGAAGATGGCACGCATGCCGTAGTAGCTGAAACGTTCGGCGGTGCTGGTGGCGAAGATGAGGTAAAGACCTTTGGGATGTCGGGATGTGCTCATAAGAAAATGCGTTATGTTAATGATTTAAGTTCCGCAAGCCCGACTCCTTAGCTTGTAAGGGCTCAGCTGACAAGTTTGCAAGGAGGAAAGTGCAGGTTATAACTTTTCTCTTTATGACAGACAAGCTTTTTTCTCTTGTTGCTTAAGCTTAAGCTTTTTTCCTTTATTATTTAAGCTTTTTTCTCTTGTCATTTAAGCCTTTTTCCCCTGTCATTTTCCTTTTCCCCTTTTTCCCTTGTCGTTTCGTCTCCTCGTTCCTTCGTATCCTGCGAAAGTTGAGCTTGCGAAACTTGAGTTAATGATGACTTTTTGTTCCCGCCGTCCGCAGTGGGCCGTCGGCCTGTGGCGGCGGTGCAATGCGGTGCAAAAATAGGGATTATTTTTGAGAAACGGGCCGGACAGGCTTGGGAAAATGGCTCCCGGCGGCGGAGGCGCATGCCTTCCACGGGAGGGATGCGTGCTTCCGGAAAGAGAAATGCGTGCTTCCGGCAGCGGAGGCGCATGCTCCTCGCAGCGTACGGGCGTGGCATTCCTTGCCATCTATAACGCGCCCCGGAAAACGCTTTTTAACATCCGTTGACATTACGGGGCCACTCTGCCTTCGCTCTGCAGCCATTGTGCCGCCATTGTGTCGCCACTCCTTAGGAACGGAGTCACACTGGAGGCAGAGCGAAGACAGAGCGGTCGGAAAATGGCAAAAAAAATAATTTTTCCGTTAGCGTTTTTTAACCGGTTCTCGTGAACCCGTTTTTCGCGGTTCCGTATTCCGTGGTGCCTTTCTCTCGTTTCCCGTCCCCGTTGCAGGGTGTCACCGTGGGCTTACTTTTACGTTCTTCCACTCGAAGCCCGCTACGGTCGTCTTGTCGCACTTGGTGTCTTTCGCGCGTACATCCAGGTTCTCGAAGGTGAAGTCCTTCAGCTGATACTGCTCGGAGGGGTTGACGTCGTAGAAGACGTCGCAGTCGAACTTAATGTTCCGCATGGTCACATTGTTAGAATAAGACATCGGGATATCCGTGCGCCCCTTCAGGTCGAAGAACTGCGTCCAGGGCTTGACGTAGAGCAGGCTTCGCGCATCTCCCGTGATGTCTTCCACGAGGATGTATTCATAATGCTGCGGCGTGTCCGGTCTCATCTTCAGCCACAGCAGGCGGCTGGCGTTGCTGATTTTGCAGCGGCGCAGGATGATGTTGCGGTTGTGTATGGACTCGCTTCCGCACGTCAGGCCGCTGTGGCAGAAACCATACGTGCAGTCCTCGATGATGATATTGGTGTTGCTGCCGTTGCCTGGGTCTTTGTCGGCCCACGGACCCTTGCCCCCTTTCAGGGCGACGGCATCATCGTTGACGGACATGTAGCAGTCCTTTATCAACACGTTGTTGCAGACGTCCACGTCGACGGCATCGCTGCTCGGCGCCTTCACCGGGGCGGAAGGAGCAAAGATGTGAAGCCCTAACAGCTTGACGTTGTTACAGCGGTAGAGGTGCGTGGTCCAGAAAGGCGAGTTGATGAGGTGGACGCCCGAAAGCTGCACGTCGTTACTGTTGGAGATAAAGACAAGGCGCGGGCGAAGCTCGTCCATATTGGTGCATTTGGGGATGACCTTGCGGCGCAGCCAGAACGACTTCCAGTAGCGCAGGCCGTTGCCGTTGATGGTTCCCTTGCCGGAGAGGGTGAAACCGTCCACCTTGTCGGCATTGATGAGCGCAGCGAAGTACTTCAGGTTTTGCCCCTCGATGCGGGTGTCGAGAATCGGGAAATTGCTGATGTCGTCGCTTCCCTTCAGCACGGCACCCTCCAGCAAGTGCAGGTGAGTCTTCGGCTTGAAGAAAAGTGCGCCTGTCAGATAGGTGCCTTTCGGAACGAGGATGACACCGCCGCCGTCCCGTGCGGCCCGGTCGATGACAGCCTGTATCTTCTCCGTTTGCAGGATGGTGCTGTCGTTCACTACGCCATAGTCGGCAAGGTTGTACTTGTTCCCTAATGCCTCAATGGAAACAATCTTAGTGTCTCTGAACCATTCCGGAATAGGAGTTCCGTCGGGAAATTTCTCTTGTCCGAAAGCGGACAGGCTGAACAGTGCGGTAAGCAGGATAGCAATGAATTTCATAGCTTAAAAAATAAATTAAAATAATCAAACATTGAACAAAGTGCAAACATAAGCAATTTAGAGGAATGACGGATCGATAAGTATGATTTTTCCTCTATTGAAAATGATTTTTTATCAGGAATCGAAGATTTATCCCAACCGCTTCCACTCTGTAACTTTTCCTGTCCTTTCTTGCGTATTTCTGCAAAACAATCTACTTTTGTTACGAGAATCCTCCGTACGTGCCGTTCGCCGCAAGGTATGCCGATAGAAGACCAGGAGGAAGAGCATTTAAATATATAATATTGAAGATTCAGACATGAAAATATTCCCTACCTCAAGCATCAAAGAACTGGATGCTTATACCATAGAGAATGAAACGATTGACTCCATCGACCTGATGGAACGTGCCTCACAAGCCCTGGCGGACGCCATTGCCGAACGTTGGGAGGAGGAAACCCCGTTCACCGTGTTTGCCGGACCGGGAAACAACGGTGGAGACGCGTTGGCCCTCTCACGCCTGCTGGCGGAACGCGGCTACCGGCTGGCCGTCTATCTGTTCAACATCAAAGGAGAACTCTCCCCCGATTGTGCAACGAACAAAGACCGTCTTCTCGAACAAGGAAAAGTGGACTTCCACGAAGTGACCTCGCAATTCGTCCCGCCTGTGCTGACGGAAGAGTCGGTAGTAGTGGACGGACTCTTCGGCAGCGGGCTCAACAAGCCGTTGAGCGGTGGTTTTGCCGCAGTAGTGAAGTACATTAATGCCTCGCCCGCGCAGGTAGTCTCCATCGACATCCCTTCGGGACTGATGGGCGAAGAGAATACATATAATATACGGGCACACATCGTCCGCGCCGATGTAACGCTCAGCCTGCAACTGCCCAAGCTGGCTTTCTTCTTTGCCGAGAACCAGGAGTTCGTGGGCGAGTGGGACTTGCTGGACATCGGCCTGAGCGAAGAGGCCATAGAAGAAGTCGGTACGGACTATCAGCTGCTGGAGCGTGAAGACATGCACTATCTGCTGAAGACGCGCAAGAAGTTTGCACATAAGGGAGACTTCGGCCGCGCCCTGCTCGTTGCCGGTTCGCAAGGAATGGCGGGAGCCTCCATCCTGGCGGCAAGGGCCTGCCTGCGTTCCGGAGTGGGGCTGCTGACGGTGCATGTGCCCTATTGCAACAATCCGATTATGCAGACCGCCGTTCCGGAAGCAATGACGGACATAGACCCCAGCGATACCTGCTTTGCCTGTTCGGTGGATGCCGATGATTATCAGGCTGTAGGCATCGGTCCTGGTTTGGGCAGGGCAGGAGAGACCGAGACTGCCGTGCTGGAACAGATAGACATCTGCCAGACGCCCATGGTGCTGGATGCCGATGCACTGAACGCACTGGCGGAACATCGCAACTACATCAGCCGCCTGCCTGAAGGAAGCATACTGACGCCCCATCCCAAAGAGCTGGAACGCCTCGTAGGCAAATGCCATGACTCATACGAACGTCTCGTGAAAGCCTGCGAACTGGCACGGACGGCAGGAGTGTATATCGTTCTGAAAGGTGCCTATTCTGCCATTGTCACCCCGCAGGGTAAATGTCACTTCAATACCACAGGCAATCCCGGCATGGCGACGGGAGGCAGTGGTGATGTGCTGACGGGCGTCCTTCTTGCCTTGCTGGCACAGGGATATACGCCGGAAGATGCAGCCTGTCTCGGCACCTATGTGCATGGGCTTGCCGGAGATATCGCCGCCAAGAAACAGGGTATGGTCGGAATGACGGCAGGAGACATCGTGAACTGCCTGCCGCTGGCATGGAGGATGATGGAGGAGTAACGCGCAGTTCCCGCGTTGCTTTTTCCTTAGTTTTCTCTTGTTGTGATGTGGAAACAACCTTGTTTCAGTTCATACTTGATGTAGCACTTCTCGGTTTTCCGCAGGTCGCGCAGCACTTCCGAGAGCACCAGTTTCAGTGTGTCGGCACTGACGTCCTGTAGCGGTCTTCCGTCTTCATCTTCCACTTTCTGGAAACGTTTCCAGCTGACATCGAATGTCGTCCCGTAGAAATGCGCGGAGTTTTCTGAAGCGTTCACGTTGCGGCGGCGCAGGCGCTTCACGTCGTCTTTCGTGCGGAGTACGGAGGTCACGATCACTTTGTTCGGATTCAGCCCCTTCGACGCGAGCGAGTCAAGGAAGTTGTTCCCGATGCTGTCCAGCAGACGCGCGGCACCCGGGATCAGGTAGGGGATGGAATGTGTCAGTGAATCTACTTGGTAAAGGTCGTTGGTCTCTATGTGTTGCAGCTTCTTCTTCATGCTCTCCGCTTCCGTGCGCGAGGCGATAGGGGAGATGCCGATGGTCTGGGCGATGTTCAGATGTTTTTCGTTCAGGTCGCCGAACGAGCGTTTGTAGCTGATTACCCCTTTGATGTTTCTCGGTTCGTTCAGTTTGAGGGACATATCTTTCTTCTTACAGCCGGTAAGGCACGCTCCGGTCATGAATACGGTAAGAATCAGGAGTGGAATTTTGTTGTAAATCTGTTGCATGATGCCATGAAAATATATTTAGTGGATGCGCAAAGTTAGAAATAAAAAACGGATTCCGGAAGCGCCTGCCTCAATCCTGTATGCAGTTTTCATTTTTTCTCCGTATCTTTGCCGCCTGAAAAACGAAATAAAAAAGCATGCAACGATATTTCATTTATTTAGCTTACGATGGGACCGCTTATCACGGATGGCAAATACAACCTAATGGCGACAGCGTGCAGGAATGCCTGATGCGTGCGCTCGCCACTTTGTTGCGGCGTGAAGTAGACGTGGTAGGGGCAGGTCGGACTGATGCCGGTGTACATGCTTCCCTGATGGTGGCACACTTTGACAGTGAGGAGACGCTGGATACACATTTCGTCGCCGACAAGCTGAACCGGCTTCTTCCGCCGGACATTTCCGTCTATCGCCTTCGTGTGGTGAAGCCCGATGCACATGCGCGTTTTGATGCAGTTTCCCGTACCTATAAATATTATGTGACTACCGCCAAGTCTCCTTTCAACCGCCAATACCGTTGCCGCCTTTTTCGGCAGCCGGACTTTGAACGGATGAATGAAGCCGCCCGCACGCTGTTCGATTATACGGACTTCACCAGTTTCAGCAAGCTGCACACTGACGTGAAGACCAACAACTGCCGCATGATGCATGCCGCTTGGACACAGGTGGACGAAGTGACCTGGGTGTTTACCATCCGTGCCGACCGTTTTCTGCGCAACATGGTTCGCGCCGTAGTGGGCACTCTGCTCGAAGTGGGGCGCGGCAAACTCTCGGTAGAGGGCTTCCGCCGTGTGATCGAACAGAAAGACCGTTGCAAGGCGGGTACTTCCGTTCCCGGAAATGCCCTGTTCCTGGTGGATATCTCCTATCCGGAAGAACTGTTCGACACCGAATGAATGTAGGTTGTCAATAGTCATAAGTTATAATTCATAATTCAAAATTCATAATTCACAATTCAAAAATCCATGTGGTTATTACTCGCTTTTCTTTCAGCCACTCTGTTGGGCTTTTACGATGCGTTTAAGAAGAAATCGCTGCGCGACAATGCCGTGCTTCCCGTACTGTTCTTGAATACGGTGTTTTCGAGTCTGGTGTTTCTTCCTTTCATACTTGTTTCGGCTTATACTCTTGTGCTTGATGGGACGATGTTCCATGTGCCTGTAGTGGGATGGGATGTGCATAAATACATCATTGTCAAGTCTTTCATAGTCCTTTCCTCCTGGATATTCGGTTACTTTGGCATGAAGCATCTTCCGCTGACCATTGTCGGGCCTATCAATGCCACCCGTCCGGTGATGGTGCTGGTAGGTGCCATGCTGATATTCGGCGAACGGTTGAACCTGTATCAGTGGATCGGAGTCCTGCTTGCCGTGCTTTCGTTATTTATGCTGAGCCGTTCGGGCAAGAAAGAGGGTATCGACTTCAAGCATAACAAGTGGATATTCTTCATCGTGCTTGCCGCCGTCACCGGTGCCGTCAGCGGACTATATGACAAATACCTGATGAAGCACCTCAACCCGATGGTGGTACAGTCGTGGTATAATGTCTATCAGGTGTTCATCATGTGCCCCATCATCCTGCTGCTGTGGTATCCCAAGCGCAAGGAGAGTACTCCTTTCCGTTGGGACTGGACTATCATCCTGATATCCGTCTTCCTTAGTGCCGCCGACTTTGCTTATTTTTATGCTTTGAGTTACGAAGATTCCATGATTTCCATCGTCTCTATGGTTCGCCGTGGCAGTGTGGTGGTCTCCTTCCTCTTCGGCGCGTTGTTCTTCCACGAAAAGAACCTGAAGAGCAAGGCTGTGGATCTTATTCTGGTCCTGATTGGTATGTTCTTCCTCTATTTGGGAAGCAAGTAAATCGTATTAAAGTAACAGGTAAGTCTTGTTCAAAGAATGAGAAAGTCTTGTTAAGGAAATGAGTAAGTCCTGTTTAGGGAATAAGTAAGTAAAAAAACTAAATATTCCTTTTGACAGGTAATCTTTTTAAGGAACAATTTGTATTTTTGTTGATGAATCCGGCGACAGTCATTCCTGATTCAGGTATCCCGGAAGAGTGTGTACAACAACGTAATTACGAATAACAGAAAACTGATATGATGAAGAAATTGACAATGTGCTTGTGTCTGGTTTGCATTTGGATGTGTTCCTTGCAAGCCCAAGAAGCTAAAACATGTTTCATAAATATGTCCGACAGCCTCAGTCCGCTGCTTACTTCCGTGAATCGTGCCGATTGCATCGACTTCTTGGAGAGCAAGATGAAAGCCGAAGTGACCAACCGTTTCGAGGGTAAATCGGAAATGACTGCATTCTCTTCCGATTACATCTCCATGCAGGTGACTCCCCAAAGTTCCTGGCAGATGAAGTTGCTTGCCACGAGTGACACCACGAAATTGATCTGCGTCGTATCCACTGCTTGCGCTCCCGCGTGCGACAGTAGTGTACGTTTCTACACCACCGACTGGAAGGAGCTTCCCGCCTCCTCTTACCTGACCCTTCCCGTGTCGGACGATTTTCTGGATTTGCCCGATTCCTTGCAGAGCTATGAGGTGAGGGATGCTGCCGAACAGGCGGACATGTTGCTGATGAAAGCCGTTCTGTCTGCAGAAAACGACTCATTGGTCTTCACCTTCACCACGCCGGACTACATGGACAAGGAAGCAGCTGCAAAGTTGAAGCCCTATCTTCGCCGCCCCGTTGTGTACGTCTGGAAGGGAAACGGTTACGAACGTTCGGCAAGTCACTAAGCCGCTAAACCGTACGTCATCACGGGCAAGCGTATTGTCCTTTTTACCATATACGTATGAATACGAATAAAAACTATATCTATCATCTGATAGCCATTCTTGTGGTGGGTGTCTGGGGACTGACGTTTATCTCCACGAAAATCCTGATCGGGCACGGCCTTTCTCCGCAAGAGATATTTCTGCTCCGTTTCTCTATAGCCTACCTGGGCATTTGGATACTCTTTCCCCGCCGACTCTTTGCGGACAGTTGGCGCGATGAATTCTGGCTGTTTCTGGGAGGTATTACGGGCGGTTCGTTTTATTTCCTTACGGAGAACATGGCATTGGAGATCACCTTGGCAACGAATGTTTCGTTCATCGTCAGTACGGCACCTCTGCTTACCACCATCCTTTCTCTGATGGTATATAAGAAGGAGAAGGCTTCCCGCAGCTTGATAGGCGGTTCGTTGTTGGCGTTGGTGGGGGTGGCACTGGTGGTGTATAACGGTAGTTTTGTGCTGAAGATTTCTCCTTTGGGTGATTTCCTTACTTTGCTTGCTGCTTTGTCGTGGGCATTCTATAGCCTGATCATGAAGGAGATGTCCGGTCGTTATGGCACGTTTTTTATTACCCGTAAGATTTTCTTCTATGGCATACTGACCATTCTTCCTGCCTTTGCAGTTCATCCTTGGCACTTCGATATGCATCAAATCCTGCAACCGGCTGTCTGGGTAAATTTGCTTTTCCTTGGTGTACTGGCATCTTTGATCTGTTTCGCAGTCTGGAATTTGGTTTTGAAACAGCTGGGCACGGTCAGAGCATCCAATTACATTTATCTTAATCCGCTTTTCACGTTGATAGGTTCCGCCTTTTTATTGGGTGAACGGTTGACTGCAGTGGCAGTTGTGGGTGCTGTATGTATATTGGGTGGTGTGTATTTGGCAGGGAAAAGAAGATAGTAACTGCCTTACTTCTAATATTTCTGTGGATATAGCCTTACAAGTCAGATTCAATTTGCTGTCAAGAGTCTCAAAAGTCTCAAGAATTGTTACATGCTCGTTCTTTTGTAGTTGGCAGAGATAGACAGCATTGTGGTGCAGAAAATACATCAGTTTCAGTACCCTGTTTTTGTACGTTCAGCTCTTTCAGCTTCCGCTATGATATGGCTTATAGTTGTTTAGGCTGAAACTAAGGTCTGAATGAATTTTTGCTTTCAGGAAAGAGCCGTTTTTCTACGATTTAGCTAAAACTTCATTTGCGGCAATGGTTGCTGATGTTGCCGTATTATTTTCACCGCCCTTATCCAAGTAGATAACAGAGAGACATGCAATATCTATCCATAGCTTGATAGAATCGGTAAACTTTATCAGTCCTTCTGTTTACTTTCCCTTATAGCTTTCTTATGCTACTATGCAATGATTCTTCCTAATTGTTAGATATGCTCCATGTCTTTTTACCTACGTGGAAGTATTACAGTTTTTATAAAATCTTGCGTTTGACAGAATCAGATTATTCGTCATGCTGTATAAATCCGATTCTTCTGCGTGGCTTTTCTTCCAATTTCTTCTTGGCTTGTAGTTCAGCCAATGTCTGATTGATGAGTTCTAACTGCATTCGTGTATCATCATTAATGTCGTTGTAATCAGCGAACACTTCTTCTATGTAGTCTTTCAACTCTTTCATTTCATTCTGCAACTCTGTTAGTTGGTCTGTTTTAGGCAATGCAATCATTTGGCGAACAGCGACAAAAGCACGCATAATGCCCATATTGATTTGAATGGCAGTTTTGGAGTTCAACACGCTACTTAACATGGCTACCCCTAATTCTGTGAATGCATAAGGGTTACGCCTAACTCTCATCTTGATGGAATTGGAAGTCACAAATTGTGACCTTCATTTTTGTGTTTCCTCACTTGTCAGTTGAAACATAAAATCTTCGGGAAAACGGTCTATATTACGTTTAACGGCTTGATTCAATGCTTTTGTTGCACTCCGTACATTTCTGCCAAATCACGGTCGAGCATTACTTTCTGACTTCTGATTTCATATATTTTGTCTTGAATTACTTGTAATTGTTCCATTGATTAAATCTTTCCAATAATCTGATTTGTGTATCTATAAAATATAGATTGTTGTCAATTCCATACAGTACATTATTGGGTACGGCATCAAAAATTATATAACGGTCATTGTGGTATTCATCGTAATAATCCGTTTCAAAGCCGAGCGACTGCATGTAAGTAGCTATTTCTGTTTCTGTAGCTTCCCGTTCTGCCTTGATATAGGGTTGGGTAAGTACTGCGCAAAATTCCTGTTGGCTGTTATAAGCAAAGCCTACCAATTGGTAAGGTACATTTGAAAAGAACCTGTTGTGTGCATTGATGCGGATAAAGAAATTTTCCAAATCATCGCCTGCGTACTCAAAGTTATTCAGTTTATAAATGGTGGCTTCTCCATTATAGAACACTTCATTTTCACCACCCCTATCCAAGTAGATAACGGAAAGACATGCAATATCTATCCATAGCTTGTTAGAATCGGCAAACTTTATCAGCTCTTCTGTTTGCTTTCCCTTATAGCTTTCTGTAGGTTCAAGCGTTCCTGCTGCTTTTTTGCTTCTTCTAACGATGCCGGCTGCTTGCTCCAAGAGGCTATCGATTGGCGTGTGCGCTCTATCCATTCCTTATGAAATTCGTTGATGTATTCCATTGTCTTAATTTTGATTGGGAGCAAAGTTAGCAATTCTGTTTAGACCGACTATGTTTTTTCTGATATTTTTGAGATAAAGAAAGCCAACTTATCCATTTCAAATAGATAGGTTGACTTTTTGTATTAATTATAGTTTCAAAAGATTATTCCCATTTAAAAAAGTAGATGCATTGATCATAATCTCCTTTTTCATGACAACTTAGCAAATATCCGTCATTATCAAACTTATAAGTGTATTCCATCGTTTCATATTCTGTTGCTTCTCTTTTATATGTTTGTTTATCAGGAAGCTGCGTACAACGACAACCTGCTAATTCGGGGTGCGCATAGAATAAATCCTCTTCATCAATGCCACATTTTTCAATAAAAAGAGGATTGTAACCTTTACAAGTTTTTCCGCTATAAGTAAATTCATAATTATCATTAATTTTTACTATTTTCCCATTTTCCCAAGTAATAGTATATTCTCCTAGATCGGCTGATTGAACTTTTGTCAATTGTTTAGATGAATTATATTCATATTTGGTTATGTATTCATATTTATGAAAAACTATGTTTCTCATTAAATTATTACTTAAAGTACCTGTGTGACTGTTGGGTACAATAATTGTGTTATCTCCCCAAATATATTCGTCTATGTTCGTTTCGTTATAAATGTTATAAATTACCTTACTTAACCTACCTTTAGAATCATAGAAAAAATCCCAAATATCATCAGCTCTATCTCCGTTTCTTATTATTTGTACAAGTTTCTTTTCATTGGTAACAATACCGTCCTCATTTTTGATAGGTTCTTCATCATCATCACCGCAAGAAACAAAATTCACACACATCATTACAGCTAATAAAGCCATTCCAATTAATCTAAATGTTTTCATTTTTGTTTAATTTTAAATTAGTTATTTTAATTGTATCAATTTAAATATGTTTTCTTTAGTAGAACTTACGCTATTATTATAAGAACAATTTTTAATATAGCTTCTGAATAGATAAATCTAATATCTAATTCTTAAGTTAGAATTTAAAACCACTTCATTCTTTAATTCATTAAATTCTTTTTCATTGGATTCTTGAAAATGAATAACTTCCTTTCCATTTATATGCACATTTTGAGATTTTAGAAATTCGTAAACCAAATTTTTTAGATCTAGATAATCTGTTGAGAGGATGTAACTATTACTAATGCATAGTATATAAACCTCATTATCGCATTTGATGTCAACTCTATAATATGTCATAATAATTATTGATTAATTGTATAATATTAAACGTGTCGAATAAATAAGTTCTCATTGTTTGATATAGTCACAAATTTGATAATTCATTAGAACTCTATGATTGTTCTTATTACTAATTCTCACAGAATAGAATATGAACTATTATTATAGTGTTAGGTACTCTCGAAGTCATTAATAATTTCTATAATAAACACATAGCGAAAAAGTAAATTTGGGCAAAGCGTAGCGAATTAGCTGATAGAGCGTTCGTTACGCTTTGTTTTTCTATGGGACAGAGCCAACGAAATACCACCTCGAAGCCAAACGGCGCAGAAGTTCAGTTACCACCTCGTTACTCCCGTAACGGGTGCAAATTTCTTGCTAAAAGGTTCTTTTTCTGCGTTTTGCGTTGATTTACATAGCTGTCGATAACTCACTAAGAACTAATTTTGTAACCAAAAAAAGGAGTGAGTTATGCGAAGTACATTCAAGGTATTATTTTACGTGAAGAAAGGCAGCGAGAAGCCGAACGGCAACCTGCCTCTGATGTGCCGTATCACGGTGGACGGCGAGATTAAACAGTTCAGTTGCAAGATGGACGTTCCCCCACGCTTGTGGGACGTGAAGAACAGCCGTGCTTCGGGCAAGAGCGTCGAAGCGCAGAGAATCAACCTTGCAGTAGATAAAATCCGTGTGGAGGTAAACCGCCGCTATCAAGAGTTAATGCAGACGGACGGTTATGTTACCGCCGCCAAACTCAAAGACGCCTATCTCGGTATCGGCGTCAAGCAGGAAACTTTGCTGAAGCTGTTCGAGCAGCACAACGCCGAGTTCGAGAAGAAAGTCGGGCACAGCAGGGCGCAGGGTACATTTACCCGTTATCGGACGGTCTGCAACCATATTCGGGAGTTCCTGCCCCATACCTACAAGCGTGAGGATATTCCATTAAAGGAACTAAACCTCACGTTCATCAACGACTTCGAGTATTTTCTGCGCACGGAGAAGAAATGCCGCACCAATACCGTGTGGGGCTACATGATTGTGTTGAAACACATCGTTTCCATAGCGAGGAACGACGGGCGTTTGCCCTTTAATCCCTTTGCGGGATATATCAACTCTCCCGAAAGCGTGGACAGGGGCTACCTCACCCAAACGGAGATACAGACGCTCATGGACGCACCGATGAAGAACGCCACCCACGAGCTTGTACGGGACTTGTTCGTCTTTTCTGTTTTCACGGGTTTGGCGTATTCGGACGTGAAGAACCTCACCGCCGACCGCCTGCAAACATTCTTCGACGGCAACCTGTGGATAATCACCCGAAGAAAGAAGACCAACACCGAATCGAACATCCGCCTTTTGGACGTTCCCAAGCGTATCATCGAGAAATACAAGGGGCTGGCAAGGGACGGTCATGTTTTCCCCGTTCCGAGCAACGGCAGTTGTAACAAGATACTCAAAGATATAGGCAGACAATGCGGCTTCAAGGTGCGTTTGACCTACCATGTCGCACGCCACACGAACGCCACGACCGTGCTTCTGTCGCACGGCGTACCCATCGAAACGGTGAGCCGCCTTTTGGGACACACGAACATAAAGACCACCCAAATTTACGCCAAAATCACCGCCCAGAAGATAAGCCAAGACATGGAAACCTTGTCGCACAAGTTGGAGGATATGGAGAAGAATATCTGCCGAGCCATTTAATTAAGAACAGAATACCGATGAAAGAAGAAAGGAACATTATCACGATGGACGGGCAGGGCAATATCTCCCTGCCGAGCGATATAGGCGCAACCGCCATGACCGAGCGAGAAATCTGCGAACTGTTCGGGGTTATCGCCCCGACGGTTCGGGCAGGGATAAAGGCACTCTGCAAAAGCGGAGTTTTGAGTATATATGACATAAAGCGCATTATCCGCATATCGGACAGATACAGCGCGGAGGTTTACAACCTCGAAACGATAGCCGCCCTCGCTTTCCGTATCGAATCGTTCGGGGCGGCGAAAGTCCGCAGGGCATTATTAGAGAGGATTATACACGGGCGAAAAGAGAAAACGACGGTATTCGTGTCGGTTGTTTCGGACGGCAAGCCCAACAGCCGTTGGAAAGCATGATGATATACCAACATATCAACATACCAACATATCAACATGCAAACGTACCAGCATACCAGCATGCAAACATGCAAACCTATCACTATGGTGATATATATTGCAGGTTCAATTCCTCTTTTCAGGGGAAAGCGGAGCAATCATTTCCGTTTACAAAGGCAAAGTAAGCACGGGGCTTTATGTCGGCTAAAAGGTCAGGCGGCTGCGCCGTTTCCCGATAAATCTTCCTCTCGCTTCGCTGCGAGCGTATTTATCGGGAAAACCTTGTATCCGACCGCCCCGTGCAAAAGAGCCTTTGAAAACGGAAACGACCGCCCCGCCGCCCACCACCGACCGAAAGGGAAAAATAATAAGGTGGGGTTATACGGGTAAGCAGGCGGCAGGGACAGCCACCGCCGAAAGGCAGACGGGCAGACGGACGGCACGCCGCAGGGTATTTACGGAGAAAATACCGTAGCTTATTAGGGAATTTTCCGAGCCGCAATACTACGTATCGCTGAAAATTCCC
>NZ_CAJUHF010000036.1 GCF_910585845.1 uncultured Bacteroides sp. | reverse complement strand
ACAATTGATAATTGACAATGGAAAATTGCAATTACAATTGATATTACAATTGATAATTAGAGTTTATACAGAATAAGAAACAGGGTGATTGAGAATCAGCGTCCTAAAACCTTATTCGATATATTGTCTATTGACAATGGAAAGATACTTCAATTTCTTTTAGGAATTTGATAATATCCCTTTTTACTATGCATAGGGTGAAGCGTGCTGGGATGGTTTATGTATGAGAACTGCTATGACGAAACCTGGGATTTTCTTGTGGGACAAGCGTCTCTGTTATTGTGTCCTTGCAGTTCTGTGCTTTCGGGCTTTTTAAACGAGTAGAGTCTCTTTTCATATACATTTCTCAAGTGTGATATAAAAAGAGACTGAAAAATCTTGTTCCTATGCAGAACGTTTTTTGTTACTCAAATTGCATAAGGAATGTTGGTGATAGTTTGCTCTTCTCTTTATTGTAGTTTTAAGAACGGCAAAGTATTTCCGCTTGTTGACAACGGTAATTTCCCGTCCCATTTCTCTACTGCTTTCAGCTGGATCAACTCTGGGGTGATGCTTTGCTGGAGGATGCGGTTGGCATCTGCCTTACCTTTGGCGGCAGCTACCACTTTTTCGGCTTCGGCTATGGCGGCTTTCTTTTCATTCTCCACCTTCAAGGCATTCTGAACGGCCGTATTCTTAGCGTCGATGGCGGCTTGCAGGGTCTCATTGGGTTTTACGGAAGACTGGATATTGGTGAAGGTAAAACCACGTTTGCTTAGGCGCTCTTTCAGCAGTTCTTCCACTTCTTTTTCAAAGGCGGGACGGTTGTTGATAAGCGAGTCGGTTTCGTAAAGGCCTGCTACGTCTTTATAAGCGTTCTTCACCTCCGTCAGGATGACGCTTTGCTCCAATTCTTCGGTGGTCTTGCGGTAGCGCAGGAAAACTATCTTGGCATTGTCCCGTTCGATGTAATACTCGATGGTAGGATCGGTCTTGAAGATGGTGCCTTTCTTGTCCTGGATGTCGAAAGGTTCATAATCCACAATCTGCGCGAAGGCGGGATATTCGAAAAGTTGCTTGGCGAAGCGGTTGTACATGACCCATCCGGTCTCCACTTTGGCATCGTCTACGCCACGTTCACTACCTGCCAGGTTGACGATGATACCTGTCTGTCCCGAGTCGATACGCTCTACGGCAAACATGACTAAAAACAATACGATAACTCCGATGACTGCTACTCCTGTAGCTCCCATTTTCACAGTCGATTTGTTGCTAACTCTCATAATTCTGTTTTGTTGATTTTATGAATAAATAATGCCTCAAAGATATTCATTATTCTTTCTGTATGAAAGCGGTAGGCTGAAAATTGTCTGACAAAGCGGCATATTCGCTTGGTGAGACGCCTTTGGCTTTCTTGAAGAAGAGACAGAAAGGAGTGCGGTTCATTCCTACGTGGCGGGCTATGTCGTCCAGTGTGATGTTTCGTTTGGCATTGCAGACTACGTAGACTTGTATCCGATTCAAAGCCGGTTTCTGGTGGTGCTCATTGCTGATCACCCTCATATTGCTGATGCCTTATCTGGGCAATGAGGAGCATTTGTGGATAGATGGTGCCTATAACGCGCTTGCCATCTATCCACTTTCCGCTCTGCGTAATCTGTGGTGAGTTCTGATATACCGGTTTATTTCACTACTGCGTCCGTCATTGTGAAGCCTTCCAGAGATCCGGCTTTTACTTGGATGCAGATGACGCAGATGGCACTGTCCGTAGCAGCAGACAATTGGCGTTCTCCTGCCGGTGCTACACGCAGCCAGTCACCGGCCTGCAATTCGACTGTCTCTCCGTCAATCATCATAGTGCCGCGTCCGGAAAGTACGGCATAAATTTCTTCGTTCTGCTGGTGTGAGTGTATAAAAGGTACTCCTGCACCAGCCGGAAGGTTATTGATAGATACTTCTGCACCGGTCAGATTCAATGAATTGTGCAACTCAGCGCGTGCCTCACCAACGGGGACATTAACTTTCTGATAGTTCTTCATAATTATTTCTCCTATTGTTTTGATTTTCGGTTGCAAAGTTAGCCTGCTGCCAAACATGGCACAAGAAGGCACTTAGAATTCAGTTGGTTACCTCCATGTTACTATTATTGAAAGCTAAAGGGTTGAAAATCTCACTTTAACGCGGATTAACTATCAAGTATCTATTTCTTCCTTTATCCGCACCAATCTTGCAGAATTGATCTGAAATCGTCTGTCAGCAGGGAGAAGTTGTAATCTGTTTTTCGACACAGACGTTTGGCAACCTGCTGCACGGCATGGATGAGGTATTTGCACAATAGCTGTTTTTGTTTCTGGTGCGGCTGTTCGCTAAACTCCTTTTCAAACACGATTCCGACACGCGTTGTTCCCGTGTCACTTCGGAACGGACCGTAGGAAAAACGGTTTCTGAGATAATACCCATTGTCTTCGATCTCTTTCTCTGAAAACATGCTGAGCAGTACGGGATAGAAATCTTTCTGCTTCAGTTTCAGTGCTTCGTCGGCGATGATATAATTGGTTTTGCAGTGATAGTTGTCGTAGAAGCTGAAAGAGCAGTTGAGTATAATCTCATTGACGGCATTTCCATACAGTTCCGGACGCATACGGCGGTTCAGTTCCGGTTTAAGTTCCTGTTCCATGCTCTCGATCACTGCCCGCGAGTTTTCATAGCAGTTGGCTATGCCGCGCGTGAGGCATATCGGATTTTTAGGAATCCAGTTGCGTTGGTTGCATAGTTTCAGGCTTTGTACATTGCCGATGAGACTGGGCTTATCAGCATTTTCTTCTTTCATGGACGGGGCATCGGGACTCTCATGGAAGTATGAACGTTCGAAGTCAATGGCTATCCCGTTTTTTCTGTTTGACCATACAGCCTCCTTTTTTTCAGACAGATACAAATATAGCGATAATAACCAAAAGCAGAAAAGCTATACCATTAAATTGTACTATCGGTGATTGGCATTGCATTGGGCGGATTCACTATCTCTCCATTCGGGTACGTTTTGATGAGGTCGCTGTATTTTTTTTCGGAAAGAATATTTGGAGTATTAAAAACTTTATCTATCTTTGCGGTGTACTATTAAACTAATACACTATAATTGGAACGGATTAAATACAGATTCCGGTTGACAGGCCTGCTTCCGAATATCCTGTTTTTGGATCCTTTCTTCCTAAAAAATAGATAAGTATGCTACAAATAGAAAACATTTCATTCAGCTATCGTCGAGGCAAGAAAGATACCTTGCACGATTTTTCGCTCTCATTGGAGAAAGGTAGAGTCTATGGATTACTGGGCAAGAACGGTGCCGGTAAGTCCACGCTACTCTATCTGATGAGCGGTCTGCTAACCCCGAAAAGCGGGAAAGTGATGTTCCATGACACCGATGTACGCCGTCGGTTACCGATCACGTTACAGGATATGTTTCTGGTTCCCGAAGAATTTGAGTTGCCGCCCATCTCCTTAATCAGTTATGTGGAACTGAATAGTCCCTTCTACCCTCGTTTCAGCAGGGAAGACATGGTGAAATACTTGCATTATTTCGAGATGGATCAGGACATCGATTTGGGTGCCCTGTCTATGGGGCAGAAGAAGAAAGTCTTCATGAGCTTTGCACTTGCCACGAACACCTCATTGCTGTTGATGGACGAACCTACCAATGGCTTGGATATTCCAGGGAAGAGCCAGTTCCGTAAGTTCATTGCTTCGGGCATGTCGGACAACAGGACAATTATCGTCTCCACCCATCAGGTGAGAGATATCGACAAGATACTGGACCATGTGGTGATCATGGACAACAGCCGTGTCCTGCTTGACGAATCCACGGCAGACATCTGCAACAAATTCCTTTTCACCGAAAGCGACGACCGTGAGCTGGCGAAAGAGGCAATCTACGCACTCCCCTCCGTGCAGGGCAATTTCTTGATGCTGTCTAATACGTACGGCGAAGAATCGGAGATCAATCTTGAACTGCTGTTCAGCGCCGCTCTTGCAGCGCCTGAGAAAATCAAAGGAATGTTTAACTCAAAACAACATGAACAATGATACGCGATACTTTTTTTAGTGCATCTCGCTTTGTAAACTTATGCCGCAAGGAGATGGTGGAGAGTTGGAAGACCAATCTGCTGCGGTTTATCATGATGTATGGCATCATGGCAATCATTTTTGTGTGGAGCGGTTATTGGAAATATAACCATCCGGAGAGATTGTTGAGTAAAGGAGAACTTGCTGACCCGATGTGGTCGACCGAACTGATTGTTTTTCTTTGGGCAGTTGTGATTATGGGCATGCTGAGTGCCTCGTTCATTATGGAGCGGATGAAGTCGAAAACCAACCGGATTGCCGTGCTGATGACGCCCGCCACGATGTTCGAGAAGTACTTCTCCCGCTGGTTGGTCTTTACTTTCGGCTTCCTTATTGTTTTCTTGATCGCTTTCAAGATGGCAGACTGGACACGCGTAGCAGTATATCTAGTCAGCTATCCCGAACTGAAGGACATTATTTCGTCGACTCCTCTGTCTCATCTGGTGGGAACAGAACAATATTGGGCCGCTTTCCGGAGTTGTGACGGTTTGCTCTTAGGAATAAGTATCTATTTCTTCACCCACTCCCTGTTTATATTGGGCAGCACAATCTGGCCGAAGAATGCATTCGTCAAGACTTTCTCGGCTATCATTGCGGTCATCGTCATTTATACCCTGGTAGGTTCTACATTGGCATACCAGCTGTTCGAAGGCCGTGGCACCCGCGGAGTGAATTCGAGCCTGTCGGATGATGTCTTGGCACATTGGTTGACGGTAGCCTTTTTCGTCATGGCACTGTTCAACTGGATAGTTGCCTACTTCCGTTTCAAAGAGTCAGAAATCATCAATCGCTGGTAATCTATGAACTTTAAAGAAAGCAAGCCTATCTACCTTCAGATAGCAGACCGTATTTGTGACGAAGTGCTTTTCGGACAATACCGCGAAGAAGAGCGCATACCGTCGGTCAGGGAATATGCGGCTGTGGTAGAGGTGAACGCCAATACGGTGATGCGTTCGTACGATTACCTGCAGTCACGAGAGGTGATTTACAACAAGCGTGGCATCGGTTATTTCGTCTCTTCTGGTGCCCGCGAATTGATATTGTCGTTGAAAAAGAAGTATTTTATGGAAGAAGAGATAGATTATTTTTTCAAGCAGATGTATACTCTTGGCATTTCGGCAAAGGAACTGTCTGCCATGTACCGTGAATTTAGTGAAAAACAAAAATAAAAGAAGAAGATTATGAAACGAACAACTTATATCATATTGGGAATGTTGCTTGCTGGTTTGGTTGCAGTGTGCGGCTGTATATTCTATGCTTCCGCATTGATAATCAGTGAGGACGATTCTGTCATGGAGATTGGTGGGGAGAGAAAGAGCGTCTCGTTGCCGGACTGTAAGGTGATACAATTTGTATCGGACAGGAGGATAGTCTGTGATAATGGAAACATGAAACGGATTGCGTTTGCCTTCTTTCCTTTGAGAGTTATTCCTACTGACAGTCTGACCGGTAGCTTGTCCTGCCTGTCTGGGCTGGAGCGTTATTTGTCGTTAGACTCAGTGGGAGATACTTTGCGCATTTCGTTACGTTTTGACAAGGGCGAATTGGAGAGAGAATACTGTGGTATTGAATATGTTAATGTCCGTTCGGAAGAGATGGTACTTTACCTTCCTGCCAATGTCCAGCAGGTTACTTCCTGTCTGAAGTTTCAACCTGTAACGTTCAAGGATTTGGAGCGTGACTCTTTGGCCTTCTCTACGGATGCTTATACAGAGGTGGAGAATTGTCGTTTCAAGGCATTGTCTGCCCAATCCGGCAACTTGCGTTTCAATAGCGGTGAGGCTTTGCATTTGCATCTGAATCTTGATGAAATTGATAATTGGATTGTAGAATCAGATGCTTTCCACGTTGATACGGAATATCTGTATGCTTCCAATGAACAGAAATGTATATTGGAAAAGGGTGAATGCCGTGAGGTGATTTGGATGCCCCAGTCGGAAAAGGCTCTGTTGAACATCAGATTGGATCGGGCGGCAAAGATTGTAGTGACAGAATAAGCAGTTGCTTAATTAGAGAGAAACGTCGGATTGTATAGAGAAGCATCAGATTGTATCAGGAACGGAGAATAAAAAAGCTATTCCTGATACAATCTGTGTTGTGTTTGTACGGATTGTCAAGTCTTCATTCGAAAAAAACAGATGGCTGGTACTGTAGAAATTCGGCAGTGGGAATGGTTGTTTTCGTCTCATGGGCTGAATATTTTCGTCTCGTGGGCTGAAAATATTTATCTCGTGAGGTGAAAATGTTCATCTCACGAGATGATTTTTTTCAGCTTATGAGATGGTTTTATTTGTTTCATAAGATAAAAGCATTCGTTCTGTAACGATGATGTTTGTCTCCTGTTTTTTCAAATAGAATAAGGAGCTGAGCATTTATTGATGGGAATATAGATAAAAAAGACAGAATACTCGGAATACGAAAAAAGACCGTTTTTAACGGTCTTTTTATTTGTAGTTGCGGAGATCCGACTCGAACGAATGACCTTTGGGTTATGAGCCCAACGAGCTACCAACTGCTCCACTCCGCGATGTTTAACGGGTGCAAAGGTATTGCTTTTAGCTGAATAAACAAAGAAAATCCATCATATTTTTATTAAAAAAACAAAATGAGTATTTTAATGCGTTGATAAATAATGAGATAATATTTCTACTTAAAAAGAACGTACCTCTGCCCGAATGTTAATAAAATGCATGAATTCTTGTGTGGTATGCGGAAAAGTTTTACTTTTGCTCAAATTATTATGCAATGTGCAATTATTAATATATGACTGTATCGAAGACAAAAGCTAAATTAGTGGATGTGGCCCGTCAGCTGTTTGCTAAAATGGGAGTTGAGAATACCACGATGAATGATATCGCCCTTGCTTCTAAAAAAGGTAGAAGAACCCTGTATACCTATTTTAAAAGCAAGGAAGAAATCTATACGGCTGTTGTCGAGAGCGAATTAGAGATCCTTTTGGATGTGATGAAGAGAGTAGCGGAAAAGGATATTTCGCCCGATCAGAAGATTATTGAAATGATTTACACCCGTTTGGATGCGGTGAAAGAAGTTGTGTACCGAAATGGAACCCTTCGTGCCACTTTCTTCCGCGATATATGGCGAGTGGAGAAAGTGCGTAAGCGATTTGATGCCAAAGAATTGCAACTGTTCAAGACAGTACTGCAAGAGGGTGTGGAAAAAGGAGTATTTCAGGTAGATGATGTTGATATGACGGCCGAACTGGTGCATTATTGCGTGAAAGGTATCGAAGTGCCTTACATAAGAGGACATATAGGAGCCAAACTGACTGATGAAGAACGTGATAGGTACGTAGTCAACATCGTGTTTGGGGCGTTGCGTAGAAAAGAAAATATTAACCAATAATTAAAAAGTATGGGATTATTAGATGGAAAAACAGCCATTGTTACCGGTGCTGCACGCGGTATTGGTAAGGCTATCGCTTTGAAGTTTGCTTCTGAAGGAGCGAATATCGCATTCACGGATTTGGTAATTGATGAGAATGCAGAGAATACAACAAAAGAAATCGAAGCAATGGGCGTGAAGGCCAAAGGTTATGCTTCAAATGCCGCTAACTTTGAAGACACGGCGAAAGTCGTAGAAGCTATTCATGCCGATTTCGGACGTATTGACATTCTGGTAAACAATGCAGGTATCACCCGCGATGGTCTGATGATGCGTATGAGCGAACAACAGTGGGATATGGTTCTTAACGTGAACTTGAAGTCTGCTTTCAACTTTATTCATGCCTGTACACCGATCATGATGCGTCAGAAGGCAGGTAGCATTATCAATATGGCCTCTGTAGTGGGTGTTCATGGCAATGCCGGACAGGCTAACTATGCAGCCTCTAAGGCTGGTATGATTGCTTTGGCTAAATCTATTGCTCAGGAACTTGGTTCCCGCGGTATCCGTGCCAATGCCATTGCTCCGGGTTTCATCCTGACCGACATGACTGCCGCATTGCCCGATGAAGTAAAAGCCGAATGGGCAAAGAAGATTCCTTTGCGTCGTGGCGGTACTCCCGAAGACGTGGCAAACATAGCTACCTTCCTGGCTTCCGATATGTCTTCTTACGTATCAGGACAGGTGATCCAGGTAGATGGTGGTATGAATATGTAAGAACGCGTATGACTGTCGTATACGAAGACAATCATATAATTATAGTCAATAAGACCGCTTCCGAGATCGTTCAGGGAGACAAAACGGGAGATACGCCGCTTTCGGAAATTGTAAAGCAGTATCTGAAAGAGAAATACCAGAAACCCGGAAATGTCTTCATCGGTGTCACTCACCGACTGGACCGCCCCGTGAGCGGTCTTGTTGTGTTCGCCAAAACCAGCAAGGCATTGTCCCGCCTCAATGAAATGTTCAAGAATAGTGAGGTGAAGAAAACCTACTGGGCTATTGTGAAAGATGCCCCGAAGGAACCGGAAGGAGAATTGGTGAACTATCTGGTACGCAATGAGAAGCAGAATAAGAGTTATGCTTATGATAAAGAGGTGCCCGGAAGTAAAAAAGCAATTCTACATTATCGTATGATAGGTAGGTCGGAGAACTATTTTCTGTTAGAAGTGGATTTGAAGACCGGACGACACCATCAGATACGTTGCCAGTTGGCAAAGATGGGATGTCCCATCAAGGGAGACCTGAAGTATGGTTCGGCACGCTCCAATCCGGATGGAAGTATCTGCCTGCATGCACGTTTCGTCCGTTTTGTACATCCGGTATCGAAAGAAGTAATAGAGGTGGAGGCACCAGTGCCAAAGACGAGGCTTTGGCAAGAGGTCAGGATGATATGAAGTATAAAGAATCTTAGCATAATGAATTACGTAGATGTGGGTGTGTCAAAAAAACAAGATTGACACACCCACATTTGCGTAATTGGTAATAGGGATTCCTTTATTTATAATCTTGGTCTTACATATTTATCCCGTGAAGACGTAAACCGTAATCCTGGTACTGTTCCGTCCTGCGTTGGGAAACTGACGGACTTGATAAGTGAATAATCGTCTGCATTCAGGGCGTAATACTCATCGGCTTTGTCGGTCTTAACGCAAACAGTCCAGTCGAACAGATTACCGAAGATGGACAAGGCATCCTGTTCCGGATT
Organism: uncultured Bacteroides sp.; assembly: GCF_910585845.1. GTDB lineage: Bacteria > Bacteroidota > Bacteroidia > Bacteroidales > Bacteroidaceae > Bacteroides. Next base: position 29,175 of record NZ_CAJUHF010000036.1, on the reverse strand, counting down.
GAAGGCGGGAACTCCGGTCTTGACTAAGTCGTATGTCTTGTTGTTCAGCACATAGAAATTGTTATCCGCATCGGTCAGGAAGCCCAGCGTTTTACGGCTTCTAAATTCGTTGATGAAGAGATACTTCGCTTTTAAGCCTTCGGGCAGGGGGATGGCACGTACGTAAGGACGGTTCTTGGTCTGCTTCAGGTGGAAAAGCTTGCCTTCATTATCCAAGAGCAGATAACCTTCGTCATACTCCTTGCGGGTTGTCGGGTTGCCTGCAACTCGCTGTGCGGGGAACTTGAAGCCTTTTTTGAGCATTGCTTCCGTGAATTGCCGGCTTTTGTGGGTGTCTATGGCATTGGTTGCCATTTTGATAAATTCAATCCCTTTGCTGGTGATGCGGAACACGTCATCAGGCATCGTCAGGTCTACGCGTCCCGACATGCTCTCCAACAAGGGATAAAGTTTTATCCGGGAAGCATTAATATCCGATGGTGTGGAGCGAAAATTGAAATTGGTGGTCTGTACTTCGCGCGGAGTGACGGCAACGCCTTTGATACTGTCCGGAAACCGTTCGTCCGACATGAGCTGACGGATGTAGAAGAAAGGAAGAATGCTGTCCACTTGTTCTTGCGTGTACGTATTGCCGGATTGGTCGTGGCGTACTACGCCTTTGCCTTCTTCTTGACCGATGGAGACAAAATCATCAATAAGGGTACTGTACATGGAGAAGGGAGATTTAGAGGGTTTCGCTGCAAAGAAAGAGTAACACCACGGCAATTGCCAGATAAGGAGTAATGCGATAGTGAGATATAAAAATATTTGGCTAAAATGTTTCATTGTCTTTTGGATTCTTAAAAAGATAATTTGAGGATTCTTAGAAAGAGAAATTGATGAGCTAATTGACCTTGTTAATCTGTTTGGCTTTATTGAGGGCTTAATCAGATTCACTTGTCTGATTTCATTTACAGATTTGCTCTCATTCATTTATGTGATCTTGTTTTACCTTGTTCGCCCAGTTCAATCTTGTTTACCAGCCTTGAACCGTGCGACAGACGACCATGAGAGACATGCAGTGAACAGGGTGTAGATTGCCAGCCAGGGTAGGAAGGCATTGTAGGCTTCCGGTGCCGGTGCAAGGAAGAAGATACGCAACAGCAGGGCTGAGATGACCAGATTGAAGACACGGCGTTTCCATGTCGGTTCGAGGCATATCCACGAGAGTAGCAGATAGGCGGCAATGCCTGCCAGATACCAGGGAAGGGCTGTCAGGAGAATCCGTGAATACAGTTCCGGTGCGAGGATGTGTTGCATGTAGACACCCATCAGCAGATAGTTGGTGGCGAAACAGATAAGTAGTGCTGACAGGCCGTAGAGCAGCATCAGGTTGATCATGCGGAGTTGCGGATAGGGCAGATGCAGAGTCAGTTTCAGACATTTACGGTGCATTTCGGGCATAAACTGCACTAAGGCGAGCAGTATTCCGATCAGCAGGGGGATGTATTCCAACAAGTCGATGAACAAGGCATCTCGTGTAAGCATTACTTCCCAGACGTGTTCTACGCCTTTCATGTTGACTACGCGGTTGATGCGCAACATTGAGTAACCGGCGAAGCCGAGTGTCATAAGGAGCGCAAGAAGCAAGTACCAGCGTGTTTTGATCCATTCTTTATAAAATATAGCGTTCATAATTGGGTTGTTGTTTTATTAAAAATTGTTTTGTAAGTTAGGGAGTTACTGGCCGATAGTCCTGATTAACTGGAGAGTTGCAACTCTCTAATATTTCCCTGTCAGTCCGATGAAGACATCCTCCAAATTTGTAGTTTCGCATTTCAAGTTGCTATAGGGCACTTGCAGGGCTTTGAAGTGTTCTTCTACTTCGGGCAGACTCAAGAAAGAGAATGTCTCCAAGGTATTTCTGATGACAGACGGATGATAGAAGTCCTTGTTGCCTTCGGACAGGGCACTACTTTCGGGTATTTTGTAACCTTCGGGCAGGGTACAGGTATAGCGGCGGGCGGTGTCCAATAGCTCTTTTACGGGTTGCTGGATGAGGATGCGACCATAGTCCATAATGATACAGTCGTCTATGAGCCGTTCCATGTCCTGAATGATATGCGAGGTCAGGAAGACGGTCTTGTTCTCCGAGCGGGCGTAGTCGCGCAGATAGTCCACGAAGAGACGGCGGTAGCCGGGATCTAGTCCGAGGGAGAAGTCGTCCAAAATCAGCAGTTCGGGGTTCTGTGCCAGGATGAGGCCGAGGGCGACCTGCGAGCGTTGTCCGCAGGACATGCGCGAGATGTGCTGTCCGGGAGCCACTTTCAGCTTGTCCATCAGGTCGTAGTAGGCTTCTTTGCGCCACTGTCCCGGATAGAAAGCGGAGTAGAATTTCTCGATTTCGCGGATGGTCATGAACTGATACTGCACGTGCCCTTCGATGAGCAGGCCGATGTTGCGGCGTGTGTCGGGATGCATTGTCTGTATGTCCTGCCCGAAGATGGAGCACCGACCGGAATGGGGTTTGAGGTAACCGCTTAGGATATTGATTGTAGTGGTCTTGCCTGTGCCGTTCTTGCCCAAAAGACCTAAGATGCGTCCTTTCGGTACGCTGAAACTAAGATTCTCGTAAATTAACCTTTTGCCATAATAGTGCGTCAGGTTATTGCATTCAATAATATTCTCCATTGACTTATTTTATTTTAAATATAGATATGGCAGAAGCACGAATGAAAGGGGTGAATATTTGTTACAAAAGAACGATAGACCGATCTGATACATATACAGAAAGTACCTCAGTCGTATACAGAGATACCCTAAGTATATGACTGAGGTACCCTAAATATACAACAGAAATAACCTGCTCGTATGTTGTTTGTAATCAGATGCTTATCGGATATGTCCTTTGGGGCTCAAAAACGTTATAATTCGGCTTCTATTGTTGTCTCGTATCATTTATAGAAAGAGAAACAGCAAGGGGATAAGAATACCGATTACCAACTCTACGCCTCCGCGTCCCCATAAGCCTTTGGTTCCCTTCACCATGACGAGTCCTGTGACGGTGATGATGATGAGCCCCACAGCAAATACATCTGCAAAGTGTGTCCACCACTTTCCGGGGTTGTAGTGCAGCTTTGTCAGGGCACTGAGCAGAGGACGGCGGGTCAACTTCTCATAGACTGCTTGCTTAGTAGACAGATTCACCACCAGGCTGGAACCGCCTTTCAAGAATACCTTCATCTGGTTTTCCTTGGGGAAATAGTGCTTGGTATAGTTCTTTTCCTCGCCAAGCGGTGCCAGCAGGCGCAGTACATCGTCTTTCTTCATTCCGGCTTGTGGAGGCATTGTTTCCGTGATGCTGTATTCCCGCCGCTCGACCGAGTAGTTGGGATTGATCGTATTCCGGTGATTCATTACAATGCCGGAGATGGCATAGATCAATACCATCCCCGAAAAGAAGAACGAAAGATCCCGATGAACGAGTCGGCTCCATCGGCGGAGCACGGTGGCTACCTTACTGAATTTCATAGCTTACTGCTTCCAGATAATAGAATGACAAATAGGGTTTTCCTGTTTCTGCCTGGCGTTGGGCTATCTTGGTGCGGAAGTCTGCAATGCGGGCTTCGGGAGTGTTTGCCGTTTCGCCACGTGCTTTCTTCTCGCTGTCGCATCCGGCAGCGGTCTCACCGTGTTCCTCGGCGGCAGCGGCTTTCAGGTTGGCTTCCCATTGTTGCAGGTAGGCTTCGTCAATACGTTGTTCTTTCAGGATGCCGGTGACGCGGACGATGCTGTTGATGCACTTGGTATCGAACGCACCCAGCTTGGCAGCTTCTACGCGAATGGTCTGTGTGTCGTCGCTACCCATCAGAAAGATTTTTGTGGCGCCGTGCTTGCAGGCATGTGTACATACACCTTCAACGGTGACTTCCTGGTCGGTCAGCGATTCGGCGTTGGCCAGCAGGGCGTCTATTTCCATTGCGCCGGAGACTTGTTCGGTGGTTTCAGTGTTCTCAGCGTTCTTCTGCTTGTTGCTGCAAGAGGTTCCGATGAAGAATAATGCCACGAGGGTAGTTGCGATTGATAATGCTTTTGTTTTCATTGTTGTTATTGTTTTATTGTTAATGATTCATTGGTTTCATCTGTCGACGGAATCGGATAGCTAAAGAGCTATGATACGCCCCGTATGCAATATTCGCAATATTTCTCGACATTAGCAAACCTATAACGGTAAATTACCCGGTAGATAGGGTAAAATAGCTTTTCGCCAAACCATAGGAGCATTCCTTTAGAAAGTAACTCCCAAGGACACCTCTATCCGGTCTGTCCCTCCACATCGGCTGTACTCCTGATGTAGCCAGTGGGCTGAGAGGAACACGGCGTACCGGTCGTTGACCGCATAGTCCCCGCGCAGTCCGAGGGCAAGGGAGGCATGGCCGTCACTCAGGTAGTCGATGTTCGAGAGCAGGGTAGTGCTTACCGAACCTTTGCTATCCAACCCTGTCAGTGAATAACCGGACTTCACATTGGCGGTATATCCTCCGGCAAGGCTTGCCGAAAGCAGTATTCCCGACATTTTCCAGAGGGATTGCGCTTCCAGTCCGCCGTGGGCAGAGGCTATCTCGACGTAGCGGCCGTTCCCCTTATATTCCAGTTTGGTCTGCCCATAGCTGGCGGTAGGGAGCAAGGTCCATCCCCAGCGTCGTGCGCCGTCAGGGCGCTGTCCTATCATTCCTTTCAGTGCCGCCTGTAGAGTATGGTTCTTATATTGGGCCACACTGCTGATTTTCGGGTAAGCACTTCCGGTCGGATCGCCGAAGATATTCTCAATGCCGGTGCGTTGTTGCCATGCGGCGAGCAGACGTACCCCATATTCCCACTCCCTGTTCCGGTGTGTCCATGCACTTTCGAGAGAGAGGGTTGTATGCTTGACCTCATTGATAGGGGCATAGTTGACGTTGGGCAGTTCTTTGGTCAGATGGAAATAGTCGGTGCGCAGTGAGGCGGAAAAACCGTCACATGCTCCATGCCCGTTTGTCGGAAGCAGGTCTATGCTGCCGCCGATGCCCGAACCTATGTAGCGGGACGAAGTCTGCGAGCCTGCAAAGCGCACATAATCCATTCCCAACCCTAACATCTGATAGACAGAAGTAGAACCTTTGTCGGCCAGATACCTGATGTCGCTTTTCTGGTTATACTGGCGTGCTTGTACCGAAAGTCCCAGCCGGTATTTCCTGCCCAATTGGCGCGACAGGGCGAGGCTTGCCCGCAAGTCGGAGATAACGTTACGCGGGCGCGGGTCCTTGTCGCGATAGGCTATCACGGCACGATAGTCCACTTCGGCCCCAGCAGTCCACTTACCGTGCCGGTGAGTATATCCTCCGGAGAATTGGTATGCCTCCTCTTTCATGTATCCGCCGATGGAGTCGCCCACCACATACGGATAAAGCAGCGAATAGTCCGAATTTTCATTCCATATTACGTTCTCCCTGCGCCCGTTGCGGTAGGAGGCAGTCCCGAAGAGTCGGTTATGTTGGTTTAGCACGACAGAAGAGTTTACCTTTGCGCTAAAGCCCTTTTCCCCGTTTCCCTCCTGAGCCAATGCCGCATTGCCCCGCTCTTCATACAGTCCGTTCAAGCTGACGGTGGTCAGGCTGAAAGGACGTAAGTCATAGCGAATGGCAATATTCTGTCCTGCCTGCTTGCAGAATGTGGTACTGTGACTGTATTCTGATAACAACTTTTGCTCGACAGTCAGCTTCTCTCCGGCGGTCAGTGTATCTGCCGCCATTGACTCTACTGTCTGTATGTTTATAGCTATTAACCTGATAGGTAACAGGCAGGCTATAGTAGTCATCGATAGGATAAGGAAACGTGGTCTCATGCTCATTCTTCGATTATTGGGCAGGTAATAATGTGGCGCGCACAGAAGCCTGGAAGTCTACGCTGGAGTTATTAGTATCCTGCAATACGGTACGTCCATCTTCGGTCGTATAAGATACCTTACGGACAACGGCCTTGCCTGCATTCTCAACAACAGTAGTTCTTTCTCCTATATAAGAATATCCCATGTCAAGGGCAGGACTTACCACATTCCATACGTATGCACTCTTCGGACTCAAATTGACGGCATCGATAATCCATTCGTTAGGGAAACTGTAGGCATTATTCAATGGCATTGTCTTTCCGGCATTCTCATAGGTAGCTTTATATTCGTAATCTTTTATATATGTTTCTGCACTGATATTTTCCGGTATGCGGCCGATGGCATAGGCCCGGTTCCCTTGCTTTGATAACACCCAGATTGTCAGTGAATAGTTGAAGAGCATTTCCATATTGGGCACGTCAGGATTGTCTACATCGGGAAGAGATGATGTACCGATCGTGTACCATTCAAAATCAGCATTACTTAAATCAATAGAAGAAGGTAAAGCCTCTGTATGATTAATGGCGTTATCACACAGAATGATGCTTTCGCCTGGCAGTACCGGATGCTCCTTACCGCTTCCGGGGATGCGCACTACTGACTGTGCGACCATAGCTTCGGCCATGATGTCAGGCGTATATTCAAACTTCTGCGTAGTAGAAAATTTAGATTCCAGCAACACCAATCCATCAGCATATAGCGTCTCGGAAGAGTTATTATAGATGCGGATATACTGGTCTCCATTGTACTGCCTGTTCGTCTCAGGATAGAGTGAGCCGCCGGAGAATATCTCCGCAATCACGAAGTTACCCTTTTCATCCTTGTTCTGTACATAAACGGTCAAGTTCAGGGCTACGTTTCCGCCTTTCACTTCCACGTTCTGCTGCGATCCCTGAATATTGACTTCGGCACTCTTCTCCACTTCCACTTCTTCTTTGTCCACTATCTGTGTTTCGGTGTAAGTATAGGTTGCCGTACCTACGAAAGCCACGTTATACAGTCCGTCCGTCAGACTGGCAAGAGTGCTTTCCGCAGCGGCGCGGGTCAGGGTAGCGCCATAATCCACTGTCGTTTCAGTACCCGTGCTGACATTGGTGAATGTATAACTCCCTGTCTTTACCGTCAGATCGTTTCCGATATTGCAGCTGATGTTCAGGGTTGCATTCACTTGAGTCATTGCCACATCGTCATCGTTGCAGCCCATTAGGACAAAACTTCCTGTCAACAGGAGTGTCCCTACTAAATACTTTATTTTCTTCATTTTACTTTATTGTTTTATGTTTATAGTTATGTTTTTGGAGTGATAATTTCTCTAACTCCTAAAGTATAATTCCTTAGTCTATATCAAAACCTCAAATTCGCCTCCATACCGAAATAAGGATTCGTGACGCGCCTTATCAGTTGATTTCCCCGATGGTAGTCGGGCGACACGGCTAATATCCGGTTGACGTAGAGCGACAACTCCATGTACTTCCCGATTCTCTTGGTAGCTTTCAGGTTGACATTCATCTCGGCGGGGACGGTCACACGGTCGAAGTAGCGGTCTCCATATCGCGTTACCAGATGTTGCAGTTGTGCGTCGGAGGCATCCGCTGCGGTGAACGGATGTACGTTTCCCGCCTTGTCCACGTAGCTGACAGGCATGCCACTGTTCCATAGCGGCTGGCTGCTGGTGTACCACATGCACTGCGCAGTCAGCGAGAAGGACATACCGATTTTTTGCAGATACGTATCGGCCGTAACGTTGGTATTGAATGCCTCCTGCGTCCGCGAAGTGGAATCCCAATCATACAGCCCCACATACTTCAGTTGTTCTCCGTTGAGCATCACTGACGATTCCCTGCACAGGAGCACGCCGTTGCTGTAGGTACTCTTCAGCCAGGCACCCGTGACCGTGAATCGCGTCTGCAACCGCTTGATACGTGGCGTGTGGAAGGTAAATTCCACACCCTCTTTGCGTACTCGGGTGCCGTTGCCTGCCGTCCGGTAGGCATTGATCAGGCTGTCTTCCGCGTAGGGCAGTCCCTCCAAGGCCGGCGGTCCCGCCAGTTCCGAAGAGTTGATGGTCGATGTGTCATATTTCTTATAAGCCAGCGTCCGATAGTAGGAGACATCCCGAAAGGCATTGTCCATGCGCTCTTGGAAGTAAGTGACTGAAAATCCGTAACCACCGCGGGCGATGTTCAGCCTTGCTTCCCATTTCCGGTTGCGTGCCGGTTTCAGGTTGTAGTTCGTATTGTCCCACTTGTAGGTCATCATGTTGATGCGGCGGAAGTCGGGATTGTTATGGTAATAATTCAGCTGTATGACGTCCACGTACAGAGCGTCCGGATAGAGTTGCGCCGTGGTCGGCATCCGCGACAGCCAGCCTATGCCGCCGGAAATGTCAACGAGCCACTCCTCCTCCCGTCCGAGGGCGGGCAGAGTCCATTTCAGGTTGATGCGCGGGTCGAAATAGAACTTGCTCTGCATGGCGAACTTGCCGGACAATCCGGCGAGCGTGTTGGCGCGTACACCTGCCGACAAATGGATTTCGTGTTTGCCGAGCGGCAACTTCATCTGCTCTTCGGCGTAGATAGAGACATCCTGCCGTGCCGGTATCTTGCTGTAGCGTCTTGGGCGGGTGGTCGAAGCAGTCTGTATCGGTCGGGAGAGGTCGTACACTTGTCCCTTGCCGAAGTTCTTGCTCAGGTTCCACTCTGCACCGGCTTTCAGCGTATGCGAACTCCCTAACCATCCGAAAGCAAAGTCGCCGGTTACTTTCGCACTGGCATAGAAGGGTTTGCCGTCAATAAGCATATCCGCTACATAGTTGTAGGGCAGGTAAAGCCCGTCGGCTTCGCCCTGTATCAGGCTGTTGGGGATGCCGGTGGGGCGGTCCAGCGATACGGACTTCCGCTCCTCGATCCGGCTGAACTCCTGCGACACGGAAGTGTTGGCGCGCAACTGACGCAGGAAGGAGTGTTCGGGACGCTTCAGTATCCACTCGCTACCCAGCGTCATCTTGTCATAAGACGACTTGTAGGAATCCTCCTTGGCGGTGACGTCCTTGTCCTGCTTCACGTTGTCGAACGAACCGGTGTAGTCGGCATTGATTCGCCAGTCGATGTGTCCGATTCTTGCCTTGTAGTTGGTGTTCAGGCGTGCGGATGCCGTGATACGTTTGTAGTTTTCGCGGCTGTCCCTCGGATCCACTTTCGAGTCCAGATAGCTGAGGTCCAGATTCAGGACGCGGGTACCGCCGATGGCATATCCCTTTCCGGCGGAGAAGAGCTTGCTTACCTGGTCCGCCTTGAAACGTGCGGTCAGGGGAGAGGCGCTCGATTTCCGCTTGATGTTCACCAGCCCTCCGGTCAGGTTACCATACTCTACCGAGGGTATTCCACGGATGATTTCCACACTTTCTATGTTGTCTGTCGAAAGGGTACGCATGTCTACCCCTTTCGAGACGGACTCTTTGTCTGCTTGGCTGGTGCCTTGCAGGTATTGCAGGTTAGCATCGGTGTTTATCGCCATGCCATCCACCACGAATCCTACACCTAACGAGGCGATCGCTTCGTTGGTACTTCCTGCTTCGCGTATCCTGATCAGGTTGACGTTGTCCATATTAGGGTCGACGGACTTCCCTCCGGGCAGCAGTTCCAGCAGGTCGGTGAAGCTGGTTGGTTGCAGGTGCTCCATGGCCTTGCGGTCTATTTTCGATGCACTGGTCAGCCCTTTCGACTCCGAAGCGGTGATGACTACCTCATTCAGCGCCGTAACCGACGAGGTGAGGCTGAAAGACAGGGTGGTGTTCCGTGAGAGGGAGAAAGTCTTTACTGACTTGTCATAACCTAAGAATGAGACGCTTGCCGTATAGGTTCCGGCTGTCAAGTTGGTGAACGTATATCTGCCGTTTGTATCGCTGAGGGCACCGTACCAAGTCTTGTCTGCTGTCTGCAACTGGATGGTGGCAAAGCTGAGCGGTTCCTTGGTCTGCGCATCCTGTATTGTTCCTGTGAGGGTATATCCCCGTTGGGCGGAGACAGTCAAGTGGCTGATAAACAGAAATAGAATAAAATATAAAACCTTGCAAAACATTTCAATCAATTTGTCGGCAAAGTTAAATAGAATGGGACGTGTGCGAAATCGCTAGATGTGGGTAAATAGGATGGAGGAAGATGGTGAAGGATAATAAGAAATAGGTATTGCACAAAAACAATAAAAGCCGTTCCTCAGAATAGACAAGGGAGGAACGGCTTTTATGTCAGAGTGCTTACTGTTACTTAGCAGGCTGTGCCGGTGTTTCAGTAGTTGGAGTTTCCGTTGCAGGAGTGTCGTTTGCCGGAGTTTCTGCTTTCGGTTCTTCAGCTTTCGGCTCTTCTGCTTTGGGTTCTTCCTTGGCAGGCTCAGTTGCCGTTGTTTTCTCAGGTTTTTCCGTTGCCGGTTGCTGGGTCTTCACAGGGTCTTGAGCATTTGCCAAGAAAGAACCGCCACAAACAAACATAAACAGGGCTGCTACTAATACTAACTTTTTCATAATCATTTGCTTTTTATGGGTTATACAATATCATATATAAGTTTTGGGTTTAGGTTTCTTTTTTTATTCATGTAAGTTCATCACTTACATATAAGTACTCGCAAAGCTGGTGCCAGAAATGTGACGGAATGGTTAAATGATTGACTGCTATGCTGATAGGTGGAAACAGGAAGTGTGGAAAGCTGTGGAATAGTGTAGAAAGTGTGGAATCGGGTGGGGAATTATTCCACACTTTCCATCTCCGTACATACTAACTCCATATCTTCTCCATAGTTTTTCCATGCTATAGGACATGGAGATTTTACGGAGGTATGGTGGAGAGGAGATGTGACAGGTATGGCACGGGTGGCGCGGCATACATTCTGCTGGGCGGGGAAAGTACAGATGGGCGTTTCCCTTTCTTAAAGATTTTCTATGTTATAAAGTTTCAGCTTGTTGTACAACGTCTTGCGGTCTATCTTCAAGAGTTGCGCGGCGCGGCTTTTGTTGTTTCCCGTTTGGCGCAGTGCCTCGATGATCTGCTGCTTCTCGGTCTCCTCATTGTGCAGGGGCAGGTTGATGCGGGGTTGTGCAGACTCATGGAGCTCGGTCAGCTCGTTCAGGGTGATGAACTTGCCTTGTGCCAAGAGAGTGGCGCGGCGTACGATGTTCTTCATTTGCCGGAGATTGCCGGGCCAGTGATACTCCAGCAACGCCCGTGAGGCGGCATCATCGAAGCCGATCAACTGCTTGTCCAGTTCGCGGTTGGCCTGGTCGAGGAAAAAGTTGGCGAAGAGAAGGATGTCCTCCCTACGGTCCTTCAGTTCAGGCATGCGCAGAGTGAATTCGTTGATGCGGTGGAACAAGTCTTGGCGGAAAGTGCCTTTCTCGATGGCGTATTCCAGGTTTTCGTTGGTGGCGGAGACCAGGCGTATGTCTACTGTGATTTCCTTATTGGATCCTACCGGACGGATTTTCCGCTCCTGCAAGGCACGCAACAACTGTATCTGCACTTCATAACTGAGGTTACCTATCTCGTCCAGGAAGATCGTCCCGCCATTGGCGGCAACGAAGGCACCCGTCTTGTCGGTCAGTGCTCCGGTGAACGAACCCTTCACGTGCCCGAAAAATTCGGAAGCAGCCAACTCCTTCGGGATGGAGCCGCAGTCGATGGCGACAAAAGGCTGTCCGGCGCGTTTGCTGAGTTGGTGGATGCGGTGGGCAACATATTCCTTTCCCGTTCCGCTCGCCCCGTTGATGAGTACGGACATACTGGTGGGGGCAACCAGCCGGACATAGTTGTATAGCTGTCTGGCGACATCGCTTTCTCCTTCCAGATAGTCGGAAGGGGCATCTTGCGCTGAAGTTTGCGGACGGACGGAGGACGCTTTTCCCGTTCCGGCAGTCGGTCGGGACGCGGCGGCGGGTTGCTGCATCGTCTCGCCTATCTTTTTCAGCAGTTCGTCGGGATTCACAGGCTTGGCAACGTAATCGCTGGCGCCCAGCTTCATAGCCTGTACGGCGGACTGGATGTCGGCGTAGCTGGTCATCATGATGAACGGGACGGACATCCCCTGAGTGCCCAACCATTTCAGCAGGTCTATGCCGTCCTTGTCGGGCAGGCGCAGATCGGACAGAATCAGGTCGGCACCTTCCGTCTCCAGGTGCTTCTGGGCGTGGGCGATGCTGCTGACCGAGGTCACTTGGAAACCCTTCTTGCCCAGCCAGGTTTTCAGCATCATGCCGTAAGTGATGTCGTCTTCAACGATGAGTATAGATTTCATTGCCTTGTCTTTTGTCTCTTTTCTGACACAAAGGTAAGTCGTTTTGTCTGAAAATCGTATATTTGCACCATTAATTAAAATAAAAAGCAATATGAAGAGGAATTTCATTCTATTATTAACCATACTGATTTGCAGCGTAACAGCTTGCCAGTCGGGACAAAAGAAGAACAGAAACATGGATCAAGAAACCAAATTGAAGATTGAGACCTCTGCGGGAGATATCATCGTGAAACTGTATAACGAAACGCCGCAGCACCGTGATAATTTCATCAAACTGGCGGAAGAGGGCACGTACGAAGGTACGCTTTTCCACCGCGTCATCAAGGACTTCATGATACAGGCGGGCGACCCCGAATCGAAGAATGCCCCGAAGGGCAAGATGCTGGGCTCGGGCGATGTGGGCTACACCATTCCTGCCGAGTTTGTCTATCCACAGTACTTCCACAAGAAAGGTTCCTTGTCGGCAGCCCGCATGGGAGACAATGTGAATCCGAATAAGGAGTCTTCCGGATGTCAGTTCTATATTGTCACCGGGAAGGTGTATAGCGACAGCACCCTTTTGAGCATGGAGAATCAGATGAACCAGAACCGCCTGACAACTGTGTTCAATACTTTGGCACAGAAGCACATGAAGGAGATCTATAAGATGCGCAAGGCGAACGATCAAGACGGACTGCTGAACTTGCAGGACACGCTGTTTGCACAAGCTGAGGCGGAAGTAGCGAAGATGCCGGAATTTCGCTTTACGCCGGAGCAGGTGAAGGCTTACACCACGGTAGGCGGTACCCCGCATCTGGACGGTGAATATACCGTGTTCGGCGAAGTGCTGGAGGGAATGGATGTGGTAGACAAGATTCAGAAGGTGAAGACCGATCGCAATGACCGCCCGGAAGAGGATGTGAAGATTATCAAAGTGAAAGTACTGGATTAAACCGGCATATCCTTCAGGCTATAACGCTTCCTCTTATGAAGATAAATAAACATTGCCTCTCTAACGGACTGCGGTTGGTGCACAGCGAAGACCGCAGTACGCAGATGGTTGCCTTGAACATCGTCTACGATGTGGGAGCCCGTGACGAACATCCCGAACATACCGGGTTTGCCCATTTGTTCGAGCATCTGATGTTCGGCGGTTCGGCGAATATACCCGACTATGACACCCCGTTGCAGTCGGCGGGCGGCGAGAACAATGCCTGGACAAACAATGACATCACCAACTACTACCTGACTGTCCCTAAATCGAATGTAGAGATCGGCTTCTGGCTGGATTCCGACCGCATGCTGGAACTGGCCTTCAGCGAGCAGAGCCTCGATGTGCAGCGTGGCGTGGTGATAGAGGAGTTTAAGCAACGCTGCCTGAACCAGCCCTACGGAGATGTCGGACACCTTCTCCGTCCGTTGGCCTATCGGGTGCATCCCTATCGCTGGCCTACCATCGGCAAGGAGCTGTCGCACATTGAGCAAGCCACGCTGGAGGAAGTGAAGGATTTCTTTTATCGTTTTTATGCCCCCAACAATGCCGTGCTGGCGGTGACCGGAAATATCTCGTGGGAAGAGACCGTGGCACTGACAGAAAAATGGTTCGGTCCGGTGCCGCGTCGCAACGTGCCGCCCAGGCAGCTGCCTCAAGAGCCGGAGCAGACAGAGGCACGCCGGCTGACGGTGGAGCGTCCGGTACCTTTGGATGCGCTCTTCATGGTCTATCCGATGTGCAACCGCGAACATCCCGATTATTTTGCATTCGATATCCTGTCCGATGTGCTTAGCAACGGATGTTCCAGTCGGCTGAGCCGACAGCTGGTGCAGGAGCAGAAACTCTTTTCCAGCATTGACGCCTACATTTCGGGAACACGCGATGCCGGACTGCTGCACATCAGCGGAAAACCGGCAGCGGGTGTGTCGCTGGAAGAGGCGGAAGCTGCCGTGCTTCGCGAGTTGGAAGAGTTGTGTCAGACGCCCGTAGGGGAACAGGAGTTGGAGAAAGTCAAGAATAAGTTTGAGTCTACGCAGATATTCGACAATATCAACTATCTGAATGTAGCTACCAACCTGGCATGGTTCGAGCTGACCGGACAGGCGGAAGATATAGACCGCGAAGTGGAAAGGCATCGTGCGGTGACGGCAGAACAGTTGCAGCGGGTGGCACGGGAGACTTTCCGTGAGGAGAATTCAGTGGTGCTTTATTATAAGAAAGAACATTGCTTGTTATAAGGCAAAGCATTGAATGTTATAAGGCAAAACATTGCTTGTTGTAAGAATAAACAATAATTGCCATTTGTGCTTCACTTCTAAGTATTGAATATTCATGAAGAAACTCATAGAAACATATAGAGAACACTATAAAGCGTTGTTCTATCTGGGACTGCCTATCATTATCGGCCAGCTGGGTGTCATCATACTTGGTTTTGCCGATACGCTGATGGTGGGTCATCACAGCACGATGGAATTGGCAGCAGCTTCTTTCGTCAACAATCTTTTCACCCTTTGCATTATTTTCAGCACTGGTTTCTCTTACGGGCTGACACCCGTGGTGGGCGAGTTCTATGGTAACCATCGCTTCAGGGAGGCGGGACAGGCATTGCGTTCCAGCCTGCTTGCCAATGTGCTGGTGGCATTGTTGCTGATGCTTGTCATGACGGTGGTCTATTTCAATGTGGAACGTATGGGGCAACCCGACGAACTAATTCCGCTGATCAAGCCCTACTTCCTGATATTGTTGGCATCGCTGGTGTTTGTGATGCTTTTCAATGGTTTCAAGCAATTCACCGATGGCATCACCGATACGCAGACCGCCATGTGGGTGCTGCTTGGCGGGAATGCGTTGAACATCGTGGGCAATTATGTATTGATATACGGAAAGCTGGGGGTTCCGGAACTGGGACTGTTGGGAGCAGGCGTCAGCACCCTGTTCTCGCGCATCGTCATGGTGGTGGTCTTTGCGCTAATCTTTGCCCGTAGCCGCAGGTTCCTGGAGTACAGATTGGGGTTCCGGCATTTGGGATGGTCGAGGCAGATGTTTGGCAGACTCAATGCGCTGGGCTGGCCCGTCGGGTTGCAGATGGGGATGGAGACAGCCTCTTTCAGCCTGAGCACCATCATGGTGGGCTGGCTGGGGACTATCGCTTTGGCATCCCATCAGATCATGCTGACCATTTCGCAGTTCACGTTCATGATGTACTATGGCATGGGAGCGGCGGTTGCTGTTCGTGTTAGTAACTTCAAGGGGAAGAACGACATGACGAATGTGCGCCGTTCGGCATACGCCGGTTTCCATCTGATAATGGTTATGGCGGTGGTACTTCTGAGCATTGTCTTCCTGTTCCGTAGTCGGATGGGAGGTTGGTTTACGGATAGTGTGGAAGTTTCCGCTGTGGTCTCTTCGCTGTTTCTGCCGTTTCTTATCTATCAGTTTGGCGACGGTCTGCAAATCAGTTTTGCCAATGCCCTGCGCGGGATTGCCGATGTGAAGCCGATGATGCTTATTGCGTTTATTGCCTATTTTGTCATATCTCTACCCGTGGGCTATTTATGCGGTATCGTGCTGGAGTGGGGCACGGTCGGTGTTTGGATGGCGTTCCCCTTTGGACTGACTAGTGCAGGCGTCATGCTTTGGCTGCGTTTCCGCTATAAGACAAGAGATGGAGTTAACCCCTTGAAATATAATTCCTGAAAATTAAGAGTCATGAACAACAAAATTAAAAGTCATGAACAACGTTTCCAAGAAGAAGATTGCTGCCGGTTACGCCGTGTTGCTGGTGGTTTTGCTCTGCTCCCTGTTCTTCGTGCGCTGGGAGATGGAAATCCTTATGGGGTCCGACAACAGCGATATCCTGCGCACGGATAGCCTGATTACACTCCTGCGGGAGAAAGATGAGAACACGCTCCGCTTGCTCCGCATGATGAACCAGGCTAATGAGAATATGATTCCTGCCGACGAGGTGGAGCAGATTTTTGCCGAGCAAGACACCGCCATCACCCAGCAGCGCGTGCAACGCCGGGTCATTGCCCGTCGGGACACCGTGGTGACGCAGCCCAAGAAGAAAGGCTTCTTCCGCCGGTTGGGTGAAGTCTTCGTGCCACCCAAGAAAGACAGTGCCGTCCAGGTGCAGACCACCCTCGAAGTGGCCACCGACACCATCCTCGATGCATATAATCCTGCCGACTCGCTGCACGAGAAGTTGCGCACGGTTGCCCGACAGAAGATGAAGACCAACACCATCGTGCAGCGGCGCAAGCGCAACCTGCAACATCAGGACCATGTACTGACAGCCCGCATAGACAGCCTGTTGAAGGGCTACGAACAGGAAACCCTGCTGCATGCCCGCGAAGAGGCCGAGTTCCAGAAATCTGTGCGCCGCCGTTCGGCGATGATCATAGCAGGTATTGCCGTAGGTTCCGTGCTCCTGTCTGTCATCTTCCTGATTGTGATTTGGCGCGACATCACCCGTAGCAACCGTTACCGTAACCAGTTGGAAGAAGCAAACCGTTTTGCGGGAGAGTTGCTCGCCTCCCGTGAGAAACTGATGCTTGCCATCACCCACGACTTCAAGGCGCCTTTAGGTTCCATTATGGGCTATGCCGATCTGCTCTCGCGGCTCACAGTCGACGAGCGGCAATGGTTCTATCTCGACAACATGAAGACCTCGTCGGAACATCTGCTGAAACTGGTGACCGACCTGCTCGACTTCCATCGCCTCGACCTGCATAAGGCAGAGATCAACCGCGTCACGTTCCACCCCGCACGGTTGCTGGAAGAGATCCATGTCAGCTTCGAGCCATTGACTTCCGCCAAAGGGCTCTCTTTACGGTGTGATATCGCTCCCGAACTGAAGGGAACATTTGTCAGCGACCCCTTGCGTTTGAGGCAGATCGTCAATAACCTGCTTTCCAATGCGGTGAAGTTCACTTCGGAGGGAGACGTCACGCTGGCGGCCTGCTTCGTGTCCAACGGTGATGCCGCTTTTCCCGGTGACCATCTGAAACTCTCCGTCATCGATACAGGAAAGGGTATGGAACCGGCAGATTGTGAGCGCATCTTCCAAGAGTTTACCCGCCTTCCAGGCGCACAGGGAGAAGAGGGTTTCGGGTTGGGACTTTCCATCGTGCGCATGCTGGTGCAGTTGCTCGATGGGCATATCGAGGTGGAGAGCCGGCTTGGGGAGGGAAGTACATTTACGCTGCGCATCCCGCTCTTTCCGGTGGGACCGGTGGCGGAGGCAGGAGATGCCGCCGAAACAGAACGTGAGGAAGAACCTGCCGTTTCAGCTTCCGCTTCTTGTCTGCCGTCGCTTCGAGTGCTTCTGATTGACGATGACCGTATCCAGCTTACGCTTACGGCGGCAATGCTTTCGCAGAGCGGGCTTACTTCGGTTTCTTGTCTGCAATTGGATGAATTGCTGGAGGCTCTGCGCACGGGGGTGTTCGATGTGTTGCTGACCGATGTGCAGATGCCGGCTATGAATGGATTCGATTTGTTAAGGCTGTTGCGTGCTTCGAACATTCCGCAGGCGCGGGAGATTCCTGTGATAGCCGTCACGGCGCGTAGCGACATGCAGCGGGAAGAATTCCTGCAACACGGCTTTTCGGGATGCCTGCACAAGCCGTTTACGGTGCGCGAATTGGTAGACGAGCTGCGGGGGGAAGAGACTGTTGCTTCAGAAGCTCCGGCTGTCGGTAAGCCTTGTGCCGGCACGCTCGATTTCAGTACGCTTACTGCCTTTTCCGGCGATGATGCCGCTGCTGCCCGTTCCATCTTGGAGAGCTTCGTGGAGGAGATGCGCCTCAATGTCGAACGTTTGCGTCGGGCGTTGGAAGCGGAGGATACGGAGGAAGTGGCGGCTGTGGGGCATAAGATGTTGCCGCTGTTCACACTGTTGGGTGTTGGCGACCTTGTGGCTCTGCTGAAAGAGCTTGAGGCTTCGCGCAGTATGTCTTTCTGCGGGGCGATAAAAGAAAAAGGGGTACGGGTGCTTGGGCTTGTGGAAGAGGCGATAGGTCAGGCGGAGAAACTACTGTCGGTATAACTCACAAATAACGTGCAAATAGTACACAAATAGTACACAAATACCTCATAAATACCTCACAGATACCCCACAGATACCTCACAAATAACGTGCAACTAATCCGCCAATCCCCCCTCTATTTCGTCTGTTTGAACAGGTCTTTTCTCTTCTTCTCGGGCAGTTTGAAGTACTGCCTGAGGAACAGTTTGTGCTTATATATCGTTGTGGCTACTTCCATGATCTGTTCCCTGAGTTCGAGCATCTGTTTCCGGTATCGGTCCGGCACGGAGCGGATGGAGTTGATGCAGCTGTCCGCACGGGTGATCATGCTTTCCGGCATGTCCACCATCAGCTGTATGTCATTATCATTCTTCTTCGGGATGAACGCCTTGTTGCGGTACTGGATGAACAGATTGATGCCATCGGCGGCCTCTCCCAGCAGGTTCATTGCCGTGTTGTAGGCGGTGAGCACTTGCTGTATCTCTGCCACGCGGATGTTCTGTTTGGTTAGTTCCAGCGTGTAACGTACCAGATCGTTGCCTTTCCCGTTAGTTTGCATCCGTTGCAGGGCGCGGGTCAGTTGTTGCAGCGTGTCCTGACGGGCATATAGCTCCAGCGAGTCGCGCCAGTAGAAGACGGGCATCGGTTTCTGTTCGTCAAACGTTCCGGTGTCGAACTCTTCGTAGGTCAGCGGGCGTTCGCGAAACTGGAACATGGGGTCGAAGGGCATGTGCGTCTTCAGCAGGCTGTCCGACGGCTGTTTGTAGTAACGATAGTTGGGCGAGGGCACAAACTTGTAGTCCTCCACGAAGCCCGCTCCCCAGGTGGGGTCGAACATGTACCAGTTGCCGTTCACCCGGGCGGCGCACCATTGGTGGGGGTCGGGGAGCAGGACGCCGTTCTGGCGGTTATACCCGTTGATGGTGTGGGCATCGATTCCCGCTTCTTGCAGCATGGCTTTGAAAAGCAGTGTGTATTGCTGGCATACACCTTTGCGTTCAGATAGGATTTTTTGTATCTCTTTCTTTTCGTCTATCTCCTCGTATTTCGGGGTGTAGGTGATGTATACATTGTATTGAATATTTCTTGAGACCCACGTGTAGATGGCGCGTGCCAGCTGCTCTTCCGTCTTGAGGTGTTGCTTCATGTATGCCACGAGGGATGCCACGCTGTGTTCCGCCGTTTCGGGCACCGACAGGGCGACGGAGTCCGGAAAGGTAAGTTGTTCGGTTGGAAGATGTTCTGCCGTCTGCACGATGGCGGGCGGGGCGGGGAGTATGGGGCTGTCTTTTCGGGTGGTCTGCCGTGCAGAGAGGGATTGGCCGAAGGGCAGGAGCAGGAAGATGCCGATTACCCATGCGGTAAGTTTGTTGTTGGAATAGTGTGACATGCTTTCGGTTTCTTTGTTTTCGCTGCAAAGGTAAATAATATTCCTATAACGGGCAAGAGGTGGGCGGTGATAAACCCGATTCCTGCCACGCTGGGTATGCGGGGAGTCTGTGTGCCGGTTCCGTAGAGTCACTTCATCGGTTCTGCGGAGTCACTGTGCTGGTTCCGTAGAGTCACTGTATCGGTTCTGTGGGAAAAAAAGCGGTTCACGAAAAACGGTTAAAAAAGTCTAATATTTCGCCCTTTTTCCCTCTTTTTTGTCTTTTTTTCGGCTGTTCCGTTTCCATTTTCCGGCTGTTTCGGCTTCGTTTTGCCCCTCCGGTGCCCGTTTCCGGACGCTCTGCCTCCATTCTGTCCTCAGTCTACCTCCACTAAAAAGCCGTTTTTAGTGGCCGATGAGTGAGCGACCCTGTTGTTTTAACACTCCGGACTCGTATTGTTAACCAATATTAAACGCTGTTTTTCCCGATGCGTTATAGTCGGCAAGGAAAACTATGTCTTTTTTTAAGTTTTTGAGCTTTTGAGTTTTTAAGTCTTTAAGTTTTCAAGCTTTTGAGGCTTTAAATCCTTGAGTTATCCTCATTAGTGCATCAACTTACCAACTTAAACCCTTCCGAGACTTATCACCCCAAACCCTTAAACTCTTCCGATACTTACCCCCTCAACCCCTCACAACCTCCCGAAACTCGCCCCTTCACAACCTCAAACCCTTAAAACCTCAAAATTTCGTCTGCGGCTGGAACTAAATGTCGGAAGAATTTGTTTACTTTGTGACAATTTAAATACCGATTAAATACCGACCTTTCGAATACCGGCCTCATGAAGAGAAAATGGATAAAATGGGTGACGTGGACATTGCTCACCCCTGTTATATTGTTTGCGATACTGATGGTCCTGCTCTACGTGCCCCCCGTGCAGCACATGATACGAAAACAGGCCGTCGCCATAGCCTCCGAAGCAACAGGCATGGACATATCCGTAGAGCGGATAGACCTGCGCTTCCCGCTGAACCTGCTGGTGAGAGGCGTGCAGGTAGTCCGTCCGCTGACGGGCGACACGCTCCCCCCGCGCAGCGTGCCCGACACCCTGCTCGTGCTCAAAAGCCTGAACGTCAGAGTGCAGGCATGGCCCCTGATAAAAGGACACGTGGAAGTGGACGAAGTAGCCCTCGACGGCGTATCCCTGAACTCCGCCGACCTCATAGAAGGCATGCACCTGAAAGGCGTGCTGGGACACTTCTTCCTCGAAAGCCACGGCATCGACCTCAAGAAGGAAGACGTCGTCCTCGACCGCATCGAACTGAACGACACCCATATACAAGTGATGATGGACGACACCACCGCCACAGCCGATGCCGATACCTCCGCCACCGCCCTCAACTGGAAAGTGGCACTGCACAAGCTGGCACTGAAGAACGTCTCCGTAGACTTGCAGATGCCCCTCGACTCCACGTCGCTCACAGCCCGCCTGGGCAATGCCGAAATAGCCGATGCCCTTGCCGACCTCCGTACGCAGGCATACGGATTCCGACGCTTCAGCCTCGACGGCACGTCCCTAAGCTACGATTCCGGCAACGCGCCCGCCGCCACAGAGGGCTTCGACCCCTCACACATCGCCCTGAGAGACCTCTCGGCAAGCATCGACTCCGTGCACTATGCCGGACGCGATATCAGCGCCGTCATCCGCGGACTCTCCCTGAACGAACGCTCGGGACTGAGCGTCACCTCGCTCACAGGCCGTGTCTTCGCCGACTCCACCCTGATACAAGTGCCCCACCTTCGCCTGCTCACCCCGCATAGCGAGATGGACTTTACGGCACAGACCTACTGGCAACTGATAGACATCCCCACCACCGGACGCCTCACCGCCCGTTTCAACGCCCGCATCGGCAAGCAAGACGTGCTGCTCTTCGCCGGTGCCCTGCCCGACACCTTCAAGGAGGCATATCCCCCGCGCCCCCTCGTCGTCCGTGCCGGAACGGAAGGAAACCTCAAGCAGATGCAGATATCTCGCTTCAATATCGACCTCCCGGGAGCCTTCACCCTCAATGGCGGCGGCGAACTGTGGAATCTGGCCGACAGCCTGACGCGCAACGGAAACATCGACCTGGATGTCCGTACCCAAAACCTGAACTTCCTCACCGGACTGACAGGCATCACCCCCGACGGCTCACTGGTAGTGCCCGACAGCATGCACCTCCAGACGCGCCTCCTGATCGACGGCCCCCGCTACGACGCCACCCTGAAGCTGCGCGAACGCGAAGGTCTGCTCAGCCTTCTGGCGCAATACAACGCTTCGACGGAAGCCTATCAGGCCGATCTCACCGTAACCGACCTGCAACTGCATCACTTCCTGCCCCGCGACTCCATCTACACCCTTTCGGTCAAACTCTCGGCCAAGGGCAAGGGCTTCCTCCCGCAAGACCGCCGCACCACCGCCTCGCTGACCGCCTCGCTCGACGAGTTGCAGTACGGCCACTGGAACATCTCGGGCATCGACCTCTCCGCCGGACTGAAATCCGCCCTTGCCAGTGCGCGCCTGACGAGCGACAACCCCTTGCTGAAGATGGGCATGAACGCCGACATGCGCTTGGACCGCAACTATCTGGACGGCAAGCTGGACCTGAACGTATCGGAAATAGACTTATACAAACTGGGCATCGCAACCCGCCCCCTGAAACGCCCGTTTGCCTTTACGCTTGGCGCAGAAGCGCGCCGCGACTCCATCAAGATGAAGATGGACGCGGGCGACCTTGACTTCCAGTTCCGCGCGCGCAGCACCATGAAGAAACTGATGGAGCAGGGCACGGGTTTTGCCACCCTCCTTATGCGCCAGATTGAGCATAAACATCTCGACCATGCCGAGTTGCGGCACGCCCTGCCCTCGGCAGGTATGCATCTGCAGGCGGGCAAGCAGAACCCCGTCAGCTACTTCCTGGCTACGAAAGACATCACCTTCGACGACTTCACACTGCGCTTCGGCTTTACCCCCACGCGCGGCATCAACGGGCGTACCGCCATCCACGGTCTGCGCATGGATTCGCTGCAACTCGACACCATCTTCTTTGCCGTCAGCCAAGACACCACGCGCATGAAGCTGCAAGGAGGCGTCATCAACGGCCCCCGCAACCCGCAAGCCATATTCCGCACCACGCTGACGGGCGAGATACGCAACGACGATGCAGAGCTGAACCTGAACTATGTAGACGACAAGGGAGATACAGGCCTCGACCTCGGCATTAACGCCCGTCCCCTTGCAGAAGGCAGCGGCAAGGGCAACGGAATAGCCTTCAAGCTCACACCCGCCGAGCCGATCGTCGCCTTCCAGAAGTTCCGCTTCGTCGACGGGCACGACTGGATATACCTGCACAAGAACATGCGCGTCTATGCCAATGTGGACATGGACAGCGAAGATGGGCTCTGTTTCCGCATGCAGTCCAACCGCGAAGACACGGTCTCCCTGCAGAACATCAATCTGGAACTTAGCCGTTTCCGCCTCGACAAACTCAGTGGCATACTGCCCTACATGCCTCCCATTACCGGCCTCTTCTCCGTAGAAGCCAACTATGTGCAGACGCCCCTTTCGCTACAGGTGTCGGCAGAAGCCGATATCGAAAAGCTGACTTACATGCGCCAGTCGGTGGGCGACGTCGGGTTGGGGGTCACGTGGTTGCCGGGTGATGTCGACAATCACTACCTGAATGCCTACTTCCGTGCCGGTGATGAAGAAGTGCTGGTTGCCGATGCGGTATTGACGCAGAAGGAGGGACGTGACTCCATCGCCGTAGAGGCCGTCCTCGAGCATTTCCCGCTCTCGCTTGCCAATGCTTTTGTGCCGGACCGCATGGTGGCATTCACCGGCGACATCGACGGCAGCATCACCATAGACGGTTCGCTGGACAAGCCGCAGCTGAACGGTGACATCTCGCTGGACAGCGTCTCCATACATGCCCGTCAGATGGGGGCGAAGTACTGGCTGGACAACCGTCCGCTGAGGATCGACAACAACCAGCTTCTTTTCAATCAGTTTGCCATATATACCACCAGCCGCAATCCCTTCACCATCGACGGAAACATCGACTTCCGCAACATGGCGAGGCCCACCGCCAAGCTGAACCTGAGTGCACGCGAGTATACCCTGCTCGACGCGCCCCGCACCAAGGAGAGCCTGATCTACGGCAAGATATTCGTAGACCTGAACGCTACCGTGCGCGGCCCGCTCGACGGACTGACCATGCGCGGCAACATGAACCTGCTGGGCAAGACGGACGTCACCTACGTGCTGACCGATTCGCCCCTCACCGTCGAAGACCGTCTGGGAGAACTCGTCCAGTTCACCTCTTTCACCGATACCGCTTCCGTGCAACAGCAGGAGACGCCGGTCATGTCGCTTGGCGGAATGGACATGCTGATGACCGTCCACATAGATGACGCCGTCCGCCTGCGTGCCGACCTTAGTCCCGACCGCAGCAGCCGCATAGAGCTGGAGGGGGGAGGTAACCTCAACTTGCAGTACACCCCGCAGGGCGACCTGACCCTGTCCGGACGCTATACCTTGATCGACGGTATGATGAAGTATGCCTTGCCCGTCATTCCGCTGAGAGAGTTCCAGTTCACCAACGGCAGTTATGTGGACTGGACCGGTAATCCGATGAACCCCACTCTGAACCTGACTGCCGTCAACCGGGTGCGCACTTCCGTTTCCGAAGATGATGGCGGCAGTGGCTCGCGGATGGTGAATTTCGATATCTCCGTTAACATAAAGAACCGCTTGGAGAACCCTGATTTAAGTTTCGACCTCAGTGCACCCGAAGATGCCACCATGCAGAACGAGCTGGCAGCGATGAGTGCGGACGAGCGTAGCAAGCAGGCGATTACGACGCTTGCCACGGGGCTGTATCTCTATAGCGGCAACAAGGGAGGCGGACTGACAATGGGTTCTGCACTGAACAGCGTGCTGCAAAGCCAGATTAACTCCCTGACCGGTAATCTTAAGAATGCCTCTCTCAGTGTCGGCATCAAGGACCGCACCGCCGCCGAGACGGGCGATAAGCAGACGGACTACAGTTTCCGCTATTCGCAGCGTTTCTTCAACGACCGTGTGCAGATCATCATCGGTGGAAAGGTCTCCAGCGGTGCCAATGCCACGAACGATGTCGAGTCCTTCATCGATAACATCTCGCTGGAATACCGCCTCGATAATAGTGCGACCCGCTACGTGCGCGTGTTCCATAATAAGAATTATGAGAGCGTGCTCGATGGAGAGATTACCGAAACCGGCATCGGTCTTGTGCTCCGCCGCAAGATGGATCGTCTGGGAGAGTTGTTCATATTCAAGAAGAAGGAGAAATAGAATCAAGAAGTTATGGAAGTTAAGGGAGTTAACGGGAGTTATCGGCCAATATTCTTGTGAGTTTTTTGAGTTTAATTCTTAACGGAGTGAAGTGGAGTACAGTACAGTACAGAAAGTGATAACTCCTCTAACTCCTTAATAAAAAAACAGATGAATATAATAAAGAATATAGATGTAATGAATATAAAGCGAAAGACATGTACGCTTCTTGCTGCGCTGCTTCTTGCCGCCTGCTCCACTACGCGGCATCTGCCCGAAGGCGAGGTGCTCTACATCGGGCAGAAGCCGATGATTGTGGAGAATCCTTCCGATACACCGGTCGGAGAGACGGCTATGGAAGAGGTGGAGGCAGCCCTTGCCAAGGCACCTAACAACTCGGTGTTGGGCAGTTCGCAGTATCGTTTTCCTATCCCGTTCGGGCTGTGGGTGTACAATGGCTTTGTGAAGTATAAGAAAGGCTTTGGCAAGTGGATATTCAACCGCTTTGCCGCTACCCCTGTGTTCATGTCTACCGTCAATCCGGACGTCCGTCAGAAGGTGGCGACCAACATCCTGCACGATTACGGCTACTTTAACGGCACGGTGGATTATCAGGTCTTCACCGACCCGAAGGATAGCCTGAAAGCGAAGTTGCAATATACTGTCAACATGCGTAACCCATACTTCATTGATACCGTCTACTATCATGGCTTCAACGAGAACACCATGCGCATCATCAACTTGGGACGCCGCCGCTCGCTTATCAGTCCGGGAGAGCAATTTAACGTGCCCGACCTCGATGGAGAACGTACCCGCATCAGCGGACTGCTGCGCAATATGGGCTACTATTATTTCCGTCCCGACTACCTGACCTATCAGGCAGATACGACCCTTGTGCCCGGTGGACACGTCAGTCTGCGCATGACTCCCGTACCCGGTATGCCGAAGGACGCCGAGCGGGCTTTCTTTGTGGGAAACACCAACTTCTACCTGCACGGGCCGAAAGGACAGTTGCCGAATGACAGTCTGCTCTATAAGTCGGTCATGATACACTACTACGACAAATTGAAGATACGCCCCAATATGCTCTATCGCTGGTTGCACTATCAGGGCTACCAGAAGAAGCGTCAGGAACTGGACAAAGGAGGACTGCGCCGACGTCCCGAAAGATTGTACAGCCAGTATCGCCAGACGCGCATCCAGGAACGCCTCTCCAGTGTAGGCATCTTCCGCTATCTGGAGATGCAATACGTTCCCCGCGATACGGCGTTAGTCTCTGATACACTCGATGTGGATATCCATGCCATGCTGGATAAACCCTATGATGCCGAGCTGGACTTCAACGTCACCATGAAGAGCAACAACCAGACGGGACCCGGTGCCTCCTTCACCGTAACGAAGAACAACGTCTTCGGCGGCGGAGAGACTTGGAACGTGAAGGTGAACGGCTCCTACGAATGGCAGACAGGGAAGAACAGCAGTTCGCTGATGAACAGCTACGAGCTGGGCTTGTCTTCCGCGCTCACCTTCCCGCGTATTGTCTTCCCCCGCATGGGAGGCAAGGAGTATGACTTTCCGGCTTCCACCACTTTCCGCATCTACGTGGACCAGATGAACCGCGCCAAGTACTATAAGTTGCTTGCTTTCGGCGGAAACGTCACCTACGACTTCCAGCCTGTGGCTACCCGCAAGCACAGCGTCACGCCTTTCCAGCTGACGTTCAATGTGCTTCGCAATCCTACGGAAGCCTTCAAGGAGATACAGGAGCAGAATCCTGCCCTCTATATCAGTCTGCGAAACCAGTTCATCCCGAAGATGGAATATACGTACACCTACGACAACGCCTCTGTGCGCAGTGTGCGCAACCCGATCTGGTGGCAGACCACGGTGGCTTCTGCCGGTAACCTGACCTCTTTGATTTACCGCGCATTCGGAGAGCCGTTCAGCAAGAAGGAGAAGAAACTGATGGGAGTGCCTTTTGCCCAGTTCCTGAAACTGAACACAGAGTTCCGCTACCACTACCGGATAGATAAGAATCAGATGATCGCTTCCCGCGTGGCAGGTGGTGTGATCTGGTCGTATGGGAATGCGACGACGGCGCCCTACACTGAGCAATTCTATATCGGAGGTGCCAACAGTATCCGTGCCTATTCCGCACGTAGCATCGGTCCCGGCGGTTATCCGCCCGACAAGGAGCGTAAGTACTCCTACATCAACCATGTGGGCGACATCCGTATGGAGGCAAACGTGGAGTACCGTTTCCGCATCCTGAGCGACCTGCATGGTGCCGTCTTCCTCGATGCGGGCAACGTGTGGCTGATGCGTGCCGACGAGAACCGTCCCGGCGGACAGTTGAAGTTGAAGGACTTCCCGAAGCAGATTGCCTTGGGCACGGGCATCGGGTTGCGCTACGATTTGGACTTTCTTGTCTTCCGCTTGGACTGGGGCGTGGCGTTGCACGATCCGTATGACACCGGCAAGAAGGGATACTACAACATTCCCAAGTTCGGTGAGGGCATGGCATGGCATTTTGCCATCGGTTATCCCTTCTGATGGCAAGAATTGGACAATACAGCTAATTTATGAACTATTTGTCTACCTTTGTTGATTATATTTTTTGTACTTTTGCCCTCGTAACCAACAATGGTACAATAACCTGTTTTTTAAATAATACTAAGTATGAAACCAACTTTATTCTTATTGGCAGCCGGTATGGGCAGCCGTTATGGGGGCTTGAAACAATTGGACGGACTGGGTCCGAATGGTGAGACTATCATGGATTATTCCATCTATGATGCCATCAATGCCGGATTCGGTAAGCTTGTCTTCGTTATCCGCAAGGATTTTGAGCAGGACTTCCGCGAGAAGATCATTTCCAAATACGAAGGCCATATCCCGTGCGAACTGGTATTCCAGTCCATCGACAACCTGCCCGAAGGCTTCACTTGCCCCGAAGGCCGCACGAAACCCTGGGGAACCAATCACGCCGTGATGATGGGTGCGGACGTGATCAAGGAACCGTTTGCCGTGATCAACTGCGACGACTTCTACGGCCGCGATTCTTTCCAAGTGATGGGTAAGTTCCTTTCTGCCCTGCCCGAGGGTTCGAAGAATGTATATTCTATGGTAGGTTTCCGCATCGGCAACACGTTGAGCGAAAGCGGCACGGTGTCACGCGGCCTTTGTGGCACGGATGCCAATCATCTGCTGACCTCTGTTGTAGAGCGTACGAAGATTCAGCGCATGGATGGCGAGGTGAAATACCTGGACGACAACGAAGAGTGGACGGCTACTCCCGAAACGACTCCGGTCAGCATGAACTTCTGGGGCTTCACTCCCGACTATTTCGGATATAGCCAAGAGTTCTTCAAGAGCTTCCTGAGCGATCCGAAGAACATGGAGAACCTGAAGAGCGAGTTCTTCATCCCGTTGATGGTGGATAAGCTGATTCAGGACGGCACGGCTACGTGCGAAGTGCTTGACACGACAAGCAAATGGTTTGGCGTGACTTATCCCGAAGACCGTCAGAGCGTTGTGGACAAAATCCAGGCTTTGGTGGATGCCGGAGAATATCCTGCAAAACTGTTCTAAGGATGAAGGATTCCGTGGAAGCGGAAACTAATGGAATTTAGAAAATAGAAGCGAGGGGAACTGTCATTGCGATGGTTTCCCTCTTTTTCTATTTCATGAGGTGGTCGGTCCTGTTTCACAAGACGATGAAATTTGCTTTGCAGAATGATGAAATTTGTCTCACGGGACAACGAAATTTGCCTCACGAGACGAAAAAAATGATCTCACGAGGCGAAAAAATCCGTCTCACGGGACGAAAAAATCCGTTTCGTGAGATGAAAAAAATCATCTCGTGAGACGGAAATACTATTCTGTGAGGCGGATTTTCGGGCTTGCCGTAATATTTCGATTACTAAATAATTATAGTTAAAGAACTTTTCTTTATCTTTGCATCAATTCCAACGAATTTGTTATAATATCAGTTGGAAGGGACATATTAGTAACAAGAGCGTTTTAAGATATTATTTCCTCTACCCGTTGGCGGAATTAAATTGAAATTACATTATATCTTATGTCTCATAACAAATAATGTAATGGAGCATAACAAGTAATGTTATGAAGTATAACAAGTAATGTTATGATGCCTTTCATTATATGTTATGATACATTCCTCCGAACTAAAATAACAATTAAAGATAAATAGGTTCTTCGTCACTTTTGGGGCAGTTCATGTTTTAAAGCTAATAAGTTTATTGC
>NZ_CAJUHF010000035.1 GCF_910585845.1 uncultured Bacteroides sp. | reverse complement strand
CGTCCGACTTATACCCCAAAATTCGATGTTTTCAAATTTTTGTCATGTACTTAAATCTAAAAGTTTTCATTTCTGTTTGATATTTAAGTTATTAATTATGTTGATTAAATCACTGGATATTATTTATAATAGTGTCTAAGTATTCTGTTTCTTAATCTAATATCAATTATTATAGCAATAACACCAAAAAGTAATATTGGAGAACAGAATGTAAAAAGCATATCTATAAAACTTCTAAGGTTCTGTGTTGGAGGATAATAAATAATAAACAGAACTGTATATATTACGAATATACTCCCTGCAATTATGCTGAATTTCAAGTAATAGTTACAATTCTTCAAAATTTCTTCTTCTCGTTCTTCCTCTTTTCTTCGTCTTTTCTGGTCTATCTGAAATTCTCTTATTTCTTTTTGCCTAGTTTCTTGCTGTTGCAATAAGATTCTTTTTTCTTGCTGCCTTTCTTCTATATTTCTACGTTCTTTGTTTTCAAAATAGGCAGTAAGTTCTTTTAGTGATTTTGGATGAAAGAAGTTGCTTTGGCTTTCTTCTATCATAAAGACAAATCTTTCTGTTCCGTCTAGCTGTAAAGCAAATGTAACATCATCCTTGAATGATGGATGAAGCATATAGGATTGTTCTTTGAAAGAAATTACTAAGGAATTGTTGGCAGAAATATATTGCCATGTAGCATTTATAACACTACCATTTACAGATGTAATGAGAGAACCATTTTCTTGAAAGATATATAACTCCTTATCTCCAGAATCATTAAATACCAACCAAGACTTATTACATAGAATAGCCTTAACATCCAGATTCTTACTGAATCTGTGGTATTTGTTAGGAATATCCAATAAGTAGGCTTTCATCTTGTTTTAAATCCATGCTTCCTAGTTCCCAGATAGAAGCGGATAAAAATAAGGCGTGGAAACTTTAACTTATTATTGTTATGAGGCTCTGGACTGCCTTGACTGTATAATAAGCAAAGTCCACGCCTAATGATATGATATTCCCATAGATAGGGTATAACTATCATAGACGTGGACGTTTTCTGCTCATTATCCACAGTCAAGAATTGTCCAGATTCCATAACAGGATAATATTGCTAAACGCCCTTTACTAAAATATGTCCTTCCAGTGTCTTAACGCATTAAGACCTCTGAAATTGCTGCAAAGTTAATGAAAGGTTTTGAATAGCTAAAGATAAAACGCTGATAAATGCAGTTCCAAGTGTTCCAAAACATATCTGTAATAGATAATTAGCTAGTATCAGTTTCTTTTAGTTGTAACTTCATTGCAGTATAAAAATTAGAAGTGGGCATATAAGACGATAATTTTTAAAACTCATTCTTATTGTTAGCTAGAAAGATTATAGCTAATATTGCAGATTGGTACGGATATGCAGACCTTGTAAATAGTTCCCACAAATCGCACATACCATAAACTACAAGCCGTACCATGCCTTTTTAAAAAGACAGTTTCCACTTCATTTCGGAACTGGCTTTCATAGGACTATCAGAATGTGACAAAACTTTCTATTTCTGTAAAAAGTTCAGAAACTTCAAACTTTGTCACATTCCAACAGATTAGAAACTTAAACAGTCATAAGTATTTAGTAGTTCTTCCTGCCTTAAACCTAAGTATCTTTTAGTTATAGTTACACTGGAATGATTAAATAGTTCCATCAGCTTAACTAAGGCTAGTTCTGAATTGTCACTATTCATATTATAAACTTGTCTGCCAAAAGTCTTTCTAAGTGAATGACAACTAAAGTTTTTAATCTTTAATTTATACTTCTTTTTCACCTCTTTTAGTATCACATTGATTCTCTGGATAGTGAAAACAGTTCCTTTTTGGCTCACTAAAATAGGTGCGTTAATCCCTATAGGCTTTATCTGTTCATAACATTCTTTAATGTGCTGCCCAAGTTGGGCATTTATCCTAATAGTTCTTACCTTATTTGTCTTTTTCTCTATTACTGTAAATTCACTGGTATATAGTATCTGTTTCCATCTCAAAGCTAGAATATCAGATATTCTTAAACCAGTGAAACACCCCAAAGCTATAAGAAGTGAAATTTTATAATTTCCATCTTTAGCCAATTTTCTTATTAAATTCATTGCATCAGACCAAACTAGATAATCTGCTGTAGTGCTTGAATATTTTAAGCTCATAATGTTCTGTTTTATATGTAAATAAATAAAAGTGAATGTTTCACCATTACCAACATACTAGCCAATTAGCTAATGTATTGATTTATAGCAAAACATTCACTTTGTATATTAGTGAGTATTTATGATTGCAAATAAGTAAAGATTGCAATAATCAATATCAGCAAAAAAGGATTGATAATACCAATTATTATTAGTAGTAGAACTACCAACGTACCCCATAATACTAGTTTTCCATTATCTTCCATTCTGTAGTATTTTTAAGTTATTGAAAAAGAAAGGACACCTATTAAATAGATGCCCTTTCAGTTAGTTTAGCCCAAGAACCAAGAATATTTATTATCCAGTCCTTGTAATACATTGTTCAGTCCAACACTTACCTCTGTAGCATTTACCCCACGTTGTAAATAGCTGTCTATGTAGCTGTTTTTGTTTGATTGTGTGAGCAAATTGTGAAAATCAAAAAGAGATATGGCATTGTCTTTCACTCCAAACACTTCATTTGTGTAATAATCACGGCACACACTATTTATTTGGCTGTCAGTGATTAAAAGTCTTGGTATTGCTTTCTGTCTTGCTGGTGAAAGTGCTTGGTACATTCTCATTCTGCCTACCACTTGTGCAAACTGTGTTTCAGATAAATAAGTATCTGATAATGTCTGCATCAAATGTATTTCTTTGGCTGCATTGAAGCTGTTGAGCAATTCCAGTACATTTCTGTAAAGTTCATTGATATTAGTTACTTCCATGTTGAATCTCACACCCTCACCAGTAAGAATCTGATTAGAGCAAATTCTCATTCTCCAACCAATAAAGACGGAAAACTTTTCTAAGCCTTTGGAAGAACGGTACAGATTCAAGTCACTGTAATTTCTTACCCCACCTATGCACAATTCTAGTTTTTGCCCTCTTATTGTTTCAAAAATGGTGGGAACAGTAAAAGCAAATGCAAGTCTTTGATAGAATTGTGTCTTTTCACATTCCAACAGTTCACTTGCTTTCTTACCTAGTGCGGACGGTATTCTGCCACGTACTATGTGTGAAACTCTTATTTCTGGAAAGTTCACCTTTTCACCTGCATAGAATGAATTTGCAGCTTCATGCACACAAGAAACAAAGTCTTGGTGTGAAATGGTTGATTCCAAGTTAGCCCAAGTAGGCACAACACATTTGTTTGCAAGTTCTTCCAGTGTGATAGAATCTGTATTTGCTTCCAAAAAGGTAACACTAGGCTTTGCTGTTTCTTCCACAATTATAGCTTCTTCTGCATACTCACCTAAATTCAAAGTTTTTCTCTCTGTTGGCATGATAACTAAATTTCTCATATTGATAAAAGTTTAAATGATTAATAATTCTTTTTATATCAATGTACAGAGGGGGGACTATTGAGGGTTGCCAACCGTAAAGGCAGACACTCTTATATTTTTTAGGTTACTGGCAGAATGGGGAGGGGGCTTTCTGTACTAAGTACCTTATATATTTGTTCTCTTGACTTTCAGCCAAACTGAATATAGGTGATTAGTTAGTTTAGTCAAGCATGATGATGGAACACGGCATATACTCTTTCTCCTTTTTAGTTTTTATATTCAACACTTTAGCTATATATTCCAAAGTTATTTCTTCGGAAGTTATTCTATTAGTTAGCAAACTCCTAATTTCTTCATCTTTCATATAGTCTAGCTTTCCAGCTATTTCAAGAAGTAAGCTGTTTTTTCTTCTGATACTGTCACCTCCTATTATTTTTATTTCATCGTTTCTATCTGGTGAAACAACACCGTTATCAATGCACCAGTCATAGATAATATGATAGATTCTTGTATCTGAATCAGCCTCTTTAAAATCTGGAATAATAGACTTGTTCAGTATCAGCAAACCATTAGTTATATATTTTATCTGTCCTGCATTGACTGCCATTTCCAGATATTTATTTAATGTCTTTGTATCAATGCCCAGTTTCTTAGACAGTTCCGTTTTGTTAAGCCCATCCAGATACGGATTTTCACTTATATACGGTTCTTCGTCACTTTTGGGGCAGTAAAATATACTAAACACCTTTATCTATAGACTATACCAGCTTATTTAAGGGAATAAAATTAAAGCTATCAAAAGACACATGTTCAATAGGACAAGCATTACCTTGTTAGGCAATAAATTTACTAGCTTTAACACATGAACTGCCCCAAAAGTGACGAAGAACCTTATATACTTGTTCGTTTCCTTTTTACATATTGCCTTTAATTTAAGCAAGAAGTTCTTTAATTTAGTTCGTTCACTGGCTTTTGCTATGTTCATATCATCATTAAAGAAACTGTTATAAATATAGAAGAAGTTCTCATTACATTTTGCCACATGATATTTGTTGTAGGTCTTGTAGCTTCCCTCTGCTATCACATTGTTACTTATTACTTTATCAATAAGATTCTTATTCTTCTTTAGCCTTTCAACGCTTCTTTTTACAGTGCTTAATGATATGCCTAGTTTTTCGGAAATCTCCTTTTCCGTAACATTATCTGCAATGGAAGTTTTATAATTCATCCTTGACTTTATATAGGCATATACTATGGCATCCTTATTATCTATATTATTAATGTCTTTTGTCAGTGTCGTATATTGTTGTTCCATTGTGCGCAAACGGTTGGTTATTTGATTCTTCTTGATATATGTTATAAATCTCTCCGTTTTTCAGAGCCTTGTTGTATTTACGTGTTCCACCTAGATACCGTTTCAATTCCTTTCTGGTATTGAACAGTCTGTTGTTGTATATCATCATAATGTTACGTTTTTATCATTAGTTACTTATCTACGAAAGCTAGAAATTTGATAATGAAGTGCGAAGCACTGAATTATCTAAGTTGTAATGTTAGTATTGTAGTAATGTATAGAGTATCATTTTTCCCCTATACTTGGTGTCAAATTTCCCATAGACTACGGTTCGTTTTTCCTTAGTACCACTTCACTAAGACTATCTTTAAAAACTTCTGTAATTTACTTCCTTGTGTTATCTGGCTAACTATGTCTGCTGAAATAGGCACTATGTACTATTTTTGATGCTGCCTTACAGAAAGGCTTTGGCAGTCATACATTATGAGGTTGCCAATCATCCAGTTTAAAGTAGAATGTAATTCTACGCTTGTTTATCTGCTTCTTTTTCTTTAGAAAGCCGTTCATTTTAGCCCATATACCAACAGCTACCTTATTGCCGGTAATTCCATCCTTGAAAGCCATTTCTTTTAATTGTTCAAATGTGTAATACTCCATGATTCAATGTTAGTTTCATTATATACTGTAAAATCTATAGTGCTTGAATTACTCTGGGCAGTTCTGGTTATGCCTCTGCTCGTGGTAGTTCCTATCTTTTTATCTCTGTACGATTATATTCACCTTTTGGCGGTGTACCTAATCAAAGTGGCACTTTCTATAGCCAGCTTATCTATATCGCCATATTGCCGTTATTTTCTTCTGTCAGTAAGCTAACAGACAAGAATAGTGACTTTATGTAGTTCTTTTGACAATAGTTTATATTTATGGCTATTGACAGATAGGCGATATTCGGAATAGATAGTTAAATGATTGTATATTAGCGACTAGTGAATATATCGAAGTAGGTGCTATATAACTTGCCTAGTAGATAAAAAACGGCAATTAAAAAAGGCAGTCAGTTATCCTGCTGCCCTTGTGAACCCGTTTTTGAAATAAACAAGTTCAATCCAGACCGACACAAGTTCGGACAAATTTCATTTCTTTATCTCTCTCTTCTTGTGACAAATTTTCATTCCACTCTTCATCTTCTACAGACCAGCTTCTTCTAATTGTCACATCGTACAATTCTATATAGTGGCTTGTAGCTGGTCTGTGTTCCATAAAAATGAATACTTCCGCATCCATATCTATTGCATCCATATCATACTTATGCAGTCTTTCTATAGTTTCTGCATCTGTTATTTCTTGGTAGAGTACTCCCGTATATCCATTGCGTTTATCAAACTCTCTATCCAATTCAAAGATTCTTTCCAGATATTTGGAGTCAATATATTCTTTCTGGATAAATTCAGAAGCGAAACCTGCACCATAATGTAAATAACCAATTTTGCACACGTCTTTCTTTAATTCAATGATACATCCTCTTGTAGCCATAATTTAATAATTTAAAAGTTGATATTCTGTTAATAGTTCTCTTCCATGTGTTTTTTCCAAAGAATGTTCAGCTCTTCATAAATGATAGTTTCCTTTGTTTTTCCACCTCTTGTGCCTTTAGCCTTTTCTATATTTTCCGCATTTTCACGTTGAACATTAGCTAGAAAGTGGCTCATATCTTTAGTGAATGTACTTTTTTCGCTATCATCCGTATCTTCATACTTGCCAATAATCCAGTCAATAAGTGTACGGCTCTTCAAGAACTCCGCACTGAATGATTTTCTGGCGGCTTCAACAAGTGTTCTCCCTCTATTGATGGTGTTTGATTTTCTAAGCACTTCATCAATATTGCCGTTGATAGCCCTGACAAGAACTGCCTTGCTTATCTTACTGCCAAATGTAGCCCACTTGGAAGCCGCATCCAGAGAATAGCCCATACAAGTCAATTCAGACACAAAGTCCAATGTCGGCAATTCTTCTCCAACCATCATTTTTACTCCCTTTACATAATCCGCACCTTTCCACGGAGTAGTGGCAATGTTGATTTCTGCCAATGTCTTTTCAATGCTAACAGACGGATTCAAAGAATACATGAAATAGAACTCTCCTTTGTACTGTTTATCCGGCTCAACCTTTTTATTCTCTTCCAGAAGTCTTAAATGGGCACTATAACGGTGGTTGGCATCCAATAGAACAACATAGTTATTTCCATCCTTGATTTCTTCACCAGTAGTAAAATCAACCACTTTCAAACCGTCTTTAATTGCAGTGGAAGCGTCCACAATGATTGCAGGAACTAGCTGACCGTTTTCCCTCATTGATTTCATTTTAGCCTTGACTGCCTTTTCACTCAAATCTCTGTTACCTGCCAATCTTGCTACTTTTACACCGTTGTTAGTTAATTCAGTTAATGTCATAATTTCTTTTTTCATAATTTATTACCGTTGCCCTACGGACTTATATTGGCTTCTGGCACGCCGTTATTATTTTTTTGATGATGCAAAGGTAGAGTGGAAATTCCCCTAGACAAAGCATTTTGCCTAATGCCCATGTGTGTAGAAAACATACCCTTTCCAGTACGCAAAAAAAAATGCGTACCAAAAAGGAAAATCCTTTCAGTACGCATTTCTGCTATGATTTTATATGTGTTGTTCTAGGAAACTACCATGTAGTTATTAGCTATGACAGACGGAAATTTCTCGTTCTTGTATCTTCTAAGGAGATTGGATAACATTCTGTTTTTGTTGCCCTCTGAATCGTATTCTTCATTATATCTCTTGCCATCATAGCCCACTGTATAGATAAGCCTTGAAACAAGCATCATCTTGTCTTTAGATACCTTTACCTTTTTATTGGGTATGGTGGCAGCCTTTCTTCTTTCAATGAAGAACAGAAACATATCTGTAAATTTCCACTTCTTATAAGATATGTCAAGACAGAACTTGTCTTTGAAGTTCATTTGTGATAACAAACTGTTGTCTATAAAACCTTTCAATCCTAGCTCTTTTAATTGTTTGATTTTTGTTTCTTTGTCTTGTTCTCCATTTACAATCTTGCCGTATGTTTCGCTAAAATGACAGACTGCAATTTGAATGATATTTAACAAATCTTCTCTTTCCGTATAGTAACTCTTTCTGTTGCCTTGCTTCAAAGTAATACTTGACGCATCACACAAATTAACTAGAAAAGTGGCAAAGTCTTCAAGTACGGACTTACCCATAATGGGTGTGTTGGTGCCAATATCCTCTATAAAGTCATATACGAATAGAAGTAGATACCAAAACTTACTAACATCTAGCTTATACGCTTCAATGGTATTCTGTAAATCTTCATTAGTTAGAAACTTCTCTTTGTAAGAATCATCCAGCTTTCTGTATTCCCGTTTTTTGTATTCTTCCAAAGTTCCTTTGAAAGTGTTCATTTCTTTGTTTCTCTCGTATCTTTCTTCAACGGACAAGTTTCTTTCCGCATATCTGTTGGCAAATATAGCAGGTGCTGTAGATTCTATTGGTATCATTCCCTTATCTGTTTCTTCATAATCTGGTAGAAAGTGGTTGGCTACTTCCCACACATATTCTAATAGTGGCTCATCCAGACATTTGTAGCTTTCAGTCCAATTAACTTTCAAATCTGAAAGTTCCTCTATCTGATATAGTTTTTCTTCTAGCATGGTACATTCATTATTAGTTCTACTGCAAAATAACAGAAAAGTTTGTAGAATACAGACTTTTATATTTTATATTCTTCCAGATTGAAACTTTCCTGCAACTGTTTAAATGTGTATTCTTTCTCTTTGATACGTTCCAAGACAAAAGAAGTCATTTTAGGTTGCTCTGGTAAAGTTGGAACTATTACAGTCCGTTTTACCTTGTTGAATCTGAAAGTTATAGGAAGTGCCCATAAAAATGGTTTGTTCCTATTATGATACGCTATGATAGTTTCCAAGTCATTCTTGTAAGTAATGACTATGAATCCGCTATTTAAAGAAACGGAATAATAAACTACTTTACTAAGTAATTCTCTGAACATTTCTCCCTTGCCCTCCAGAGAAAGGCTGTCAAGTTCTTTTCTTGACTGACTCTTTATTTCATCCGCTATTCTTCTGTTATTGGATGCAATTTCTTCATCAATGGCTGTCTTTTCCGCTTCTATACTCTTTATCTGGCTGTCTATTGAATCCGCCTTGCCATTCAATGCCTTGACTATTGTTATATTGGTGGAAGCCATAACATTATCTATGACTGTTTTCAAATCAGACTGTAGTTTGGCTATTTCAGAATCCTTTTCTTTTATGCTTTGTGTCAGTTTTATATTTTCAGCTTCTATTTCTGCAATTTTCTCATTGCTCTTGGCTTGGTAAGTTTCATCCAGAGTTCTAAGTCTGACATCTTTCCACACCGCATATATTAAAGTTTCAGCCTTTATGCCAACATTGGTGCATGGGCTTTTTATTCCCATCTTTATTCTGTCAAGACATCTGTAGGTAATGCAGGATGAGGTTCTGCCATACATTGATGTTTGCCCACAAGGACACTTGATAATGCCTTTCAACGGGTTATAATGTTTTTGTGCCTCACCGCTATAATTCTTGTTCTCCTGCACTTTCTTGTGTGCCAGATTCCAGATTTCATTTGATATGAATTTTACGGGAAGTTCCAGTTTCATGCCTTTCCAATATCTGACACCGTTATAAATGGAATCATTTATAATTGTTCTGATAGACTGTTCATAGAACGGTTTGTTTCTTGCTGTCCTATATCCAAGCATATTCAGTTTTTCTGCTGTTTTTCCTAGAGAAAGACCGTTTGCCACATAGTTAAATATATCTCTGACTAACTGCATACGTTCTTCATCTTCCACCAATAACATTTTTGGGGTTGCTCCCTTTATATAATTCGGATTGGGCACTGCCTTAAAGCCAGTTGGTATATTACTGTCTGTAAGCATTAACGGAAACGCTTGTACTTTACTGTCTTTACCTGTAGTCATACGGCTTACTATTTTCTTTCTTTCATCCGCTGCTCCATAGGCTTTGATTGCAAGCATTAAAAAGTCAGAAAGAATGATAGTTTTTCCAGCTTCATATACCTTGTCTGGTTCGTCTAGTATTACTAAATCCACGTTTCTAATGATTGTGTGAATCTGTGTCAAAGTTTCAAATATATCATCTTGACGTGACAGTCTAGACAACTCACTAACTACTACCATGTCAGCAACGCTATTGGTAATGTTTAGAATACTGTTCAATCCGTTTCTGTTGCTGACTGTTCCAGATATGGCATAGTCTTCTTCTATTCTTAACAGAGAGTACCCCTTATTCTCACAATACTTTCTAATCAACACCCTTTGCCTTTCAAGGTCTTGATTATCAGTAGAAACACGAATATAACCTATAACTCTTTTCATTGTTTATCTTATCTTTGATGCAAAGATAAAGAGTATTTTCAATAGCAAGGTATAACTTTAACAACTTAACATTTTGCCAATCTCTGATGCCCGAAGTACTGGCACGTTACTACACAGACAACCTAAAACTGACCTCGCAGGGGCAGGCAGAAAGGATGCTGGCAGAAATGGGGCTACTCAACATGGACGAGTTCGACAAGTACGCCGAGAGCCGGATGCCGCTGCTGAAAAATCTGATGCAGATGTCGGTGCTCAACGTACGCAAAGCCTACCAGCAGAACTTCAGCCAGCTGCCCCGCATCGCCTCGTTCATAGGCACCAGCAACCGGTTCGACCTACTGACCGACCCCACAGGAAGCCGGCGTTTCCTCTGCATTGAGGTAAAACACCGTATTGACTGTGCCGACATAGATCATGACCAAATCTTCGCCCAGCTGAAAGCAGAACTCACCTCCGGACGGCGTAGCTGGTTCACCGGGCAGGAGGAAGCGGAACTGCAGAAATACAACGAAGCTTTCTACCGTACCAGCCTCGCCGAAGAAGCGGTACACCGACTGTTCCGTGCCCCGCTCCCGACGGAGAAGAGCCTCAACCTGACAGCAACCGATATTTTTGAAGAGTTGCAGGAGATGTTCCCCGCGCTGATGCGCGGCAACACGCCCATGCGGTTCGGGTTGGTATTAATGCAAGCAGGACTAAAACGTCGGCACACGAAATACGGGAACGTGTACGAAGTAGTGAGAAAACAAAAAGATGTTTCACCGGAAAAGACTGGTAATAAGGTACAAAAGTAACGGGTGAAGGATGTGTAGGATGAAAACTTATACAAATAATAGAGGAGATAAAGGGGACGGATTATTTATATATGTGCCACAATTCGTACCCCTCCCTCCTACTTTTGCATTCATTCGTTTTACCATAAACCATTTTGTTCAAACGTCGGTCAGTTTCATGGTTTTACCATTCTTTCATTGTTTTACAATCTTGCTTATCACCGGGATATTGAAGAAACCATCCTGAAGTATCTTTTGTCGATTTGTTATATTTATTATGTCTATTATGTTTCTTCTGTTTCATAATCCTTTGCAAGTATCATCAAGACCACATTGTTCAAAAGTAATGTATTCCTTTGAAACGACAAAGTTCCTTATAGAGAAATCAACTTTCCAAAACGGCAAGATAAACAAACTATAACATTCTCAATAATTAATTATTCAGCTGATTCACTTATCTTTGAAAATTAATACCCTATCTGATGAAAGCGAAAACTAAATTTATCATAAGGCACACCCTACTTGGCCTGCTAATTTTCTGCATGATGGCACTTGCATTCACTATCTATGCCAACGTCTGTGTGGAAAAAACAACTAAAAAACGGATTTACACAAGCGTTGATTCTATCCCCCATAACCGTGTGGCCCTATTGCTCGGCACCAATCCGCTGAACAGGCTGGGAAGACCTAACTCCTATTTCACCAACCGGATCAAGACCGCGGCGGCATTGTATCATGCCGGAAAGACTGATTATATCATCGCCAGCGGCGACAACCATACTAAATCGTACGATGAACCGACCGCTATGCGTAATGCACTCATATCGGAAGGTGTACCGGAAGAGCGGATCATTCTTGACTTTGCCGGTTTCCGCA
Organism: uncultured Bacteroides sp.; assembly: GCF_910585845.1. Taxonomy (GTDB): domain Bacteria; phylum Bacteroidota; class Bacteroidia; order Bacteroidales; family Bacteroidaceae; genus Bacteroides. Next base: position 27,911 of record NZ_CAJUHF010000035.1, on the reverse strand, counting down.
CACTTGATTCGGTAGTCAGGGCTAAAGAGGTGTTCGGATGCGATACCTTAACAATCATTTCACAGGCTGACCATAACGCACGCGCATTATATCTTGCCAAAGAAAACAATATTGAAGCGGTAGCCCTGTCTGCCCCACTCAAAGCCGGACGATGGGTACGCACGCGACTTACGGTGCGCGAATGGCTTGCACGAAACAAAATGATGCTTGACATTTGGTTTGGAACGCAACCGCACTTCCTCGGGGAAAAGGTTGAGATACCGGCTTTTCATGAAGGAGTTAACAGGATTTAGAATATTAAAAAAAAGAAGTGTGAGAAATGAGACTGACTGATAAACGATTTTGGTTCTTATTCCTTGTGATGGCAAATGTGGTCGCCACATCTGCCCAGACCTGTTTTTCGGTTGACAAAATCAGCAAGGATGATTTTGAAAAAGCAAAAAACAGTATCGAAAAATACGTTCATGACCTCCGTGAAGACAGCGTAGTTGAGAACTACATAACGAGCAGGATACTGTGCGATGCAAGAATACGCTTTGAAAAATTGGACAGCATTACCCGTCTTGAAAACTATGACATCGGGCTTGAACGCGAGGAATATGAGAGTTTATTTTCAATTCAGTCTCTGAAGCTCAACAAATCATTAGGAATGTACTGGTTCATTCTCCCGTCCATACACGATAACGAGTTATATTGTTATGATATGACCGGTAAGTTCTTAGGAGAGATGCTTATGCCATTTGCCGTTTCACCTCATGGAATCATGGTCTCACAGAAAGGATTTGATTGCGACGGGTATCTCCAGCTGCATTTTTATAAGCAAAATGCCGATATGCTTTGGGAGTTCCTGACATTTAAGAACCAAAATATACCTCTACCATACATCACTGATTATTACACCTGTTTAGAGAGTGACTTACCCGCTACTTCATTTTGGGTTGGAGATAATTTGTTGTTCATTTCCTCTCAGAAACCTTCAGTAACCCATATCGAACAGGTATATTTAAGGATTACCCTGTCGGAAGAGTGATATCCGGAAACTCTGTCCGATACAAGCCTGATCGAGAAACATACAAAGCGCTGACCATCCATTGATTGAACATGGAATAGCACCTTCATGGAGTGAAACAAGTTAAATTAACGCAAAGCCCATTTCCAATGAAATAAACTCTCCCCCTGACATAAACGGTTATTAAAGCAATTACCTTATCTTTGTAACATGAATAGAATAAACTGACTGGAGCATGAAAACTTTCATCAATATTTTTCTTCTGTCCCTGATTCTTTGCACAGCATGTGGAAACCGCAATGTATCCATGAATCAGACCGAAGCGACTAAAAACGATAGTACAAGAAACTTTGTCTTGCCCGTTATACCGGCTATGCTGACCACCCCTGAGTCGCGTGCAGACCATTTGGTGCGCCATTATTGGGAGAATGTAGATTTCAACGACACGATTTGGCTCAACCATCAGGAGATGCTGGAACAGGCATGGGTAGACTACATCGACCTCATGAGGCTCGTGCCGAAAGAGACCATCAACAACGCACTTAGGCAGGTGTATAAAAACGCGGAAAAGCAGAAACCGTTTTTCTCCTATTTCACAACCTTAGCAGACAAGTATCTGTACGACCCAAACTCGCCCATGCGGAATGAAGAACTTTATATTACAGTGCTGGACGCCATGCTGGAGAGTGACGTATTAGACGAAACAGAAAAAATCTTGCCGAATGAACGCCGGAAACTGGCAGAGCGGAACCGACCGGGCAGATTGGCGGAGGACTTCACCTATACCCTGTCATCGGGAAAGAACGGTACGCTGCATGATTTGAAAGCACAATACACGCTATTATTCATCAACAATCCAGGGTGCCACGCTTGTGAGGAGAGTCTCACGGAGTTGAAGCAAGCCCCTGCCATCAACAGGGAGTTGGAGGCAGGAAGACTAAAAATCCTCGCCATCTATCCGGATGAAGAACTGCAAGAATGGAAACGACATCTGTCCGACTTTCCCAAGGAGTGGATAAACGGATATGACAAAGGACTGGTGATAAAGGAAAAGAACTTGTATGACCTGAAAGCAATACCCACTCTCTATTTGCTGGATCAGAAGAAAATTGTGATACTGAAAGATGCCCCAATAAGAGAAATCGAAGAGCACCTGAAACAACAACCGTAATCAGAAAAGCGCTCAATCGCAAAACGCATTATCACATAGATAGATACGTGTACTTGACAATACTTTTTGTAAGAAACTTACTAATACTAACCCATATTATGATGAAAAAGCTTAATCATGTACTCCTTGCCGGTACCTTTGCTTTGGCATGCGCCTCATGCAGCCAAACAGGGCAAGAAGCAAACTATCAAGTAATCCCCCTCCCGCAGGAGATCAGCCTGACACAAGAGAGTCCGTTCCAACTGAACAAGAACACCCTCATCGCTTATCCTGAAAACAATATCCTGCTGCAACGCAACGCCGAATTTCTGTCGGAATACATCCAGCAGTCTACAGGCTATGCACCGAAAACGAAAGCCATCGCCACAGGCGAACAGATGAAAAATGCAATCGTACTGGAACTCAATCCGGAGATAGCCAACAAAGAAGGCTACGTGTTGACCACCACCCCCGAAGGCATCAGTATCACCGGACAGACAGAAAATGGAGTATTCTACGGTGTCCAGACACTGCGCAAATCCATCCCTGCCGAAGCCAAAGGAGCAGATATCCTGTTGCCCACTGGAGAAATTAAAGATGAACCGCGATTCTCGTACCGCGGCATGCACCTCGACGTATGCCGCCACTTCTTCCCTCTCGAATTTGTAAAGAAGTACATCGACCTGCTTGCCATGCACAACATGAATACATTCCACTGGCACCTGACGGACGACCAAGGATGGCGCATCGAAATCAAGAAATATCCCAAACTGACAGAAATCGGTTCGCAACGCAACCGCACCATGATCGGCAAGAACACGTCGGAGTATGACAACACGCCGCATGGCGGATTCTTCACCCAAGAGGAAGCCAAAGAAATCGTAAGATATGCACAGGAGCGTTACATCACGGTAATTCCGGAAGTAGACCTGCCGGGACACATGCTTGCCGCACTGGCTGCCTATCCGGAGATGGGATGCACGGGCGGTCCGTACGAAGTGTGTCCTCTTTGGGGAGTGTTCGAAGACGTGCTTTGCATCGGCAACGACCAGACCATGCAGTTTCTGGAGGATGTTATGGCAGAAATCATAGAGATCTTCCCGTCAAAGTATATACATATAGGTGGAGACGAAGCACCGCGAAACCGCTGGAAAGAGTGTCCGAAGTGTCAGGCACGCATCAAGGCAGAAGGTTTGAAAGCAACCCAGAACCATACTGCCGAAGACCGCCTGCAAAGTTACTGCATGACTCGCATCGAAAAATTCCTGAACAGCAAAGGACGCCTGATTATCGGTTGGGATGAGATTCTGGAAGGAGACATCGCTCCCAACGCGACAGTGATGTCATGGCGCGGAGCATCCGGTGGCATCAAAGCCGCACAAATGGGACATGACGTAATCATGACACCCAACACCTATTGTTATTTCGACTACTACCAGACAGCAGACACCAAAGACGAACCGTTCGGCATTGGCGGATATGTGCCCATAGAGAAAGTGTACAGTCTGGATCCTACCTTTGACCTGAATGAAGAACAGAAAAAACACATCATTGGAGCACAAGCAAACTTATGGACAGAGTATATAACGACTACCGAACATGTAGAATATATGGTGCTTCCCCGTATGGCTGCCCTTGCCGAAGTACAATGGACGCAACCCGAAAAGAAAGATTTCAAGGAGTTCACTAAACGCCTGGCACGACTGATGAAATTCTATCAAAGAGATGACCTCAACTATGCCAAGCATGTGTATGACCTGAAAACTGATTTCGTACCCGACACGGATAAAAAAGCTGTGACCGTCACCCTGAGTACCATCGACGATGCCCCTATCTATTACACTTTGGATGGGACAGAGCCGACCACTGCTTCACTGAGGTATACAGAACCCGTAACTATCACCGAGACAGCAGACTTCCAAGCCGTAGCAATCCGTCCGGAAGGAAGAAGCAAAATCGCCAATAAGAAGCTCTTCTTCAATAAAGCCACCTATTGCCCTATCGAACTGGCATTCCAACCTTCGAAACAGTATAAGTTCAAAGGTGCCATAACACTGGTAGACGGCATGAAAGGCAACGACAGCTACGCCACCGGTGCTTGGTTGGGATTCATAGACAACGATGTGGAAGCCATCATCGACTTGGGTCAGGAAACGGAAATCAAACGGGTGGCCACAAATGCCCTTGTTGACATGGGCTCTTGGATCATGGGTAGCACAGGCATGAAAGTGGCCGTGTCGAACGACAACAATACGTTCCGCGAAGTTGCTTCCAAAGAGATTCCGGCAGAAACCGACATAGCCAAGAAAAGCATAGAGAACTACGAAATCACCTTCGAACCGGTGCAAGCACGCTATGTGAAAGTTGTCATCAAGCGTAGCCCCACCCTACCCAAAGGACATGCAGGCGAAGGTAAAGCAGCCTTCCTGTTCATTGATGAGATAGAGATAGACTAAAAAAAGGAACGGGAGACTTGAATAAGTTTATTGCAGCCCCCACCCTCAGTTATAAATTCCGAGACACGCGGATTCAGAGGATTTCCTTCTTTAGAACTGGAAATAGATAAAGGGCTGGACTTCCGCACTTTTCATCTGAACTACCAGATAAATCAAAACAAGCAGCAGTGCCGCCTTTCCCGCAAGGGGGAGGCGGATTACTGTTTTACACCAAGCCTTCTCCCAACGGTCGGGACTGAAATGCAGAATGAATCCCACCGCCATCAGCGCAAATACTTTCCAATATCCGGCAATCAGTTGCGGGAAGAGTTGCGGACGGAAGGTAGTACTGATTTGGTTGATCATATCCAACGAGGTAGAGAAATCCGCATTGCGGAAGAATATCCAACAGAAACAAACAAAATGGAATGTAATGAGCACACCGAAGAAACGACGGACACCGTGGCTTTCTTCTCCTTTCTTCCGTCCGGTCAGTGCCATCCAGAACTTATGTGCAGCCAGTGCCACACCGTGGAACAATCCCCAGACTACAAAGTTCCATGAAGCGCCGTGCCATAATCCGCCCAGGAACATCGTTATAATGAGATTGGCATACTGACGTATCTTTCCTTTCCGGTTTCCGCCCAAAGAGATATAAAGATAATCCCTCAGCCAACTGGAAAGCGAGATATGCCAACGCCTCCAAAACTCCGTAATGGAAGCGGACTTATAAGGCGAATCAAAATTCTTATTGAAGTGAAAACCGAGCAGTAAGGCTATACCGATAGCCATATCGCTATAACCGGAGAAGTCGCAATAGATTTGCAAGGCATACCCATAAACACCCATCAGGTTTTCTACCCCTGAATAGAGCGTAGGATTATCAAAGATACGCTCCACGAAGTTCACGCTGATATAATCCGAAATGATGGCTTTCTTGAAAAGACCGCTTGCTATCAGAAACACTCCCCGCCCGAACATCTCGCGAGAAACAAACAACGGACGATGAATCTGCGGGATGAAATCACGGGCACGCACAATAGGTCCTGCCACCAATTGCGGGAAGAAAGAGACATAGAAGGCATAATCCAGCAAACTGGCCAGCGGGGTGATCTCCTTGCGATACACATCAATCGTATAGCTGAGCGACTGGAACGTAAAAAAGGAGATACCCACAGGAAGGAATATATCACAATGATGGAACGTGCCTCCAACGAGCGAAGCCCAAACATCTCCCAAAAAGTTTGTGTACTTGAAGTAACAAAGCAGACCAAGATTAATGAAAAGGCTCACCGCTACCCATGCTTTACGCTGCCAGCGTACACTACATGCCGCTATGAACCGGGCTATGAAAAAGTCTGTCACCGTAACAAGTGCCAACAAACAGAAGTAAGTACCGCTACTTTTATAATAGAAATAATAGGAGAACGCAGTAACAAACAGTAAACGTGCGGTCAGACGGCGTTGCAACAGCGTATATATCAGAATAAATGCGGCAAACAACCACAAGAAAAGGCCGCTGCTGAATATCATCGGTGCTTGCGGATCATAGACAAATACATCCCGCAGACGGTTGAAGTCAATATCCCACATAATCATTATAGGCTTTTAAAAGGGCTTGATAAAACAATTCTCCCTGCAATACGTATCCCTCAGGAAGATAGTGCACATGATCCGGACGCATCAATCCGGCTTCCTGCCAGTTCAGGCAGGCACGCTTCCTTCCCCCAAAGGCTTCATACATGTCCCATACGGCAAGTCCGTTGTCATCGGCAAAGCGCCGTATGGTCTCCACGGCAATGGCAGTGCGGGGATTGATACTATAAGTACGGCGACGTTTTTTCCGGTAACTGTCGTAAGAACCGGGAGGAGTCGTCATCAACAATGGAACGTCAAGCAGGTTGTCGCGAAGCATACGCACCAGTTCATCCATCTGGCGATAATGAGCCTGTGGATTGTAACGACGGTTATGGCTTTCATTCGTCCCGAACGAGAGTACAACAAGGTCCGGATGCAAAGCGGCAATCTCCGAAATACGGTCAGGACGGGTAAAGGTGATACAGAAAGCACCATTGATGCCCTTATCCGTATAAGAGACTGCACCAAAAGTCTCAGCCAGCAACGCTCCGGTTGTGCGAGGGAAAATATGCCCCCGGATATGACTGTCGCCTACATGCACGATACGTATCGTATCCGTAGAAAAACCGGAATGCAGCAGGCGTAACTTCTCCCAAAAAGGATTAAGTATACCAAGACTATCCGAAAGTTCGTTAGTACCCAGTTGCCGGAAAGCAGCCGGAATAGCTATCTGAGGAACGGGAACAGTATCCGTACGCTGAGAATAGCAACGAAGGGTATCGCAATTTGCCGTGATCTTGCAGACAAGAGGACAGGAAGGCACAGGATCTTGGGCACGAACGGACAAGGAGTACAAGAAAAGAAAAAGAAACAGAAGGGGGAACCTGCCTCTACACCAACAGAAAGACACACGCCCGTAATCGTGATTTATTTCTCCGATAAGGTTATTCCGCTTCATAAGCACACCTCCTGTCATACTGTTCTTTTCCATACACCAACGCTTCGTATAGCAAACCCGCAAGGTGTTTTCCACCCCGGAAGTTAATGTGCGTATAATCATAATTGGCCAAAGAAGGTTTGGCATGCACCATATCCGCCATGCTTCCCTCGCCACCCATCGCCTCAAACATGTTCCAAAAAGCGATAGCATTATCGGCGGCAAGGTTCTGCTGGTAACGCACCAGATTCTTGATGCCGGGCATGGTGCGCAAGTTTCCGTCTTCTGCCTTATAGTCCCGGTCGCCCACGCTCACAACCAGAAAGCCTGCCTGCGGGAATGCGTCCTTCAGATGTTCAAGAATGGTTTGCATGCCGGCAATGTATTTATCATAATTCCGTCCTCGCTCGGTGGCAACGTTCAAGCCATATTGCAGAATGATTAAATCGTAAGGACGCTGTTCGTTAAATTCGTGCATCATCCATATCGGAACAGAACGCAACGACAAACCCGAACTGCCCCGCAAAGAGAAATTATCCAAGATAATCCCCTGCTTTCCATCCATCGCCAGACCATAAAACAAAGTTGAGTCAGCCTCATCCACTGTCCAACGAACAGAACCGATAGGACCGTCCACTTTCATTTCGCGTAAGTCTGCCGCAGAAGAAAAAGTCCGGGTCTGCTTTCCATTCCGGTTGACATTGACGGAGAGGGTCACTTCGCCTTTACTATAGAAGAAGATAGAAGCCTGTTCGCAAGTATCCAGATGGGAAGCATATTTGTCCTGCCCTTTCAGTTCGACATAAGCGCCGGGATGGGCCACGAAATAATGCCCGGAGATACCTTGCTTCTTCCTGTCGAAAAAGGTGGAATCCATCACGGAATGGCTTTGCCAACCGCCAAAGGAGTGGCGCACCGTAGGCCGGAATCCACTGGTCATGGAGGTAATCGTGACAAAACCTACCCCACAACCACCATATTTGCTCTGCAACATATCGCGCAAATCCGCTGTCAGAATATCGGCCTCGATAAAGGAATCTCCAAAATATGCGATACGTACCTGCCGCGGATGTTGTGACAATTCATCTAATGCACGATAAAAAGGTGCCATTCCCCGTTGGGTAGAGTCGCTGTAATCTTCAATGCACGTCATGCCCGTACGGCAAGTATCCACAAAAACCGGCTTCACTTTCGGCGGTGGCGGAAGCAGGCTGTCAGCTTCTGCTGAAGGAACAGTCTGCACACGTACGTCGCTCAACACGTCGACACGCCTCATCACATGTTCGCCGATAGTAAATCCCGGCAGAAAGTACATCAACAGCAATCCCGCCAATACGACAAATGCCCAGATACAAGTATATTTCAGGTAGTTCTTTTCCATATTGCCCATATAAGGAACTGCAAAGATAGAGAAAAGCGATAAAAGAAGAGGGAAATCTTCACGTTTTGTAAGACTTCCCTCTATCTGAAATTTTAGTAAATGCTCCGGGCTAATTATATCGTCTTCTCGATATTCCAGACAAATGCCCTAAGACCCAACTGTTGGGTCTCTTCATCTATCCGGTGGAGTGCATCGAGCAACGGGTCAACTTTGGCATCATCTACGATCGTTATGATGGCAGAACACATGCTGGGCCATGCATGACTGCCATAATGTGGTTCACCCGTCTTGCTGCCACGTCCTTGTATCTGTTCCCAGTAGCTGAATCCACGGCATCCCTGACGGTCGAGCAACGCCATTATGCGTTCAAAAAACGCTTGGTCGAATGTTATAAATACGGATTTCATATTTCTTATCTACGATTCTTGGGTTATTATGATTTCTTGGGTTTTGTCATCTTATCCTTATGGGCCTGATAGTAATCGTTCAGTTCACGGGCTTTCTTAATCTTACGGCGACTACGCTTGATACCGATACCGGCAAACGAGCAGTAAAGCACCGGAACAAGAATCAACGTCAGCACGGTAGATACCGTCAAACCACCGATCACGGCTACACCCAGCGGACGCCACATCTCGGCACCTTCACCTTGTCCCACTGCCATCGGCACCATACCCAGGATAGTGGTCAGTGTTGTCATCAATACCGGACGCAGACGGCTACGACCTGCCGTAACCACAGAGTGAAGTACTGCCATACCGCGTTCGCGACAAAGCGTAATATAGTCGATAAGCACAATACCGTTCTTCACCACAATACCGATCAACATGATACCACCCAACAAACTCATCACGTTCAAGTTAGTACCCGTAAAGAACAGCGCCATCAGCACACCGCTAAATGCAAACGGAATGGCGAACATAATAATGAACGGATAGGTCAGAGACTCGAACTGGGCTGCCATCACAATGAATACCAGGATGATGATCAGCACAGCCAACGTTCCCAAATCAGAGAATGAGTCCTGCTGGTCTTCATAAGAACCTGAAATCTGGATAGAGATGCCATTCGGCAAGTCCATCTTATCAATAATGGCGTTACCGGCGGCAACCACATCACCCAGCGGGGCACCGGATATAACGGCAGACACCGTAACAATACGTTCACGGTCTTTACGCTCGATGGTAGGAGGCGCCGAACGTTCCACTACCTTACCCAAATCTTTCACACGGACTCCCGCACCCGATGGAGTGTAGATGAGAATGTTTTCCAAGTCTTCTATCTTCGTACGGAATTCAGGAGCATAACGCACACGGATGTCATATTCATCACCGTCTTCACGATAATAAGAGGCCAAAGCACCATTCACACGATTGCGAAGATAACCGGATGCCGTCGACAGGTTCAACCCATGCAATGCTAATTTCTCACGGTCGAAATCTACCTGATATTCGGGCTGGTAATCCTGGCGACTGATATTCACCTCGCTCACCCCTTTCACGTTCAACAGTTTCTCCTTCAATTCGGCTGATACCTTATCTGTAGCCGTAAAATCATAACCGTACACTTCAAAGTCGGCAGTAGCCTGTGCACTCATACCACTGGAGCTACCACCCAAGATTACCTGAGCCTTGTCCAATTCGGGATATGCCTTCAGGTCTTCACGCATTTCATCGCAGACACTCTCCAAAGAGACATCACGCTTTCCTACGCTTACCAAACTAATGTTAAAGCTGATGATATGGCTACCATTATCCTGCATGGAGGCAAATGTGTTGTCCGAGTCTGCCTGTCCTACGGTATAGTTGCAGACTCTCATCACACCTTCGTAACGTTTCATCCACTTGTCCGTCAATTCTGCAGCCAGCGCTTGGGCACGCTCCACGCGGGCTCCGATGGGTAACTGCAATTTCACTGCAATACGCGCATTATCGGCTGCCGGGAAGAACTCGGAACCTATGTATTTGGCACTAAACAAACTCAATATAAAGAAAAGTATACAGCCTAACGTCACAACAATACGATGGCGGACAGCCCAGTTCAGACGGTTCTGATACCAGACGTCAAGATTGTCAAGCGCATGTTGGATAGGTTTGTAGAAAGCGATGAATATTTTGCTTTGCTTCTTCTGTAAACGCAGCAGTTGGGCACACATCATCGGCGTGAATGACAAAGCCGAAATAGTAGATACAGTCATAATCACACACATCATCCAACCTAACTGGCGGAACAAGACACCGGACATACCGCTCACCATAGTCAACGGGAAGAACACGGCAATCATGGTCAGCGTAGACGCGATTACGGAGATAGCCACCTCATTCGTAGCATGTACTGCCGCCTGTTTAGGTTCGGAACCTCGCTCAATATGGGTCGTTACGTTTTCAAGCACCACAATCGCATCGTCCACCACATTACCAATGGCAATGGAAAGACACGAGAGTGAGATAATGTTCAGTGAGCCACCATCGATGACACCCAGATAGATAAACGATGCGACCAACGACATCGGGATCGTGATACAGATAATGACCGTAGCACGCCAACGTCCCAAGAAGACAAATACCACCAATACCACGAACAACATGGCGTATATGATCGTTTCCTCCAAACTGTCAATGGTATTCAGAATGTTATCAGAAGTATTGACGATGATACCCAACTTCACATCGCTCGGCAATGACTTCTGCAACTGGGGCAACATATCTATTACTTTCTGCGAAATAGCCACAGAGTTAGCACCCGACTGTTTCTGCACCACAATCATGGCACCTTGTACACCGTTACTGTAGGTCTTTTGGGCACGCTCTTCCACAGAATCCACCACGGTAGCCACATCACGGAGATAGATGGTAGCACCATTGTATGTGCCCACCACAATATTCTCCATCTCTTTGGGATCCTTAAACTCACCCTCTACACGCAACGAATAAGTATTGTTTCCCACGTCGAAGGTACCTCCAGGCGTGTTACGGTTTTCAGCGCTGATTATAGCACTGATGGTTTCTACCGACAGGTTATAGGCATCCAGTTTATTGGGATCACAATACACATTAACCTCACGCTTCGGAGCACCGGATATGGATACCGTACCGACTCCCGGCACACGTGCCAACGGATTTACGATGTTGTCATCCAATATCTTGTAAAGCGCCGGTTGGCTTTCATCCGCCTGCACGGAAAGCAACAAGATAGGAATCATGTCCGTACTGAACTTGAAGATGATGGGCGTCTCCACCTCGTCGGGAAGCTGAGAACTTACCATATCCAGTTTATCACGTACGTCATTTGTCAATACATCGATATCATATCCATACTCGAACTCCAACGTAATCACGGAGATATTTTCCGATGAACGCGAAGTGATATGTTTCAGGTTGCTGACTGAGTTCAGCGTATTTTCCAACGGACGAGTCACATTGTTCTCGATATCCGAGGCACTGGCTCCGGCATAGGAGGTCATCACCATGATGGTGTTGGTCTCGATGTCCGGATAAAGGTCCACCGGCAACTTCGATAAAGAGAACAGACCAAATATCGCTACTGCCAGAAAGCAAAGCGAGGTCATAATCGGTTTCTTAACCGCTCCTTCGTATAAACTCATATATTGTTCGTTTTTTAGTTTTTAGTTTGTAAGATTTTGAAAGCTTGAAGGCTTGAGTTTGCAAGTCTGTGAGTTTAAGACTCCAGCAACTTAAAAACTCAAAACTTACTTTTCCACTTCTACTTCCACACCATCGGCAAGTTTCGACTGTCCGGCAATAACCACCTGTGAGTTGTTGTCTACACCGGAGAGCAACTCATATTCGGTGTCCATACGGCGTCCGAGTTCTACTTTATTATAAGATACTTTGCCATCTTTGTAGACGTAAACATATCTGTCGCCCGAACCGGCACGCTTCACAATGGCCAAATCGGGCACAACTACGTGCTCCTGCGTACCTAGATTCAATGTCACACGGCCAAACATTCCCGGACGCACTTTCTGGTCGCGGTTGGCCAACTGTATCTCTACAGGGAATGTACGAGTATTGGGGTCGATGGTCGGATAAATAAGGTTGATCTTCCCTTCAAACTCTTCGTCTCCGTAGACATCTACTTTTACAGTTGCCGGAGCCCCTTTCTTCAGTTTCGTGAAATAACCTTCGGAAACATTGATCATCAGCTTCACCGGAGTGATCTGTTCTACGGTCAATACCGGTTGCCCGCCGCTGTACATATCACCGTTGTCATAGTTACGGGCTGTCACCACACCATTGATGGGGCTAAGCAGAGCCGTGTTCTCCAACAGATTCTTATACGTGGTCTGCTGTACGTCCAATGCCATCTTGGCAGCATCCCATTCCGACTTGGAAGTACCGCCTACCTTATACAATTCGTCGGTACGCTTGAACTCTATCTCCTGATTGTCCAGACGGAACTTTGCCTGCTTCAAGTTGGCAGCATCCATCTGCACCAGTTTCTGGCCTTTAGAGACACGGTCGCCTACTTCCACAAAAATCCGGTCAATACGCACGGGAGAAGAAGGAGCAATATTATTCTTCACTTCAGCCTGCACCGTAGCGGCATATTCCTGTATCTGTTCTACAGGGCGCGCTGTTACAGAGGCCAGTTTCACTCTGGGTTTTTCTTCTACCTTTTCAGTGACAGTTTTGTCTTTATCTCCACTGCATGAGCCCAACAAAGCAATGGTCATCAGGGCAATCAATTGAAAACTTTTCTTCATATCGTTGTGATTATTTTATTTCTACATGTTAATTAATAATTGCGTCCTAAGACTTGGTCAAGATCGGCCTTAGCCACCAGATAGTCGTAGATGGACTGATTGTAAGTCAGTTCCGCCTGAGTCAGGGAGACTTGCGAGCTGTTCAGTTCCAGCACGGTTCCCTTACCTACTTCGTAACGCTTACCGGCGATTTCCACTGCCTTCTGAGCCTGCATCACGTTCTCCTTGTTGCTGACCACCTGTTCGGAACTTGCAGCCATGTTGTTTCTATAACTGGTCACCTGCATGTTCAGCTGGCGTTCTGTGTTCGTGCGGTTCTCGCGCAACTGGTTCATCTGGATCCGCGTGCTCTTCAACTTCGTAAAGTTGCTTGCCTTATAAATCGGAATATTCAAGGTGAACATCAGCGAAGAACTTCCTCCCCAATTATAGTTGAATACATTCCAGTTGTCGTTATACAATGACTGGTATTGGTAACTGAAGTTCATACCCAAAGTCGGCATGAAATTCGTTTTCAAAGTCTTCAGATTCTGACCAAGCAATTTCAGATTCAGATCCAACTGCTTCATGGTGGTGTTGTTCACCAATCCTTCATCGAGCGTATTAAGCTGGTTGGCAAACAGTTCGGATTCATACTTAGCCAGATTGTCGTCTATCTTGATATCGAAATCTTCTGTAACCCCCATCAGCACCTTCAGTTGCAACTTGGACAGCGTCACGGCATTACCTGCCGAAATCACATTGGGCTTGACACTGCGCACCTGCACTTCCGCACTGATCTTATCGAATTCGCTGACGGCACCTTGCTGGAATTTTGCATTTACCACATTGAAGTTATCTTCCGCAAGTTTGTAGCTCTTCTGCAAAACCTCGTAAGAATCTTGCGCCAACATCAACTGATAATAAGCCTTAGTGACCTGATTCACCAGATCCTGCTTAGAGGCGCGGGATTTCTCCACCGCCAGTTCGATATCGGTCTTCGTCATAGACATTGCCTTGTAGACCGAAGGGGCAAACAAGGGCAAGCTGACATTCAGCGTCCCGCTTACCGTGTTCGAGTTGTCCTGTCCCATCTTGAACGACTGACCGCCCAGGTTCATCTCCGCCGCTGTGATGGTATGATTCCATGTTCCGCCAATGCTGGCCTCCGGCAAGAGATTCTGCCACGCTTCCTTATTAGCCACCTTCTTCAGGGCTATTTCCTCTTCAGCCACTTTGATGGTGGGGTTGTCGCTAAGTGCGATTTCCAATGCCTTGTCGAGGGTTAAGGTCAAGGTTTCTTGAGTTGTCTGTGCCTGCACGGAGCCTATCGCACATGCCAAAGCTACAGTCAACATCATCTTTTTACCTAATGAATTAAGTTGTTTGTTCATAAATAAATCAATCTATATGTTTAAAGATTATTGATCATCCGAAGCAAGTTGCCGTTTCTGGCGATACTCTTGAATGAACCGTTCCAATTTCTCGGCACCTTTTTCCGTAGAAATTCCTCGCAAGTAAGTGAACATGATGGACTCATACACTTCGAGGAAAGAATACTCTTTGCAGAGATCCGTGTTCATCAGCAAACCAAGTTGCTCGTGCACCAGCAGATTCACGATAGCAAAATTGACATCACTGCGAAAGTAACCTTGCTGCACACCCTGTTTGAAGAAAGCTATCGTCTTTTCCGAATCCCGATTGCGGTCCTTCACCATCGCTTCATATACCTTGGGATATTTCTTGATATCTTCGAAGAACTTTTTGTTCGTGTTATGAAACGATTCAATGCTACGCTGATAGAGTCGTAACAACACTTCAAGCACACTGGAAGATTCTTCGTAGACACCTTTCAGATATTCATTTGTCTCCTCCCTAGCCTTTTGGACACATTCCATCAGCAACGTCTCCTTGTCGGCAAAGACCTCATACAAGGTACGCTTAGAAATGCCCAACGCTGCTGCGATATCATCCATAGTAATACTTTTGATGCCGTGAGTGCAAAACGATCTCATGGCAGTATCGACTATGCGCTCGCGCAACTCCAACCTTGATGGGTACTCTTTCATGCTGTCGCCCGTTTTCATTCTATATAATTCGTTAGATTTTTAAGAAGAAGCATATTCCCTTTCTGGAGAATCATGTTCCCTTTTTGGAATAAGACCGGGCAAAGATAGGAAGAAAACTCAATCTAACAATTTAGTTTTCTCGTTAAGAACTGCTATATTAATATTAATTAATAGATAAGGCTCATTTAGGGAATGTTTTAAATTCCTTTTCTATTTTTCGTCTGACCTTTTCAGATTTTTAATTACCCGTATACAGAAATCCGTTTGTGCGGAAACAGAGCGGGTTATGCCGTATATAAAAGGAGGGATGTATCGGAAGAAGATTCGACCGGAGTGTAAAATTCAAGTATAAAAAGGGGATTACAAAATTCGTCTCATGAGACGGATAATTTCATACCACGAGGTAAATAAATCCATCCCACGAGACGAATATTTTCAGCTCACGAGACGAAATTATCCGTCTCGTGAGACAAATTTTGCCGGATACCGATGTCAATAGTCGAATTTCGTCCGGCTCAGGAAAGCAACCGTCTTATGAATCTCCTTATACATGACAATATCGTCTTTTATAAAGGGAACTTCCCGACGATATTCATTCAGAAAACGTTCCAAGACCGGAGAAGACTTCAGCGGACGGCGGAACTCGATGCCCTGCGCGGCGTTCATCAACTCTATGGCAAGTATGTGCTCCAGATTGTCCATGATGCGGTAGAGCTTGGTAGCGGCATTGGCACCCATACTGACGTGGTCTTCCTGTCCGTTGGAGGAAACAATCGAATCGCTGCTCGCCGCGTAGCAATACATCTTGTTTTGACTGACCATAGAAGCGGCTGCGTATTGCGGTATCATAAAGCCGGAATTCAGTCCGGGATTTGCCACCAGAAATTCGGGCAGGCCTCGCAATCCCATGATAAGCTGTGCTACACGGCGTTCGGAGATGTTGCCCAACTCGGCAAGGGCTATCCCCAAGAAATCGTACGAGATGGCAAGCGGCTGGCCGTGGAAGTTACCGCCGGAAATGATGCGGTCTTCATCGGGGAAAATGGTCGGATTGTCCGTCACGGAGTTGATTTCGGTCAGCAGGACGGAAGAGACGTAGCGGATGGCATCTTTCGTGGCACCATGCACCTGGGGGATGCAACGGAAGGAATAGGGATCTTGAACGTGCGTCTTCGGACGGGCTATGATTTCGCTACCTTCCAATAGTTTACGGAAATTATCACCGGTCTCGATCTGCCCTTGATGGGGACGAATCTGCTGGATGCAATCCATGAAAGGATCGATACGTCCGTCGAATGCCTCAAGGGAAACGGCAGCTATCAAGTCGGCTTTCTTGGAGAGGCGGAAGGCTTTCAGAATGGCAAATACACCATTGGCACTCATGAACTGTGTACCGTTGAGCAAAGCAAGCCCTTCTTTACTCATGAGCTTCACCGGTTCCCATCCGAACTCGTCGAGGACGCTCATCGCCTCGCGTTTCTTTCCTTTATAATAGACATCGCCTACTCCGATAAGCGGCAGAAAGAGGTTTGCCAACGGAGCCAGATCGCCGGATGCTCCCAGCGAACCACGGTCGTAGACGATGGGCATCACGTCGTTATTGAAGAAATCGAGAATACGCTGCACGGTAATAACCTGCACGCCACTGTGTCCCAAAGAGAGGGCATGGGCCTTCAGAAGCATCATCAGTTTGACAATGACAGGACGAATCTCTTCGCCTACACTGCATGCATGGCTCTTGATCAGGTTCTCCTGCAATGTGCCCAGTTCATCGGACGAGATGTTTTTACTGCACAAGGAGCCGAAGCCCGTGGTGATGCCGTACAAGGGTTCTTCCGACTCGGCAATCTTGCGATCAAGGTAGTCGCGGCATTTCTGTATGCGTACTTTGGCTTCGGGAGCCAGTTCCAGTTTCAGGTTCTCGTTGACGATGCGTTCGATGATGTCGAATGTGAGTTCACCGGACCCTACGTGATATACGTTTTTCATACTCTCAATTCCTGATTAATGGCATCTAATACTTCTTTTTCACGCTCAAGGGTCTGACGTTCCAGTATGTCCGCTTTCTGCTGCAAGTCGTCGGCAAAAGCCTTGTCTTTGATGGAACCCAGATTGATGCGGACATTCAGCAGCGCACCCAGCACAGCCGTACGGGCAGACATCAATGCGACGCAGGCATCTGTCACGGCATTCCGGTTTCCAAGGCGGACAACGTCGGTGATGACGGACATCAGTTCGTAGGCATTGCATGCCACCTGCATAGGAATGAGGGCGGCGTGCTTGGTCGCCTCCTGAATGGCGGCGCTACGGAGTGCTTTTTCTTCGTCGGTGCCTTTAGGCATCTTGAAGCAGGCAAACACGGCATCGTATGCTTCCGAGTCACGGTCTATGTAGTCCGTGAACGTATCTTTCTCCTTCATGGCGAGGGAGAGGATGTGATTCATCAGCTCTTCGTGCATCTCATAATTCTTCTTGCCTATGGTAAGGTTGGCAACCATAGCGGTAAGTGCCGAAGCTACAGCACCATTCAGTGCCGCAATGCTTCCACCACCGGGGACAGGATCGCTCCCTGCCACTTTATCCAAAAACTCTTTTACAGTCAAATCAACTAACATGGTATTTTTCTTTTTATGGTTAAATTAACTCCTTAATCTACTTCCTCACGAACTTCATGCCCCCGGATAAATCACCCCTTCTTTAATCGTGGCACTGACACAGTTCATGCCTACATAGTAGGGCAGGAAATGGTAGTTGTTCGTATCCAGCACAACAAAGTCGCCTTTCTTGCCTACCTCGATGCTACCGATGCTGTCTGCACGGTTCAGGGCAGCAGCACCATTCAGGGTGAGGGCGGTAATGGCTTCTTCGATAGTAAGCCGCATGTAGATGCATGCCAAAGCGAAAGTCAGTGGGATGGAACCGGAGAAACAACTGCCCGGATTGAGATCGGTGGCAAGAGCCACGGCACAGCCGGCGTCTATCATTTCGCGGCCGCGGGCGTAGTTCTCTTTCAAGGCAAAAGCGGTCAGCGGAAGCAGTGTTGCCACAGTTCCGGACTCTTTCATGGCACGGATGCCCTCATCAGAGGCATGCAACAGATGGTCGGCAGAGACAGCTGCCAACTCAGCCGCCAACTCGGCACCGCCCAGTGGAACGATTTCGTCGGCATGGAGTTTCAGCCGGAGACCATATTCACGAGCTGCCAATAGCAAGCGGCGGGATTGCTCTACGGAAAAGACACCCTGTTCGCAGAAGACATCGCAAAACTCGGCAAGTCCATCTTTCGCCACATGTGGCAGAACTTTGCCAATGATGAAGTCGAGGTATTCGTCCGTACGCCCCCGATACTCGTCGGGCACAGCATGTGCGCCCAAAAAGGTAGGCACAATATCCACCCGCTTATGTTCGTCGGCATTCAAGCTCCGCATGACTTTCAGTTGCAGGAGTTCAGTATCTTTATCAAGTCCGTAACCGCTTTTTCCTTCTACAGTGGTGATTCCCATAGCACTCATCCGCTTCAGGAAACCTTCGGCTTTGGAGCGAAGTTGGATGAAGTTGCATCCACGGGTCGCTTTTACGGTGCTCACAATGCCGCCTCCACGCTCCATAATGGACATATAGCTTTCGCCTTTCAACCGCCAGGAAAACTCTTCGGCACGTTCGCCGCCAAAAACAAAATGTGTGTGAGAGTCTACAAAACCGGGCAACAGGCATTTGCCACAGGCATTGTAGTGCCAATAGCGCTGATAATATCCGTCGCGGTTCTCGCCTCGCGAAGGACCGACGTAGGAGATGATGCCATCGGTCACTTCCACCGTGGCATTGTCAATGATGCGCAGTTCTCCCATTTGCTTGCCGCAACAGGCAGCGAAGCCGACAGGCGTCACAACACGCGCGTTGAAGATGATCAGATTTTCAGTCATATCGGAACTTTATCTGTGTGATGTCTTAATTCATATCCGGTTACTCTCCCGTTCCGGTCACTCTTCCATGATGCGTGCTTCAAGCACTTGCTGCATGGAGAAGTTCTCCAGTCCGAGGTAGTAGGAAGCAGTGTCGATGAGTGCCTCCATCGGAACAAGACCGATGATTTCGCTGCCCACGATGCTCACTCCGTAACGGCGCGCCTCGATGCGGACCAGTTCGAAAGCACGGTAGAGGGCGGTCCGCGTATAGTCGGTCATGTTGATGGAGACTTGCGTGATGCCGCGGTCTTTCAGTTCCACTCCCATTGCCTTGCAATAGCGCAGACCACCGCCTATGAAGCGGATTTTCTTGGCGATGTCGTGAGCGATTTCCAGACTGGGAGTGCTGAGGTTGATGTTATATGCCACGAGAGGCATGCGCGCGCCGATAGCTACGGTTCCAGCGGTCGGATGCCGTTCGGCAGGTCCGAAGTCGGGTTTCCATTCGGGAAGTTTGATCTTCTCCGCCATGCCTTCGAACTCGCCTTTGCGCACAGCGGCAAGGTTTTCGCGATGGGGGGCGGAAGCAGACTTCTCGTAGAGGAATACCGGAAGCCCATAACGCTCGGCTGCTGTGGCTGCCACTTCCTTGGAGAGAGCTATGGCTTCTTCCATCGTCACGTTTTTGATGGGAATGAAGGGTACTACGTCGACAGCGCCCATACGAGGATGCTGTCCGGTGTGGTGATTGAGGTCGATAAGCCGAACGGCTGTCCCGATCGCTTCAAGAACAGCGTCACGAAGAGGTTCGGGTTCGCCCACTACGGTAACGACCAACCGATTATGGTCTTCATCGTTACTGTAATCCAACAGTTTCACACCTGGTTTGCCACGGAAAGGGGCTACAATCTGATCTATTTTCTGCAAGTCGCGTCCTTCGCTGAAATTGGGAACGCATTCTACGATTTTATTCATACGAGTTTTTTTTATATGAGGAAGTTAAAAGAGAATTATTTGGGAGTTAGCTGAGGTTAAGAACCGACAATTCCTTTACCTAATTATTCTCTATCACTTTTCTAATCAATTCGTTGTCCGCCACATACGGCATAGTGATATGATAGGTATCGGCATACGCCTGGTTGAACTCTTCGCTCGTCTCCATCGCATGTTCGTTTCGTGCCCACGAGCGGCGTGCCACACCGCCCATTACATCCCAAAGCATCGCCGAACGCAGGATTTCGTCTACCCTTTCACTGCCATCGCACACCATGCCGAAACCGCCATTGATTGCTTTTCCAATGCCAACACCTCCGCCGTTGTGCAGTGCGACAAGGCTCATTCCGCGCGCGCAGTTTCCTGCAAAGCATTGTACCGCCATGTCTGCCATAACGTTGCTACCGTCTTTGATGTTGGAGGTTTCGCGGAAGGGGGAGTCTGTGCCGCTGACATCATGATGATCGCGTCCCATCATAATCGGGCCGACTTCTCCGTTACGAACCATCTCATTGAACTTCAACGCAATGTTCATGCGTCCCACAGCGTCCTGATAGAGGATGCGGGCTTGTGTACCTACTACAAGGTTGTTCTTCTCCGCATCGCGTATCCAGTTGTAGTTGTCCCGATCTTGTCCGCGCCGATTCGGGTCGATGCATTCCATTGCAGCTCGGTCGGTCTTGATCAGATCTTCATGCTTACCACTGAGGCATACCCAGCGGAAAGGACCGTAACCGTAATCGAAAAGCTCCGGCCCCATAATATCTTCTACGTAGCTTGGGAAGATGAAACCGTTCTTGTCGTCTCCTTCTTTGGCAATCTCACGGACACCGGAGTCGTAGATGGCTTTCATGAAAGAGTTACCGTAGTCGAAGAAATAGGTACCGCGCTCCACCAGTGCCTTGATTGCCTGGAAATGGCGTGCCAGCGACTGGTTCACCAAATTGCAGAATCTGCCTGTATCTTCATGCAGTAGGCTGGTACGTTCTTCAAAAGTCAGACCTGCCGGACAGTAGCCTCCTTCGTAGACTGCATGGCAAGAGGTCTGGTCGGAAAGAAGGTCGATATGTATGTTCTGGTTTATGGCATGTTCCAGCAAGTCAACGATGTTGCCATGATAAGCTATGGAGATGGGTTGTTTGTTGTCCATTGCCTCGCGTGCCAGCGAGAAGGCTTCAGGAATAGAACCGGTGACATGTCCTACCCACCCTTGCCGATGCCGGGTTTCGATGCGTGACATATCCACTTCGGCAATGATGGAAGCTGCCCCCGCCATTTCCGCGGCTTTGGGCTGGGCACCACTCATACCTCCCAAACCGGAAGAGATGAAGAGTTTTCCTTGCAGGTTTCCTTCCTGCGGAATATTCAGTTTCATGCGTCCGGCGTTTAGCAGTGTGTTGAAAGTGCCGTGCACGATACCTTGCGGTCCGATGTACATCCATCCGCCGGCGGTCATCTGCCCGTAATTGGCAACGCCCATCTGCATGGCGGTGTGCCAGTCTTTCGGATTGTCGTAGAGACCTACCATCATAGCATTCGTAATAATGACGCGCGGTGCTTCGGGTTTGGAACGGAACAATCCCAACGGATGTCCGCTTTCGATAACAAGTGTCTGGTCTTGCGTAAGTACTTCCAGATATTGCTTGATCAGGCAATATTGCATCCAATTCTGACAGACCTGTCCTGTCTCGCCGTAAGTAACCAGTTCGTAGGGATAGAGGGCGATGTCGAAACAAAGATTGTTGTCTATCATCACCTGGAAGGCCTTTCCTTCGATGCAGTTTCCTTTATATTCATCGATGGACTTGGCTTTCAGGTCGCCCTGCGGACGGTAGCGGTAGCCATAGATGCGTCCGCGCGTATGGAGCTCTTCCAGAAATTCCGGTGCAAGAGTTTCGTGCAGTTCTTCGGGAATATAGCGCAGTGCATTCTTCAGTGCCGTGGCTGTCTGCGCAGGCGAAAGTGTAAAACCACGATCGGGAGCCCGACGGATGCCCTCAACAAATGTCGGGTAAGGAGGCAATGTGTTACTCAAGGTTATTTTCATAAAATCATCAAATTAAAGGTTACAAAATGTCAGCTATTCGCTTTGTAAACAGCCGCAATATAGAAATAAATCCCGATACCAGCAAAAGTTATCGGGATTTATTTAACATTTTATTATTTCAACTTCAACAAGTACTTGCCTGTGACCTCAGCTTTCTCGCTCTCCTCTTCTTGGAAGGCTTCCAGCAGGTCTTGCTCATTTTGCAGCAAATGCTGCATTTTTTCTTTACCTACAAACTCCACTTTTCCTGTTTCAGGATTCAATTCGTAGTAGACGCGGGCATTCACCAACCCCGAAGCTGCAATGGCAGTACCTACCTCACCACCCAATCGCGTAGCGTCGGCTCGCTGCGTAGTACTTGCCGCCACCGAGCCTACAGGTTGCACGCAAAAGTATATCTTGCCCCGTACCCACATCGCAGGAGCATACCAACCGCCAAAACGGAACCGCTTGTAGCGTACCTTTTTGCAATTGACATAAAATGCCGAATCGGATTGTACCGCATAGCAACGGGATTTCAGATATCGGCAAAGACCGGGATTCTTGTCTACTGAAATGCGATAGTCGGCACCTCCCATCAGAAGTATCTGGTTTTTCGAGCGCTTTTCAATCTTCAGTGTGGAGAGTGTGTCGCCACGCTCTTCTACCAATTCTTTCAGATTGGCATAGATCACATGTTGGGCGTCCATACGAAAAACAACCAACAAAACAAATAGGCTCAACAAGCAACATCTTTTCATAACATAACTTTTCCTACTATAAGTGATTCTTATTTGAGCGAAAGTTACGGCATTTATCCAAAAGGAGCAAATTATTGAAAGAAAAAGTGAGAATAAGGGAAATAGGAGACATATCCGGATGTTTTCGGCCTTCTCTCTGACGATATTACGCGTCGGAGAAGATATGGGGAAGGCTTGATAACGGTTCTCTGAAGGATATTCCGATGTTCGGACGGATTATTTTCTTTTTTAGAGATGTACGGATTTATATATCATACTGTCTGATAGCAAGATACAGATTTTCATTCGTTTCTTTTCACTCTCCCCTATGACAGGACGGAAATAACGCATTCTCGTCATTTTAGAAAAACAAAACGCCAGAAAAGTATTTGGCTATAACCTGTGTTTATTTTAACTTTGCGAACATAAAAATAAGAAAAACATGAATACCATCCCTGAAATAATTGCCAACTATCAACGCATTGCCGAAGAGGGGCGTCGGAAACTGAACAAAGTGCAACATGAAATTTACCGCACAAGCACTCTACGCCTGTTACTGTTCGTGGCAGGAGTGGCAGGTGCCATATACTTCCGGTCGACTGGCTGGATCATACCGACATGCATCATTGTTGCAGCCCTTTTACCCTTCATCTTACTGATAAAACATCACAACCGCCTGTTCCACCGTAAAGATTATCTGGAAAAAGAAATCGAAATCAACGAACAAGAAGTAGCCGCCCTCCATTACGATACGTCTTCCTTCGAGGATGGAACCGAATTCATTGACCCGACCCATCTGTA
The DNA here is from genome assembly GCF_910585845.1 of uncultured Bacteroides sp. Classification (GTDB taxonomy): domain Bacteria; phylum Bacteroidota; class Bacteroidia; order Bacteroidales; family Bacteroidaceae; genus Bacteroides. Next base: position 4,182 of record NZ_CAJUHF010000035.1, on the reverse strand, counting down.
TAGTTTCGATCTGGACCTTTTCGGTCCCCACTCTCTGTTTCAGTACCTCAACAGGACATCCACGCAACTTGGGAAAAAGTTGCTGGCCACTTGGCTGAATACACATCTGGAAAATAAAGTAGAAATAGAAAATCGGCAGGAAGCCGTGCGCGAACTGACCCCACTACTGGAATTCAGACAGCAGTTCCGCATATTGGGATTGCTGCACAAAGGCAAAGCCGCTGACGAAAACGAACTGAAGACATGGGCAGGAAGCCCGACCGTCTTTCGGAAACGCCTGCTTTTCCGCCTATTACCCTGGCTGGCAGGTGGCACAAATGCAATATGCATCTCACTTGCACTTGCCGATATCCTCCCTGCCAGCGTCTGCGGAACCGTGTGGGTATGTTTCGTATCCGCAGGCTTCTGTTTCACCGGTCGGATCACGAAAATGCAGGCAGTCTATGGCAAGAAGCTCCAAATACTGGCAACATACGCCAACCTGCTCCGTCTCATAGAGTGTCAACCGACAAAAAGCCCCATATTAAACGAAGTCAAGGCATGGATAGGCGAAGAAAAACAGACTGCCTCCCACTCCATCCAATGCCTAAGCAAACTGATGAACGAACTCGACCAACGAAACAATGTCTTTATGTACACCATTCTTAACGGTTTGTTCTTTTGGGAGATCCGTCAAATCATGCGTATCGAGAAATGGAAAGAGCAATATGCCTCACAATTGCCACAATGGCTGACCGCCATCGCCCATATGGATGCGCTATGTTCACTCGCCACTTTCGCTTACAACCATCCGGACTACACATATCCCTGTATCGTCTCCCATCCCTTCTGCTTGCATGCCCGTAAATTAGGGCATCCGCTCATGCATCGCGACAAGTGCGTACGAAACGACATCGACATCAGGAAACGACCTTTCTTCATCACCATCACCGGAGCCAACATGGCAGGCAAAAGTACCTATCTGCGTACCGTGGGTGTCAATTATCTGCTTGCCTGCATCGGGACACCCGTCTGCGCCCAACAGATGGAAGTATATCCCGCTCATCTCATCACCAGCCTGCGCACCAGTGATTCGCTCACCGACAACGAATCATACTTCTTCGCCGAACTCAAACGTCTGAAACTAATCATCGACAAACTGCAATCCGGTGAGGAGTTGTTCATCATCCTCGACGAAATCTTGAAAGGTACCAATTCTACCGACAAGCAAAAAGGTTCCCTCGCCCTCATCCGGCAGTTCATGACGTTGCAGGCAAACGGTATCATTGCCACTCACGACCTGATGCTCGGATCCCTTGCCGACACCTTCCCCGACGACATCCGCAACCATTGTTTCGAAGCCGATATTACCGGAGATGAGCTCACCTTCTCCTACCACATGCGCGAGGGAGTGGCACAAAACATGAATGCCTGTTTTCTGATGAAGAAAATGGGGATTGCTGTCACGGACTGATATCTCCCTTTTTGGGAAGGAAGAACAAAAAAGAAGAGTTGTATATACTTCCATAATGGTATTAATTTCATTTGATTATATACCACAATAAATCAATGATATAAATACCATATCAGTCCATGTAAGTTCAAATTGAGATTTAACTTATCTTTGTTCCATGCTACATTACAATCCCTAAACATTTCTATCAAAGAATTACTAAAAGCATTTTCTAATGTACTCGTTATCGGCTTCAGTTTGGCATTCTTTTTCGACCGCTATGGATTAATTCCCTCTGCACTTCGACAAGAAAGCCGAAATCTTTGCCGCATCCTTATCTGTATAGTAATAGACTGACGTCATCGGCGTATATGCATAGGGTACAAACTGGAACAACTGAATCGCTACAAATTTATTATCTTGTGACAGTAAGACGTCCATACGCACATTGCCGCTTCCTTCACATTTTATCCCCTCTTCGGTAGCCAGATGCCCCGTTTCAATCATCTCTTTCAACATTTCCATATACTTCAAGTCGAAAAAGAGAGTATATTCCTTTGTAACACTCCCAGTAGGAACATAGACTACCTCTTTCGATTTCCAAAGTAAACAGAATATTCCCAATAAGAAAAATCCCATTCCCAACACCATCAGTAGCATACTAAGTGCCGACGTGCGGTCTGCAATTTCAAAAGTAGATGCGAATACCAGAACACCTAACAACAACATAGCGGTTGAAAAAATAAGTCCGGAAATACTCGTACGTTTCACAATATCAGGATGAGTAGACGTAAATATCATTGCGTCAATTGCTTGAGTTGCCATAATTTAATTAGTTTTGAAATAAATAAATGTTTAACTGATACACAAAAACAATCACTTCGCTCTCAATCTATAACAGCAGACATTGAAAAGCGACTTAAATCATTCCATCAACTAAATAATAATGTGCCTCAATGCAAACACATAATATTCACACGCAGGCCTTAATTGACCAAATGTACTGATATCGAATAGTTTCAATCGTTGCGATGACAAAGCTCCAACATGTCTTGCCATCCGTATCAACACACCCTTTAATGAAAGTAAAAATTCGGTTGTATATGAACGTTGCACACGCAAAAACGTAAGCAACTGGATTGCTCCACCAAGATTCTCAATCTCTGCATCCGGCATGTATGGTAATTGCGAAGCCGAAACGTAACTTTCACTCGAAGCAATAACCTCCACTCTCATCCCCCCTTCTTCTATCACAGTTTCCTGATAAGCAAAAACATTGTCCTCCGCCGCCCATGCAACAGGTTCATCACTTATACTGCCACCAAAGACAGTAGATAGGAGCAGAAACAATATTAGCTTTAGAAACTTTACCATACTCAATACCTATAACAACCTATCTCCTAAAATTGTTCAAAGCCAAGCCCCTTTCCTATCTTCCTACCCTCACATCTACACAACTCACAAATCTATTTTGAACTACCTTATTATCTAATTTCTATTCGTTGAACCAAACATTTACTACCAATTTCCCTCAGATTTCCACCCGAAAAAAGGCAGGTTGGACATTTTGGGTGATGAATTGTCTGTAATCAATTGATTTTATTCTCTTTGCGAAGATAATTATTGATATGATTAAAAAAATGCTTTTTCTGCGGATCTAAAAATGTGGTCCGGAACGGTCTGAGAGGGCGCACCCAACGTTATAAATGTAAGGACTGTGGCCGTCGTTTTGATGGTGGTATCAGGCGAGATAAATCCAAGGTTATCAGTGACTATATAGAAAGCAAACAGACTTTGGGACAACTCGCAACCAAGTATGGTGTCTGCGAAAAAACTATCCGCCGGGATTTGGAAGGCATGCGGTATATCCGTAAGATTGCAAAGCACAAGGATGTAACCATACAGATGGATACAACATATTGGGGCAGGAATTTTGGTCTTATGGTTATCAAGGATGCACTTCGGAATGTTGTTTTATGGCACAAGTATGTGCGACATGAAACAATCGCACAATATGTAGAGGGAGTAGAATGGTTGAAAGGCAACGGGTTCAATATATACGGCATTGTGATTGATGGCATGAAGGGATTGCCCTAGGCATTGAAGCCTATACCTGTGCAGATGTGCCAGTTTCATCAGATTCTTATTGTCCGCAGGTATCTGACTCAGAACCCGGACATTGAAGCATCTCAGGAGCTGCTTAACCTCATAAATATTATCGCAAGGACAGATAAGAAAAGTTTTTGCGGAGCTTTCAATGAATGATATGAAAAATATAAGGATATTGTCAATGAACGTATTCATGATAAAAGAATCAAGCGTCCCACACCTCCATATATGCGGCCGAAACTACGCAGCGCATACCTGAGCATAAAGCGTAACATGCCATTGCTTTGGACTTTTTATGACCACCCTGAAACAGGGCTTCCAAATACAAACAATGCGCTTGAGGCTGTTTTCTCCGACTTGAAAACAGAGGTCAGGGTTCATCAGGGAATCAGCAGGGAAAACAGAAAGAAACTAATAGATGAATATCTCAAAAGGCACTATTGAGACAATCAAGCCAGTTTGACTGTGGCCAATTTGATTCTGCATGGTTATCACCCAAAATGTCCACTTAGAACTTTTGTATTGCAATTCATGTAAACGTCCTATTTTCCGCATACAATTACTATTGTCGACTGTAAAACAGCCGATTACAAAGTTTTTAGTACGCGATAGGATTTTAAGATTTAACATTTATTGTTTGT
>NZ_CAJUHF010000034.1 GCF_910585845.1 uncultured Bacteroides sp. | reverse complement strand
CGGATACGGAAACCTCTTTAGAAAAAGATTTCAGTCATTTTTAAACAGGCTCTAATGGATAAGTGTTAATGAATACTTATATTTGTGTATGCAAAGTTAAAGAATCAGCTTTTTATTCCCAAACAGGAGAATGCATAAAAGTGGAATAAATAAATATTTCAGTGGATATTCGGTCATAAAATTGGACTAAAAGGGAAAAACTATTATTTTTGTGCTATATGCAAAAAAGTAGAATTTTTTAGAGCCTTTTTGAAGAAAATTTAAACAGGTTCTTATTAAAAAAAAGCAAGAGAGTAATGAATAAGAAAATATATAAAATGGTAGGTAGAGTGGTTTTTCCTATGCTCCTTTTCTTGTTAGGTAGTGTTTCTTGTCAACAGACGAAAAAAGAGAGAACATGGATGACGAACTGTGAGGAATTTTACCGTTCGGTCATGGATTCCTTGCCCGCCAATCCGCAAAGAATACGCAGTCTGACGTTGCAAAATATGGAAAGGGCCGGTGATAGTCTGGAGTGGTGCTACTATGCTGTTATCATACTGAAAACGTATATGTATTCCTCTGATGTGGATTCCGCCTATTCTTTGGCAAATAGGCTTGAGGAGTTTTGCAACCGGCAACAGCCATCACCCTACATTGCAGATTTACGTTCGGAATACCTGAATGTCAGGGGCAATGTTTATGTCCGTGTGGGGAATATAGATTCTGCTGTAGTCAGCTTTACGGATTCTTATGAACAACGCCTGCAAGGAACAAAGAAAGAACTGATTCCGGATATTCTGATTAATCTGGCGGATGCTTATAGTCGTCAGGGAAAGTATGATGTCAGTGCATATTGGTATCGTAAGGCATTGCAGACAGTTGATTCGCTGAAAGTGTCGATAGAAAAACGCCCTCCGGTTTATTATGGTCTGGCACAGGTTTATATGTCATTGCACGACTTCGATCAAAGTGAGTATTACTATAACTTGGCGGGCGTGTCGTACGACAAGATGTTACCTTACGAAAAGTATATCTACCTGAATAACCGTGGAAACTTATCCTACTATCGGGAAGATTATCCGAAGGCATTGTCTTACTTTAAAGAGGGGCTTGCGTTGGCTGTTTCCCAGTCGGATATGGGATTCGAGAAGAACCTTTGCATGGTCAATCTGGGCGATGTGTACTTGCATATGAATGTGCTTGATTCTGCTGCGAAATACATTACAGAATGTCAGCCTTTCTTTCGGAAGATAGATGCAACGGGAGTGCTTTATTATATTGACACCCAACGTATAGGGTTGGCTATGAAGCGGAATGACATAGCTGAAGTCAAGCGTTTGTTGAATACGGTTGTGAACTCTGATAAGATGGAGCCGGATATGCTGCGCATTCGCAACAAATACTTGCAGGACTTTTACGAGCGGACGGCAGATTATGAGAAAGCCTTCTACTATCAGAAAGAAAACAAGAGGTTGGACGATTCCATTCGTAATGAGCGTATCAAGATGCGTACTGCGGACATTTCGCTCAAGTATCAGCAAGATTCCACCTTGCTGGCAAAGAATATTCTGATTGAGCAGCAGAAGAATGAGATGCTGAGACTGAATGAAGGGCGATTCTTTTGGATCGGAGTTTGTGTGTTGGCGATGATCATAATCTGTTTCATCTATTTGTACGGCAAGCGGGGACGTGCACTTTTGTTGGCACAAAGCCAGCGGACTATCTCTTCGCTGCGGCTGGAGAACATACGCAATCGGATGTCACCGCACTTTATCTTCAACGTGCTTAATCAGGAAATGGGAAACCGGGAAGGAGAAACAAAGAAAGAGCTTTCCTCGTTGGTGAAACTCATGAGGCGTAATCTGGAGCTGGCAGAGCAGATGTGCATCACTTTGTCAGAAGAGTTAAGTTTCGTACAGACGTATATCGAGTTGCAGAGCCGCTCTTTAGGTTCTATGTTTGAGTGGGCGATCGAGGTTGGTGAGGAGGTAGATGCCGACAAACTGGTACTGCCTTCCATGTTGATACAGATTCCGGTGGAGAACGCAATAAAACATGCTCTCCGAAACAAAGGTGGAGAGCGGCGGTTATGGATCGACATCCACCGTTCCGGTACATACGTTTATGTCAAGATCACTGACAATGGAGGTGGTTTCAGATTGAATAGCGGGAACAGAGGAACGGGCACCGGCATGAAAGTCATCATGCAAACCATTCAAATATTGAATGCTAAGAATAAAGAAACAATTGAGGTTTCTGTCCATAATGTAGACTTGCCAAGTGGTGAAGTTGGGTGCGAAATCTGTTTCTATTTGCCATTGAATTATGATTATTCAATCTTATGATTTTTTTTGAATAGTCTTTATTTTGGGCCGGATATCCTTGTTTTAGGCAATATATCCTAAATTTAGTGTTTATTGGTTTTTTAGTTTATTTTTAGTTTATTAATTTCGCAGAAATAACAGAATGTATGGACAAGTATAAGGTTGTAATAGTAGATGACGATGAGTTGGCCTTGGATAATCTGATATTCGGATTACAGAAGTTTGAAGATTTCTATTTGTCGGGTATTGCGCGTAACGATGTGTCTGCGAAGAGACTGATATCTAAGGTACGTCCTGATTTGCTGTTTTTGGATGTGGAATTGCCTGATATGAAAGGGATGGATTTGTTGGATAGCATTCGCGATAATTTGACGTGGGATATGAAAGTTGTGTTCTATACGGCATACGACAAATACATGGTATCGGCAATCCGGCAATCTGCTTTTGATTACTTGTTAAAGCCTTTCGAGGATGAAGAATTGGCAATCATTATTTCCCGATTTATGCGAAGTGCAGAGCAGGAACAGAGGATAATCCCCTATTCTTCCATGTCGGTGAATACGGGACGGACGTTTATGGTATTTACTCCGACGAATGACATGCGTGCATTACGTCCTGCCGAGATTGGATATTTTAGGTATTGTTCGGAGCGTAAACAGTGGGAGGTAGTGCTGAGCGGACAGGCACCGTTGCCTTTGAAGAAGAGTACTACTGCCGAACAGATTGTGAAATACGCTTCTTGCTTTGTGCAGATTCATCAGTCTTTCATTATTAATATTGATTATCTGATGATTATTAAGGACAGCAAATGTGTATTGTATCCGCCTTTTGAGAATGTGTCGGAACTGTTGGTTTCTAAGAAATACAAGAAAGAGTTACAAGATAGATATTGTTTGTAAGTGAAATAGTATATTGGTTAGGGAGTCGACACTGAAATGGTGTTGATAAAGGAAGAGGGCGCAAAACGTGATGTTTAGCGCCCTCTCTCTTTATTAAGTAATCTTTAAGTTTAGAGTAGAGAGTGGAGAATTAAATGCATGATTAGATACACCTTCATAGGTTAAACCTATCGGTTTCAACTCCCTCTAACTTCTTCTTCATTATTTCACTTCAATCCCCTTGTTTTGCAGAGTGATATTCAATACTTTGGTATAATCGGAGTATTGTTTGTCAGTCAGTGTCTGCTTCATCAGTTTCAGGTTTCCGTACACGGCGTTGCGGAGTCTCTTTTGCTGATCTTTCTTTGCAGTCGTGGCACGTTCCATTTGCGTAGAGAAGTATTCGCAGATGTTAGTGACTTCTGCATGCTGGTCGTCAGCCAGGTTCAAATATCTACTCAGTTTGCTTACGTTGATGCTACCATCCCATTTGGTAGTTGTCGGTTGATTTTCTGCAGCAAATGTCGTAGCAGTCAGACATACAGCTGCTACCAGTGTTAATCCTAAACGTTTCATAATACCTACTTTTTAATTTGTTATACCTAAAAAACAATCCTATAGCTTTGAGTCTTGAGTTTTTAAGTTTTTGGGCTTTTGAGTTTTTAAGTTTTTCTCATTAGTGCGTTAACTTACAAACTCACCAACTAACGAACCTACCAACTCATAAACTTACCAACTTACAAACTCACAAAACTAATACCTATTGAAAATAATTCTAAGCGCTTAGCTTTTCTTTTTACCTGTGCAAATATAGGAGTATGTTTTATAACATAAAAGCATAAAGGTAGAAAAGTGTACTATAAGATAGTATTTCTTGATATAAATCAATTTTCAGGTGTTATTTTGCTTGTTTTAGGGCGTAATTTGTAACACGAATGTAATGTAGGTATATCTCTTTTAATCACCATTTCCACTGTTTATCCGGCATCTCTATGATGTATTGGGCGGCGGAAGAGACACCCACAAATCCTAATCCACCTTCTACATTGCTGGGCAGGCTGACAGGCTCCATCAGGGCTTCGTCATAGTCATCGTCATCCATGCAGTTCAGAGCTTTCAGGTAGCGGTAGTAGGATTCCGGCAGGCTGAGCAGGCGCACGGTGATAGTATGTTTCAGCAGGCAACTGGTGTAATTCAGTGACAAAAGGATGTCATAGTTGTCGTCATAGAGCGGGGTGTACACCTTTAGGGTGGCGGACGAATTGCTGAAACGGTTGTCGTTGAAGATGTTGTATTTGTTTTCGATGTTGGGGAACATGGCATTTTCGTCATCGTCCGAGTTGGTGACATGTCCGTCGGTCAGTATCACGTCTTCGCGGTTGATGAGGTTGGTATAGGTATAGCGTACAGTGTCGTACGTCGTGGTGTAGACATATCTATCGTTTTCGTCGACGATGAAATTCCCGTTTTCGTCTCTGCAATTGGTGAGGAGGCTACACTGGAACTCTTTGCTGTTCACTATCTCCAGCCGGTAGTAGTTCTTTTCGTTCGGGATGTCTTGCATGGTGATACGGTATTGGCGGTAAGTTTTCATGCTTCCCCATTGGCGTAGGAGTGCGGTGCAGGTGTCCACTTGCAGGCTGTGTATGGGTTGGGGAACGGTCACGTGTGAACGGACATGGTACTTTCCGCCTTCGGCAGTGGCTTCAAGGCGGATATCATCTCCGGGTTTCAGGACGGTGTTGAGGCGGAATAGTTTGAAGCGCATGCTTTTCAGTAAGGCTTCGTACTGTTTTTCGTCGAGCTGGTCTTTCTGGCTTTGGTAATATTCGTCGGGCGAGATGGCTTGGGGAGATTCCATCGGATTGCCGTTTACGTAGAGCGTGAGCGTAGCTTCGTTGAGGCGGCATGTCTTGTTTCCTTCGTTCAGATGCAGATAGACGAAGTTCTCTGTCCGTCCGGCATCGAGCAGGGCATTCATGATGAGCATGGGGTCACGCTGTCCGGCATTGTAGGGGATCTCGTTCTCGCAGGCGGTGAGGAGTGTGGCGGCTACTATATATATAATAAGGTGTAGGTTGATACTTGTTTTCATTCTTGTTATTATGCATGTTTTCATTTCGCCCTTTATGTTTGCTTTCATTCCGCCTTTTATGTTTGCTTTCATTCCGGCTTTCATGTTTGCTCTCATTCCGGCTTTCATGCTTGTTCTTATGTTGGCTTTCATCTTTGTTCTCGTTCTTGTTTTCATATCCGATATATTTTCTTTTAGAATTTGTAGGTATAAGTGACAGACGGTATGCAGGGCAGTAAGGTCAATTTCTTGATAACCGTTTTCGATTCCGGTTCATGGGGTGCGCTGATGCTGCTTCCACCTCCTTGGTATACAGAGTTATAATAATCATTATAATAACCTCCGGAATAGAAATCCTCTTGTTCCCACTTGCTGTAGACCAGATTGGGGTTCATGGCATTATAGACATTGTAGACACTGATGTTCCAGATGCGCATGCCGTGTTTGGTCTTCTTGTTGAAGTTGATGCTCAGGTTCAGGCGATGGCTGGCGGGCAGACGGTAGTTGTTACGTCTGGAGACGTAAGGGGCGGATTCTACACTACCTTCGGGACGTATGATGATGGTTTCCCGTTCGGGCACGGTGATGCATCCGCCGGTGTTGAATATCCACGAAGCGCCTAAGTCGATGCGCTTGGTGAGTTTGTGGTTCAGGCTGAGGCTGATGTTATGCCGTCGGTCATACTTGTAGGGAAACCATTTGCCTTGGCTGATGTTTCCGTTCTTGAAGCGATGGTCGGTTTTGGCTAACGTATATGCCAACCATCCGGTCGTCTTTCCGAATGTCTTCTGCACCATGGCCTCCAGTCCGAAGGAGCGCCCTTCTCCACTCTCCACTTTCTCTTCCCAGTTGGTGGAAGTGCCGAAGAAGGAGACACCATCCTGGTATTCGAGGATGTGGCGCATCTGCTTGTAATACCCCTCTACGGAAAACTCCCACCCCTTCAGCCCGGTATAGTAACCTCCGACGGAGTATTGGTTGGCATACATGGGGCGTATATTTTTCGTGATCGGCACCCAAAGGTCGGTAGGCATGGAGAAGGGAGTGGACGTGAGCAGGTGGACGTATTGCGTCATGCAGGTATAGGAGGCTTTGGCAGAGAATCCTTGTCCGAAGTTATAGCGTGCGGAGAGGCGGGGTTGCAGCGAGAAGTACTCTTTACCTTGGGTGGCGAACAGCGACACCCGCATTCCTGCATTCAGGCTGAGGTGTCGGTTGAGGTTGAAGTTGTCTTCGGCATAGAGCGATACCTCCTGTCCGTGCAACGTGCGGTTATTGTCGGTGTCGTAGAGGACCTCTTCCTGTGGCTGTCCGTTTTCTACTTCCTGCAACTTGGAAGTGGAGATACCCGGGCGAAAGGTATGGTGGGTATATTCCGTGCCGAACTTGATGTGGTGTGTCGGAGCAGGGGTATAGTCGCAGTCCATGCGGGCGGTCCAGTCGCGGATGCCGGAGTGGAACTGGGAGAAGTAACTGTAGCGGTCGTATAGCTCTCCGCGATAATAGTTTGAATTCTCCATATCCTGTTTTAAAGTCATCAGGTAACTGTTGTACGAGAAAGTAGTGTTGCAGAACAACCGGTTGTTGAACACACGGTTCCAGCGGGCGTAGGCAACGGTGTTTCCCCAGTTCAGATGGCTGTCGTCATTATAGTAGGATTGCGACTCGTAGGTTTGCGACTCGCTATGGTCGTAGGAGTCGAGGTGGTAATGGTCTTTTCCTTTATAGAAACCGAGGAAGAGGCGGTTGCGGTCGTTGAACTTATGGTTCAGTTTGGCATTGATGTCATAGAAGTAATAGTTGTACTTGTCGGTATAACTGTCCTCTTCGTTCACAATGAGGTTTTTCAGAAAGGCGGTGTGTGTGCTGCGTGCGCTGAGGCTGAATGAAGTACGCTCTTTGCAGATAGGGCCTTCGATGTGCAACTTGTCGGTGAGTAGTCCGATGCTGAGTGCGCCATGATAACGGTGCATGTCGCCGTCGTTGGTACGTACGTCGATGATGGAAGAGAGGCGTCCGCCGTAGCGGGCGGGAAAAGAACTCTTGTAGAGGGTGGTGTTTTTCACCGCTTCGGGGGTGAAGACGGAGAATATACCTAATAGGTGGTCGGCATTGTACACAGGAATACCGTCCAGCAATATCAGGTTTTGGTCCGCTCCACCTCCCCGCACGTACAGACCGGAGAATCCTTCCGTACCCGCCTGCACGCCCGGCATCAGCTGGATGGTCTTCAGGATGTCGGCTTCACCGAGCACGGCGGGCGTATGGCGTATCTGCGTCATGGGTATCTCGTGCGATCCCATTCCGGTGGCATGAATGCCGCTCTCTTTCTTGTCAGAAAGAATCAGGACTTCCGCCAGTTCATTATTCTCTTTCATGCGGATATGGAGTACCGTGTCTTTATTTAGTGCGAACGAACAGTGCTGCGTCTCATATCCTAAATACGAGAAACTCAGTTCGGCATCTCCTTCGGGCAGGGTGAGGGTATAGAAACCGAAAGGATTGGTAGCAGTGCCCACATGCTGACGACTATCAAGGACATTGGCTCCAATCAGCGTCTCGGAAGACGCTCCGTCCGTCACGTATCCGCTGACAGTGAACCGACGGCTAACGGTTTTCTGCGGCATGGGCCGTTTGCTTAACAAGATATGTTTTCCGGAGATCTCGAAGCTGACCGGCTACTTGTCGAGAGCTTTCTGGAGAATCTCCTGAAGGGTGGCATTGTGTACGTTCAGGGTGATAGGGGAGTTCAGGCGTACTTCTTCTCCGTAGATGAAGCGGTAACCGGTTTTCCGTTCCACTTGCTTCACGAACTCTTCCAGCGTGGCGTTCCGCAGGTCGATGCTGAAACGGGTTTGCGTGCTGACCGTCTTTTGACGGACACAGACTTCGGATGCGGTGCTGTGCGTCAGCAGGTATGGCGAGAACAGAACCGCACCCGCCAGGAGAAACTTCCTGAGGGGGCGGAATGAACAGATAGTTGATTTCATTCTAATTTAATTTTTGTGTGATAGTGATATGATCATTCGTTTTTGTGTATTCAAACTTCTGGTTCCGGCAAAGCAGGGACAAGATCTCTTCCAGTGGTTCGCTGTCGGCAAAGGTGGCAGTCATGCGGTAGTTCTGTAGTTCAGTTCCTTCGATGCGTATATCTGTCCGGAAGGTATTGGAAAGTTTTCGGGCAATCTCCTGCAAGGGTACGTTCTTGAACAGCAGTATCCCCTCTTGCCAACTGACTTCTTCGGCGGCATCTTTCTCGGTATGCAGGGTGAGGCTTTCCTGTTCCTTGTTGTAGATGGCGCTTTCGTTGGGCGAAAGAACCAGTTTCGTTTCTGCTCTGCCGATAAGGCTGACGGCAACCGAATCTTCCAGCAACGTGGCTTTTATTTCAGTGTCTTCCGGATAGGCGTCGACGTTGAAGTGCGTACCTAATACCTGTACCTCTATTTTCCCCGTTTCCACTTTGAAGGGGTGCGCCGTGTCTTTGCTTACTTCGAAGTAGGCTTCTCCTTCCAGCTGCACTTTCCGCTCTTTTCCTCTGAAACGCTTGGGGTAGCTCAGCGAGGAGTAACGGTTCAGGACGATAGTAGTCTGGTCGGGCAGCGTGACGCTTCGTGTTTCGGCGAGGGTCGATACGGTCTGCATGGGTATCGGGGCGAACATATAGTACGTCCACCAGCCCAGCACGCAAAGCACGGCAACGGCAGCGGCACCTTTCATGAAGAACTGTAATGAAAGGATGCGTCGTCGTGGATTCGGCAACCGCCTTTCGAGGATGTTCCAGCTGCTCTCTTTCGAGAATCTTCCTCTTGGCGAGCGGGTAGAGGCTACGAGCTTATCGAGTATTTTTTCAAATTCTTGTTCCATGTTTTTTCTTCTGCTTTCTCATAAAGACAGGCGAGGGGAAGAAACTCCCTACGTGGAAGGAAGATTTTTTTTGTTAGGAGTTATTTTTTGTTAGGAGTTATCGGGAGCTAACTTCCGAATAACTTCCGATAATTCCTTTCTAATCACTTCCTGACCAAATGTACCGTAATCTCTGTCTTTTTCGCTTTTTTCTCTTGTGGGGTACAGACTATGCGGAATATGGCTTTTTGTTTTATCCTTTTCGGGAAGATTTTCACGCGTAGGTTGGCGGATTTCTTTTTGGCGGGAATGGTGACTGTTTTTTCTACAAGGCTGAACACATCCTCTTGTTCCGGCAGGTTGATGCCGTTGAGACGTACTTCCCGGTCTTCGTCTTTCTTGTCCGCTGCGACGATTTTCACCAAAAGCTCTTCGGTGTCTTTGTCGCTGTCGAACGAATGGGTCAGGGTTGTCTTTTCAAATCCGATGTACTCTTGCGGATAGTTGGAATCACCATTGCTACATGCAGTGAGGAGGCAGAGGAGGCTGGCTGCTCTTGCCATTTGCTTACAAATCTGTTTCATGCTAATTTAGTTTTTAGTCAAGTTTCGCATATCACCGATAGACGAAACTTAAAGTTTTTATTCGTTGATGAAGACAGCGCCGGAAAAGAAACTCCCTACGGGGTATTCCTTAAAAAATATAAATGGATGAGTAAAACCGGAAAATGCAGTAGAAAAAGTAGAACCTGCTATTTCCTGACCGGAAGTTGGTTTTGTGCTTCAGATATGAATCTACTACCCGGAGTTTTTGTGCACTTTTACCTACATACCTACACTCTGCTTTGTAATCTGTTGCATATCAAAGTTATATAGGTGATGTAGGTAGGGTGTATGCAGGGTGTAGGCAAATTTGCCTACACCCTGCATAAAAGCGGATATCTTTCTGATATTCTTTTTATTATCCTCTTTTTTCCCATTTTTAGGGGCTGATATTCTCGCGTTTTTTAGCCCTTCTTGCGCGAAAAAATGTCGAATTACGTACGCTTTCCGGCATGTTTCTTACCAATTTATAACCTAAGCGGGTTTGACAAGGCTCTTGGTTTATGGATACAAGCCCCTTGTCTTATTGATAAAAGTATGCTTGTTGATTGTGTTAGTATGCTTTGTTTTAGTGTAACCACATCCGTGGAGCACGTGCTTTACATCTGTGGTTCAGCTGTTCCACAGCTGTGGAACACGTGATTCACTATGGTGGAGCAGCTGCTCCACATCTGTGGCCGCACCATAATGTAACGGTTCTGCTCGAATAACAACCGATTATATTCTAATCATTATGGGACGTTATGGTTATCAATAGCTGTATTCTTTCTTTTTATAAAATGAAGGAGGAGAGTTTTATTGTCTTTCTTATCTTGCTTTTCTTTTTTATCGAATCTTGTTAGCTGACGAATCTTCTGAGGAGGTGAAAGATTGAATTACGTAGGGAAGAGGGAGTTCTGTTAGAACTTGGTTAAAATGTATTATTAACACAATTTTATTAAAAGAGAATTTATGGAGAAAAAGATTGTTTCATTCTTGGCCTGCCTGCTTATCGGTATTGGCTTGGCAATTGCACAGACTCCAAGAAAAGTGACGGGTACCGTCCTTTTTGAAGAAGACAATCAGCCTATTGTAGGTGCATCTGTTTTGATTAAAGGTACAAATCAGGGAGTGGTGACCGATTTGGATGGTCGCTTTACGCTTACCAATGTGCCAAGTACGGCAAAAACCTTGAGAATTACTTATGTCGGAATGCAGACGATAGAAGTAAACATCAAGAGTGGCGAGATGAAGATAATGATGCAGCCGGATGCCGAAATCCTGGACGAGGTGGTTATTACCGGTATGACGAAGATGGACAGACGATTGTTTACAGGTGCTTCGACCAAGCTGTCCAATACCGACGTGAAACTGGACGGTTTGGCAGACATTAGCCGTTCGCTCGAAGGACGTGCAGCCGGTGTGTCTGTGCAGAACGTTTCCGGTACATTCGGTACAGCGCCGAAGATACGTGTACGTGGTGCAACCTCTATCTATGGTAGCTCCAAGCCGCTGTGGGTGGTTGACGGTGTCATCATGGAAGACGTGACGGAAGTAAGCGCCGACGAGCTTTCTTCGGGTGATGCCGTTACGCTGATCAGTTCGGCTATCGCAGGTCTGAATGCCAACGACATTGAGAGTTTTGAAATTCTGAAGGACGGTTCCGCCACTTCCATCTACGGTGCACGCGCCATGGCAGGTGTGATTGTAGTGACCACTAAGAAAGGACAGGCCGGCAAGAGCCACATCTCCTATACCGGTGAGTTCACTATGCGCCTGATTCCCAGCTATGGTGACTTCAATATCATGAACTCGCAGGAACAGATGGGCGTATATAAAGAAATGAAAGACAAAGGTTGGCTGAACTTCTCAGACACCTATCGTGCCTCTCAGAGCGGTGTATACGGAAAGATGTACCAGTTGCTGAACACTTACGACCCGACCACAGGACGGTTTGCACTGGAGAACACCGATGCGGCAATCAACGATTACCTGCAAGCTGCGGAATTCAGAAACACCGACTGGTTCGACGCACTGTTCAGCACTTCCGTGATGCACAACCATTCCGTAAGCGTATCTGCCGGTACGGACAAGGCGCATTTCTATGCATCTCTGAGTGCCATGGTCGATCCGGGATGGTATAAAGACAGCAAGGTGAACCGTTACACCGCCAACCTGAATACCACTTACAACATCTCGAAGCAGCTCTCTCTGAACTTGATATCCTCCGCTTCTTATCGTAAGCAGCAGGCTCCGGGTACCTTGAGCCAGAGCATCGACCCTGTATATGGTGAGGTGAAACGTGATTTTGATATCAACCCCTATTCCTACTCACTGAATACATCCCGTGCGCTGGATGCACGGACCATGTACACCCGTAACTATGCAGACTTCAACATCCTTCACGAGTTGGAGAACAATTACATGAACTTGGATGTAGCCGATATGAAGTTTCAGGGTGAATTGAGATGGAAACCCCTCAAGGGACTGGAATTTGCCGCATTGGGCGCTGTGAAGTACTCTTCTACATCGCAGGAACACCAGATTACGGACGACTCCAACCAAGCAAGGGCCTATCGCGCTATGCCCGATGCTACGGTGCGCGACCGGAACCCCTTCCTCTACACCGACCCCGACGATCCCTATGCTTTGCCTATCACCGTGTTGCCGCAAGGAGGTATCTATCAGAAGACTACCTATAAGATGTTGGGATACGACTTCCGTGCCACGGGTAGCTGGAACCATGTGTTCGCAGAAGACCACATCGTGAACCTCTTTGCCGGTATGGAGTCCAACTCCACCGACCGTAACAAGAACTACTTCAACGGTTGGGGTATGCAGTACAGCCAGGGTGAAATCCCCTTCTATACCTATCAGTTCTTCAAGAAGAGCATCGAAGAGGGTACGGACTACTACTCACTGTCGAACACCCGCTCACGTTCCGCTGCATTCTTTGCCAATGCCACCTATTCTTATAAAGGAAGATATACCGTGAACGGTACCTACCGCTACGAAGGAACCAACCGTCTGGGCAAGAGCCGCAGCGCACGCTGGTTGCCCACATGGAACATCTCTGGTGCCTGGAACATGCACGAAGAGGAATTCTTCGAATCGCTGAAGCCGGCGTTGGCACACTTCTCCCTGAAGGCATCCTACTCACTGACCGGCGACCCGGGACCTTCTACCGTGACCAACTCGACTATGGTGCTGAAAAGTTACAAGCCCTATCGCCCGTTTGCCAGCATCCAAGAAAGCGGATTGAACATCATCGACCTTGCCAATGACGAACTGACTTACGAAAAGAAACACGAGTTGAACATCGGTGCCGACATGGGATTCCTGGACAACCGCATCAACTTTGCCATCGACTGGTATAAGCGAAGCAACTTCGACCTGATCGGCGTGATACAGACACCCGGTGTGGGCGGACAGATCCGTAAACTGGCAAACGTTGCCACAATGAAGTCCCACGGTATTGAATTTACCCTTTCTACAAAAAATATCAATACGAAGAACTTTGGCTGGAACACCGACTTCATCTTCTCTCAGGCAAAGAACAAGGTGACCGACCTGGAATCGGATGCTGAAGTGATTGATGTCGTATCCGGTACGGGATTCGCATTGAAGGGTTATCCGGTGCGTGGACTTTTCTCTTATCAGTTCAAGGGACTGAACGAAATCGGTCTTCCTACCTTCATCGACCAGGATGGAAATCTGACAAGCGACGGTAACGACATCGACTTTCAGAGCCAGACTTTGGACAACCTGAAGTATGAAGGTCCTACCGACCCCACCATTACGGGTAGTTTCGGCAATATATTCCGCTATAAAGGCTTTAAACTGAACCTGTTCATCACCTATTCATTCGGCAACGTGATCCGTCTGGACCCGATATTCAGCAACGAATATTCCGACCTGACTGCCATGCCTAAGGAGTTCAAGAACCGTTGGACGTTGGCAGGCGAAGAGAACATCACCAATGTGCCGACCATTCTGACAAAGCGTCAAAGCGATACGGACAGGCATCTGAAGACACTCTACAATGCCTACAACTACTCGACCGAACGCATTGCCAAAGGCGATTTCATCCGTATGAAAGAGATCTCCCTCTCCTACGACTTCCCGAAGAGCTGGCTGAAGAAGATTCATATCAACGACCTTTCATTGAAGTTGCAGGCTACCAACCTGTTCCTTTTCTACTCGGACGACAAACTGAATGGTCAGGATCCTGAGTTCTTCCGTTCCGGTGGTGTGGCCGCTCCTGTGCCTAAACAATTTACATTGACTTTGAGACTTGGAATTTAAAATAATAAAATACTTGAATCATGAGAAAAATATATTCATATTATCTGCTGATGGCTCTTACGACGGTGGCACTCTTGTCTTCTTGTGAAGACTTTCTGGATGAAATGCCCGACAACCGTACGGAGCTGGATACCGAGGCAAAGATAACCAACATGCTGACTGCTGCCTATCCCGAAACCCATTATGCACTGATTGCCGAAATGGCGTCGGACAATACGGACGACAACGGCGGAACCTGGACTGCATACAATAAACTCCAGGAGGAGACTGCCACTTGGCAAGATGCGACATTTAAAGAAGATGACAGCCCCTATAAGCTCTGGAACGACTGCTATAAGGCGATTGCCGCTGCCAATGCAGCCCTGAATGCCATTGAGGAGTTGGGAAATCCGGCTTCGCTGAATCCTCAAAGGGGAGAGGCGCTGTTGTGCCGCGCATATAGCCACTTCGTGCTGGTCAACATTTTCAGTAAGGCATATAGCCCCAAGACAAGCACCACAGACTTGGGTATTCCTTATATGGATCACTTGGAGACTACAGTGTCGCCGGAATACGGCCGCGGAACGGTTGCGGAAGTCTATAAGCTGATTGCCGCCGACATAGAAGCCGGATTGCCTTTGCTGAACGATGCAATCTACACGGTACCCAAGTATCACTTCAACAAGAAAGCCGGTTATGCTTTTGCCACCCGTTTCTACCTCTATTATGTGCAGGATGACAAATCGAATTACGATAAGGCGATCCAATATGCAACTACGGTTCTGACGGAAAATCCCGCCTCCATGTTGCGTGACTGGGCTTCGGTAGGTGCGTTGAGCCCGAACAATAGTGTGCGTGCCACGGCTTTCATCAATGTCAATGAAAAGGCTAACCTCCTCTATTATTCCACCTACTCGGTTTGGGGAAGAATCCACGGCCCTTATGGCTTGGGAGAGAAATATACGCATAACGACATGATTGCCAACAAGGAAACTTGCAAGACCACTGCTCCTTGGGGTAGCTCTTCTATGCTTTACTTCAACATTCCCTCCTATCAGGGATTGCCGAAGGTGATCATGGGCAAGATGGCGGAATACTTTGAATATACGGATCCTGTGAATGGAATCGGTTATCCGCACATCATGTTCCCTGCCTTTACTACCGACGAGGTTATCCTGAACCGTGCCGAGGCTTATGCCATGAAGGGTGACTTCTCAAAAGCGGTTGCCGATATAGATACTTGGGTGCATGCCTTTACCCGTTCTTCCAACGAGGTGACCGTGGAATCCATCAATGAATTGTATGGAGATTACTCCGAAGAGACTCGGACGGGTATGAAATATTACACTCCGACAGATCCTACTCCGAAAAAGGCGCTCCATCCGGACTTTGCCGTAGAGCCGGGTACGCAGGAAAACTTGATCCATGCTATCCTGCACGTACGTCGTGTACTGACCTTGCACGAAGGTATACGTTGGTTCGACGTGAAGAGATACGGACTGGAGATCTACCGCCGCGTGGTATACAACAACCAGATCACCGTCTACGACGAACTGAAAGTAGACGACCCCCGTCGTGCCATCCAGTTGCCGCAAAGTGTGATTACGGCAGGTATAGAGGCAAATCCGCGTAATTAATCTGTAACGACTAAAAAAAAGAACAAGTTATGAAGAAATATATATTTATGTTAGGAATGGCTGCTTCATTGCTGAGCCTTAGCAGTTGCGGTGAGGATGACCTGAACCCCAAGAGCATCTTTGAAGACCAGCCGGCAAGCGAGCAGAATGATTTTGACAGGTGGATATTGGCAAACTACACGATGCCCTACAATATCTCATTGAAGTACCACATGGAAGACATAGAATCGGACCATGACTATACGTTGGCTCCGGCGGACTTCGACAAGTCGGTATCTTTGGCGCACATCGTGAAGTATGCCTGGCTTGAGGCATACGATGAAGTGGCAGGCATTGACTTTACCCGCCAGTATGTACCCAAAGTACTTCATCTGATCGGTTCGGCGGCTTATGAAGACAACGGAACGATGGTGCTGGGTACTGCCGAAGGTGGTCTGAAGGTGACGCTCTATTTGGTGAACAGTCTGCAGATCAGCAAAGCGTTCCTGAACCAGTATTATTTTAAGACCATGCACCATGAGTTTGCACACATTCTTCATCAGACCAAGAACTACGATACGGACTACGACCGCATTTCCGAGGGCTTGTACGTCAGTGGCGACTGGTATCAGCAGCGTGATGCCGATGCGTTGAAGAAAGGCTTTATCTCTCCATACGCCATGAGCGAACCGCGCGAAGACATTGCAGAGGTCACTTCCATTTACATCACCAACACGGCGGAGTATTGGGAAAACCGGATGAAGTCGGCAGGTACGTCGGGTGCTGCCATCATTACCCAGAAGTTGAACATCGTGAAGGCTTATATGAAGACTGCATGGAACATCGACATGGACGAACTGCGCGATGTGGTTCAGCGTCGTATGGATGATGTCGTGGACGGTGCTATTGATTTGAACTCTTTAAATTAACTGTAGAAAATTATGAAGAAAATATATTATATGCTGTTTTTGTTGCTCACTGGGGTATGCTTCAATGCATGTGTGAGCGAAGAGGAAGATTTGTTTGATAAATCTGCGGCAGAAAGAATGAACGAAGCGATAGCTAACTATAAGGCTATCCTTCAGGATGCTCCGAACGGATGGGTGATGGAGTTTTATCCGAGCGACCGTTCGATGGGCGGATATGTCTATACGGCGAAGTTCGATAATGGTAAGGTCGATATGGCTTCGGAGGTTTCTCTGAGTTCCAATAGCGGAGAGAGTTGGCCGGCAGGTACGGTAGTCTCTTCTCAGTATCGGGTTATCTCCGAACAGAGCGTGATTCTTACTTTCGATACGTACAATCTGCTTTTCCATTTCTTCTCCGAACCGAAAGGTTCCTCTGATACGGATGGTTATGCCAGCGATTATGAATTTATATTCATGGAATCCAGCGCAGACCGCCTTGTGTTGAGAGGTAAGAAATACGGCAATACGCTGGTGATGACCAAACTGACGGAAAGTGCAGACAGCTATATACAGAAGATTCTGGATATGCAGGAGAAAATGGATGCTGTGCCTCGTATGAGAATGGTTGTGGGAGGTAAGATATATGCTGTCAGCTTGGCAGATAAGTTACTTTCCTATACGGAGACGAAGGAGGATAGTTCTGTGGAAAATGTAGACATGGCTTTCATCTATACTCCGGAAGGACTTAAATTCTATGAACCGTTGACGATCAATGGAGTAACTTTCCAAGAATGTGTTTATGATGATGCAAGTGAAACCATCAAAGGAAAAGATGCTGATGTTTCTTTCCCTTATCCCACAACTCTGGAATTATTCTGTAAAACGACTTCTCAGTGGCATTTCACTTTCAATGTAGACGCAAAGACTGGAGAAATGGATGAAAACTTCCTGAAAATCTTTTTTTCGGTATATGATCAAAATTGGAACAAATATAAAGAAGAAATCTTGGATTGGTATCTGGGCTACAACGGCTTATATCCATTTCTTGATACGAATCGTTATTGCATTGGATGGCTCTCAGGAAGATATGATGTCTTATTTGGTATAAATATGTCTGTTACTGGTGAAAATTTGGATCAATTGGCTATTCAGCCTATAGGTGCAGGGCGTAATTATTCTTTCTACTCATATTTTGATCCTATAGTCGGGTATATTACAGGGAATGGTCCTTATAATGTTGAGTTTGACAATGCTGAACAACCTACTAAAGCCAAGTTTGTCAGTGTAATGGATAGCAATGTTTGGTTTAGCGTGGCGAAATAATAACAATCAATTGTTATGAAAAGGAAGACAATCCTAACAATAATAATAACAATTGTCCTGCTTCTGGTAGGAGTTCCCTTCTTCATGTATGGAGAGGATGGGTACTCCTTTCCGCAGGCATTGTTAATGATTGTGCTGATAGCTGTGGTGAATGGTTTTCCTGCTGATTGGAGAACGTCTGATGAGGCTACGAAGCCTTCTGTTGTGAAGCAAATAGTAGTATATACGGTGATAGCGGCAGTTATTGTCTTGTTATTGTTATTCTTTAATAGTAAACGTGCTTTCGGAGAAACTTTATGTGTTGCATTGGGGATAACCCTCTTCCTTTATATCTCTAATTCAATCATAGATGCTTGTACCCGGAAAATGGTAAAAAAGTAAAACTAAAAAGTTTTGAATATGAAGAAATTAAATATTTTGTGGATGTTGATAGCATGCTTGTTGTTTGCTACATCCTGTTCCGATGATGACGAGGCGGTATCCACGTCATTGCAAGTGATTAAATCTGATGTTTCTTTTACGGCTGTGGCTGCTACGGGAAGCATTGAAGTGCAGAGCACTTCGGCGGTTACGGCTGCAAGTAATCAGGATTGGTGTACGGTCTCTGTCAGTGGGAATGTGATTACAGTGGCAGTTCCTACTTATACAGGGTTGGTAGGCAGACATGCCGTTGTAGAGATTTCCGATGCAGTAGGTGAAAAGGTACGTGTGCCGGTGTCGCAGGCTGGAGGAGTATGGTATGTGAAGGGTGAAGATGTGTATGGCTTTTCCGATGAAGAAGCAACGGTTACCATTCCCGTAAAGAGTGATTACAACTATACGGTAGACATGCCCGATTGGATGACAGGCGAGAAGGTAAGAGACGGTTACAACCTGACGTTGAAGGAGAACACTACGGGAAATGCCCGTAAGGGAATCGTCAAGTTTGTCAGCGAAAGGGGGACTAAGGAGATCGTCTTCCTGCAGTTCGGACTGAACGACATTGCGGGTACTTACGAAGCCACTTACGAGACCTATGGCGAGAATGATGATTTGGTAGAAGAAACAACGACTTTCGAACTGGTCCAGGATGAAGAAGACAATAAAGTATTTTATGCAGTGGGATTAAGTTCCATTAATGGTCTGGTCATACCTTTTAGTTTCAATAATGAAACTTATCAGTTGAGTGTGTCTGCAGGACGATATCTGGGAGCTATAACTTCAAGAAATTGGTATTTCTATACGGTGTTGACAAGTAAAGCCGGATATGTTCATACAGATACAAAGTTGTCTTATTCGGCAACTGCAGTATTGGATTTGGATGATGAAATCGTAATGCCGGCTTTCCCATTCAAGGATGAAAAAGGATTTAACTTTACGGCATCAACCGGAACGGTCAAGAGTTATGTGGACGGCTTGGATGTGTATGTCTTTAAGACGGAATCTCCTTCATTTGCCAATAATAACGGTTTAGGCTATTATGATATGTTTAAGAACTTGTCGATAAAGAAAATCCAACCCGAAGAATAAGAATCTCAAGTTGAGATTGTGAAACTTAAATAAGAATTCTCTCTGATAGATAAGTTTTTAATGTTATCTTAAAAACGATAAGAAGAGGCGCTCCTGTGAAGAAGCGCCTCTTTTGCTGGTATCTTGGTTCATAAGCAGAAGTTGTCAGGAAGTTATATCTGTTTCGATACCCTCCCTGTATTAAAACTCCCGGTTGACGTAATCAATCCGGATATTGCTCGCTTCGTTCTGTTCCAACTCTATCGGTTGGGCGTCTTGCGTATCCAGTTTAATTTTCGTTGCGTTGAAATGGCGTGTCAGGGAGATTCGACCTGCTTTGCACACCAGGGCTTCAATGTCGTAGAGGTAGAAATCTTCCAAACATAGCGTGTCATTCTCTCCGGAAGCGGAAATGAATTCTTGGGCATTGCTCACTTGCACTTGAGAGAGATGAATATTTCGGAAACGGGGATGCCCTTTTTCGGGAGGAGCCACCGGAGTGAGCATGACTTTCCAATGTTCGGGAATCTCTTTCCCTTGGTAGTCTTCCGGCAATTGGCTATAACTGTATTTCGGGTTCCAATTCAGCCCGGCACCGAACACTCGGCGTACACTGTCCGCCTTTATGCGGGTCACATAGATGTTTTCCACTACTCCGCCACGGGTCATGGCACTTTTCAGATGCAATAGGACTGATGTACCGACAGACGTCAGGTCGTGTGCCAGTATGTTCCGTATGCTGCCGGATGTCTCGCTACCGCAAGTAATGAATCCTCCCCCTCGATGACCTACGCAGTGGCGTATCAATACATTCTCTGTGGAACGGTTGACGCGCAAGCCGTCGGCATCCCTGCCTGCCTTAAGACAGATGATGTCGTCATTGCAATCTATTTCGCAGTTCTCTATCAGGATGTTGGTGGAAGAATCGATGTCGATACCGTCCGTGCTGGGACCGTGTCCGCCGATGTTGTTGTTGATAGTCAGGCCGTTCACGGTGCAGTGGTCGGAGTAAAGGATTTGGCATCCCCAGAATCCGGTACGCATCAGGGTGAAGCCGCTGAGGGTTACATCTGAACTACGCTCCACGAGTATGCCCCGGACGCGTTTGCAGTCATAGTCTACAATCCAGCGCAGGCCTTTGGCTTCATATTCCTTTCGCATGGTCCAATATTTGTCCCAAAATATCTTGCCGCGGCAGTCTATGGTACCTTCGCCACTGAGGGCTGCATTCTTTTCGTCGATAATGTTGATTACGGCGGACGGCCATGTCATTTCGATGCCTGCGATGCGTGAGCGGAACTCAGGATAACAATTGATGTCGGTACTGGCGAGCAGGGTGACTCCTTTGTCAAGCCGCAGGTTGACACCGCTTTTGATAAACAGTGCTCCCGTCTGGTAATGACCGGGTTGCAGGACTACCGTCCCTCCGCCGGAGATGGCGCAACTGTCTATGGCCCTCTGGATGGCATCGGTGCTGAGTATTGTGCTGTCTGCCTTTGCACCGAAAGAGTTGGCAGAAAATATTCTGTCGCCGGGTGATTGGCGGCTACCTACATGATTAGTCCATGCGAAGTCCGGTTGGCAGGGAAGTTCCCCCCATTCGAATTGGGTGTCTTGCCGCACGGGAGTGCACGAGAATAAAAGAACCATCGGCAGGAGTAGAAAAAGTGTATGTCTTCTTTTCATGATGAAAGTGGATTTATTGGTTTTATTTGGAAAAATTCCGCAGGCTAAAGTAGGACATTCCTGTAAACTGCAACATAGAGATTTATTCAGAAGTATGGAATATTGGATAGAGATGATGGGAAAATGCAAATATTACATGTTTATGATTGTTTTTCCATTGATGTTTTGAGTGTATGTGGCTATGTTTGCCTTAAAATAGGAGTATTGAACCTTTATAGATTATTAATTCTAAAAAACAGAAAGCCATGAAATTTTCATTTGTTTATTTTATCGTTTTATTATTTAACCTTGCTCTTTTCACAAGTTGTAAGCAGGCGGTGCCTGAAAAGGACTTTCAGCGGATTAGGAATGACATTTTCTGGGATACGCAAGACGGCGAGCCGATCTTCAGTCAAGGCGGCGGTATTTTCAAGTTCGTGGACCCGGAAACGGGCGTTGGAAAGTATTATTGGTATGGTGCCCGGTACAATGAGGCTGCCTTATATCGCAATGATCCATCCATAACGCAAAAGACTGATTCTTTTCTCTCTGTAACTTGCTACACATCGGCAGATTTGGTCCACTGGAAGTTTGAGGGTGATGTACTTACCCGCGCCGAACTCGACAAGAATTATGATGGGACACGTTGGGTAGGTCGCCTGGGGGTAGCGTACGTGAAAGAAATCAATAAATACGCTCTTTTTGTCCAGCACGATTCGGGTGTATTGATCTGCGTTTCGGACAAGCCGGCGGGAGAGTTTGTCTGGCATCGCCGGATGAATATGGAATCCATGATAGGGACACCCAATACGGGAGACCAAACCGTGTTTACGGACGAAGACACAGGCATTTCCTACCTTGTTTATTCTTATGGAAGAGGGCGGAACAGGATTTATCTTTCTGAAATCGGTGTCAAAGATGGGAATGTGGATTTATTGGATTGCACACAAGTCTTTCATGGTGAAGGACGGGAAGGAAACTGTATGTTCAAATACAACAATAAGTATTACATGTTTGCATCGAACCTTTACGGCTGGGATTCGTCTTTTGCGTACTATTTGGTGGCAGACGATGTACGCGGTCCCTATTCTCCCACGAATAAGATGCTTATTACTCCCGGTTGCATGGACGATTATGCACACGTGACACAAACGGGCTTTTTTGTCAATGTAAAAGGAAGCAAACAGGAAACTGTGATTTTCTGTGGGGACAGATGGGCGGATTTTGCCGGAAACGGTTTGGGATATAATCAATGGTGCCCGCTTTCATTCAACGGGGAGACGCCTTATTTCAATTCCTTAAGTTCATGGAATCTGAATGCCGTGACCGGTGAGTGGAGTGTGGCGGATGATAATAATTACGTGAAGAATGGAAGTTTCGAGGCCGACCGCCGGTACATTCCCAGTCCTGTAAAGCCTATCCAAGAGCAGTTGTTGGGTTGGACAACTAAAGTTTATGAGGGAAACGCGATTGTCATTAGTTCCAAAGATTCTCCCGTACTCAACTACTTCAATACGGAAGCCGACAGGAAAGTCGTTATTGGAGAGAAAAGCTTGAATATTAGTGATAAAGTGGCTTTCAAAAGGAAAATCTACCAGTTCATAGAATCTACTCCTTATGTAGAACTGAAAGACGGGAACTATACTTTATCTGCCAAAGTCAGAAACAGTGCCGGTTTTGGAAAACTGGAAATGTATGCGGAAAGCGGCGGGAAAAGAAAAGCGATGCCACTCGTTGCGGAAAATGCAGATTGGCGCACGGTCGAGCTGAAAGATATTGTGGTGAGAAATGGAAAAGTGGAAATCGGATTCTGGGCGGAGGGAGAAGCTGGGGCAAGCTGCCAGATTGACGATGTCTGCTTTGTGAAGTATCGGTGAGGCGTGGATGTTTAGAGGAGTATTGTGAAATTTGAATATACTAATAGAACTGTCCGGTGCGATACCCGGGAGACGTTTCGGATGACTGAAACCGAAAATCAAGTAAGGAAGTAGAAAGAAAAATCGTGTCCCATGAACTGAAGAAATTCGTCTCATGGGACGACGAAATTCACCTCGTGAGCTGAAAAAATTCGTCTCACGGGACAAAAAAAATCGCCTCGTGGGACGAAAATATTCATCTCACGAGGCGTTTTTTTTCTATCCTGTTCTTATTTATTGGAGCAGGTTCTCCAAGAACTCTATTTCTACGATTCGCAGTTCATACTTGGCTCTTTTGCTTTCGTCTGCCTTGTAGAGGTCCAGTTCGTTGGCAACCGGTGCGGCTACTTCTACGATTTGTCCGAAAGCATCTTCTTCACTGCTGCTGCCCTTCAGACGGATGGTGATTTCCTGGGTCAATACAGGCTTTACGTTTAGATGGATATATCCGAGGCTCTTTTCCGTATCGCCGCTCCAGATAAGTTCCTTGCCTGCATAAATCTCTAAAGGATAACTACGCATGCGCCATCCGGTCAGCTTCAGACAGATTTCATCTACGCGGGCAGGGCGGTTCAGGCGATAAGTGATCCAGGCGGTGCTGGCTTTGCCATCGTTCTTCCATTCGCTCAGTTCATTGTCGTCATAACTGTTGATGGCTGTCTCGTTGTTGGTGCCGGCCTTTGCGGAGTCGATTAATACAGCTACTTTCTTGTCTGTATAAGACGGGGTTTGCGGAGTTTCCCCACGGGTGAGCTGTCCTTGCAACTCGTTGGCAGGAATGTACTTGCTTAGTCCGTTCTTCACTTCCACCGGCAGGGAGGCGAAACTTATCTCAGCGGATTGCAATCCGGCTGCGCTTGCTTTGAGGCGTACGTTGCCTGCTTCCGTAAGCGAACGGATCAGGACACGGTTCACACCACACTCTACAGGAAGTTTCTGAGACAGGATATAGTTGTTCTCTCCTTGTGCGATACCTCCGCGCCACTCTGCCGGACCTTCCATCTCAAAGTTGATCAGATCGTTGGCCAGCGGACAGCGTCTTCCTTCCTTGTCTACCACTTCTACTTGCACCAGTACCACGTCTGCACCGTCCGCTTTCCAGCCTGCGGGGCTTTGCATCAGGTTCAACCGGATGCGTTCCGGTTTGCCTGCGGTCTGTAGTTCTGTGCGACAGCACTCTTTGCCGTTTGCATCGTAACCTACGGCTTCCAGTTTTCCGGCTTCGAACTTGACGTTATGGTAGGTGTGCAGGAAATGATATTCCTGTACGCTTTCTCCTAATGATTTTCCGTTCAGGAAGAGGGCTACGCTGTCGGCACTCGACACTACGTGGATGGGTTTGACTACATCTTCCCCGTAGTTCCAATGACCGATGATGTGGATGCGCGGGGTTTCCGTGTCGACCCATCCGTCCCACATGGTCTGCAATGCATAGAAAAGGTCTTTGGGAATGCGCATGGCATCCGTAGCGCCGCTTCTCCGGTAGTTTTCCACACCGCGGAAGTGGGTGTTGCTGTCGGAGAAGATGATTTTGACACCTCCCGAGCTAACCCGGAATCCCGTACCCGGACGCTCGCGCCAGTAATCGTACCAGCGTCTGACGTTCTCGATGGCAAACGAATTCTGGTTCTGGTTGTAAGCCCTTGCGTCTACTTGCTTCTTTACTTTATTGGTAACGGTGGACTTATAGGCTTTGGAGCCTTCCCCCTGCTTGTGATACGGGTAACTGTAATTGTCCCAATACTTGCGGAGCGCTTCATCCCGGCAATATTCCGTAGCCCACATCGGGTGGTGTGCACTCTTATTGATATAAAGCATTTCCCCGCCGTATTCGGCTTCGCGGATATCCAGCATTTCGCGTGAACCTATGGCACGTCCTCCGTGTGGGTCATACTTGTCGCGTATGGCTTTCATCTCCAGCATGTGCTCGCGGCTGATGGATTCGTTACCCGATTCGTAGAACAGGATACTCGGATTGTTACGATTGTAGATGATGGCATCGCGCATCAGTTCGGTGCGCTGTTCCCACTGGCGTCCTTCCCTGTCTTTCTCCGAGTCGCCGGCGGGCATGGCTTGGATAAGGCCTACACGGTCGCACGATTCCACATCCTGCTTCCAGGGAGTGACGTGCATCCAGCGTACCAGATTGGCATTACACTCTACCATCAGGCCATTGCTGTAATCGCTCAGCCAGGCGGGAACGGAGACACCCAAAGCGGGCCACTCGTTGCTGGTGCGCTGTGCGAATCCTTTCATCTGTAGCACACGGTCGTTCAGCCATATTTTTCCGTTTCCGAAGCGTGTCTTGCGGAAGCCGGTACGGGTAGCTACCTCGTCCGTCTTTTTCCCGTTGATCCACAAACTGGTTTTCACAGTGTACAGATAGCCGTATCCCCAGCTCCAGAAGTGCAGGTTGTCTACTTCTGCCGAGGCTTTTACCACGCCTGTCTCGCCCGGTTGCAGGGTGATGCTTTCACCGGACATGGTTTTTACGAGATTGCCGTCGCGGTCTATGATCTCTACCTGATAGGCAACCTGCTGTTTCTTCCGGTATTCATTTCTGACTTCCGATTCTGCATGGATGACGGCTTTGCGCGATTTCACTCGGATGTCTTCGGCATAAATATAGACACCAGTGGTCTTCAGGTTGCTATAGAGGGGCAAGGTCTGATATAGCTTGTCGGTCAGGTGGAGCCATACATTTTTGGGCAGACCGCCATAGTTGGCATTGAAGTTACGGTCGTTCCACTGGAATTTGGTGTTGGTATCCCGTTCTCTGTACTGCCAATTGTTGTCAATGCGCAGGGCGATGACATTCTCTTTATTATAGGCAATGTAAGGAGTCAGGTCGAATCCCACTGCCATCACTCCATTTTCATGCAAGCCGATGTGCTTGCCGTTGATGTAGAAATCGGCGGCTTGTCGTACTCCTTCGAACTCAATGAATACTTTCTTCCCTTCGCTTCCGGCAGGCAATCGAAAGTGCTTGCGATACCATACGATGGTGTCTGTCAGTTCGTCGATGCTGTATCGGAATGCTTCGTCTTCATTGAAAGCATGGGGTAAGGTGACCTTTTTCCAATTACTGTCGGCAAACTTCTGTTGTTCGGCTCCGGTGGCATCACCTACCGAAAGCAGCCAGTCCGAATTGAAATTGTACTTCTGCCTCACTTCGGTGTCTGAGGCTGCTACTTGTTGATGGCTAATACATAGAATAGTCCAAAATAATAATAAAACTTTCTTTCTCATGGAATTGAATTTATCAGTAGTTTAATGCTGCAAAGGTAAACTGCCGTTCATTTAATTCCGATGGAAAAGAGTACAGATGCATGTAATATTTGCTGTTTTATTCATTGACAAACAGAAATATCCATAGGATATTTCTGTTCTTGGGGGGATCGCTTCGCTTTGTCCGGAGTTAAATATCGATGTTCTTGCCACCTTTTTGATATACGGAAGGAGATATTCCGAATTGTGCCTTAAAACATTTGCTGAAATAGAATGGATCGTTGATACCTACTTTGTAGGCGACTTCTGCTACGGTGAGACGCTCTTCGGACAATAACAGCTCAGCTGCTTTCTTCATACGGATAATGCGCAGGTATTCTATGGGAGCATATCCGGTTACACCTTTTACCTTTGTATATAATGCGGTCCGGCTGAGTTTCATCAATTGAACCAACTCTTCAATGTTGAAATCAGAGCGGGAGAGATTGGCATTCAGTATGGTGTTCAGTCGTTCGGTAAATTCTTTGTCCCGGTCGGTAGAATACATCGCCGTATGGATGATGCCCGGTTCGTTGGAGAACTTCTCGCGGAGCTTTTCCCGTTGTTCTATCAGCCGGAATATCCGTGCCAGCAGGAATTTGGTGCTGAAAGGTTTGGCAATGTAAGCATCTGCTCCGGCTTCGATTCCCTCCAGTTGCTTTTCGGGAGAACTGAGTGCTGTCAACAGTATGATGGGGATATGGCTTGTGGCAAAGTCCGATTTCAGCTTTTTGGTCGCTTCAAATCCGCTCATGCCCGGCATCAGGACATCGCAGACAATCAAATCGGGGGCATATGTGCGTGCTTTTTCGCATCCGGTTTTACTCTCCTCTGCCACTTCCACTTCAAAGTAAGCACCGATTTGCTCCTTCAACAACTGCCTGATTTCGCAATCATCTTCAATGATCAGGATCTTCCGTTTGTTTAGCGGAGTCACATTTTCCGAGGGAACCGGAACCTCTTCTGAAACTTCCGTCAAACACCGTGTTCGCTCTTCATCTTCTTTCAGCAGGACATTGCCCGGTATGAGGAAGTCTTTCTCCGCATACACGGATTTGTCTGTCGGAATGCAGACGGTGAAGACAGAGCCTCCGTTCTCGTTGTCCCGATAGTTGATGGTGCCTTGGTGCACCTGCACTAATTCGTGTGTCAGATGCAATCCCACGCCGATGCTGTCGCCGGAGAAACTGCTTTGCATGAATCGTTTGAACAGTTCGTGTTGCTTCTCTTTCGGAATGCCCACACCTGTGTCGGAAACTTGGATTTGCAGCATCTTCCGTGCTTCGTCCACCTCGATGGAGAAGAGGATAGTCCCGTTTGCGGGAGTATACTTGAAGGCATTCGACAGTAGATTGTAAGTCACCTTGTCTATATACCCTTTGTCGATGAACATCTTATAGGACGGCAGCGAAGGATCGAAGCGGAAGTTCATATTCTTTTGTTCGGATATGTCCTTGAAACTCAAAAATATTTCGTGGAGGAAAGCGATCACATCCGTCTCTTCCAGCGAAAGTGCCAGCTTGTTGTTTTGCATCTTTCTAAATTCCAGCAACTGGTTGATAAGCCTCAGCATGCGTTGAGTGTTCCTGTTCATGGTTTGCAGAGGGGAGGCCAGTTCGCGCGGGATATTGTTGATACGCTGCATTTTCTCCAATGCCCCTTGGATTAGGGTCAGGGGAGTGCGGAACTCGTGGGAGATATTGGTGAAAAAGACTAATTTGTATTCAGTCAGCTGCTTTTCCACTTTGATACGGTTACGCAGGTTGTTAAAGTTGCTGACAATGTGATAGGCAAAGTACAGGATCGTTATTAAAAGCAGGGTATATACCAACATGGCCCATTTGCTCTTCCAGAACGGGGGAACGATGGTTATCTGTAAGGTGGTCTCGTCTTCGTTCCAGATGCCTGCGCCATTGCAGGACTTGACGTGCAGAGTGTATGTGCCGGGATCGAGGTATTTGTAAGCCGCAAAGTTCAAGGACGAAGGAGCACTCCATTCCTTGTCGTAGTTCTCCAGCCAGTACCGGTATTTTGTCTGATTGTTGTCCGAATAGTCGAAGGCGGAAAAGTCCAGTACAAATGAATTTTGGAAATGCTTCAATGTGATTTTGTCGGTATAAGAGAGCGACTGCTTCTTCAGGGGTGAATCGGTGGTTTCAGGATTCATCCGGATGCCGTTGATGTATAAGTTGGTGAAGACAATGGGAGAGAACTTCTCGTTGCTGGGTATTTTCATCGGGTCGATGAGGGTCAGGCCGTAGTTTGTCCCGAAGAGAAGTTTGTTGTCGGCACCTATGCAAGAGCAGTTCTCGTTATATACATTTCCTAACGTATGCGAAGAGAAGAAATAGTTTTCGAAAGAGCGGTTTTCGGGATTGAACTTAGACATGCCGTATTCCGTTGCTATCCACAGTCTTCCGAAGGTGTCTTCCTGAATGGCCACTACGGTGTTGTTCACCAGTCCGTCGTCCGTTCCGTAGTGTTCATACTCTAAAGAGCGGTAGTTGTCCGTCGGTTTGCAAAGGCTCAGTCCTGCTCCGGAAGTTCCCACCCATATCCTGTCTTTACTGTCGCGGAACAGACATTTGATTTCATTGGAGCAGAATTTACCGTTTACGTTGTTGAACACATGGTAGTTGTTGGCGTTGGCAATCAATGAATCGGGATGAAATATACAGATGCCATCGCCGGTACCGGTCCATATCATCCCGTTCCGGTCTTCTATCATGGTTCTTATCATTCTCTGGCTATATTTCTGCTGGAGGAAGTGGCGGAACTTGTATTTGCCGTCGGCAGTAGGCTCTGCCAAGTCCAGCCCGCCTCCGAATGTCCCTATCCACATGCGGTCCTTCCTGTCTTGGAAGATGAAAAAGATATGATTGTAGCTCAGTGACGAATAGTCGGACGGAATGTTTTTATACCACGTATCTCCGATTTTCAGCCCGTCGCCGCGAGTACCTATCCACAGTTCTTCCTTGCTGTCTTTGGCAATGGCATAAACGTTCGATTGGAAATGCTGTTTGCTTTTCCGAGGTGTCAGATGGTCGTCGTAGTTGTACAACCCACCTTTGCGGGTTCCCAACCATATATTTTCATCTTTTATCCGAGTCAACATCCGGACAGTATTTGAGCGGTCGAAGAGTTCGCTGGATTCAGGATAAAAGCGGGTGATACCCTCATTGGATACGGTGATGCGTGACAAGCCGGAGTATTCGGAGCTGACCCAGATTGCGCCCGACCTGTCTTCCATGATATACAGCAGGAAGTCGGAAACAATGGGGGAATCTTTGGTGTTTGAAACGAAGTGCTCTAACTTGTCCTCAGACGGATTGTATAGAAACAGTCCGTTGCAATAGGTGGATATCCAAATGAGGCCCCGGGAGTCGTGGATTACATGATAACGTTCGTTGTCAATGTAGTTCAATTTGTCTTTGGGGATCAATTGGAACTTTTTCATTTCTCCTGTTTCCGATAGGATGTAATAGACTGTTCCTGTATGATTATATATCCAATAATCGCCCTGATTGTCGACGAGGACTGTACCGTCTTTTATGTTCAGTATGGCATCGGTCGTTATCTGCTGTGATTTGAAGTTGTAGATATATGTTCCCGTGGAAGTGAAAATAACCCATTCGTGCTTGAATGCGAACAGGCAGTTGGAGCGTACTCCTTCTATGGCAGCAGGAACTCGTGCCAACGGAATAAGTTGGTTGGAATTTTCGTCATACCCATATATTTCCCCCTCTGTGGTGAGGAAATACATTTTCTGCTCGTGTGAAGCATAGGCAATGAAATCATTCTTGCGGTCTATGATGTTGATTCCTTTCCGGTCGGTGAAGGCCAGACCGTGCATGGTACCTATCCATATCTTTCCTGAACTGTCTTCGGTGATGAATTGTACCTGATTGCTGGGCAGGTTGCCGCGTTCGGTCTTGAACTTCACCGAGGTCATCGTCCGGTCGTTTTGAGTAATGATTTGCCGTGCCCCATTTCCTTTATGATACAACCATACGTCTCCGTTGGATGCGGCAAAGAAGTTGGAATAATTCTGTCCGTATTCTCCTTTTCCGGTGAAGTCGACGAATCGGCTTTTTTGTAAGTCGTAACAACTGTACAGTTCCGCTCCCGTGCCTATCCAGAGGAAGCCATTCCGGTCTTCTTTGATGTAATTGATGCGATTGTCGGTCAATGAAATCTGTTCATGGCTGGTTTCCGGCTGGAAGTTCAGGAAAGAGTTGCCGTCGTAACGGCTCAAACCGTTCAAAGTACCTAACCAGAGAAAGCCTTTGCTGTCTTGGTATATGTTTCGGATGGAGTTGCTGGGCAATCCATCTGTCGTCCTCATTATTTGGGTACGGAGATCTGTTCCGCTAAAGGCGCTTGCAGCAATTATGCTTAATAATGCGATTATCAGTAAAGTTCTTCGTCTCATATAGTTTTCAAGGCTGTTACTAAATGGCTAACAAAATTAATTAGAAAATTAGAATCTAAAAAATGAAATTCATGGCTTCAAGTCTTTTTATGGTTGTTTTTTCCCATTGTCAGCCTTCGTGTCTCATCTTTTTGCCGACAAAGTTAGAGAATGGGTGGATGGGATCCATGAATAATCGTACATATATCTGTAAATATTGTCACTTGCCTTTGCCGGAGGCCTGTAGCAGCATCTCCTTCAGCCGTGTGATAGCTTTTTGCAACTGGGCATCCACCGTCTTGATGCTGATGCCGAGTTCTTCTGCTACTTGTGCATATGTCTGTTTTTCCTCGCGGATACGGATGAATACTTCCCGGCAACGTTCCGGCAGGCGGTCGAGTGCTTTCACATAGCGGGCAAAGAGTTCTTCGCTGATCAGCACCTCTTCGGGAGAGATATCTTGTCTGGCGATCTCCGGTAGGAGGTCACTGGACGATGCAGAGTGTCGCTCTTCCTTTTCGATGTAATTCAATGAGGCATTTTTGACAAGGATGAAACAGTAGTCTTCTATGCTGGCGATATCCAACAGCTGTTTGCGGCGTTCCCAGAGTTTGAGAAACACGTCGAGCACAATCTCCTGTGCCCATTCCTCGTGTCGGGTATAGTAGTAGGCAATGCGGAACAGGCGGTCGTATGTCATGTCGTAGAACTCTCGGAAGGCAGTTTGAGAATTCTGCTCGCTTATCTTTCGTAAATATCTTCTGACTTCTTGTTCGGTCATGGCTTCCGGTTGTTTCGTTTATTCTTCCACAAACATCAGGTCACTGATGATGCCGTCCGATGTAAATATTCCTTCTTGCGTCAAGCGTAGGTGCTCGTCTCTTAGTTCCAGCCTTCTATTGTTCAGATAGGGGAGTGCCATATCCATGCAGTATTGCCACAACTTCGTGCCGAACGCCTGCTTTATGTAGGGCATGGAGACGCCCCACGTGGTTCGAAGTCCGGTCATGAGGCATTCGTTGTAGCGGGTGGTTGCGTCTAAGTGTTCGGTTTCAAAGTCCCGGTTTCCCGCTTCGACAGAGAGCATGTACTTCTCCAGCGAAGCCACGTTCCACTCGCGGGTATGGATGTCGAATGAATGTGCCGAAGACCCGCATCCCAGGTAAGGGACACCTTGCCAGTAGGACGTGTTATGCCGGGAGTGCATGCCCGGTTTGCAGAAGTTGGAAATCTCGTAGTGTTCGTAGCCGGCAGTTGTTAGGGTCTCCGTCAGGATGGAGAAGAAGCGGAGACTGCTTTCTTCGTCAACCTCGCTGACTCGGTGGGCTTGCAGCATGCGATGGAGAGGAGTTCCCTGTTCGTAGGTGAGGTGGTAGGCGGAGATATGTTCGGGTTTGAGGCTGGTAGCCTGCTGCAAATCGTGCAGCCAGCGTTCGTCAGTCTCTCCCGGCAGGCCGTAGATCAAGTCGATACTGATGTTGCGAAAACCTGCTCGGCGGCAGCGCGCCATGGCTTCGACAGCTTGTGCGGCGTCGTGCCGCCTGTTGAGCAACCGCAGGGTGGCATCGTCGAAAGTCTGTATTCCCATGCTGATACGGTTGAAAGGCAGGGCGGCAAGCATTCCGACATAGGCTTCCGTCAGGTCATCCGGATTGGCTTCGAGGGTAATTTCCTGAGTGTACTGCAATCCGTAGACGCGTTCAATAGTACCGAACACCTCCCTGAAATCCTCTTCCGACAGTTGCGACGGTGTGCCTCCGCCGAAATAGACTGTTTGTATGGCTTTTCCTTTCAGGTACTCTTTGCGTTCTGCCAATTCGCGGCAAAGGGCACGAATGTAGCGCGTCTTTAACTCCGAGTGGGTAGTGGAGTAGAAGTCGCAATAAATGCATCGGGTCTTACAGAAAGGGATATGTATATAAATGCCTGCCATGATTGTACTGTTTTTATTATCTTTTCAGCAGGCAAAGATAATGCAAACCTCAGCAGAACTCTCATGTTTACATGAAAAAGTCGTGCTGAGGTTTCGTTGAGGTATCGTCTCCGGGCAAAGATGCCCGTTTTTTTCAAAGAGGGTATCAGGGGAAAGACACGGTCTTCACTGTGCCATCGGAAAAGTGTATGGTCACCACATCATCCTTTTGCTCGAAATACTTCACGGGAGTCAGTTCTTTCTTGCTGAACGGTTTGCCGCTCTTCTTCCACAACTGTAGCGTGATGAAAATCTTGTCGCCCGAATGCGTCGTGGATGCATTGATGACGGAACATCTGTTGCTCACCGGGTGCAGGCCTTCCGTCTGCACAAATTCTATGTCCGTCCAGCCTTGCAGATTGACGAGTGCCGTCTGGTAATCGCCGTTGTCGGTGCAGTAGACCGTATGTGTACCTGTTTTTTTCTCTTTGCAGGCGACGGGATGTTCCAGTTCCGGTAAGGAATAGTGCCCGTAGCGCAGCTGTGTGCTGGCAGGGAAAGAGACTTTGTCTACACGAAGAATGCCGTTGGGAAGCGGAATGTCCGCTAAGCGGAATTGGATATTGGCATTGGTCTCCAGCACTGCGTCACGGTAATAAATACCATCTTCGAACTTCCTGAACGTATAGAGGCGAAGTACTTCCCACTGCTGCTTGCCGTTCAAGACTGCATAGTTCATCGACACTTTGCCGTCCGGGCTGTCCGCCATCCAGGGGAATGCCGTGTTGTAGGACAATTTATTGTAGTTCTCCGACGAACGGAACTTCTGCCAGTCGTCGGCCACTTTTTCGTGACACCATGCGCGGATTTCGGAACAGCCGCTATTGGGATAGTTGGTTACCAGCGTGTTCGACCCTTCCATGAACTTGTTGTACACTTTTCCCGGTTCTAACTCCTTCTCCCAAGGACCGTTGTTCTCCGTGGCAGTCCAGAACGGATTGTCGGCGGGCAACAGCAATCCTAAGAAAGCTTTCCCCATCCAGTACACGCTACCCCGGCAACTGTATATCTGTACGGCAGGCTCGAATGCTCCGTAGAATCCCAGGGTAGGCACCCGGTCTTCCAGCAATGAGGGGTTCTTGAGGAACTGGAGCAGGGTGGAGGAAGCGATACGGCGCATCCAGCCGTAATTGATGGTGTCGTCATCGAGCCATCCCATCAACGGGAAAGGCACTACGGTCGCTATGCGGTAGGTGATGCTGCGCCCATACATGTTCATTCGCCCATCCTTGGCAAACATATACGGATAGTTGGGCACCAGGTCGCGGAAGTTGTTTACGAACCGGCGTCCCGCTTCCGGATTGAACTTGTCGCCGTAGTAGTGCGCCCAGATCATGCCATACATCTGGAAGGCCCACATGCTGTAGTAGTCGTAGGCGGGGCTATCGTTATACCAGCCACATCCGCGGTATTTCTCCAGCGACTTGTTGAGCTGTTCGTCCAAGTACCCCTCCTTCACTTCATAGCCGTGGTCTTTGAAGAAAGAGAGCACGAAGATGTTGAAGAAGCGCCAGTTGGAATCTATCGTTGGTCCGTTGCCGTAGCTCAGCATCAGCGCGGCAAGGGCGTCTTTCTCTTCCTGCGTCAGCGGGTCCCAGATGATTTCCGGCATCACGGTCAGCGACAGGGCGAGTGCTCCGAATTCGACGAGCGTCTGGCTTGGTCCTCCCTTTCGGTGCTGTATGTATCCCGGTTTCGAAGGGTCGTTCATGTTTCTTAATTGTTGGCGATAGTAATCTCCCACTTTTATTCCGTTTAGCTCCAGACCGGGATTCTCTTTCAGCAGGGGGATGGCGACGAACATGGTGCGGCAAAGCCCTTCTAGGTTCTCGGTCTTGTTCGGTTTCCCGTCTTTGGGATAGCTTTTTCCCGGCTGTTTGGGGAAGTGCATCGGGTCGTCCAACGAGTGGATGTAGCTGAATGCACCTTCCAGCAAGTAAGTGGCGGCGTCCATCCAGTGGCGGCGTGTCATTCCGGTGAGCGGGCTTAGCCGGTAGTCCGGTTGCACTAAGTGGAATACAGAATCGTTTGCAGGTTTCATGGGTGCTGCGTCCGTCTTCAGGCTTGCAAATAGCAGCACGAACAGCAGCAAACCTCCGGTCATCTTTGAAAATAAGGTTTTCATCATAATCTGTGTATTTACATGGTAAACATATTTCGGGTTCAATCCGGTTACAAAGAAAATGCTTTTGGAGAAAACTTATGACTATTTTAGGTTCAAAATAGGGGGTGTTTTAGACCAGAAAGTCAAAAAAACAACAACCTATAAGATTGTTTTAGATATATTTGTGTATATTTGCCATCATTATAAAATGAAAAGAAGGATATCTAACTACTTATGAAAGCCATACTTGCTATGAAAGAAAGATTCGGGAAATTATTTCTATGCTTTATACTTTTTCCTTTGATTTGTCAGGCTACGATAACGCCGGCATCAGACCTCTTGCGATTCACCTCTACGTCCGTACTGGATAACCTATCCAGCAAGGAAGTGCAGTCCCTCTATCAGGATAGCGATGGATATATCTGGATATCTACCCGCAACGGGCTTTTTCAGTATGACGGCTATTCGATGACTTCCTATAAGTCAAATCTTTATTATCCCGACCTGTTGACCAGTAATAACATTTATTGCGTAGCGGAAGATTCTCTCCACCGGTTATGGATCGGGACATATAATGGATTGAATGTATTGGACAAGCGTATCGGCGTAGTCCGTAAGGTAGAAAATGAAATAATCTCAAGGATAGGTATTTCCAGGATATTAGTGACCAGAGACCAGCGGATTCTGTTGGGAACAGAGAACGGGCTTTATGAGTATAAGGAGAAAGAAGAGAGTTTCCTGCTATTTGACCAAAGCAATACGGACGGTGTTTTCCAGAATGTGGCAGTCAAATCCTTGTTCGAAGACGACAGAGGTGACGTGTGGATTGGCTCTTGGGGAGGAGGATTGTACCGTTATGAGAAAAAAACAGGGAAGTTCCGGAAATATCCGAAGATGAATTCCGGCAATTCGGCTCATGTCGTATTCCAAGATAGTCGCCGGAATATATGGATAGGCACTTGGGGAGCCGGCCTGCAACTGTTGCATAATGCTTACGAACCGGAAAAGGTGACATGGACCACCTTCATTCACGACGAGAAACGGGCAAGTAGCATTTCGGATAACCTGATTTATGCTATTTCGGAAGACAAGAACACCCATACTTTATGGGTAGGGACACGTAGTGGATTGAGTGTACTTCCGTTGGATGGGAACCGGACGGAAAAATGTGAATTTAGAAATTATTATCCTGATTCTTACGAAAACTCAATCTCCGGGAGCGAAGTGGCTTCCTTGTTGTGCGACCGTCAAGGCATCATGTGGGTGGGGATGATTGGAAGCGGCGTCAATATGGTCAATACGCGTAGGGCACAGTTCAACTATGAACGGTTGCCAGAGGTGAGAAGGACGCTGAATAGCAACTCTGTCCGTAGTATTCTGTTGGATAGCGAAGGACTGCTCTGGTTGGGAATCAGTACATACGGCTTTGGAGTGAAGCGCTTTCGTACAGGAGACTTCATCCATTACGGAAAGATGCCTGATTTCATGCCATATAGCGGTATCTCTACGACCATGTCCATCATGCAGTCGCCTTCCTCCGGACATATCTGGATCGGGATATACAATGGAGGCGCTTATGAAGTAGATAAGCATGCTCCTGTGGGAAAGCGCGTGAAACATCATACCCACTCCAATGTCCCGTGGATTTGCAATTCCTGTATTTACCATATTTGTGAAGACTCCAGGCGTAACCTTTGGTTTGCTACCAAGGCGGGAGTATCAATGCGTGCGGCAGACGGAACCCCAGTGAGGATTGATTCACTGACGGTCGGAGCTGTACCATTGTCCGGCATGGTTGCAATGCATCTGGCGGAAGGTTCCGGCGATGAGATGTGGATGGCTTCCAGTACGTATGGAGTGGTTCGTATTAAAGGGAGTGGTACTTCATTGAAGAATTATGTCCTTTCGGGCTACTCCATAGCTAATGGAAAACTGAATAGCAGCTATGCAAACTGCATTTACAAGGATAATAAGGGGCGCATCTGGGCAGGTACGAGTGGAAGCGGCTTGAACCTTTATGACGTGGTGGAGGATCGTTTCTTGCCGATGCATAAATCATGGAACCTGCCGGGAGATGCCGTGGTCAGTATTCAGAGCGACAAGAAAGGAAATCTTTGGTTAGGAACCAATGTCGGTTTGCTTCAACTCACGATTCCGGACGATTTGCAGGAGGTGACCTACCGCCTTTATACCACTTCCGATGGTTTGCAGGACAACATCTTCAACCGCGGGGTATCATTCGTTGCTCCCGATGGAGAGATGTTCTTTGGCGGTCATCGAGGATATAACAACTTCTATCCAGATAAGCTACAGGAACCATCACTCTCTTTTCCAGTAGTCATCACGGATATAAAAATACACAATCGGTCTTGGAAATCCTTTTCTGATGAAGAACGTGCGGAGATATCCGGCCTGTCTCCCCGCTTTACGGATGAGATAGTTCTGAACTATAAGCGCAATAACTTCAGCGTCGAGTTCTCGGCCTTGGAGTATGCCAATCCGGAGAGAAACCAGTATGCCTACAAATTGGAGGGCTTTGATGCAGGTTGGCAATACACGGATGCTTCCAAACGCTTTGCCTATTATAACAACCTGAAGTCCGGCACTTATACCTTCTATGTGAAGGCCTCCAACTCGAACGGTATTTTTGGGGGAGAGATACGCAAGTTGAAGGTGGTCATCCTGCCTCCTTTCTGGAAAACTTGGTGGGCTTACACCTTATATATGATAAGCATATCCGGCATATTCTGGTATATATTCCTAATTGTGCGCAATCGCATTCGCTTACGCAATGCGTTGCATCTGCGCGAGATGGAGCAGGCAAAGGCAGAGGAAATCAATCATGCCAAACTGCAATTCTTTACCAATATCACACACGAACTGCTTACTCCGCTGACTATCATTTCTGCTTCCGTAGACGAACTGAAACAGTCGGCTCCCGCTTATAAGGAGCAGTATAATGTGATGACGCACAACATCAACCGGCTGATACGCCTGTTGCAGCAGATATTGGAGTTCCGCAAAGCCGAGACAGGCAATTTGAAACTGAAAGTGTCTCAAGGGGATTTGGTGCAATTTGTACATCGTAGTGTGGATGGTTTCCGTCCGCTGATGAAGAAGAAGGAGATTCACTTCACTATCCAAAGTGACGCTAATGAATGTTTGGTATTTTTTGATCCTGATAAGTTGGACAAGATACTCTACAATCTACTTTCCAATGCATCCAAGTACAACCGTGCAGGAGGCAAGGTGCGGATAGAAATAGAACACGATGAGGCAGAAGGAACAGTCCGTATCATGGTGAAAGACAATGGTCCCGGCATATCGAAAGAAGCACAGAAGGACCTGTTCAAACGTTTTTATGAAGGCAATTACCGGAAATTCAATACGATAGGCACAGGCATTGGATTATCGTTGGTTCGCGATTTGGTAGTCCTGCATCATGGTACCATTACTGTGGAGAGTGAAGAAGGGAAGGGGACATCCTTTTGTGTCGAAATACCTGCGGAGTGTTCCGCATATTTGGGAGATGAGATAGAAGGCGGTGAGGTAATTTCCGCTTCTGATACGTCGGGACAACAGAAAGACGTTGTTATTGATATGCCTTTATTGCAGGAAGAGGACATCGTCGATAAAGAGGACACATCGGAAAAGAGGAAATATACCTTATTGTTGGTTGAAGATAACGTGGACTTGATGAATCTGATGGTACGGCTTTTGGAAACCGAATATATTATCCGTACGGCAACCAACGGCAAGGAGGCACTTGACATATTGGGCGCAGAAGAAATAGATCTTATCGTATCTGACGTTATGATGCCGGTCATGGATGGCATCGAGTTGTGTAGAAACATAAAGAAAACTTTCGATACTTCGCACATTCCATTGATTCTGCTGACTGCCAAGAAACAGGAACAGGACAGAGAGGAGGCTTATAAGTCGGGTGCAGATGCCTTTATCACAAAACCATTCAATCTGAGCGTTCTCTATGCACGCATTAGTAACCTGCTGAAAGCTCGCGAGCGGACTATGAGGGATTTCAAAGGGCAGCTTGTCTTTGAAACCGGTGAATTGAAATACACCAGTTTGGACGAGGACTTTCTGCAACGTGCCATTGATTGTGTGAACAAGCACCTGGACGATCCCAATTTCGACCAAACCCAGTTCTTGGAGGAAATGCATACCACTAAGTCGACTTTCTTCCGCAAGCTGAAGTCGTTGACCGGACTGAGCTACTCTTCTTTTATCCGGAATATCCGCATGAAGGCAGCTTGCCGTATTATAGAGGAGAACAAACGCATTCGCATCTCCGAGTTGGCATACGCTGTGGGTTATAACGATCCGCGTTATTTCAGTACTTGCTTTAAGAAAGAGATAGGAATGCAGCCTTCCGAATACATAGAATGTTTTGCGGGAGGTAGTGTGGCAGGTAAGGAGTGAGGAGAAATGAACTACAATTCATTGAATTACGAAAAATAGAGAGGTGATAAAGCTGGACTGTTCCTGTTGGCGGAATTAAAGTGAAATTACATTATATCTTATGTCTCATAACAAGTAATGTTATACTTCATAACAAGTAATGCTATGAAGTATAACATTACTTGTTATGATGCCTTTCATTATATGTTATGACGCCTTTCATTATATGTTATGATGCATTCTTCCGAACTAAAATAACAATTAAAGATAAATACCCTATTTCATCCCCTCACATCTTTCACCCATCTGTTAATCGTATAATACACAAATGTTTATGGTGAAACATCTTGTAGTAGAAGAGGAACTCATTTACCGGTGTTCCCGCCCGTGGTTTGTCGTATCCGGTACGCCGGTTCCGCATATTCACCATGGTCTATAGTTGTCATGTACACAAACTTCTATCTGGCCAAAGCTAAGGTCTGGCATGACAAAGCTAAGGTTTAGTGACACAAACGTGAACTTTAGCCACTCCAAATTTCCGAATACATAACACTTACTATTTTTGCATACTGCTTTTTCTCTTTTCAGGTCTTTCAGGATTAGCCTAATCATTTGATTAATAAAATATTGGACTGAAACTAAAGACCAAAAATCAAAGCTGAGACTTCAGCATCCTCTTTCAGGTTTCTTGGTTTCAGAGCAATGCGCTATAAAACAGGTTATTAGTGAATGGTTGAAAGAGCTGAAGGGCAAAAAATGATATAAAAAACTTAAGTAGATGACAAAAATTTGAAAACATCAAATTTGGGGGTATAAGTCGGACGC
>NZ_CAJUHF010000033.1 GCF_910585845.1 uncultured Bacteroides sp. | reverse complement strand
TTAAATAAGCTGGTATAGTCTATAGATAAAGGTGTTTAGTATATTTTACTGCCCCCAAAGTGACGAAGAACCTATTT
This sequence comes from uncultured Bacteroides sp., assembly GCF_910585845.1. Lineage (GTDB taxonomy): Bacteria > Bacteroidota > Bacteroidia > Bacteroidales > Bacteroidaceae > Bacteroides. The sequence goes on along the minus strand of NZ_CAJUHF010000033.1, from coordinate 40,184 downwards.
ATCTTTAATTGTTATTTTAGTTCGAAGGAATGCATCATAACATATAATGAAAGACATCATAACAAGTAATGTAATGTCTCATAACAAGTAATGTTATGAGACATTACATTACTTGTTATGAGACATAAGATTCCCCATTTTCCCCGTCTCTTTCTTCCTCCTCCTCTTCTTCTTCGTCTGCAAACGGGTCCGTCCGTTGCGGTCCATATCCCATGAATGCCAATGCACAAAGCGTACCGGCTATGGCACCGCTGAGATGCCCTTCCCAAGAAGTCGTTTCTTTGGCAAAGAAGGGGAACATATTCCAGACAAGCCCTCCATAAAGAAAGGCTATTAATAAGGATATAGCAATCAGCGGTACATGTTTCCGCAGAATGCCACTGAAAAAAAGAAAAAATGCAAGGCCGTAAATGATTCCACTGGCTCCGATGTGCCATCCTGGCTTTCCGAGCAGAAACGTAAGGGCACCGCCGCCAATCCAAATGGCGAAGAATATATAGGAAGCAATCTGCCTGTAGAAGTAGAACAAGCACCACGACAAGAAGAATAGCGGCAATGTGTTTGCCAGCAAGTGTTTCCAACTGCTGTGCACAAACGGATGTGCAAATATGCCGAACACCCCTCTTTGTTCCATAGGATATATGCCCAGTTTCCTGAAGTCCCAGTCCATACCGACTTCGAGGAACTTCAGCAGGTACAAAATAAAAAGAATAAATAGCGGTAGAACGGCCGCAAGAATTATTTGGCGGATATCATGCTTCATATTTTGCAGTTTTTTCTTCATTTATGATACAATGCTACGAATAATTTGACTAAAAATGAAAATAAATGAACTTTTTATTTTGTGTATTGGCTTTAATTTGTAATTTTGGGCATTACTATTTATGTTTTTAATGCTTTTTGCATCATGCATGAGTATATGAACCTGGATAATTAACCTTTAAATAATGCACAACTATGAGTTATTTACGATTTGACAAGACTCTGATGATCAATCTCGAAGAATCCTTACCAAGAGAGATCCTTCGGACAAACAAATCGGGAGCCTATCATTGTACAACAATTGTAGATTGTAACACACGCAAATATCATGGATTGCTGGTGATTCCTGTCCCCAATCTCGACGATGAAAATCATGTGCTGCTATCTTCTTTGGATGAAACAGTAATTCAGCACGGTGCAGAGTTTAATCTGGGATTGCATAAGTATCAAGGAAACCACTTCAGCCCCAACGGGCACAAGTATATCCGCGAATTTGATTGCGAGCATATTCCAGCGACGACTTACCGTGTAGGAGGTGTTGTTCTCCGCAAAGAAAAGATTTTTGTACATCATGAAAACCGGATTCTGATCCGTTATACTTTGTTGGATGCCCATTCCGCCACAACGTTGCGATTCCGCCCCTTCCTGGCGTTCCGCAGCGTGCGCGAGTATACGCATGAGAATCCGCAGGCAAACCGCGATTACCAATTGGTGGAGAACGGAATAAAGACCTGTATGTATGCCGGTTATCCTGAACTCTTCATGCAACTGAACAAAAAGAACGAATTCCACTATCAGCCGGACTGGTATCGTAGCATCGAGTATACTAAAGAACAGGAACGAGGATACGACTTCAATGAAGACTTGTACGTTCCCGGCTATTTCGAGGTAGATATAAAGAAAGGTGAAAGCATCGTCTTCTCCGCCGGTATATCTGAAATATCACCACGCAAACTGAAACAGACCTTCGAGGCGGAAGTGGAAGACCGTACACCACGTGACAGTTTCTACCATTGCCTGGTAAACTCGGCACACCAGTTCCACAACAAGCAGGGCGAAAACCATTATATCCTTGCCGGATATCCCTGGTTTAAATGTCGTGCACGCGACCTGTTTGTCTCCCTGCCCGGTCTGACGCTGGCAGTGGGCGAGCGGAACGAGTTTGAAGATGTCATGCTGACCGCCGAAAAAGCCATCCGCGAGTTTATCAACGGAGAGCCGGTGACTTATAAAATCTATGAAATGAATGATCCGGACGTCCTCTTGTGGGCAATATGGGCTTTGCAGCAATACGCCAAAGACACTTCGCGCGAAGAATGCCGGTTGAAGTATGGAAAATTGCTGGAGGACATCATGGATTATATACGCGGCCGCAAACATGAGAACCTCTTCTTGCATGAGAATGGTCTGCTTTATTCCAATGGAACGGAGAAGGCAGTAACGTGGATGAACTCTACGGCTGGCGGGCATCCCGTCATTCCGCGTACGGGATACATCGTGGAAGTAAACTCATTATGGTATAACGCTCTTCGCTTTATTGCCGACATGGAACGCGAAGGCGGCAATGTACAGCTGGCAGACGAACTGGACGCCCAGGCACAAGTGACGGGCAAGTCCTTTATAGAGGTGTTCCGCAACGATTGCGGTTATTTGTTCGACTATGTGAACGGCTATATGATGGACTGGAGCGTTCGCCCCAATATGATATTTACCGTTGCTTTCGATTATTCTCCGTTGGACCAGATGCAGAAGAAACAAGTGCTGGACATCGTGACCAAAGAACTGCTTACCCCGAAAGGTCTGCGTACCCTCAGCCCGAAGAGCGGAGGATACAACCCGAATTATGTGGGACCCCAGACACAACGGGATTATGCTTATCATCAGGGTACGGCTTGGCCGTGGCTCATGGGCTTTTACATGGAAGCTTACCTGCGCATCTATAAGATGAGCGGCGTGTCGTTCGTCGAACGTTATCTGATAGGGTTCGAAGACGAGATGACGAGCCATTGCATAGCCTCGTTGCCCGAGCTCTTTGATGGCAATCCGCCGTTCAAAGGTCGTGGTGCGGTATCCTTCGCCATGAATGTGGCAGAGATATTGCGCATCTTGAAGTTGTTGTCTAAGTATAATTTATAAGAGGAGGAACGAAAATGAAAGTTTTAATGTTTGGATGGGAGTTCCCCCCGCATATTCTCGGTGGCTTGGGAACAGCCAGCTACGGTTTGACGAAGGGGATGTCCCAGCAAGAGGATATGGAGATTACTTTCTGTATTCCGAAGCCTTGGGGTGATGAAGACCAGAGTTTTTTACGCATCATAGGCATGAACAGCACGCCCGTAGTGTGGCGTGACGTAAATTGGGATTATGTCAAGGAACGTGTCGGGTCTTATATGGATCCTCAGCTTTATTATGATTTGCGCGATCATATCTATGCTGATTTCAACTATATGAATACCAATGACCTCGGTTGCATCGAGTTCTCCGGGCGTTATCCGTCCAATTTGCATGAAGAAATAAATAACTACTCCATCGTGGCAGGAGTCGTTGCCCGCCAGCAAGAGTTTGAAATTATCCATTCGCACGACTGGCTGACCTATCCTGCGGGCATCCACGCCAAGCAAGTGTCAGGCAAACCGCTGGTGATTCATGTGCATGCCACCGACTTCGACCGTAGCCGTGGCAACGTGAATCCTACAGTCTACGCCATTGAGAAGAACGGTATGGACCATGCCGACCACATCATGTGTGTGAGCGAACTGACCCGTCAGACGGTGATCAACAAGTATTTCCAGGATCCGCGCAAAGTGTCTACCGTACATAATGCCGTATCTCCGCTTCCGCAGAAGATACAAGACATCGTACCGCAGAAGAAACCGAACGAGAAAGTCGTGACCTTCTTGGGGCGTATTACGATGCAGAAAGGACCTGAGTACTTCGTAGAAGCTGCCGCTATGGTATTGCATCGCACGCGTAACATCCGTTTCGTGATGGCAGGTAGTGGAGACATGATGGATCAGATGATCCGCCTGGTAGCAGAGAGAGGCATTGCCGACCGTTTCCACTTCCCCGGTTTCATGAGAGGAAGCCAAGTGTACGAGATGTTGAAAGCCAGTGACGTGTACATCATGCCGTCTGTATCGGAACCTTTCGGAATTTCTCCGTTGGAAGCGATGCAGTGCAGCGTGCCTACTATCATCTCCAAACAGTCCGGTTGTGCCGAGATTCTGGACAAGTGCATCAAGACCGACTACTGGGATATCCATGCTATGGCAGATGCTATCTATGCAATATGTACTTACCCTGCGCTCTACGAATACCTGCGTGATGAGGGAAAGAAAGAAGTAGATGGCATTAAGTGGGAAGATGTCGGTCTGAAAGTACGCCGCATCTACGATGAGGTTATTAGACAATATAATAGATAACAATTAAACAATATAGATATGAGAACTATCTGTCTTTACTTTGAAATTCATCAAATCATCCATCTGAAACGTTACCGTTTCTTTGATATAGGTACTAATCATTATTATTATGATGATTATATCAACGAGGTCAGCATCAACGATGTTGCTGAACGCTCTTACATTCCTGCCTTGAGCACATTGATTGAAATGGTCAAGAACTCCGGCGGTGCCTTCAAAGTGGCTTTGTCCATTTCCGGTGTGGCTTTGGAGCAATTGGAGATCCATGCGCCGGCGGTCATCGACTTGTTGCATCAATTGAACGACACGGGTTGTTGCGAATTCCTGGCCGAACCCTATTCTCACGGACTTTCTTCATTGGCAAATGAGGATTGCTTCAAGGAAGAGGTGATGCGTCAGAGCGACAAGATGAAGCAAATGTTCGGCAAGGCTCCGAAGGTGTTCCGCAATTCCAGTCTGATTTATTCTGACGAAATCGGTGCATTGGTTGCAAGCATGGGCTTTAAGGGTATGCTGACCGAGGGTGCAAAACACGTTTTGGGATGGAAGAGTCCGCACTATGTCTACCATTGCAGCTACAATCCGAACCTGAAGTTATTGTTGCGCGATTTCAAGCTCTCCGATGACATCAGTTTGCGTTTCTCCAATTCGGAATGGAATGAATATCCTTTGTTTGCCGATAAATATATCGGTTGGATCGATGCCCTTCCGCAAGAAGAACAGGTTGTCAACATTTTCATGGAATTGAGTGCGCTGGGTATGGCTCAACCGCTTTCTTCCAATATTCTGGAGTTCCTGAAGGCTCTTCCGGTTTGTGCCAAGGAAAAGGGAATCACCTTCTCTACTCCGACTGAAGTGGTTACGAAGTTGAAGTCCGTATCTCAGTTGGATGTTGCCTATCCGTTGTCATGGGTAGACGAGGAAAGAGATACCAGTTGCTGGTTGGGTAATAGCATGCAGCGTGAGGCATTCAATAAGTTGTATAGCATTGCCGAGCGTATACGTATCTGTGACGACCGTCGCATCAAACAAGACTGGGACTATCTGCAGGCAAGCAATAACTTCCGTTTTATGACGACCAAGAATAGCGGTGTAGAACTGAACCGGGGTATATACGAGTCTCCGTATGACGCTTTCACCAATTATATGAACATTCTGGGCGACTTTATCAAGCGTGTGGAATCTCTTTATCCGATGGATATAGATAATGAAGAGTTGAATGCTCTGCTGACGACCATCAAGAATCAGGGTGACGAAATTGATGGACTGAACAAGGAAATCAAGAAGTTGCAAGCAAAGCAAGAGAAGGAAAAAGTAGAAAAGCCGGCAAAAGAAAAAGCAGCAGCGGCAACAAAGAAAGCCAAAGCTCCTGCAGCAAAGAAACCTGCGGCAAAGAAATCTTCTAAATAATAACTCTTGAGTAAAGAAGTTTATAAGTAGTTTCTGAATAAGAAAGCGGGAGTGGCATTATTCACTCCCGCTTTTGTTGTTTGACAGAGGCACTGAGTGTGCTGTTTCTTATTCAGTATAAACTCTAATGAAATAATGATTATGAAAAAGATTTTATTCGTGTTGACGGTTGCTTTGTTGCTTCCGTTGTCGTTTATGTTGGCGGAGAACTATCCGTATCGGAGCGATGTCCTTTGGGTGACTGTACCCAATCATGCAGACTGGATTTATAAGACCGGAGAGAAAGCTACGGTCGAAGTGCAATTCTATAAATATGGTATTCCACAGGATGGGGTAACCGTGTCTTATGAGATCGGTGGAGATATGATGCCTGCTGATGCTTCCGGTTCCGTCATTTTGAAACAAGGCAAAGCAGTGATTCCTATCGGAACCATGAAGGAGCCTGGCTTCCGTGATTGCCGTATGACGGTAACTATAGACGGTAAACGCTATAAACACCACATAAAAGTAGGCTTCTCTCCGGAAAAGATTAAGCCCTATACGCAGATGCCTAAAGACTTCAAGGAATTTTGGGACAACAATAAGGCAGAAGCAGCCAAATATCCGTTGACTTATACGAAAGAACTGGCCAAAGAGTACTGTACGGATAAAGTAGACTGTTACCTCGTCAAATTGATGCTGAATAATCGGGGACAAGCTATCTACGGTTATCTTTTCTACCCGAAGAATGCGGCAAAAGGTTCTTGTCCGGTCGTGCTTTGTCCGCCGGGGGCAGGTGTAAAGACTATCAAGGAACCCTTACGCCATAAGTATTATGCAGAAGAAGGGTGTATCCGTTTTGAGATAGAGATACACGGACTGAACCCGACGATGACAGTAGAAGAATTCAAGGAAATCAGCAATGCCTTTAACGGTAGGGAAAACGGTTATCTGGGTAATGGTTTGGACAATCGCGACAATTATTATATGAAACGTGTCTACCTGGCCTGCGTGCGCAGTATCGACTTGCTGACTTCCTTGCCGGAGTGGGACGGTAAGAATGTCATTGTTCAGGGAGGTAGCCAAGGCGGAGCTTTAGCATTGATAACGACCGGATTGGACAGTCGTGTCAGTGCCTGTGTTGCCAATCATCCTGCTTTGAGCGATATGGCGGGTTATAAAGCGGGACGTGCAGGAGGCTATCCTCACTTCTTCCGCACAGCGGGGATGGATACGCCTGATAAACTCAATACAATGGCATATTATGATGTGGTGAACTTTGCTCGTCTGGTGAAGGTGCCTACTTATGTCACTTGGGGGTATAACGATGATACATGTCCGCCTACCACCAGCTATGCCGTTTACAACACGTTGGATTGTCCGAAAGAAGCCTTGATTACCCCGATCAACGAACACTGGACTTCTGATGATACGGAATATGGACAGTTGAAGTGGATATTGAAACACCTGAAATAGGTATTGAAACATCTGAAGTAGGAGGGTTGGCTGCTTTTAGAATTTCTGACGTGGGATGAATTTAATCGTCTCATGAGATGAAAAAAACGGTCTCGTGGGATGAATTTAATCGTCTCGTGAGATGAAAAAAACGATCCCGTGGGATGAATTTAATTGTCTCGTGAGGTGAAAATACCTACCTTGTTACATGGATATTGGTAGTCAGTTTAGGGGCTAAAGTATGAAAGCGTGTAGTTCGTGTGCCTGCTATAACAAAAAAGGGGCTGTCCGACTTATATATCGGACAGCCCCTTCTTGCTTTAGTATCTATTTACTTGAAAACGATTCTATTTATTGAATTTAGTATAAGTGACTTTCAGTGTCAATGGAGTCGAGCCACCTTCTAACTTGGCATATCCTGGTTGCAAATCATTCTGAATGTTCGTCATCGTTTTCTGACCATTATAACTTTCATCATAAGAGATCGAAACAGGAATCAGGTATACGGTCTTCCAATCTTTTTCCCATTGGTCTTCATCCCATTTAACCGCCGGATTGGCATCAGCCTCCTCTTTGGCTTGCTTCTTGGCTGCTTCTTTTTTGTTGATGCAAGTTGTCACCAAACGGGCTATATTGCCGAATGTGTATTGATTGGTCGCTACACTGTTGTGCTCAGTCGTGAATGAGGTAATATTATCCGGCAATTTATTCTCCTCGAAGAAGGTTTTGAATTCCATTTTGCGGAGTAACAGTACATATTGCGGAGGATTCATACTGAATTTGCTGTCACTTTTTTCGTAGTAGTTCCTGAAGCTTAAACTTACAGCATTGAGCGTATCTCCGGCCAACTTGTCATATATTTTGTCGTATGGCAGAATCGCTTTTGTGAATATTCCGGCAGGAGACTTGATATATGTACAGTCTTTTTCGTTGTTGACAATATCTTCTATTTTCTTTGAGTTCTCGAACTTGTTGGCCTGGATAACCTCCTTGGTAGAAGCAAACTCAGTCATCCATGTCTGTGCGATGGAGTCCTCGCCAACATGTCCCTCTTCTTTCCGTTTATAAGGAACATTGTCATCGTCAAGTACGAAAAACTCATATTGCATCTGGAGGTCTACGCGGTCTATATAAAGGATAGTTCCGTCTCCATAATCATTTTTCAGATAAATACCTTTGAATACCTTTTCTATGAAAGTCTCAGAATCTGCGAAGTCGCTGGAAGGTCTATTGTACCAGTCATTTCCATACTTGTCTTTATCGAGGGTGAAGTCGATGTGCGGGTGATAGGTCGGGTTACCATTGCTGTCCGTTGCATTTCTTTCTTCGTCAGTCACGCTGGTGTCGTAGGCTGTATAAGCTCTTCTGCCTAATCTATCTTCCGACTTATAATACTTGCTGGGGTCAATATTGGTATAACGGTTACGATCTAACTTTTCGTTCAGTTCGTACACGCTCATGCGGCAAGCATTCAGGGAGTCTCCGAACCAAGAGGAATAGTAGACGCGCAAACGTACTCCTGTTATTTTGTTCGGTGTCAGCCTTCCTGTCTTTTTCTCATGGTCATATACTTCGGGAAAACTGAAACCTTCCCGACAGTTCAACTCCGTCAGGAAGCTGGCTTCGTACGTACCGAATTTGGCATCGGTGAACCGTCCCACATAGCCTGTACTGGTTTTGGCAAATACTGAATCGGCGAATATCGATTTGGTAACGACTTCGAATGATTCCGTATGTGAGGAAATACCATCGGAATCAGGCAACATCCCTATTCCCAATGTACCGGTATTGTCGTCACAACTAAAGAAAGTAAAAGCTGCTGCAAAGAGCATGTCTCCTAAATATTTAACTTTCATAGTTCTCTTTGTTATCTTGTTTATTTATCTTCTTTTTCCCACACTTTATCGTAGAACTCGTTGCAGGCATCAATGAAGTTATCTGGAGTCTGATATTCCAAAAATGGTTTTCCGGATTGGCGGGCATACTCCAATACTTCCTTGTTGATGTTTTCATTTTGTTGGATAATTCCGTCCGAATAGTCGATAGCCAATTTGCACAGTGTGGCGTAATCCACCGGAGCTTTCAGGTTGGCTACGTCCTTCTTGGCAATACCTTTCAGCATTAATCTGTTCACGAAATCAGCATTGAACGACTCTTTGAAATCATCTTCGAAAACGGAGAAAACCACTTTGGCATCGCGGAATGAAGGCTCGTCTTTGTATGCTTTCTTTATATATAAAGGAGCTAAAGCTGCCATCCATCCCTGACAGTGAATGACATCCGGACACCAACGCAACTTCTTCACTGTTTCCAATACGCCACGTGCATAGAAGATGGCACGGCTGTCATTGTCGTCATATTCTACTCCATTTTCATCAGCAACCAGCAGGCGGTTCTGGAAGTAGTCATCGTTGTCGATGAAGTAAACCTGCATACGGGCAGACTGAATGGAGGCAACTTTGATAATAAGGGGATGGTCAGTATCGTCAATAATCAGGTTCATACCGGAAAGCCGTATCACTTCATGCAACTGATTTCTGCGTTCGTTGATATTCCCCCATTTGGGCATGAATGTTCTGATTTCTCTGCCTTTTTCCTGGATTGCTTGAGGTAGGTGTCTGCCTACAAGAGACATTTCTGATTCTGGTACGTAAGGAGTAATCTCTTGGGTAATAAATAAAACCTTGTTCGCCTTTGTCATAATAACGATGTTCTCAATTATTTTGCAAAGATATAAAAAAAAATGGGCAATTGGGCAAATATGTCGGATCTATAATTCCTTATGAATTGTTAACTGGTTGTTATTCAGCGTATATTTGTTGCGCTGATATATATAGTTGGGACATTAGTTTTGCATTAATTTGCGATATTTCTTCTTTATATGCTAAATAATAGTTTATTTTGCACCGCTTTTTGCAAACAACAAAGTTATTATATAACCTATTAGAGATGAAAATAATACATACTGTCAAGGACTTGCAGGCCGGATTGTCGGCTTTGCGGGCTCAAGGCAAGAAGGTAGGATTGGTGCCTACGATGGGTGCCCTGCATGCCGGGCATGCATCATTGGTGAAGCGTTGTGTGGCAGAGAATGATGCTGCGGTAGTAAGTGTTTTTGTAAACCCGACACAGTTTAACGACAAGAACGACCTGGAGAAATATCCCCGTACGCTGGATGCGGACTGTGCTTTGTTGGAAGCCTGCGGAGCGGCATTCGTGTTTGCTCCTTCGGTGGCGGAGATGTATCCGGAGCCTGATACACGTCAGTTTAGTTATGCGCCGTTAGATACGGTGATGGAAGGTGCCTTCCGGCCGGGACATTTCAATGGGGTGTGTCAGATTGTAAGTAAGCTGTTTGATGCAGTGAAGCCTGACCGTGCCTATTTCGGAGAGAAAGATTTCCAGCAGTTGGCTATTATCCGTGAGATGGTTCGGCAGATGAACTATCCGTTGGAGATAGTAGGATGCCCCATTGTGCGTGAAGAGGACGGTTTGGCTCTGAGTAGCCGGAATATGCGTTTGTCTGCCGAAGAACGCAAAAATGCATTGAAAATTTCGCAAACCTTGTTTGAAAGTCGTACCTTTGCAGCCTCTCACACGGTTGCTGAAACCCAGAAGTTTGTGGAAGACGCCATTGCAGCCGCTCCAGGTCTGCGTCTGGAATATTTTGAACTGGTGGATGGCAATACGTTGCAGAGGATTGCCGATTGGGAGGAGACGGCGTATGCCGTGGGATGTATCACGGTATTCTGTGGTGATGTCCGCCTGATTGATAACATTAAATATAAAGAGTAACAAATCTAAAAAGAGAAATCAGAGCTTATGATGATTGAAGTGCTGAAGTCGAAAATTCATTGTGCCCGCGTCACGGAAGCTAACCTGAATTATATGGGAAGCATTACGATTGACGAAGATTTGATGGATGCGGCTAACATGATTGCCGGTGAAAAGGTGTACATTGCCGACAACAACAATGGCGAACGTTTTGAAACCTATATTATTAAAGGTGAACGCGGTTCGGGTAAGATTTGTCTGAACGGTGCGGCAGCCCGCAAGGTACAGCCGGACGACATCATCATTATCATGTCGTATGCGTTGATGGACTTTGAAGAGGCCAAGTCGTTCAAGCCGTCGGTGATATTTCCGGATCCGGCAACGAACAAGGTGGTGAGGTAGACGATAGTCTGCACGATGTGAACGAAAAGAAAAAAGAGCGTACGCTCTATCTATAATAGAATCGCCCCTGTCGCAGGTTTTGTGTGACAGGGGCGACTTTTATATTCAAGGAATTCTTCTTCGCTTCGCCATGTATCTTACGATTTCTTCAGCTGTTCGTTCATAGCTGCGGCTGCTTTCCGACCATCGCCCATAGCCAAGATGACGGTGGCACCACCGCGCACGATATCTCCTCCGGCATAGATGGTCGGGATGGACGACTGCATGTTCTCGTTTACTGCGATTGTGCCTTTGCGTCCTTTCTCAAGCCCTTTGATAGATGAAGGTACGATGGGATTGGGCGATACGCCGACACTGACGATGGCCAGGTCGATGTCCAAGGTTTCTGTTGCCCCCGGGATGGGAACAGGGCTACGTCTGCCGGAAGCATCCGGTTCGCCAAGTTCCATCTTTTGCAGGACAATCTGTTTCACTTTGCCTTGTTCGTCGGCAATGTATGCTATCGGGTTATGCAGGGTAAGGAACTCGACACCTTCTTCTTTGGCGTGCTTCACCTCCTCAAGACGTGCAGGCATCTCTTCTTCTGAGCGGCGGTAGATGATGATGGCGCGTTCGGCACCCAGTCGGCGTGCGGTACGTACAGAGTCCATTGCCGTGTTTCCACCACCGATGACAGCGACACGCTTTCCGAAAGGCACCGGAGTATCTGATTCTTCGCTGGCGGCATCCATCAGGTTGACGCGTGTCAGGTATTCGTTGGAAGACAAGATGTTGATGGAGTTCTCGCCCGGTATGTTCATGAAGTTGGGCAGACCGGCACCGGATGCTACAAATATCCCTTTGAAGCCCTCTTCTTCCAGTTGCTCTACGCTGAGGGTCTTGCCGATGATGCAATCTTTCACGAAAGTGACACCCATTTGGGCAAGGTTGTTGATCTCTACATCTACTATCTTGTTGGGCAAGCGGAACTCGGGGATACCATATTTCAGTACACCGCCAATTTCGTGTAGGGCTTCGAAGACGGTGACGTCATAACCATACTTTGCCATGTCTCCTGCAAAGGAAAGTCCGGCAGGACCGGAACCGATAACGGCAATCTTGATGCCGTTCTTTTCTTTGATTTCCGGAATGGAGATCTGTCCGCTTTCGCGTTCATAGTCGGCGGCAAAGCGTTCCAAATAGCCGATAGCTACGGGCTTCTCATTCATTTTCAGATGGATGCACTTCGACTCGCATTGCTTCTCCTGCGGACATACGCGACCACAGACAGCGGGCAAGGCACTGGTCTCTTTCAGAGTCTTGGCGGCTTCGAGTATCTCTCCACGTTCGATGTTCTTGATGAAACGGGGGATGTCGATGCCTACGGGGCAACCCTGAATACAGCCCGGATTAGCACAGTCCAAACAACGTTTGGCTTCAGTCAGTGCCTGTTCTTCAGTCAGTCCTTGGTTTACCTCTTCTTTACGGCTGTGCGAGCGGTATACTGCATCCAGTTCGTTCATTTCTACACGTGGAATGGCGGTGCGCTCTTTCGGTTTCATGGCTTTGCGCAACTCCTGTCTCCATGCGGCATTGCGGCTTTTCTCGTCTGCTTCTTGTGGAACTTCCGGTGCGGCTTTGCTGGTGTTTTCTTCGAGTTTGTGCAGTTCTTCGCGCTCGATGTTCTTGAAGGCACCCATGCGTTTCAGCATTTCGTCGAAGTCCACTTGATGACCGTCAAACTCAGGTCCATCTACGCAGACGAACTTGGTCTTACCTCCAATGGTGATGCGGCAGGCACCACACATGCCGGTACCGTCCACCATGATGGTGTTCAGTGAGACATCAGTTGGTATTTCATATTTCTTGGTCAGCAAACAAACAAATTTCATCATGATTGCCGGACCGATGGCGAAACATTTATCTACTTTCTCGCGTTTGATAACCTCTTCTACTCCTTCCGTAACCAAACCTTTGCGTCCGTAAGAGCCGTCGTCGGTCATGATGATGACTTCGTCGGCACTTTCGCGCATCTCTTTCTCAAGGATGATAAGTTCTTTGGTGCGTCCGGCAAGTACGGCTATAACGCGGTTACCGGCTGCTTTCAGGGCTTGCACGATGGGGAGCATGGGGGCTACACCTACGCCACCTCCCGCACATACTACGGTTCCGAAGTTCTCGATGTGGGTGGCTTGTCCCAGTGGGCCTACGACATCAGTGATGTAGTCTCCCTCGTTCAGTTCGCAAAGGCGGGTAGAGGATAGTCCGACTTCTTGGACCACCAGTGTGATAGTACCTTTCACCGGATCGGCGGCTGCGATAGTGAGCGGCATACGTTCGCCTTTTTCTCCTACGCGCACGATGACAAAGTGGCCTGCTTTGCGCGAGCGGGCAATCAGCGGTGCTTCGATAACTAACTTGAAGACTTTTTCAGAAAAGTGTTCCTTGCTAATGATTTTGTTCATTATCTTATAATTTTGTTGGTATAATTGCGTAATTACTTTCAGAATGTTATGATATGCAAAGATACGTTTTATTTATTAATATCAAAGAAAGAATGGTGGAAAACTATTTATTTGGTATGTATGTCGTGAAAACGTGTTTGGGCAGGAAGGATCGATCGGGAAAAAGAGGCAGTATTGGAAAGGTTGAGATAACAGAATCAGGAAGACATATCTATAAAACATAAACAATGGCAAGCGAATGAGTTGTCATTTGCGTGCCATTGTTTATATATCCTCACGGCAGGAACTGGAGATTGCATTTTTAATCAATCATCTCAAATCCCGTGTAAGGAACCAGTGCTTTTGGGATGCGGATACCTTCCGGTGTCTGATTGTTCTCCAGCAGGGCGGCGACGATGCGCGGCAAGGCCAGTGCAGAACCGTTCAACGTGTGGCAGAGTTCGGTTTTCTTGTTCTCTGCGCGGTAACGGCATTTCAGGCGGTTGGCCTGGTAGGTATCGAAGTTGGAGACGGAACTTACTTCCAACCAGCGTTTTTGGGCTTCAGAGTAGACCTCGAAGTCGAAGCAGAGAGCTGCTGTGAAGCTCATGTCTCCACCGCAGAGGCGAAGAATACGATAAGGCAGTTCCAGTTTCTGCAACAAACCTTCTACGTGATCCAGCATTTCTTGGTGGGATTGTTTGGAGTGTTCGGGCTTGTCGATACGTACTAATTCCACTTTAGAGAACTCATGCAAGCGGTTCAGACCGCGCACGTCCTTTCCATAGGAACCTGCTTCACGACGGAAACATTGGGTGTAGGCACAGTTCTTGATGGGAAGTTGCTTCTCGTCAAGTATCACGTCGCGATAGATGTTTGTGACGGGTACTTCAGCGGTCGGGATGAGGTATAAGTCGTCCATTTCGCAATGATACATCTGACCTTCTTTGTCGGGCAACTGGCCTGTGCCATAGCCAGAGGCGGCATTGACCACCGTAGGCGGCATAATTTCTACGTATCCGGCTTTGCGGGCTTCGTCGAGGAAGAAGTTGATGAGCGCGCGTTGCAACTGTGCGCCTTTGCCTTTGTAGACGGGGAATCCGGCACCTGTGATCTTCACTCCGAGGTCGAAGTCGATCAGGTCGTATTTCTTAGCCAGCTCCCAGTGAGGCAGTGCGTCGGTAGGAAGTTCGGTTTCCATGCCTCCCATTTTCTCTACTACGTTGTCGTCGGCGCCTACGCCTTCGGGCACTTCGTCATAAGGAACGTTCGGGATGGTATAGAGCAGGGTCTGCAAGTCTTCGGCTGCCTTGTCCATTTCGGCTTGCAGGGTTTTGTTGGCTTCCTTCAGTTCGGCTACACGGCTTTTGGCTGTTTCGGCTTCCTCTTTCTTTCCTTCTTTCATCAGTTGTCCGATGGATTTGGATATAGAGTTCACTTCAGCGAGGTTGTTATCTAATACGGCTTGTGTGCTTCGTCTTTTGTTGTTGAAGGCGAGGACCTGTTCTATGGTTTCTTGGGCATTTTTGAAATGCTTCTTCTCCAGTCCGCGGATCACCGCGTCTGCGTTTTCGGTAATTTGTTTGATGGTAAGCATATCTTGATACTTCGTTATGATTAAAATCTTATTTTGAGAGTACAAAGATAGTGTAAATCAGAAGGAATACAAAGAAGAAGGTTGCTTATTTTTAGTATGGGGGAGATTGTATCATCCTCTTGGAGAATATATCCAAACAGAAATATCCAACGAATATTCCTGTTTGATGGGAGAATATAAACAGCCAACTTCTACTCTAGCTCCCCAATATTTGGCGAACTGATATTCGTATCCAATGTTTGCATGAACCCCAAAGCTTGAAGATTTGGCTTTGCAGTTCTTTCCGGAGGGTAATTTTTCTTTGCTGTCGTAATATACATATCCAATGCCTCCTCCGATGGTGGTGAAACACTGTTTGAAGGCCGTTTTTCGTTTTAAGTACATGAACTGAGGAGCTATGTAGGAAATGTTTATCCGTTCCTTTAAATAGTCGTTGTCCATATCGTGTTTTTTATTTCGTGTATAATTATACAGGTGGATACCGTAACCCATGTTGTTTTTCGGGGGAAAATAGATGTATTGCAGTGTGTTTATAAAGCCGACTGCATCCTTACTGTCCCCGGTTTGCCATGCCGATTCTCCATTGGTTGAACGGTTGAAGGTGCCTGTAAAACCAATGTTGTAGGTGAATGCTCGAATTTTTTCGTTAGGAATACTGTTTGCAAGAACCTGCGCACACATCGGATATAAATATCCAAAACAGCTTGCAAACAATAACAAAATGCGTAAAACAGCTGTCTTATGGCTTATTACTCTGTCATCTTCCATAATGAAAAACTGTTTTCTGATATTGCTATCATTGTTTTTAAATCATCGGCTCTCTCCTGGGAAAGGGAGGATTTGTCTATTTTATTGTTGATATTGATAGTAAATTCTCTTATGAGTTCTTTGTTATTTATATCATTGATATTCGTAACATATTGCTTTAGGAAGTAAAAATCTGATGTATCCTGTATTCCTGTAAGTGTTTTTGTGACTTCAATCATTTCTTCAATACTTGATTGTGCGGCTATAGTCTGTACCATGTAGAGTTCTTCATAGGCTTCTTCTTCTGTGACTACTGGAGCCTGAGAAAAGAACCTGATATCATTAGGAATAAAACTGTCTATGAAGCAAGCCTCCAGTTTGTTGTGCCATTTTCTTCATTGTTTGTACATGAACTTAATACGAGTACAAGAAAAAAATAGGAAATAATAATTGTCTCATAAGTTTTCTTTGTTATAAGTTGTAAATGATCGGGGCAAATGTATTAATAAAAATGATTTGTTGTCTTTTATTTCTTTGTTTTTTTAGTTTTTCCTCCCAATTAAGTTATAGAATGAAATTTGTTTTTAGCATAAGATTGATAAAAGGGGCGTCTCGGTATTTATCAAATTGTTATTGGGGAGTTGTTATGTAATACTTGCTTTGTGCTGTAAAAGAAAGAGGGATGCCATTCGTGCGGATGACATCCCTCTTCTCAATTTCTTTGTTCGGAATACTTACGCTTCTGCGCTTTCAGCGGGGATTACAGATACGTAACGTCTGTCTTCACGAGTTACTTTGAACTGTACAGTTCCGTCTACTAAAGCGAAAAGAGTGTGGTCCTTACCCATACCAATGTTGTTTCCCGGATGGAATTCAGTACCTCTTTGACGAACGATGATGTTGCCTGCTTTGCAAGCTTCGCCACCAAATATCTTAACGCCTAATCTCTTACTTGCTGATTCGCGGCCGTTCTTAGAACTACCGACACCTTTTTTATGTGCCATTTCTTCTTACTGTTTTTTTAATTGATTAAGCTACTACTTCTGTGATTGTTAACTCTGTGAACTGTTGACGGTGACCGTTCAGTTTGCGGTATCCTTTTCTTCTTTTCTTGTGGAAAACAAGGACTTTGTCACCTTTTACCAGGCTTGAAACAATCTGGCAAACAACTTTTGCGCCTTCTACGGTAGGAGCACCTACAGTGATGTTACCGTCTTTGTCTACCAAGAGAACTTTGTCAAACTCTACTGTTGCACCGTTTTCTGCGTTCTGAATGTGGTGTACAAACAGCTTCTTTCCGGCCTCTGCTTTGAATTGTTGGCCGTTGATTTCTACAATTGCGTACATTTCTTATATATAATTCTATAAGTTAGCTCCGTCGGGTGGCTCCTAATCGCTTAGAAAACACTTTGTCGAACCCGGTGCGGAATAATCGGGCACAAAAGTACTCCTTTTTTTCGGAACGGGCAAATGTTTTTCTTTTTATTTAGGGCAGAGTTGTTGATTTTCTATTGTTTGCTTGCCGGAGGGCGGTTGACCTTGGGGATACAGTGGCTTGTTTATTGCCTTGTAGCCAATTACGGGCGGAAATATCTTATCCTCGATGTGCAGAAAATGTAAAATGCCAAAATGAAAACGAAAACAAGACCGGAGTACCTATTTATAAGATGACCCCCGCTATATAAGCAAACGTAATCACCAGACCTAACACAAGCACGGCGAAGAGTATCAGCAGGATCAGGCTATAAAAGAACATGAGTAGCGTGTGCCAGAAACTTTTCCACCAGGTGCATCTGTATAACTGCTTGTAATCCCAGCAGAATAGCACGAAAATCATTGATAGTGGTAATTCATACAGTTCGTCAACCGCCGCACAGCCATTGAACGGGAGCACGACGATACTGAGCAGAAGTACTTGGCAAGCGATGTAAGTCTGTATGAAAATATGTTCAGTGAGGTTGTACCGCTTCTTTTCCTTTCTGCTCCAGAAAGCCATGAATGTTGCCAATGCGAAAAGGGGTAACGTGGCAATGATGCGGAAAGCCTTGTTGCCGTGTGCCCAGCTGAGTAGCAGGTTCCATACTTTCTGAAAGAAAGGATAACGTTGTACACTGCTCTCAATTTTGTCGGTTGTTGAGAGGGTATTCTTTATAAGTCTGTTGATGGTATTGGACGACTCTTCTTGATCTGTTCGGATGGCGATGTCGGACAATTTTATGCTGTCCTTTTGCAGTGCGGTTTGCTTCTTGTCAAACTCGGTTTGCAACAGTTCTAAGATATCAATCGCCTCTTGCTTAGAGCCGGTCGACGAGTTTAACGCTTCGGGATCCACTAATTGTACAACCATGATGTAAAGGGCTGCCAGTACGAACAAGGTTTGGAAAGGACGGAAATACATTACCCGTTTGCCGGCGATGAAATCCTTGATCATGTATCCCGGCCGATAGAGTAGGTCGAGCAATGTGCGGCCGAAGCCGTTGTCGATATTGGTAAAGCCTCCCAGGATGTTCTTAAAAGCATTGCTGAGCCGATAGCGGGTAACTTTCCGGCTTTGTCCGCAACGATTGCAGTAGCTTCCAGTGTAGACGGTTCCGCAATTCAGGCAAGTACTGCTTCCTTCGTAGGCAATCGGTACTTGTTTTCCTTGTATCATCTTGATATGTATACTCCGTAAGCGTATCCTGACAGGTAACCACCAAGGCGAGATGAGGGCTGACAAGCGTCGAGGAATCATCCGTCGTGTGGTGAGGAGATGCCAGAAAAACAGCAGCGTGGTACATAGAAAGATATAACTTTCTTCCTCCTCCTCGAAGGAGAGCCATAATAACAGGATTAGGAGCATTGCTTGCCAGATGCTTACCCTCTTCTTCTCGTGCGGAGCGGCAAGGTAACCGGTGTTCGACACCCCCGTTGCTTCGTCAGTAGGCGGTTCGTTCTGCTTTGTCGGCACGTTGTTGGTCAGTAGTTCTTCTAATGAGTTCATGATCTTCCAGTACGGATATTTACTCAGCTCTTCGGCAGTAGTTACCCCGTGCGTCACTCCGGCAAAGCTGACTCCGGCGGCTTTTGCTGTGGCGGCATCCACGGTGCTGTCGCCTATGTAGAGTGTCTCTGCCTTGCTGGCATGCAGCTCTTTCAGGGCGAGCAAGACTCCTTCGGGCGAAGGTTTGGCGCTTTTTACATCTTCTCCGCCCACAATGATGTCGAAGAAGTTGCTGGGGAAATGCTGGTCAACCAGTTCTTTGATTCGAAAACGGTATTTGGTGGAGATGATGCCGATGGAGGCGCCGGCGTCTTTCAGGGCAAGCAGTACGGATTTGGTTTCCAGAAAGAGTACTGTATTTATCGTCATATGCGTGTCGGCCTCTTTTCGGTATTCATTTTTGAAACTCTCTAATCGAGTTGCATCCGTTACGCCGGTCAGGATGGAAAACGATTCCTCCAATGTCTTACCTATGGTTCGCTTGATGGCTTCATCAGTTATGCCGGAATAACCGTGTCGGTCGAGCACCAGGCGGAAGCAGGTAACGATGCCTCGGGAAGAATCTGCAAGTGTGTAATCGAAGTCGAAGAGGTAAGTAGAGTAACTCATGGTTGCTTTTTGCTGCAAAGATAGTGCAAATCGGATGTAGAACTTCTATGCTTCCAATAAAAAGTACTATTATCACCCACGGCTTTTTCATTGTAAAGGAGAAAGCTGTGGCTGATTGATAACTATTTCGCGGAAATTAGGACATTATCAGATATTTGTACTATATTTGTTCGCAGGAAATGTTTCTCGCAGAAAAAAGATAGTTAAAAGTCTCTTTTCTTATGCTTTAGAATTTGTCCCGTCCGGAGCGATTATAGATTGCTTTATATAATTTAAGGTAGTGGAAAATCTCTTCCTCCGTTCCGTCTCGGCAGAAAAATAGCAGAAATGCGGGCAGGCAGTAAGTGTTTTCCGAGATTGGGTTGTTTCAATAAACGTGTTAACTATGTGATATTATGAACGTATTGAAATTTTGTTGTTTATTCGCAACTCTTTTTTCCCTTTTGTCTTGTGTTTCCCGACAAACCAATGTCGGTGAGACCTCTTATGCAGAGTATGTCAACCCCTTCATCGGTACCGACTTCACCGGCAATACCTATCCCGGTGCGCAGGCCCCGTTTGGCATGGTGCAGCTAAGCCCCGACAACGGACTGCCGGGGTGGGATCGTATTTCCGGTTATTTCTATCCCGATAGCACCATTGCCGGGTTCAGTCATACCCACCTTTCGGGCACGGGTGCTGGTGATCTTTATGACATCTCTTTCATGCCTGTTACACTACCTTATAAAGAAGCGGAAGCACCTTTGGGCATCCATTCCCTTTTTTCGCATGCTGACGAATCGGCAAGTGCAGGCTACTATCAAGTCCGTCTGAAGGATTATGACATCAACGTAGAACTAACCGCCACTGATCGCTGTGGCATCCAGCGGTACACTTTTCCCGAAGCCGATGCAGCCATCTTTCTTAATCTGCGAAAAGCCATGAACTGGGACTTCACTAATGACACCCACATCGAGGTAGTGGATTCTGTGACCATCCAAGGCTATCGCTTCTCTGATGGCTGGGCGCGCGATCAGCACATCTATTTCCGCACTCGCTTCTCCCGTCCCTTCGCAGCCGTGCATATAGACACTGCCGCCGTAGAGAGAGACGGTTGCCGCATAGGCATCTCTACCATTGCCCGTTTCGATTTCCATACAGCCGCAGCCGAACAGATTCTGGTGACTACCGCCATTTCTGGTGTAAGTATGGAAGGTGCGGCGCGTAACCTCGCTGCCGAGGCACCCGATGATGATTTTGATAAATATCTTTCTGCCGTTCGTAAGAAATGGAACGACCAACTCGCCAAGGTAGAGATTCAGTGTGAAGACCGGGACGAGAAAGTCAAGTTCTATACTGCCCTTTATCATTCCATGCTTGCTCCTACCATCTACAGCGATGTGGACGGCGCATACTATGGCCCCGACAAGAAAGTGCATCAGGCAGACGGGTGGACTAATTATAGCACTTTCTCATTGTGGGATACTTATCGTGCCGCCCATCCCCTCTATACCTACATCGAGCCACAACGCGTCAACGACATGGTGAAGTCATTCATTGCCTTCTACGAGCAGAACGGTCGCCTTCCGGTGTGGAACTTCTACGGTAGTGAGACGGACATGATGATAGGTTATCATGCCGTGCCTGTCATAGTCGATGCCTATCTGAAAAAAATAGGCGACTTCGACCCCAAGAAAGCATTGGAAGCTTGTGTGGCTACTGCCAATCTGGACGAATATCGCGGAATAGGACTCTATAAGAAATATGGTTATGTGCCTTACGATGTGACCGATCATTATAACTCTGAAAACTGGTCACTCTCTAAAACGCTGGAATACGCCTACGATGATTATTGCATCTCCCGCATGGCTGGGAAACTGCGCGACAAGTCGACGGCAGATGAGTTCTATAAACGTTCCCGAAACTACCGGAATGTATACAATCCGCAGACCTCTTTCATGCAGCCTCGCGACGGCAAGGGGGATTTCATAGCAGGTTTCAGCCCTGACGACTACACTCCGCATATCTGCGAAAGCAACGGCTGGCAATACTTCTGGTCGGTGCAGCAGGACGTCGACGGTATGATAGAACTCGTTGGAGGCAAAGACAGGTTTGCGCAGAAGTTGGACAGTATGTTCACCTATAATCCCTCTGCCGATGATGAATTGCCCATATTCAGCACCGGGATGATCGGGCAGTATGCACACGGAAATGAACCGAGCCATCATGTCATCTATCTCTTCAATGCCATCGGGCAACCTTGGAAGACACAGAAATATGCAGCGGAAGTGATGCATGAACTCTATAGGAACACGCCTGCCGGCTTATGCGGAAACGAAGATTGTGGTCAGATGTCTGCCTGGTACGTATTTAGTGCAATGGGGTTCTATCCAGTAGATCCCATCAGTGGGAAATATGAGATAGGCACTCCTATGTATCCCGAGATGAAGATGCATCTGGCAAACGGAAAGATATTTACAGTGCTGGCACCAGCTGTCAGCAGAGAGAATATATATATTCGGTCCATAAAGATGGACGGAAAGCCTTATGACAAAAGCTATATCACGCACGAGCAGATAATGAATGGCAGTGTTCTCGAATTTGAAATGGGAGACAAGCCGGCAGAGGCATGGTATACGACTGAATGACTATAATGGAAAGATGATGAAACAATGAAAAAGGTAGTATGCAGGCTGGCAGCAATGCCGGACAATATAACAATGGGATTATGAGTGAGAACCTTGACCATATTTATAAACTCCTTTTCCATAAGTACTATGCCAACCTGCTTTTTTATGCCACGCGTATAGTGGGCGAAGAAGAGGCGGAAGACGTAGTACAAGATGTTTTTGTGGAACTGTGGCGACGAAAAGACACGGTACAGATGGGAGAGCAGATACAGGCATTCCTGTATAGGGCAGTGTACACCCGTGCCTTGAATGTGCTGAAGCATCGTGATGTCAAGAGCAGTTATGAGGCCGTTTTGGCTGAGATTCACAAGAAGAGGATTGAGTTTTATCAGCCGGATAGCAACGATGTAGTGAAGCGTATCGAAGACCGAGAACTTAGAAAGAGACTTGCAGAAGCGATCAATGAATTGCCGGACAAGTGTAAGATGGTCTTCAAACTCAGTTATTTGCATGATATGAAGAATAAAGATATTGCTGAGACGATGGGGATATCGTTGCGAACAGTAGAGGCCCATATGTATAAGGCGTTGAAAATTCTGCGTGGGAAGTTAGAGTATTTGCTTTTGATGTTAGCGCTATTTTTATTAGGTTAGGTTATAAGTGTTTTTATCGTAATGATTGTTTTAGTAGTATGACAAAAGAAGTAATGAATAAGTTGGATGATGAGCTGATTGCTAAATTTCTTAGGGAAGAATGTTCTGAAGAAGAACTTCGTAAGATAAATGCACAGCTAGATGAGGCGGATGAGAATGCGCACGAATTATTTGAGTTGGAACAGATATATCATCTGGGAAGAAGTGTGGAACTTGCGACTGAAGAAAAAATAAAGAGAGCGGAAAAAAGATTGTTTAATAGCCTGAATCGCGAGGAAAAAAAGCGGTATGAGGTGCGGAAACTGAATGTCTGGATGCGCTATGCCGCTATATTTATAGGTGTTTTCCTGATTTCCGGTTTGGGATATCATATCTATCAATTGCAGGATGTGCCTGAAGACTTGGTAGCCGTTGTTACCACAGACGAGGTGAAAGAACTGATGTT
The DNA here is from genome assembly GCF_910585845.1 of uncultured Bacteroides sp. Lineage (GTDB taxonomy): Bacteria > Bacteroidota > Bacteroidia > Bacteroidales > Bacteroidaceae > Bacteroides. The sequence continues at coordinate 16,914 of NZ_CAJUHF010000033.1, read as the reverse complement.
ACCGGACGGAACGAAAGTCTGGCTGAACAAAAATACTACTTTAAAGTATCCGCGTGAGTTTTCCGAAAGTCGGAGGAATGTATATATGGAGGGGGAAGCCTACTTTGAGGTGAAACGAGATACGGAGAAACCTTTCATTGTAAGGAGCGAGGCTATGCAAGTCAGGGTATTGGGCACTGTCTTCAATTTGAAGAGTGACAAGAGAACCCCCTTGGCTGTGGCGAGTTTGTTGAAGGGAGAGATCGAAGTGAAAGGCAATCACGATGAAGGGATGATCATTCTTTCTCCAGGACAGAAGGCGGAGTTGAATGCTACAACGCGTCGCTTGGTGGTAAAGATGATGGATACAGGTATTGAAAACTGGCATAATAATCAGTTTCTGTTTGAGAAGGCTGACATATTCACAATAGCCCGGACGCTGGAGAACTCTTATGGGGTGAAGATTATCTTGGCTCCGGACATTGATTCGGCAAAGACCTATACCGGTGTGTTGAAAAAGAAGAATACCGTGGAAGAGGTGCTAAATTCCGTGAAGAATGTGATACCGATAGAATATAAGATTGTTGGAACCAGCGTATTCCTCTCTTCAAAGAAGTAGGCGCTTCCTGTTGGTGTGACATGGCAGTCAGGCAATCTGATAATACTAATCAGACAATTCAATAATTAATGTAATATCATGAAGAACCTTTTTTTATCGATTTGTTTTTTATGTTGCGTTGTTTGGGCACAAGCCGAAGATTTTACGCAATACGTCAATCCTTTGGTAGGAACACAATCTACTTTCGAACTCTCTACCGGCAATACTTATCCTGCCATTGCACGCCCTTGGGGCATGAACTTCTGGACACCCCAGACAGGAAAGATGGGGGACGGCTGGCAGTATGTGTACACAGCCAACAAAATCCGTGGATTCAAGCAGACGCACCAGCCCAGTCCGTGGATAAACGATTATGGACAATTCTCCATTATGCCGGTAGTGGGCAAACCGGAGTTTGACGAAGAAAAGCGTGCCAGCTGGTTCTCGCATAAGGGAGAGGTGGCATTACCTCACTACTATAAAGTTTATTTGGCAGAACATGACGTAGTAACAGAGTTCAGTCCTACCGATCGTGCAGTTCTGTTCCGTTTCACTTTTCCTGAAAATGACCATTCTTATATCGTAGTGGATGCCTTCGACAAAGGCTCTTATATCAAGATTATTCCCGAACAAAATAAAATTGTCGGTTATACCACCCGCAATAGCGGTGGCGTGCCGGACAATTTTAAGAACTATTTCGTTGTCGTATTCGACAAACCTTTCACCTATCAGGCTACAGTTTCCGATGGTAAAGTACTCGAAAACCAAAAGGAACAGGCTGCCGGACATGCAGGTGCCATCATCGGCTTTAAGACCCGTAAAGGAGAAAAGATTCATGCTCGTGTAGCTTCTTCTTTCATCAGCTTTGAACAGGCTGATCGGAATCTGAATGAGCTTGGCAACGACAACCTTGAAGTTTTAGTTCAGAAAGGGCAGGATGCTTGGAATCGTGTATTGGGAAAAATAGAAGTGGACGGTGGTAATCTGGACCAGTATCGTACATTCTATTCTTGCCTGTATCGTTCTGTACTTTTCCCTCGTGCTTTCTATGAGCTCGATGAGACTGGTGCTCCCGTGCATTACAGCCCCTACAATGGTCAGGTGCTTCCCGGCTATATGTACACTGATACCGGTTTTTGGGATACCTTCCGTTGTCTGTTCCCTTTCCTTAACCTGATGTATCCTTCGGTGAACAAACAGATTCAAGAGGGGCTTATCAATACTTATAAAGAAAGCGGTTTCTTCCCTGAATGGGCAAGTCCGGGGCATCGCGGTTGCATGATTGGTAACAACTCTGCTTCCGTACTTGCCGATGCCTATCTGAAAGGTGTCAAAGTGGACGATGTGACTGCCTTATACGAAGGCCTTATTCACGGAACCAAGAATGTGCATCCGGAGGTATCTTCTACCGGTCGTCTTGGTCATGAATATTATAACAAGTTGGGCTATGTACCATACGATGTGAAAATCAACGAGAACACTGCCCGTACATTGGAATATGCCTACGATGACTGGTGCATCTATCAGATGGCAAAGGCGTTGAACCGCCCGAAGAAAGAACTGAAACTCTTCGCCGAACGCGCCATGAATTATAAGAATGTGTTCGACAAGGAAAGTTTGTTGATGCGGGGACGTAACGAGAATGGCCAGTTCCAGACACCTTTCTCACCGTTGAAGTGGGGGGATGCTTTTACCGAAGGAAACAGTTGGCATTATTCATGGTCGGTATTTCACGACCCGCAAGGGTTGATTGACTTAATGGGGGGCAAGGAAGTGTTTGTAAGCATGCTCGACTCCGTATTTACGGTTCCTCCTGTGTTTGATGACAGTTACTATGGTCAGGTGATTCATGAGATACGTGAGATGACGGTGATGAATATGGGTAATTACGCTCATGGCAATCAGCCGATACAGCATATGATATATATGTATAATTATGCCGGACAGCCTTGGAAAGCACAATATTGGTTGCGTCAGGTGATGAACCGTATGTACACTTCCGGTCCCGACGGTTATTGCGGAGATGAAGACAATGGGCAGACTTCCGCTTGGTATATATTCTCTGCTTTGGGTTTCTATCCTGTTTGTCCGGGTACTGATGAATATGTATTGGGAGCTCCTTTATTTAAGAAAGCTACCCTGCATTTTGAAAACGGGAATTCGTTGGTGATTGATGCGTCAAACAATAATTCGGAAAATATATACATCAACTCGCTTTGTTTGGATGGAAACGAGTATACCAAGAATTATTTGAAACATGAAGATTTGTTGAAGGGTGGTATCCTGAAATTTGATATGGGTAACAGACCTAATTTACAAAGAGGGACATTACCGGAAGATTTTCCTTATTCTTTTTCCAATGAACTAAAGAAGTAAGAAGCGACATTAGTAATGTACTGAAGACGGGGGATAGCGGACAAACTATCCCCTTCTTTATTTTTAGAGAAAAAAATATCATTTTGCACTAAGTGTATTTTAAAAGTACGTTGTTTTATATATGTAAGTCGGAAGAAAGAGGCTTCTGACCTGTTATAATTAACCAATGTGTAACCCTTAAACTTTGTTTATGAACAACGATTTTGCTTTTCAAAGTTCGAAATTTCTGCGGACTTTATTAGTTTTGTTCTTCATGGCTGTGTCGGTTCAGTGGACTTTTGCCCAGTTGAATCTGAATGTATCCCGTGCAACTTTAGGGACAGTCATCGAGCAGATTAAATCTCAATCTAAGTATCAGTTCTTTTATGACGACAAACTTGCCTCTATGGCAGTTGAGAATGTCAAAGTGAAAGGTGCATCTATAGAAGATGCATTGAATGTTATTTTAAAAGGGAAAAATATCTCTTTCAAGGTGGAAGATAATATCGTTTATCTTTCAGAGAAGTCAGCCATGCCGCAAGAAGGCAATCAACAAGGCAAACAGCGTACCATTACAGGTGTCGTGTCGGATGACATGGGTCCCCTGATCGGTGTGAATGTGTTGGTAAAAGGTACCACCGACGGCTGCATTACCGATATGGATGGTAACTTTACATTGAACACTACAGTGGCAAATCCTGTGATTGTATTTTCTTATATCGGTTATGCTACGCAGGAGGTTGCGGTTAAAGGCAATGCGCCGATCAATGTGATGATGTCCGGTGACACCCAGTTGCTTGAAGAAGTTGTGGTGACGGCACTCGGTATCAAACGTTCGGAGAAAGCGTTGTCATATAACGTACAGCAGGTGAACACGGACGCCATCACTACCAATAAGGACGCTAACTTTGTGAACTCATTGAGTGGTAAGGTGGCAGGTGTGAACATCAATGCTTCTTCATCCGGTGTGGGTGGTGTGTCGAAGGTAGTGATGCGTGGTACGAAGTCTATCATGCAATCTTCCAATGCACTGTATGTGATTGACGGTGTGCCCATTTTTTCCGGTCGTGGCAGTGCCGGTGGTACGGAGTTTGACTCACAAGGCTCTTCGGAACCGATTGCCGATATCAACCCGGAAGACATTGAGTCTATGTCAGTCCTGACAGGTGCTGCCGCCGCCGCCTTGTATGGTTCGGAGGCTGCCAATGGTGCCATTATTATTACAACAAAGAAAGGCAAGGAGGGCAAAGTCAGTCTTACGGTAAATAGCAATACTGAATTTACAAATCCGTTTGTGATGCCGAGCTTCCAGAACCGTTACGGTACGGGAACCGGAGGTGTGATGAGTACTTCAGGTGCTATGAGTTGGGGGGCACCCTTGTCTGCCGTCAATAATTACAATTACAATCCGAAGAGTGACTATTTCCAGACGGGTATTATCGGTACGGAAAGTATTTCATTGTCCACTGGTACAGAGAAGAACCAGACGTATGCTTCGGCGGCGGCTGTCAACTCAAAAGGTATTGTTCCCAATAACAAATACAATCGTTATAACTTCACGGTACGTAACACCACTACCTTCTTGAACGATAAGATGACCTTGGATTTCGGTGCGAGCTACATCTTGCAGAACGACCAAAACATGACGAACCAGGGTACATATAATAACCCCTTGGTAGGTGCTTATCTTTTTCCGCGTAGCAACGACTGGGCAGATATCAGCATGTATGAGCGTTATGACGCAGCCCGTAAGATTTATACGCAATATTGGCCGGTGGGTGACGAAGGTATGGTTATGCAGAATCCCTATTGGATTAATTACCGTAACTTGCGTCAGAACAAGAAAGACCGTTATATGTTGAATGCCGGTTTGAGCTATAAGATTCTGGATTGGTTGACCGTTTCAGGACGTGTACGCTTGGATAACTCCAGCAATGACTATACAGAAAAGTTCTATGCTTCTACCAATACGCAGTTGACCGAAAGCTCTTCTCGTGGTCTGTATGGCATTACCAAGACGCAGGATAAGCAATTGTATGCTGACTTCCTGGTGAGCATCAACAAATATTTTGGTGAAGACTGGTCGCTTCAAGCCAACTTGGGTGGTTCGTTCTCTGATATTCGTTCGGATGCCATGAGGGTGCGTGGACCGATAGCCGATGGTGGTGATGCTTTCTCCGGCGAGCCGGTAGGATTGACCAATTTCTTCGCTATTCAGAATCTGAGTGCCAGCAGGACACAGCGTATGCAAGAAGGATGGCGCGAACAGACCCAGTCTCTTTTCGCTTCTGCCGAACTGGGTTACAAGAATACGTATTTCTTGACACTGACCGGACGTAACGACTGGCCTTCGCAGCTTGCAGGTCCTAATTCCAATAGTAAATCGTTCTTCTATCCCTCAGTCGGAGGTTCTGTTGTGTTGTCTGAACTGATGCCTAATTTGAACAAAGACTATCTCTCTTTCATAAAGATTCGTGGTTCGTGGGCATCTGTGGGTAGTGCTTTCTCCAGATATCTGGCCAATCCGCGTTATGAGTGGAACTCAAGTGCCAGTCAATGGAGTATTACAACCCAATACCCATTGTATAACTTGAAACCGGAGCGCACCAATTCTTGGGAACTTGGTTTGAACATGCGTTTCTTCAAGAACTTTGAGTTGGATGTAACGTACTACAATGCCAAGACTATGAATCAGACATTTAATCCGCAGTTGCCTGTCAGTGGTTGGTCGGCCATGTATATCCAGACCGGTGCTGTGCGTAACTCCGGTATTGAATTGGCACTGAATTACAAGAATACTTGGAAAGATTTTACTTGGGACACAGGGATAACCTTTTCCAGCAATAAGAACAAGATCTTGACACTGGCTGATAATGCTATCAATCCCATTACCGGTGAGTTGTTCTCTTTGAGCACGCTGAACATGGGTGGTTTGGGCGATGCCCGTTTCTTGTTGAAAGAAGGAGGAAGCATGGGTGACCTTTATTCGTTGCGCGATATGCAACGTGATGCCAACGGACAGATTTTTGTAGACCAGAATGGAATGGTGGCTACGGAAGCTATTACAGACCCTGATAAATACATCAAGTTGGGAAGCGTGCTTCCTAAAGGGAATTTAGCTTGGCGCAATAACTTCATCTGGAAGAATGTGACAGCCGGTTTCTTGATTTCTGCCCGTTTGGGTGGCGTGGTTTATTCACGTACACAAGCCATGTTGGACTACTACGGTGTGTCTGAAGCTTCTGCCGATGCGCGCGATTTAGGCTATGTGTTGGTAAATGGTACCGACCGGGTGAATCCGGAAACTTGGTACGGTGTTGTTGGTAGCGGTACTGCTGTTCCTCAATACTATACCTATTCTGCAACCAATGTTCGCTTACAGGAAGTCTCCTTGGGTTATACTATTCCCAGAAAATGGTTACATGATGTTTGCGACATCAAAGTTTCGTTGGTTGGCCGCAATTTGTGGATGATTTACAGCAAGGCTCCTTTCGATCCTGAGAGTGTGGCTTCTACCGATAACTTCTATCAGGGAATTGACTACTTCATGATGCCGTCTTTGCGTAACATTGGCTTTAGCTTGAGCTTTAAATTTTAATACCAAATGATATGAAAAAGAAGAATATAATAAATACATTGATTGTTGCTCCGTTGCTTATGGGTCTTATGTCCTGCACCGGCAATTATATGGATATTAACTCCGATCCTTATCAACCGGGTGATTTGACTCCTGATGATTATGCATTGGGGTCTGCTATGAGTAACCTGGCGAGTACGGTTATTTCGTCGGATGTCAATACGGCACAGTTTACCGACTGTTTGCTGGGTGGACCATTGGGTGGTTATTTTGCTGATTCAAATGCCGGTTGGTCCAATACGATATCCAATTTTAATGCAACGAACGACTGGACACGTGTGTTCTTGATCAGTGACCGTATCATTTCAACACTTTACGGAAACTTGAACACTGTGCAGCAAGTGTCAGAAAATACCAACAATCCGGTTCCGTACGCCATTGGGCAAATAATGAAAGTGGCTGCCATGAGCCGTGTGACCGATGCATACGGTCCTATTCCTTATTCCAAGATCGGCCAAGATGGTAAGATTACCATTCCTTACGATACGCAGGAAGAAGTTTATAACAAATTCTTCGAAGAATTGGATGAATCCATCACAGTATTGACTGAGAATAGAAATGCGGCGTTGGTTGCTTCTGCCGATTTTGTTTACAGTGGTAATGTGCAGAAATGGGTGAAGTTTGCCAATTCCTTGAAACTGCGTTTGGCTATCCGTATTGCGAATGTCAGTCCTGCCAAGGCTAAGGAAATGGCTGAAAGTGCAGTGAACCATGAACTGGGACTGATTGAAACCAATGCCGACAATGCGACATGGAAATATTTCGGTGCAATCAGCAATCCGCTGTTTGTGGCTGTACGTTACAATGAAGAGGCATCCGGTGGCGATACCCATCCGGCAGCCGACATCATTTGCTACATGAACGGTTACAACGACAATCGCCGTGCCAGCTACTTTGAGGAATCCAAATGGCCGGGAGAGGCTTATGTAGGATTGCGTCGTAGCATCAATCTGGGCAAGATGAGAGAGCATTTCATCAACTATTCGCGTGTGAAGATTTCAGCTTCTGATCCTGTACTTTGGATGAATGCTGCCGAAGTCTCTTTCTTACGTGCAGAAGGTGCGGCTATCTATGGTTTCAATATGAAAGGAAACGCTGCCGACTTTTACGAGCAAGGCATCCGTCTTTCTTTCGACCAATGGGGGGCTACCGGGGTAGACAGTTATTTGGCTGATGATAGCAGTGTGCCTGCCCTGTACATTGATCCTGCAGGCGTCAATACGTATGAGAAGAATCTTTCTTTCGTCACAATCAAGTGGAACGAAGGTGCAACAAAGGAAGAGAAACAGGAGCGCATCATTACGCAGAAGTGGATTGCCAACTGGCCGTTAGGTAACGAGGCTTGGGCAGACTATCGCCGTACCGGTTATCCTAAATTGTTGCCTGCAACCGATGAAGGCAATCTGAGCGGTGGAATTGTAGATAATGAGAGAGGTGCACGCCGTATGCCTTATCCTTCGGAAGAATATACAAGTAACACAGAGAATGTCCAAAATGCAGTGAGCAACTATCTGGGTGGTCCTGACAATATGGCTACTGATGTATGGTGGGCACGCAAGTAATAACAATAAATGCTGAATAATCATGAAATTAGATAAGAAATCATTCAAAGGAATCGCGCTGGCAGCTTTTTCGGTATTGGCATTGTCTGCTTGCTCGGATTGGACGGATACGGAAAGTATCAACTTAGTAGAGCCCGGAATCGACGGGCAGCATCCTGAACAATATGCCAAGTATCTGAAGAATTTGCAGGAATACAAGAACTCTGACCATAAGGTTGTGTATGGTTGGTTTGACAATAGTGAGAAAGTTCCTTTCAGTCGCGGACAGCATATATCGGATGTTCCCGATAGCTTGGATGTGGTGATTGCAACCACTCCCGATTTGGAGGAATTTGAATTGGAAGATATTGCAAGTGTACACAAAAAGGGTACGAAAGTTTTCTATTCCATCAGTTATGACAACATCTTGAAGGAATATACCGACAAGGTGAAGGAAGGTACGGAAACGGGTGCATTCTCAACTTATCTTTCTGCTGAACTGAGTCGGTTGATTGCTTTTGAAGCTCCTTTTGACGGTATTGTGGCAGAATATCGTGGTACAAATCCTACCTATATGTCCGAAGCAGACAAAGCGGAAGCAAAGGCAAATCAAGATGCTTTCTTTGGTGTGATATCCAATTGGAAGAGTGCCAATGCCGGTAAGCAACTGGTGTTTCAGGGATATCCGGCCAACCTGATAGGCCAGTCTGTCCTGTCTTCTTGTGAACATATCATTCTGATTACAAACGATGTTACGGATGCTGCCCAATTAGGCATAGAGGTACTTCAAGCACTGATAGCGGACGGTGTTCCGGCTGATCGGTTTATTGTTTCGGCATCTACTGTTTCACTGGATGCGACGGATAAGACTACCGGATATTACAATACTCTAAGAGCTTTGTCGGAAGCTGCGTATTGGGTGACAGAATCATCTGCCAAGTTTACAAAAGCCGGTTTGGCTATTGAAAACATGCAGAATGATTATTACAATGCCACGAATGCCTATCAATATGTGAGAGAAGCCATCAATATTATGAATCCTGCTCCCAAAAAATAAAGTATATCATGAAACTGAAAAATATATATTTAGTATCAATGGCATTATTGGCAGGTTTGTTTGCTGCTTGTGATGATAATGACGTTGAGAATTTCGATAATCAGGTGTTTATCAATGCCAAAGCAATGACAAGCAATGTCTTGTTGAAGAATACTGTATCCAATACGGAAGGTTCGTTCCGGATTTCAATGGCTCGTCCTGAAAAGCAAGACGTGACGTTGTCTTTGAAAGCCGATCTTTCGTTAGTGTCTACCTATAATGCTACCTATTATGATACGGCCGAGGCATTGCCGGAAGGTCATTATACAATAGAGACTCCGCAGGCTACTATCCTGGCAGGTGCCGTTGTTTCAGATGACATTACAGTCAGTTTCCAGAATCTGACAGAGTTGGATCGTGAGAAGGTGTATGTGTTGCCGGTTACGGTAGACCAAGCCAGTATCGGAATATTGAAAAGTGCCGGTACTATGTATTACGTATTGAAGGGCGCTGCCTTGATCAATACGGTACCCGACATAACCAAGAACTTGGTTTATGTAACTTGGACGAATCCGGATGTAGCCAATAATCTGAATAAGTTGACAGCAGAAGCACTGATTCGTGTCAATAAGTTCGATAAGATGCTGACCTCCATTATGGGTATTGAAGGTAAATTCTTGCTTCGTATCGGCGATGCCGGAATACCGCAGAACCAGTTGCAGGTTGCTACAAGCAATGGCAATGTAAGTGATGAGAGTCTGGCTATCCCGACAGGGGAGTGGACACATATTGCTGTGACTTATGATGCGGATGCAAGCAATATAACCATCTATATCAATGGTAAGAATATGCTGGAAGCATCAAAGAATTGCGGCCCTGTGAATTGGGGACAGACAAGGACGGATGAAGGAAACGGCTTCTGGATTGGGCATTCATACAACCGTGACCGTTGGTTGGAAGGAAACATTTCCGAAGTACGTATTTGGAATAGAATCTTGACCAAGGAAGAAATCAATGCCAAGGATCATTTCTATCAGGTAGAACCGGATGCGGAAGGATTGGTTTCTTATTGGAAATTTGACGAAGGTGCCGGCACTGCTATCCACGACTATAGTGGAAATGAAAACCATGCTACCGCAGTGGAACCCTTGACTTGGAATCAAGTGGAATTGCCTGCTCCTGCTAAATAAATTTGTTATACCTAAATTCAAATAAAAAGATATTGATTATGAAATATATGAATCATGTGAAATCAGGCTTGCTGGCAATGGCTTTTGCATGTGCAGGGATCGGCTTCACCGGTTGTGAGGATGATGTTGTCATCAATGCCGGCAATAGTGACCGACTGGAAACGGTGGATGGTGTATATGGTTGCGTAAAATCGGCAGCCGGGGCACGTGAGCTTACGCCGATTTCTGTTTTTGGCGACAAGGTGGCTACCGGACATCTTTATTTTGAACTGAGCAAAGTTGCGGAGCAGGATGTGACAGTAACTTTCAAAGTAAGCCAAGAGGCTTTGGCTGCTTACAATGCCGCTCATGGTACTTCATATCAAATGTATCCTGCCGATAAACTGAGTTTGGCAAATGGTGGCACAGCTACCATTAAGGCGGGCGAACGTAAGTCGGCTGCCGTAGAGCTGAATATCAATGCCGGAGGTTCCATCGGCCAGACTTATGCCGTAGCTGTTTCCGCATCTGCCGATAATGGTGTGGAGGTTGCCGCCAACAATCAGGATTACATTTATTTGGTGAAGCCAATGGCCGCTATCCCTGAGGACATCAGCAAGGGTGATATCCTTACGCATTGTTTTGTGGAAGTGAATGACCAAAACATCTTGAATCTGGGTGAATATACCATGAAGAGCAGTGGAAAGCCTTTTTTTGATGTGGTCAGCTTTTTTGCCGCCAATATCAATGTGGACAGCAAGACCGGTCGCGTTCATGTTTTCTGCAATGATCAGGTTTCCTTCTTGTTGAGAAATGCCGATAAGTACATCCGTCCGTTGCAGGCTAAGGGTATCAAAGTGAATATGACTATTCTGGGCAATCACGATGAAGCCGGTATGGGTAACCTTTCGGAGGCTGCGGCCAAGGACTTTGCCCGGGAACTGAAGACCTATTTGGATATCTACGGTTTGGATGGCATTGATTTTGATGATGAGTACACGAACTATAACAATTCTAATCCCAGCCCCGGTTTTGAACCGCGTTCGCGTGCCAACTTTGCGCGTTTGGTTTACGAATGCCGCCAAGTATTTGGTGATAAGCTGATAGGTGTGTATGAATATTCGAGTATAGACTCTCCTGATGGTGAGGTAGAAGGTGTAAAGGTGGGTGATATCGTAGATTACATGATTTACGGTTATTATCAAAACCAAGCTCCTAACGGTGCTTTTGGTCGTGAAAGTTCTCATTTTGAGAATCTGCCCAAATCCAAATACTCGCCGTTGCCTTGGAAGATTAATGATGAACTGAACGGAGGTTGGAGCGGGTTTGACAGGAGCAAATTCCAAAGAGTGAAGGATGAAGGTTATGGCGTCCAGATGTTCTACAATCCGCAGCCGTTGAATTACCAGTATTACACACTGTTTACAGAAATCAGTAAAGTACTCTATGAAGACGAAGTGGAGTGGAGCGGTAAATACTGGAGCCGTGAAGGCACAGCCTATCAGGGAAAGATGGTGGGCTATGAAGATTTGGTTGGTGAATGGGAAGTGACTTCTACCAACTCTCTCTTTACCTATGTGAACGAAGCCGGTAATCCTCTCTGGTGGGACTGGAAGGGTAGCCAGCAGTTTGCAAAGAATGTAATCATCGAGAAGGATGCGGAAGGCACCGGCTATATTGTTTACAATTGGGGTACCTTCCCCGAAATTACCGGTAAGTATCCGATGCATTGCGGATATGACAAAGGTGCATTGCTTATCTATCCGCAAACCATTCATGAAGGCGATGCGGAAGATCCGGCTACTTACAAAATGCATTTTGGTACTTATAGTGGTGCTTTCCAGTGGAGGGCATATCCAAACTATGATTCCTATAGTATGGGTGGCTATATTACTCCTGATGGAGATATGTATATTTATGGTATAGGTAATAGATGGGCGCTTAATCCCTACAAATATGTAGATGGTGCGATTGAAAACGACATCTTCCCCGATGTTCCTTACTTTGTAAGTGAAAACTATAGGATGCGGAAGGTACGCTGATGCAATGTTTTCCGCAAGCTGGATTATCGGATGGCGGATACACATTTCTTATTTATTGAGCAAAGGAGGGTTTGGGCCGAATAAGCAGGGCGGCCCTCCTTATGTATTTTCTTATAACATGATTCTACCATGAAATCATATATTTCCTTTCTTTTGTTTGTGGCATGCTTGTTTGGGGCGTGTGGTAGACAAAACGTGACAGAAGTATCTTCGCCTGACGGACATATCCGACTGACTTTTGATGTGGACGACCATAACCGTATGAATTACCAAATTAGCGTGAATGATACGTTTCTGGTGGCTCCCTCTCAGTTGGGTTTCATAGCCCAAGATGGGGTGAACCTTTTCGAAGGCTTTCGTGTGGTCGGTACCGACTTTTCTGCTGCTGACGAGACATGGACACAGCCTTGGGGAGAGAATAAGACACTTCGTAATCATTATAACGAAATGGCTGTTCACCTGTCCGATGCGGCAAGTACAAAACTGACTTTGCGTTTCCGTGTATTCAACGATGGTGTGGGCTTCCGTTACGAATACGACGTTGCCGATGCAGACAGTATTCTCATTACAGACGATTTGACGGCATTCAATATTGCACAGGACGGCATTTCATGGTCTATACCTGCCAATTATGAAACCTACGAACTGTTGTACCGTACGTTGCCGATCAGCGGTATAGACAATGCCAATACCCCTATGACTTTTAAGGCGGGCGACGTGTATGCCAGCATCCACGAAGCCGCATTGACTGATTTCCCTGAAATGACACTGAAGAATACCGGCGGTTGCCGTTTCAAGGCGGAACTGGCTCCCTGGCCCGACGGCATAAAAGCCCGCATCTCCGGGGGAAACTTTAAAACTCCCTGGCGCACCTTACAGATAGCACCGCAAGCGGTAGGGCTGATCAATTCGGGACTTATATTGAACCTGAATGAGCCTTGTGCGTTGGAAACTACGGATTGGATACGACCGATGAAGTACGTAGGTGTCTGGTGGGGGATGCATCTTGGCGTGGAGAGTTGGGTGATTAACGACCGACACGGTGCGACTACTGAAAACGCCAAGCGTTACATTGACTTTGCCGCCGCCAACAATATAGAAGCCGTGATGTACGAGGGATGGAATGAAGGTTGGGAGAACTGGGGCGGCACGCAGACGTTCGACTACACCAAGCCGTATGCAGACTTCGATATCGAAGAGATAGCCCGCTACGCCCGTGAAAAAGGCATTGAGATTATCGGGCATCACGAAACCGGAGGTAATATTCTCAATTACGAGAGGCAGTTGGATAAAGCATACAAGTGGTATGCCGACATGGGGATTCACAGCGTGAAGACCGGATATGCCGGAGGATTGCCCGGCGGACACAACCATCATGGGCAATACAACGTACGTCATTATCGGAAAGTCGTGGAGACTGCTGCCAGATACCATACGACGCTTGATGTGCACGAACCCATCAAGGACACGGGTATCCGGCGCACTTATCCCAACATGATGACCCGAGAAGGAGCACGTGGCATGGAATGGAATGCATGGAGCGATGGCAATCCTCCCGAGCATCATGTCATGTTGCCTTTTACCCGCCTGCTGGCAGGACCTATGGACTATACGCCCGGCATATTCGATATCCTGTATGAGCGTGCCAAGAAGAATCCCGACCGCAAGCAGTGGAATATGAAGGACAGTAAAGACTGTCGCATCAATACTACGTTGGCAAAGCAGATTGCCAATTGGGTCATTCTGTATTCGCCCTTACAGATGGCGGCGGATATGATTGAGAACTACGAAGGACATCCTGCTTTCCAATTCTTCCGCGACTATGATGCCGATTGCGACTGGTCTGAGGCATTAGACGGCGAACCGGGAGAGTTTGTGGTCATTGTCCGCCGGGCAAAAGGGAAATATTTCCTGGGTGCTGCGACGAATGAAGAGGCGCGTAAAGTAGATGTCAAGTTGGACTTTCTGGAGAAAGGCAAGGCATATCGTGCCGTGATTTATGCCGACGGGGAGGGAGCTGACTGGGAACATAATCCTACGTCATATAAGATTATAGAAAAGAGGGTGGAAGCCGATGATATCCTGACCGTCGACATGGCGCGAGGAGGTGGACAAGCCATTTACTTTGAACCGGTGTGATTTTAAAACGTAATACAATTATATAATAGTATGAAGAAAGACATGAAGAACAATCTGATGGGTGCCGTCTTGCTGCTGTTCGGGATGTACGGTTGTATGCCGGCAGAGCAAGATTATGCATCATACGTCAATCCGTTTATCGGTACGGGAGGGCACGGACATACTTATCCGGGTGCCGTGGTACCTAATGGAATGATACAGCCCAGCCCCGATACACGTATTTATCAATGGGATGCCTGCTCCGGATATTACTATGCGGATTCTCTTATCAACGGATTTTCGCATACCCACCTCAGTGGTACGGGATGCGGGGATTACGGTGATGTGTTACTGATGCCTACCGTGGGCAGGCAGGATTATTATTCTATGGGAGAGAAGAGCCAACAGATGGCGTATGCTTCTGCTTTCTCTCACGACAATGAGACGGCACAACCTGGCTATTATTCGGTGTTCCTCGACCGTTATAAGGTGAGGGCCGAGCTTACTGCCACCAAGCGGGCGGCTATCCATCGATACACTTTTCCTAAAGCGGAAGATGCCGGATTCATCCTCGATTTGGATTATAGCCTACAGCGCCAGAAGAACGAAGAGATGGAGCTGGAAGTAATCAGTGACACGGAGATACAAGGGCGCAAGAAAACCGTTTATTGGGCTTTCGACCAGTATATCAATTTCTACGCCAAGTTCTCCAAACCATTTACCTATACGTTGGTGACTGATTCGATGGCACTGGATGCCGGCGGTCCGTTGCTGCCGACGGCAAAGGCGTTGTTGCAATTCCAGACTGCCGACAACGAGCAAGTCTTTGTCAAAGTAGGTGTCTCTGCCGTAGACATGGAGGGAGCGCGCAAGAACGTGGAAGCCGAGATACCCGCTTGGGACTTTGACAACGTGCGTAGTGCCGCCCGTGAAGCATGGAATGGTTATCTTTCGAAGATAGACATCAAGACCAAGGATGCCGACCAACGTGCCATGTTCTATACGGCGCTTTATCATACGGGCATGCAGCCTAATCTCTTCACCGATGCCGATGGCCGTTACCTGGGCATGGACCTGAAACCCCATCAGGGCAGCGTGGAAAATCCCGTTTATACGGTCTTCTCCTTGTGGGATACATTCCGTGCCTACCATCCGCTGATGACGATTATCGAGCCGGAACTGAATCAGGCGTTCATCCGCTCGCTTGTCCTGAAGCAGCATGAAGGCGGCATATTCCCGATGTGGGAGCTTGCCGGAAACTACACGGGAACGATGATTGGCTATCATGCGGCTTCTGTCATTGCTGACGCCTACGTGAAAGGTTACCGGGATTTTGACGTGGAGACCGCTTACAAAGCATGTATTCGTGCGGCGGAATATGACACGACGGGCATCCTGTGTCCTCCTCTGGTATTGCCCCATCTGATGCCGCAAGCCAAGTACTGGAAGAACAAGATAGGCTACGTGCCTTGCGACAAGGACAACGAGTCGGTGGCAAAGGCATTGGAGTATGCCTACGATGACTGGTGCATATCCGTGCTGGCAGAAGCTTTGGGAGATGAAGTGAACCAAGAGAAATATGCTACGTTTGCCAAGGCATACCAAGTCTATTTCGATGCTTCCACGCGCTTTATGCGCGGGTTGGATAGCGACGGAAACTGGCGTACGCCTTTCAATCCTCGCTCTTCCAACCACAGGAACGACGACTATTGTGAAGGCACTGCCTGGCAGTGGACTTGGTTCGTACCCCATGACATCGACGGGCTGGTGCGGCTGATGGGAGGCCGCGAAGCTTTCATCGGCAAACTGGACTCTTTGTTTGTGGCAGATTCGGCTTTGGAAGGGGATATGGTTTCTGCCGACATTTCCGGTCTGATAGGGCAGTATGCGCACGGCAATGAGCCGAGCCATCATATCGCTCACCTTTACAACTACGTAGAACAACCCTGGAGGACACAGGAACTGGTGGATGAAGTGCTCCATACACTTTACTTCAACGACCCCGACGGCCTGTCGGGCAATGAGGACTGCGGTCAGATGTCCGCTTGGTTCATCCTCAATTCCATGGGATTCTATCAGGTATGCCCGGGCAATCCGGTCTATTCCATAGGGCGTCCGATGTTCGATAAGGCGACAGTCAAGTTGCAGGACGGAAAAAGGTTCACAGTCATTGCGCACAACAACAGCCGCGAGAATAAATACGTGCAGAAGATGCTCTTGAACGGCAGGGAACTGGAGAAGCCTTTCTTCACCCATAAAGACATTGTGGACGGAGGTACACTGGAGCTGACGATGGGAAGCAAGTCGGTAGGGAAGGACTTGTAAGTTTTTGAGTTGATGGGTTTGTAAGTTGATAAGTTCTTGAGTTTGTAGGTTTTTGAGTTCGTAAGTTAGTGAATTTGTCAGTTGACACGCTAATGATAAGAACTCAATAACTTA
>NZ_CAJUHF010000032.1 GCF_910585845.1 uncultured Bacteroides sp. | reverse complement strand
GCAATAAACTTATTAGCTTTAAAACATGAACTGCCCCAAAAGTGACGAAGAACCTGTTTATTTTCTGTGTACTCTTTTAGTTTGAAGGAATGCATCACAATGAAAGACATTATTACATTACTTGTTATACTCCATTACATCACAATATACAAGTGGAGCTGTTAACCTTTTGCTTCTTGATACATGAAACGTTTAATGGATTTCTTAGCTGTTTTCTCAAATTCCTCAAAGTGGATTTTTACTTTGCATATCTGGCTATAAGCCGGAAGTTGTTGATTCAGTTCATTACGGTTTGCCTCCATTACACGTTCGATGTCGCTTTGCTGTAACCCGTTGGCAAAGGCATCGTCGAAATCCGGATAAATCAGTGCTACTAATTTTCCTTTCTGCAATACGATGAGCGATTCGGATACATAGGGCATGTTATTTAGTTTGTTCTCAATCTCTTCCGGATAAATATTCTGTCCACTGGCTGTGAGTAGCATATTCTTGCTACGTCCCCGTATCGTTATATAGCCGTCCGCATCCATTGTTCCCAAGTCTCCGGTATGCAACCAGCCATTTATGTCGATGATTTGCGATGTCGCTTCCTCGTTTTTATAGTAACCCAACATCAGGTTTGAGCCGCGGCAAATGATCTCTCCGGCAACATGTTGCGGATCTGGTGAATCTATTTTCACTTCCATACGGCTGGCTGCCTTTCCGCATGATGCAAGTTTCAAGGTTTCCCAACGGGAAGAGCAAATAATGGGGCCGCATTCTGTCATTCCATAGGCAATAGTATAGGGAAAGTTGATTTGCTTGAGGAAGCATTCTACTTCAGCATTGAAGGGGGCGCCACCGATAATGATTTCATCAAAGTTGCCTCCGAATATTTCCATTGCCTCTTTACGTGCAAGAGCTTTGATTTTATCGTTGATGATGGGCACATGCAGCAATAATTTTCCGATTTTACTGTCTACTCTTGGCAAAATATCCTTTTTGATTATCTTTTCTACAATCAGAGGCACACACGAAATGACGCGTGGTCTGATTTCGGCAAAAGATTGTGCTATTATTTTAGGACTTGGCATGCGCGTCAGGAAATAGAGGTGTGCTCCAGCTGCAAAGGCATTGAGAAAATCATACGTCATACCGAAGACATGTCCCATAGGAAGCATGGAAACGATGTTGTCTCCAGGTTTTATAGGAAGCATTTCATGACAGTAGGCAACATTGGATGTGAGGCTGCGATAGGGCAACATGACACCTTTTGAATATCCGGTAGTACCGGATGTATAGTTGATAATGGCAAGTTCTTCCGGTTGGTCTTTCCGATAGCAGATATGTTCAGGACGGAAATTCTTGGGATAGCGTTGTCCGTATAACACATTGCGGTGTTCAAAAGCCTCCATCAACCTCTCGTCGCGGCAAACTACAGGAGTAAATTCAGTCATCAGAACAATGCCCAGCAATTGCGGCATGGCTTCTTCATTGAGATTCTCCCAAATCTGGTCGCCTACGAATAGAAGTTTTGCTTCGGAATGATTGACGATATTGTGTATGTTGTCTGCTTTAAACTCGTGCAGGATAGGAACGATGACGGCTCCATACGTGATAGTTGCCAGAAAAGTAACTGCCCAATGGGCGCTGTTACGGCCGCAGACTGCTATCTTGTCGCCCGGACGAATGCCGGAACTTTCTAAAACAATGTGGAATTTGGCAATTTTGCGGGCTACATCTTTATATTGGAGGGTAGCACCTTTGTAGTCAGTCAAAGCGTTTAAATCCCAGTAACGGATGATACTCTGTTCAATATAATCAATGAAGTGTTGTTCTTGTTCCATTTGTTAAATCTGCACACTTTAATTAAAACTGCGCAAATATAGAGCTAAATGTAATGTCGTGCAAATTTCTATATTCATTCTTTGACAGGAGGCGAAAGAAAAAGAAAAATCAACCAATTGGCTCCAAACAGACCATTGGCAGGCAATTTATGACCGGATTTTTCTATTAATTAGTTCTTTCCGTCTTTCCACTCTTTTCTGAAATCAGCAATAACTTATCGCCCAAACGAAGTTTCAGGGAACCGTTGGGGATTAGAAACTCTGTGCCTCGTTTCACGATCATAACTAACGCTCCATTGGGCAGGGTTATGTCTTTCAGGGTATCACCTTCTTCCAACATTTCCGTGGTTACGGTCATATCTCTCAGGTCTGTATCAATTTCTTCGGGCAGTTCTACGCCAAATTCATTTCCGGTTTTCTCTAATGGAGTGGAAAGTTTCAGTAAACGAGCAGTCGAAGAGACGGTGGTTCCTTGAACTATCAGGGAGACAATTGTAATAAAGAATACGATGTTGAACATGACGTCTGCTCCCGGAACTTGCGCCACCACCGGATATGTGGCAAAAATGATAGGCACCGCTCCGCGCAAACCGACCCAAGAGATGAATAGCCGGGAACGGTGGGTTATTTTCTTGCCGAAAGGCAACAGGCAAATAAATATGCTGAGCGGACGGCCGACAAGAATCATGAATACACCTATAAGGGTGGCTACCAGGGCAATGTCGAGCAGTTCATGCGGATTCACCAACAGTCCCAGGCAAAGGAACATGATAATTTGGAACAGCCATGTCAATCCATCCATAAAGGTATATATCTCTTTGCGATACATGATTTTATTGTTGCCCACCATGATACCGGCGATATAGACTGCAAGATAACCGTTTCCATTCAGAAGGTCGGTAATGGAAAAAGTGAAAAAAATGAATGAGAGCAGAAGGATGGGGTAGAGTGCCTGATTATCAATATTCAGCCTATTCAACATAAGTATAGCCAACTTGCCGAGAAGATAACCGACTACCGCACCTACCACGAATTGCATGATGAATGAACCGAAGATTCCCGTGATTCCCATTCCACCCGACTGTATGAACTGTATCAATACGATAGTGAGCATATATGCCATAGGGTCGTTACTTCCACTTTCAAGTTCCAACATGGGACGAAGATTGTTCTTCAGATTCATCTTCTGCGAACGCAAGATAGCAAACACTGAAGCAGAATCGGTGGAGGACATGGCAGAAGCAAGCAACAGTGATGTCGTGAGAGGCAGATAGATGTTAGACCAACTCATACCTGAGATCCACCAGATGAACAATCCTGTAAAAATGGCTGTAAGCAACACACCGACGGTAGAAAGCACAATACCCGGTATGAGTATCGGTTTTATTTCGCTGAATTTGGTGTCCATACCTCCCGAAAACAAGATGACGCTGAGGGCAACCATACCAATGAATTGTGCCTCTTTGGCATTATGAAATTGCAACCCCAAGCCGTCACTCCCAAAAAGCATGCCGACTACTAAAAATAATAATAGGGCGGGAACGCCGAAGCGATATCCCGTTTTACCAACAATGATACTTACAAAAAGGAGGATAGATCCTATCAGAAGAATATTTTCAGCTGTAAAAATCATAAGTTACATATAATAAATTGTTCGTTTTGACCGATTCTCTTTTCAAAAAGCAAAAACACTTTTTCTTTTTAACAAATGCAAGAAAGAAATTGTTCAGAGCCTGTTTAAGTTTTATTTAGCGCTCATAAGAAAAGTATTCGGCTTTTATAGGGATTAATTGAATTTCAGTACAAATGTAGTTTCCTTTCCGGAACGTAGCGAAAGGCTTCCACCCGATAGACGCATAATCTGCCTGGAGATGCTTAGGCCGATGCCGCTACCGCCTTCCTTGGTCGTGAAGAAGGGGATAAAGATGTGCTCTGCTATTTCGGAGGGAATATGAGGACCATTGTTCGCCACTTCGATAAGGACGGCTTCACTTTCATTGCAGTGGGCGCGTATGGTGATGATACCTTCGGAAATCTTTTCCGTCTCGATGGCTTGTATCGCATTTTTCAGCAGGTTGATAAGCACTTGCGAGATAAGGTTCTCGTCTGCATAAAGAATCAGGTCGTCCGGGACGATATGTAGGCGGAAAGAGATGCGGGAGTAGGGGTATTGATGACGTGCCAGTTCTACCATACGATTAAGGAAACCTTTCACATAGAAGAGTGAAGGTTCCGGTTTCGGTATGCGGGTAAAACGGCGGTAGTTCTCGACAAAGGAGAGCAATCCCTTGCCTGTGGAACTGATGGTTTGCAATCCATTACGGAGCTCTTCGGTGTCGATACCATCCGAAGAGGAACTGCAACTATTCGCATCCGTGCCTTCGCATTCCTGCAATAAGGCCAGCAGGGTATCACTCAAGGAGGTAATGGGGGTGACGGAATTCATGATTTCATGCGTCAGCACACGAATCAGCCGTATCCATGAATCGATCTCTTTTTCATCAAGTTCATTGTTGATATCATTCAGGGCAAGGATGCAGAGGTGCTCTTGGCGGATGGTTATCTCGGAGACCCGGATGGACAGATTCATCGTGCCCCGCTCGTTGGAAAGTCGGGTCTGCAACTTGTCTCCGGAGTGGCAACGATTCAGTAGTTCCGGCAGACGGGCGTCGATACGGGAGAGTTGGCTGGTGTGGGTGAGTACATCCAGTCCCAGCAGGCGGAGTGCTTCGTTATTCTTCTGATAGATGGCTCCGGTATCGTTCAGTACCAGAATGCCCGTACTGATGCAATCCAGAATGAGTTCATAATACTTCTCTTGCTGGACGGTTTCGCTTTTCACATTATATAATATGGAAGCAATGCGATTCAGGGCCTGATTCACAATGCGGTGGTCTGATATATCTTCCTGCTCGGAGAAGTGTATGGAGACGTCGTTGTTCTCGATGGCATCAAGCAGGAACAGTATCTTCTGCGTATGCATCCGATAGAGTTTCCATTGCCAATAGATGCTCGACAGCAACAAGAGAGAAGAAAGACTGATCCACAAGATATTTCCGGATATGGCAGTCAGGACAACCACGCCCGCCAGAACGAGGGACGTGAGAAGGCGGAAAAGGTAACGCTCGGTGATGTGGCGGAAGAAGTGTCTCATAGTCCGAACTTTTTCATCTTATTGTAAAGGGTCTGTCTCGTAATGCCCAATTGTGCTGCTACGGCAGAAAGGTTGCCGTTGCAGGCATTCAGGGCTTTCTGTATCATTTTCCGTTCCATTTCCTCAAGAGTGGCGGCTTCCGTACCGATATTGTTTTCCGCACGGGACGGGTCGGTACGTTTGGGCAGCTGGAACAGTTCGGGCGTCAGTTCACGAGTATCGCAGATGATGACCGCTTTCTCGATGGCATGTTCCAACTCACGTATGTTGCCATACCACGGATGCGCTTTCAGCTTCGTGCCGGCAGCATCGGAAAGTGCTGACAGTGGTTTGTCATATTGTTTGCAGAAACGTGCGATGAAGCGTTCGGCAAGCGGAAGGATATCTTCCGGGCGTTCCCGTAAAGGGGGAATTTCGAGATGAATGGTATTGATGCGGTAAAGCAGGTCTTCGCGAAACTTATTGTCCTGCACCATTTCATTCAGATTCCGGTTGGTAGCGCATATCAGGCGGATATCGACGGGAATGGACTGGTTGCTGCCCACACGAACGATGCTCCGGCGCTGCAATACGGTCAGGAGTTTGGCTTGCAGGTGATAGGGCAGATTACCGATTTCATCAAGGAATAGCGTGCTGTGGTCTGCTGCTTCAAATTTGCCGGGACGGTCGGTATAAGCATCGGTGAAAGAACCTTTTATGTGGCCGAACAGTTCGCTTTCAAAAAGGCTTTCGGTGATGGCGCCCATGTCGACGGCAATCATCTCTTTGTGGCAACGGGACGAAAGGGAGTGGATTTCCCGCGCCAGCATCTCTTTTCCTGTACCGTTCTCTCCGGTGATGAGGATATTGGCATCGGTAGTGGATACTTTCTCCACCAACGAACGGAGTTGCTGCATGGCGGCACTTTTGCCCCAATACATGGATGAAGTCATGAGCGCAGTGTTCTGTTTGCCTTTTCTGTTGTCAGAGGATTGGGCGGCATTCAGAAGGGTTTCTACCAGTTTCCGGTTGTCCCAAGGCTTCACAACGAAGTCCGTGGCACCCTCTTTGATGCCTCGCACGGCAAGGTCAATGTCTCCATAGGCTGTGAAAAGCACTACGGGCAGGGAGGGATGGAGGCGTTTGATCTCGTGCAACCAGTATAGTCCTTCATTCCCGTTGTTGATGCCGGACGTGAAATTCATATCGAGCAATACGATTGCCGGTGTCTCCTTGCGCAACACCGAAGTAAGCGTAATGGGAGAATCGAGCGTGATAATCTTCTCGAAATAGGGTTTCAGCAACATTTGCACTGCGGTAAGCACACCGCGATTGTCATCGACAATAATGATATTCCCGGACTTTTTCATACATCGTTTTTAATTTATTTCTCCACTTCGCCTCTCTTAAGTTTGGCTTGTGCTGCTTCTGAAGCGTTGGCGGGCATTGGCTTTTCTTGGCTGGCTTCTTGGGGGACATTGTCCTGTCCGGTTTCCACATTGTTCTTGTCCGGCTTGCGTTTCAGCAGTTTCAGCCTCCATTTGTTCCAGAACATCAGCTCGTTCCAGTGGTTGAAGTCTTTCTTGAAGATGATGCCTATGCCTTGTGTGGTCAGATTCGTGCGGGTGTAATATCGGTCGTTGGTTTCGTTATAGGCCTTCAGGCGTATGTCTCCGCTGCGGTTCACGAGCCATTCCGCCTCAAAGTCGCCTACGAAATTGGTGTTTGCCATCGGATTGTCGCGATAGCCGAAGTTGCCGTTGATAAGCAGGCGGTTGTTCAGCAGTTGCCCTGACAGCATGCCTTCAAACTCCATATCGGTCCAGCCCTTTTCTCCCGTACTGAGGTTGGTGCCGATGTTCCAGTTGTTGCTGTTGATGATGTTCGAGAGTGCATTGTTCAGTTGTCCCGAAAGGGTGGACGAGAGCACGGAGGACATCATGTTGGAGTTCTGCGTGGCATCCACGTTTTCCGGAGTATAGAACTTGCCGATACCCAGCAGATACAATATCTGCATGTTCATCTGTTCGTCCGTGGGGATATAGTTACGGATCAGTGCCTGGACTTCATCCCTTTCGTTGGGGACCTCCAGGCTTAGTTTTATTTCCGGCGATGTGAGCTGTCCTGTCAGGTTCATAATGCAGTTCACTTTGATGTTGGTCTGTACTCCATAGTTGCTTGCGTTCGGGACCAGGTCGTTCAGTGAAGCGGAGTTCACGGTGTAGCTGGCCTGGATATCCATTGTTGCGTCCAGCGGCGAACCGTTGAAGTTGATGGTACTTCCATTCTTGATGGTAAAGTCTTTGCGTATCACCTCCTGCAGACTGAATTTATAAAGCCCTTGGCTGATGCGATAATTTCCGAACATCTTCATGTCATCGGACTTGTTGTAGAATTCCGCACGGATATTTCCCGTCCCCCGTCCGCTGATGTAGTCACCGGCTATGGGATCCATGACAATGCGCATGGTGGCATCGGGAGTGGCGTCTACGAGCAGATTGAGCCGGATATCCGTCTCACCTTCTTCCTGTTGCATCTCTTGCTGCGCCAGCTCGTAGTCGGAAGCCAGGTTGATAGAGTCCAATACGGCACGACGCGGTGTCTTATCCACAAACTTGATGAACTGATTGCTGACCGCTGAAGATACATTATCCTTAATATAGACGAAGTTGGTATTGCGGTTAGTAGTCATGGCCACGTCAATGTTGACCCCATTCTGCGCATTGCCCGCTATCAATGCACTTCCTGTTCCATAGACTGTTCCGTAGAAAGGGAAATCCAACGACTCTTTGGTATTCATCACCAGCATGTCGTTCACTTCGAACTGGAAACGGTAGTTTATGTCCTTGAAATGGCGATAGTGCAGGTAGCCGTTTACGCGTCCCTGATTACCGTGCGGGTCAAGAATGCGGTTATTGCGGAAGGTAAGCCCGTTGGGCTCTATCTTGATGCTGTCCTTCAGGAAGAAAGTCGTGTTCAGTACATCCACTTTCATGGAAGCATCGCCGAAAACGTTCCCTTCCATCGTGAGTCCTTTGAACTTGCCGTAGAAGTGCACATTGCCGCTGGCACGCCCGTTAAATTCCGGTGTGATGTTGCTCATGAAGTATTCGATGAACTTCAGGTTGGTGTTGTCCGCCTCGATTTGCAGGTCGAGTGCGCTTTTGGGCTTTATGGGATAGATGTAACCATACACATGGCTTCGGGCAATCTCTTTCTCGCGGATACGGGCGTCAAGATAGATGCCTTCCACTTCGTGATGCCATTCTCCGTGGATGTCGGCATCTCCCAGCAAGCCATTGTTCAGCCCGAAGTTCCGAATGAAAAGGTCGGTATGCATGATGGGCTTCTTCAGCACCTGGCTGGCGTATGCAGGACCGGTGGCTTCCCCTTGGAAGTTGACCCCCAGGTTGGCGATGTCGAACACATAATCAATATTGATATTCTTCAGGTCCAGGCGGATGGTGTCTTCCGGCATCTCTGAAATGGTGCCGTTGATGCGGAGATGACGGTCCTGATGACTGAAATAGAAATCGTTGATGTGCACCTTGCCGGAATCAATGACTACCTGCGAAGGATGTATCTCCCACAGTGTATCGTTCAGTATGATATTGGTCTTCTGAACGTCTACAACGGTTTTCAATGCCGGTACTGCTTTGGATGTCGCACGCATGCGTTTGCTGTCATGCTCTCCGGCCTGCGTGCGGATGAAGTGTGCGGTAGCTGCCAGCTTCCCGCTGTAAGTGACGGCACTGCTGTTGCCCCAATTCAAAGAGGTCTGTATAATGTTATCTTTAGCCTGCGCCTCCAGTGCCACGTTGATTGCCCCCTCCGGCTTACGGTTGCTGAAGCGTATGTGCGCATGAAATTTATCACCGGGATTTTCGCATAACATCATGCCCGATTCAATGAACTTTTCTCCGTAGCGCAAATGGGGGAAATAGCCCTCCACCCGCAGGCGTTGTGCCTTGTCGTTGAAGTAGCCTTTGAGGGTGGAATGCGTGTACACCTTCAGGGGAACATTGAACATGGCGGACAACAGGTCTGTATTGAAGATGCTGATGTCGAAGTGGAAGCTGTTTTCGCTCTCTATCTGCCGCTTGCCCGGCAGTATCAGGGCAGGAACGTATCTCCTCATGATGTTCAGCACGCTTACCGGCAGTGTGCGGTAGGAGTAATCGCCCTCAATGCTTGCATGCAGGAAGTTCGATGTTATTTTCAACTGCTTTTGGAAGTCGTCTTTCCGGCTGGCGGTTATCTTCAGGTTGTCTAGAAAATAGTCCTTGTCGGGAGCCGTGAATTGCAGGCTGTCAATGTTGATTTCCCCGTTCATTTCGTCGATGGAGCCGCCGGTGAAATCGGCAGTCAGCCGGACGGAAATCTCCGAGTCCTTATACTGAGGAGTCAGGTGCAGCTCATGGGGGCGCACATTGTGGATGGCGGCCTGAAAGTTGAATGTAGGGATGTGGCTGGCGGTGTTGATGCTACCGTTCAGCTGCACCGAACCGTTTTCGTCATCCAATGCTACCTTACCGTTGAAACCGCCTTGTTTGTATTCGCCGTCAAGCGTGATGTTCTCGTATGTGTAGTCGCTATAGTCGATGGATGCGACCAATCCTTTCATTATGATGAGGGGAGGTTGGTTCTCGTGGTGGTTACCGTCTACATTGAGGTTGAAGGTAACTTTGCCCAACTTTTCGTTGGCGAGCATGTCGCCCAGCTTGAAGTCGGCAGTTTTTATTGCACCCGAATAGGCGAAATAGCCTTTCTCTTTATTGGAACTGAGCTTCAAGTCCGTTTTGATGGAGCCCATATCCGTGCGTACCACACCGTATGTGACGAGGTCGGTGAAGTATCCCGAAACTTCTCCATTGAATGAAATGGTTCCTAACCGTTGCAATACCGGCGGAGTGGCTTCGTGGTTCTTGCTCAGGTTGCGTACAAAGAAGGCGACGCCTTCAGGATCGGCATAGAGTTTAGACAGGTTGCCGAAGACAAAGGCATCCTGAGGATGGGACAAGTCTTGCAAGGAAACGTCTCCCCTTAACTGAAAATGGCTGTCTGCCGTAACGGATAAATAGGGGCAATTCAACTGATTGACAGTCCCGTTTGTCTCTACAGCCACCTGTAACTGTTCCGTGAAAGGAGAGAGAGCAGGTATGAATGCCGCCAAGTCGCAAGGCGTCACGTTGGAGGGTAATATGCGGCACGAGAAGCGGACCTCGTTGGCGAAATTGTTGAAAGCCCCCAAACTGTCATACTCCACACGTATCGTATCCATCGCAAGTGAAGTGTTCGGCAGCTCGATGGCGAAATTCTCAATGTTCATCTTCTGTTCGTTCGCCACCACCTTCAGGCTCAGCTTCTTCAGTTCAAAGCCCGAATTCTCTTCTTCTACACTCATACGTTTGATGGCAGCGTTGACAGAGTCGTTTTGAAACGCTTTCAACGAGATATTGGCGATGATATTGCGCAGTTGGATGTGCTGTGCGTTGAATCTCCCCGGGGTCTCTTCGGCAGAAAGCACGTTGTAGGATGCCCGACCGCGACGTATCAGCAGGGAGTTAATTCGCAGGTCGAGATGGTTCTCTTTCTTGACTGTGTCTTTCGAAGCAAAGGCATCAAGTACGAACTGGAAATTGGGTATGTCCTCCGGCGTCTTTTTCTCCAGATTGACGTTGAAACCGAACAATTGTACATTGCCGATTGATATTTTGCCCTTGAATAGGGGCAGAATATCGAACTTCGCCGAAAGACGGGAAATTTTCAGCATCTCCTTGCCGGACTGGTCGTCCAGCAAAAGATCGTCAATGATGATGCGGTTCAGCAACCCCATATTGATCCGTCCAATGCTGAGCTGTGTGTGCAATACGCCCGACAGTTCACTGGCAACAAACACGGATATCCGTTGCTGAACGTAGGGGATATTCAGCAATAATATGGTCCCGATATACAATCCCAATATGATACCGAGCACCCAGCGAACTGTCCTTTTAAACTTTCTGATAGGCGGTTTGTTTGATTTGGCACACAAAAATATGAAATTCTGCGTTACCAATCATACTTTTATCACTACTTTTGTAGCGTTAAAATGTAAATAGCGATATGAGTACAATAATTTTAGGCATAGAAAGCTCTTGTGACGACACCTCTGCCGCCGTCATCAAGGATGGATATTTACTGTCGAATGTTGTTGCCAGCCAGGCGGTACATGAATCCTACGGGGGTGTAGTGCCCGAATTGGCATCGCGCGCGCATCAGCAAAATATAGTTCCGGTGGTTCACGAAGCGTTGAAACGTGCCGGAGTGACCAAAGAAGAACTGAGTGCGGTCGCCTTTACAAGGGGACCGGGACTGATGGGCTCTCTCCTGGTGGGAGTTTCGTTTGCCAAAGGGTTCGCACGTTCCCTCGGTATTCCCATGATAGATGTTAACCATCTGACTGGTCATGTGTTAGCCCATTTTATTAAAGCAGAAGGTGAAGACAATGTTCAGCCGAAGTTTCCTTTCCTCTGCCTGCTCGTTTCAGGAGGAAATTCGCAGATCATTCTGGTGAAGGCATACAATGATATGCAAATCCTGGGGCAGACCATTGACGATGCTGCCGGAGAAGCGATCGACAAATGTTCCAAGGTCATGGGACTGGGATACCCCGGTGGTCCCATCATAGACAAACTGGCACGTCAGGGCAATCCGAAAGCCTTTACTTTCAGCAAACCCCATATCCCTGGATTGGATTACAGTTTCAGCGGACTGAAGACCTCGTTCCTCTATTCCTTGCGCGACTGGATAAAGGAAGATCCCGATTTCATCGAGCATCATAAGGAAGATTTGGCAGCTTCGCTCGAAGCCACGGTGGTCGATATCCTGATGGACAAACTGCGTAAGGCGGCCAAGGAATACAAGATAAAGGACGTGGCTGTGGCGGGTGGCGTTTCTGCCAATAACGGTTTGCGCAACGCCTTCCGCGAACATGCCCGGAAGTACGGATGGAACATATTCATACCCAAATTCAGTTACACGACGGATAATGCCGCGATGATTGCCATCACGGGATACTTCAAGTATCAGGATCGGGACTTCTGTCCGATGGAAGCGCCGGCTTATTCGCGCGTCACGCTATAGTTTCTATCTCCGTATATTCTTTAGCCCCGCTCTATACCTGCTCCATACCAACTCCGTATCTGCTCCAAACATATAGACTATGGAGAAACTACGGAGATGGCATGGTTGAGACAGGGTGCTGACAGGAGCATGATTGACTTGATTATATATAAATATAGGTATATGCAAATGAAAAAAAGAGTAGGCGAATTGCTGAAAGAGAAAAAAATGTCCCTTTCCACCGCAGAAAGTTGTACCGGAGGAAGCATCGCGGCTCTGATTACTTCCGTTCCGGGAAGTTCGGAGTATTTTAACGGTGGCATCGTGGCATATTCCAACGAAGTGAAGATGAATCTGCTTCACGTTTCTCCGGAAACACTGGAAAAATATGGAGCAGTAAGCCGGGAAACGGTGATTGAAATGGCAAGAGGCGCGATGAAAGCGTTGAAAACAGATTGTGCCATTGCCACTTCCGGGATTGCCGGTCCCGGAGGAGGAAGCATCGAAAAGCCCGTGGGTACTGTGTGGATCGCCGTTGCCTATAAAAATGAAATTGCCACTTTCAGGCAAGAAGGAGACGAAGGAAGAGCCGGAAACGTGCAAAAAGCTGTTCAAAATGCTCTGAAGTTGCTTTGTGAATGCGTGAAATAAAGAAAAATTGCTATCCTACAATGAATTATTTTATGAAAAACTTGTTTGGTATCAATAAAAGTGCTTACTTTGCGCTCTGTTTGAAATAAGTATAGATAAAAACTATAAAAATAAGATAGAAATGTCGAAGATTTGTCAAATTACCGGAAAGAAAGCCATGATTGGCAACAATGTTTCACACTCAAAGAGAAGAACTAAAAGAACCTTTGATTTGAACTTGTTTAACAAGAAGTTCTACTATGTAGAGCAGGACTGCTGGATCAGCCTTAGCATTTGCGCTAATGGTCTGCGTGTTATTAACAAGAAAGGACTGGATGCTGCTTTGAACGATGCAGTAGCTAAAGGTTATTGTGATTGGAAAAGCATTAAAGTAATTGGCTAAAAGTAGAGGAGAATACTGATTATGGCAAAGAAAGCAAAAGGTAACAGAGTACAGGTGATTCTGGAATGTACAGAACATAAAGATAGCGGTATGCCGGGAACTTCTCGTTATATCACTACGAAGAACAGAAAGAACACAACTGAAAGATTGGAACTGAAGAAGTACAATCCGATTTTGAAGAGAGTAACAGTGCATAAAGAAATTAAATAATAAGTATAACACATGGCAAAGAAAACTGTAGCAAGTTTGCACGAAGGTTCTAAAGAAGGTCGTGCTTATACAAAGGTTATCAAAATGGTTAAGTCTCCGAAAACTGGTGCTTACGTTTTTGATGAGCAAATGGTTCTGAATGAAAAGGTACAAGACTTTTTCAAGAAATAAGACTGTACGCCGAAAGGCATTTAATAATAAAATCCCTTTATCGTAATCCGATAAGGGGATTTTTTTTATACTTTATTCCTTTACTTTCATTACTTTGTTATATCTTTGTAGAATATTGATTGCATAAACAAATAGAATAGGATATGGGATTTTTTAGTTTTTTCTCAAAGGAAAAGAAAGAAACGTTGGATAAGGGATTATCTAAGACGAAAGAAAGCGTGTTCAGCAAGATTGCCCGTGCCGTGGCCGGGAAGTCGAAAGTGGACGACGAAGTGCTTGATAATCTGGAAGAAGTGTTGATTACTTCGGATGTAGGTGTGGAGACTACGCTGAATATCATTGAGCGTATAGAGAAACGTGCCGCAGATGAAAAGTATATGAACGCGCAAGAGTTGAATGTGATTTTGCGCGATGAAATCGCAGCCTTGCTGACAGAAAACAATTCTGGCGACGTGGCTGATTTCGAAGCACCGATTGAGAAGAAGCCATACGTAATCATGGTGGTAGGCGTGAATGGTGTGGGAAAAACGACCACTATCGGGAAACTTGCCTACCAGTTTAAGAAAGCAGGCAAAAGCGTCTATCTGGGAGCGGCAGATACTTTCCGCGCTGCGGCAGTCGAGCAACTGGATATCTGGGGCGAACGGGTAGGAGTGCCTGTCATCAAGCAGAAAATGGGGGCTGATCCGGCTTCTGTGGCGTATGATACCTTGAGCTCAGCTGTTGCCAACAATGCAGATGTGGTGATAATAGATACCGCCGGACGTCTTCATAACAAGGTGGGGCTGATGAATGAATTGACCAAGATTAAGAACGTAATGAAGAAAGTGGTGCCAGATGCACCGGATGAAGTGTTGTTGGTTTTGGACGGTTCCACTGGACAAAATGCCTTCGAACAGGCCAAACAGTTTACACTGGCTACCGAGGTGACCGCAATGGCCATAACGAAATTGGATGGCACTGCCAAAGGAGGTGTGGTGATCGGAATCTCTGATCAGTTCAAGATTCCCGTGAAATACATCGGATTGGGTGAAGGAATAGAAGATTTGCAGGTTTTCCGCAAAAAAGAATTTGTGGATTCGTTGTTTGGGGGGAATGCATGAAACGAAAGACCATTGATATCATCACTTTAGGGTGCTCTAAGAACTTGGTGGATTCGGAACATCTGATGCGTCAACTTGAAGAGGCGGGATATTGTGTGACTCATGATTCGGAACATCCGAAAGGAGAGATCGCAGTAATCAATACTTGCGGTTTCATCGGTGACGCCAAGGAAGAATCTGTCAATCTGATCTTGGAATTTGCCCAAGCCAAGGAAGAGGGGAAGTTAGAAAAATTGTACGTAATGGGGTGTCTTTCCGAACGTTATTTAAAAGAACTGGAGATTGAAATTCCTCAGGTCGATAAATTCTACGGTAAGTTCAACTGGACGGAATTGTTACAGGACCTTGGCAAGGCTTATCATGAAGAATATCGCATTGAGCGTACGCTGACCACGCCCAGACACTATGCCTATCTGAAGATATCGGAAGGCTGTGATCGGAAATGCTCGTATTGTGCCATTCCTATTATCACAGGAAAGCATGTCTCCCGACCAATGGAAGAGATCGTAGATGAAGTACGTTATCTGGTTGCCAAAGGCGTCAAGGAGTTTCAGGTTATCGCTCAGGAACTGACCTATTACGGTGTGGACTTGTATGGCAAGCAAAAGCTTCCGGAGTTGATAGAGCGTATCTCGGAAGTTCCCGGAGTGGAGTGGATTCGTCTGCATTATGCTTATCCGGCGCATTTCCCGACAGATCTGTTCAGAGTGATGTGTGAGCGCCCCAATGTATGCAAATATATGGATATTGCCCTTCAGCATATCAGTGATTCAATGTTGGAGAAGATGCGTCGCCATGTGACCAAAGAAGATACTTATCGCCTGCTGGAGCAGTTTCGCAAAGAGGTGCCGGGCATCCATCTGCGTACCACCTTGATGGTAGGGCATCCGGGGGAGACGGAAGCGGATTTTGAAGAGTTGAAGGAGTTTGTTCGCAAGGTCCGTTTCGATAGAATGGGGGCTTTTGCCTATTCGGAAGAGGAAGGCACTTATGCGGCTGCACATTATGAGGACGAGATTCCTCAGGAGGTAAAACAGGCACGTCTGGATGAGCTGATGTCCATACAGCAAGGGATTTCCGCAGAATTGAGCGCAGCAAAAGTAGGGCAGTGCATGAAGGTGATAATAGATCGTGTCGAAGGCGAGTATTACATCGGCCGCACCGAATTCGATTCTCCGGAGGTAGATCCGGAAGTCTTGATAGAACGTGATGGACAGATATTGCATATAGGCAATTTTTACCAGGTGGAGATTGTAAATTCCGATGATTTCGACCTTTTTGGACGGGTCATTTAAGAATCTTTCTCAGGAAAATTGCCCGTATCAGGAGATTTTGCTAATATAGTACCGAATTTCATAAAGTCATCTTAATTTTGAATAATAAAGAGTTTACTTCAGAATTATCGCAAAGATTGGGGTATACTATAAGAGATACTTCCGAATTGATGGCCTCTTTGCTGTCGGATATGACCCAGCAACTACAAGAGGGCAATACGATTACAGTGCAAGGTTTTGGGACTTTTGAAGTAAGGAAGAAAATCGAGCGCATTACGATTAATCCTGTGACCAAGTTGCGTATGCTGATTCCCCCTAAGTTAGTTCTAGCTTATAAGCCCAGCAACGTATTGAAGGATAAGTTTAAGTAATCGCCCGTACCACTTCAAATATCTTCCTATAATAATGAATGAAAGACTGAACATACAGAATCTGGTAAGGCTACTTGCCGAAAAGCATGACATGGACAGACAAGATGCTGAAAGCTTTGTGAAAGAGTTCTTTCAGTTGATTGAAGAGGCGCTGGAGGCGGACAAGTATGTGAAGATTAAAGGTTTTGGGACATTCAAACTGATCAATGTCGAGAGCCGTGAAAGTGTGAACATAAATACTGGAGAACGATTCCGGATACAAGGGCACACCAAAGTCTCGTTTACACCGGAACCTGTACTGAAAGATTTGATAAACAAACCTTTTTCTTTTTTTGAGACTGTGGTTCTGAATGATAGTACTGTGCTGGAAGATACGCAGGTAGAAAGTCTGTCAGAAGAGGATGCCGTAATGGAAGAATTGATAGGGGATATAGCTCCCGAAACTGGAGTGGGGGAAACTGCGGCGAAAAAATGTACGGAAGAAATAACGGTGACAGATGAACCCGTGGATGTCGTGTCGAAATCTTCTCCGGTAGAAGCAGAGCCTACGGTTGTGGAAACCATTTCTCAGTCCGTTGAGCCTATTATAGAGATGTCGTCAGAACCTGCAAAAAAGAGCGAAGAGCTTCTGTCTGACACACGGAACTCCCATTCGGATGCAGAAGGTGCTTCTACTATCAAGATTTTTATGGGCATCGTGATAGTGGTGATTGCACTGTGTGCAGGCTCTGTGATTTTCATGTATTATCCTGATATTCTGAATGAGAATGTATCATTTGTCAGTGACAGGATTACAGAAATGGATACTACTGTTGATTCGACAGACAGCCTTGTACAGAAAGATACAGCAAGGGTGGCAAAAACAGATACTCTATCAGAAACGGTTATTCCGAAAGTTGCAACTGCGGAACCGATGATTGAATCAAAAACGATTGCAACTGTATCGACCGAATCTATTGCGAAAAAAGAGGCTCCTGTAATGCATAAGGAAGTAAAAAAGAAAACTGTAGCAATTCCTTCTGAGTCGGATTCCGTAAATTATAAGATAGTGGGAACCAAAGCTACTTATACGATAAAAGAAGGGGAAACCTTGACAAAAGTCGCACTCCGCTTTTATGGAAGCAAGGCTTTCTGGCCATATATTGTGAAGTACAATTCCAATATTATCAAAAATCCGGATCACGTGCCTTACGGGACTGTTGTCAAGATACCTGAGCTTGTGAAGAAATAGAAAGAAATATCCTGTTCTTGTAAGTGGCGTAATGTTGAGGGTAGGAGCAGACTGTTGTTTATCCTCGGCAATACAATTAAAAAAACTCATAGAAACTATTGTTAACTACTAAACTCTATGAAAGTAGTTTAATCTAATTGTTTTTTAATAAAAATTAGTTGGTATGGTTAATTTATTCCTGTACTTTTGGAGCGAAAAAATAATTACCAGTAGAATACTGGCATATCCAATGAAATATAAACAATAAAAATACGAATATTTATGGCTGAAACAATTGATATCCGTGAACTAAATGAGCGGATTGAAAGACAAAGTTCTTTCGTTACCAACCTTGTTACTGGTATGGATCAAATAATCGTTGGACAGAAACATTTGGTAGAGTCTTTGTTAATTGGTTTGTTGTCCGACGGGCATGTATTGCTGGAAGGTGTGCCTGGCTTGGCTAAGACATTGGCGATTAAGACATTGTCTTCGTTGATCGATGCACAATATAGCCGTGTACAGTTTACGCCCGATTTATTGCCTGCCGACGTGATCGGTACAATGGTTTATAGTCAGAAAGATGAGACTTTTCAGGTAAAGAAAGGTCCCGTTTTTGCGAACTTTGTTTTGGCAGATGAAATAAACCGTGCTCCAGCCAAAGTGCAGAGTGCTTTGCTGGAAGCCATGCAAGAGCGCCAAGTGACTATTGGCAAGCAAACATTCCACTTGCCTGAGCCTTTCCTTGTGCTCGCCACGCAAAACCCCATTGAACAAGAAGGTACTTATCCGTTACCCGAAGCTCAAGTAGACCGTTTCATGCTGAAAGTGATCATTGACTACCCGAAACTGGAAGAAGAAAAACTGATTATTCGTCAGAATATTAACGGGGAGAAGTTCAATGTGAAACCAATTCTGAAAGCGGAAGAGATAATAGAAGCCCGTAAGGTTGTCCGT
The DNA here is from genome assembly GCF_910585845.1 of uncultured Bacteroides sp. Taxonomy (GTDB): domain Bacteria; phylum Bacteroidota; class Bacteroidia; order Bacteroidales; family Bacteroidaceae; genus Bacteroides. The sequence continues at coordinate 21,937 of NZ_CAJUHF010000032.1, read as the reverse complement.
CAGGTTTATCTGGATGAAAAAATCGAGCGCTATATCGTAGATATTGTGTTTGCTACCCGCTATCCGGAAAAATACGATTTGAAAGAGTTGAAAGATATGATTGGCTTTGGCGGTTCTCCTCGTGCATCTATCAATCTGGCTTTGGCAGCCCGTACGTATGCTTTCATCAAGCGTCGTGGGTATGTTATCCCTGAAGATGTGCGTGCTGTGGCTCATGATGTCTTGCGTCACCGTATAGGTCTGACGTATGAAGCTGAAGCCAGTAACCTGACTTCTGACGAAATTATCAGTAAGATATTGAATAAGGTAGAAGTACCTTGATGAAAATATCTGTGAAGTTGTCTTGGAGAACTATTAATAAACGTTGCCAACGTTTTTAAAGAATCTTGCTGACATCAGTCAAAGGTGTCGCAGGTGTTTATTAACGGAATTATTCTACTGTGTAAATGGAGACAAGTGAATTGTTAAAAAAAGTCCGTCAGATTGAAATCAAGACACGCGGATTGTCCAACAATATCTTTGCAGGCCAGTATCATTCGGCTTTCAAGGGTAGGGGTATGGCCTTTTCAGAAGTGCGTGAATATCAGTTTGGCGACGATATACGTGACATTGACTGGAATGTGACCGCTCGCTTCAATAAACCGTATGTCAAGGTGTTTGAGGAGGAGCGTGAACTGACTGTGATGTTGCTGGTGGATGTTTCCGGTAGTTTGGAATTTGGTACGGTGAAGCAGATGAAGAAAGATATGGTAACGGAGATTGCCGCTACATTGGCGTTTTCGGCCATACAGAACAATGATAAAATCGGTGTTATCTTCTTTTCCGACCGGATAGAGAAGTTTATCCCACCCAAAAAGGGACGAAAGCATATCTTGTATATCATTCGGGAGTTGATTGATTTCAAAGCTGAAAGCCGACGGACGGATATTCATTTGGGTCTGGAATACCTGACGAACGTGATGAAACGTCGTTGCACAGCCTTCCTTTTATCCGATTTCATTGATCAGGGAAACTTTAAAAATGCATTGACTATTGCTAACCGGAAACATGATGTGGTGGCTATCCAGGTATATGACCGCAGGGTGGAGGAGCTACCGGCTATCGGACTAATGAAAATCAGGGATGCTGAGACTGGACATGAGCAATGGATTGATACTTCGTCGCGTGCCGTGCGCCGTGCACATCATGATTGGTGGGTGAACAAGCAAGCGGAACTGCATGAAGTATTCACCAAGAGTAACGTCGACAATGTATCGGTACGCACCGATCAAGACTATGTCAAAGCATTGATGAATTTGTTTGCGAAACGAAATTAATCGGGAAAATGAAAAGATATCTATTTCTGATAACCCTCTTGGGCATATTGACAGGCAAAGCCGTGGCACAGTCGGTGATTGTGGATGCTACCATCGATTCTTTGCAAATATATATCGGTGACCAAGCAAAGATAAAACTTCAGGTGTCGCTGGAAGCGGATAAACGTGCTGTTTTTCCTGTCTATAAAGATACGCTGGTGCGTGGTGTGGAGATTCTCGACATTGCCAAGGCAGACACGCAGTATATCAATGATAATAAGCGGATGCTGATTACACAGGAATATACGATTACGTCGTTTGATTCGGCGTTATACTATCTGCCTCCAATGGAAGTGATGGTGGACAACAAGGTATATCCCTCGAAAGCATTGGCGCTGAAGGTCTATTCTGTGAATGTACCCTTAGATCCGGAGAATCCGGAACAATTCTTTGGACCCAAGACTGTGATGCAAGCTCCGTTTGTATGGGAAGACTGGTATGGAATTATCATTTGTGGCATACTGCTCATACCATTGGCATTGTTGCTCATCTATCTGATTATGCGTATTTGCGACAATAAACCAATCATACGAAAGGTAAAAGTAGAGCCGAAGTTACCGCCGCATCAGCAGGCAATGAAGGAGATAGAGCGCATCAAGAGCGAAAAAGTATGGCAAAAAGGTCAATCCAAAGAGTATTATACAGAACTGACAGACACTCTGCGCACTTATATAAAGGGCCGTTTTGGATTTAATGCTTTGGAAATGACTTCTTCTGAAATTATAGAGAAGTTGCTTGAGATGAAAGATAAAGAGGCTATTGCCGATTTGCGTACTCTCTTTCAGACAGCTGACTTGGTAAAGTTTGCCAAGCATGCTCCGCTGATGAATGAGAATGATGCGAATCTGATTAATGCTATTGATTTCATCAATGAAACCAAAGAAGTGGAAACAGAGAATGCGAAGCCGCAGCCTACTGAAATCACTATTGTTGAGAAACGTTCATTGCGTACTAAGATATTGTTGGGCATAGGAATTGTCGTTTTGGCATTCACTTTACTTGCAATATTCATATATATCGTAACGCAGTTGTACAGTTGCTTTGTTTAGTCATACAAACTGGAGTAACATCAATCGTAAATTGTAAATCGTAAAATAGTAAATACAATGGTTTTTGCCAATATTGAATATTTGTTTTTGCTGCTGTTGCTTATACCTTATATAGTATGGTATATCATGAAGCGGAAGAATAGTGAAGCCACGCTTCAGATTTCGGATGCCCGTGTGTATGCGCATACACCAAAGAGTTATAAGAATTATCTGTTGCATGTACCTTTTATGCTGCGTATTATTGCTTTGTCATTGATAATCGTAGTATTGGCACGTCCTCAAACAACTGATAGCTGGCAAAACAGTGAAATTGAGGGTATTGATATCATGCTGGCAATTGACGTGTCTACCAGTATGCTGGCAGAGGATTTGAAGCCCAATCGTCTGGAAGCGGCGAAAGATGTGGCGGCAGAGTTTATCAACGGTCGTCCAAATGACAATATCGGTATTACGCTGTTTGCAGCAGAGAGTTTTACGCAGTGTCCGCTGACGGTAGACCACACTGTGTTGCTTAATCTGTTTCAAGGAATCAAATGTGGCATAATCGAAGATGGAACAGCGGTTGGTATGGGTATTGCCAATGCAGTAACCCGACTGAAAGATAGTAAAGCGAAATCTAAGGTAATCATTCTTCTGACAGATGGTACGAATAACAAAGGAGACATCTCTCCACTGACAGCGGCAGAGATAGCCAAAAGTTTTGGTATCCGTGTTTATACTATTGGGGTAGGTACCAACGGTATGGCTCCTTATCCTTATCCGGTGGGGAATACGGTACAATATGTTAATCTGCCTGTAGAAATTGATGAAAAGACATTGACACAGATTGCTGCCACTACGGAAGGAAATTATTTCCGGGCAACCAGCAATTCAAAGTTGAAAGAAGTATATAAGGAGATCGATAAATTGGAGAAAACCAAACTGAACGTGAAAGAGTACAGTAAGCGCCAGGAAGAATATCGTTGGTTCGCTTTGGCTGCATTTTTCTGTGTGTTGTTTGAAGTTTTGCTCTGTAACTCCATTTTGAAGAAGATTCCTTAAAGACAGTGCATTAGTTGTAAATTACTAAAACGTAATAGAAAGATGTTTCGATTTGAAGAACCTACATATTTATATCTGTTGCTTTTACTGCCTTTTTTGGCAGTTCTCTATCTGTATTCCAATTATCGGAGACGGAAAGCAATCAGAAAATTTGGCGATCCGGAGCTAATGGCACTACTAATGCCGGATGTTTCTAAATATCGGCCGAGTGTGAAATTTTGGTTAGTATTTACCGCAATAGGGTTATTTGCGGTATTGCTGGCACGTCCACAGTTTGGTTCTAAACTGGAGACTGTAAAACGCCAAGGAGTGGAAGTAATGATTGCATTAGATATATCCAACTCTATGCTCGCTCAAGATGTACAACCCAGTCGTCTGGAAAAAGCAAAAAGATTGGTTGAACAGTTAGTAGATAAGATGGAGAACGATAAGGTGGGTATGATTGTGTTTGCCGGTGACGCTTTTACTCAATTGCCCATCACGAGCGACTATATTTCTGCTAAGATGTTCTTGGAATCTATCAATCCTTCGCTGATATCCAAACAAGGTACTGCAATTGGAGCAGCAATCAATTTGGCAGTCCGTAGCTTTACACCTCAAGAAGAGGTTGGGCGTGCAGTAATTGTTATTACTGATGGTGAGAATCATGAAGGAGGTGCAGTAGAAGCTGCTAAAGCTGCCACTCAGAAAAATATTCAAGTCAATGTCTTGGGAGTAGGTATGCCTGATGGTGCTCCTATTCCTGTAGAGGGGACAAACGACTTTCGTCGTGACCGGGATGGGAATGTGGTTGTTACCCGTCTGAATGAACAGATGTGCCAGGAAATAGCTCAGGCTGGAAATGGGATTTATGTGCGCGTGGATAATTCTAATGCTGCACAAAAAACAATCACTCAGGAAATAAATAAAATGGCGAAAGCTGATGTGGAAACACAGGTTTATACTGAATTTAACGAGCAATTTCAAGCCATTGCATGGATTATTTTGTTATTGCTATCAGTGGAAATGCTGATTTTAGGACGTAAAAACCCGTTATTCCGTAATATCCATTTGTTTAAAAAGGAAGAAAGATATGATGATGAGAAATAAGATTATCGGAATTATCTTGCTGTTAGTAGTATCAGTTTCTGTTTCTGCACAAAAAGCGGAACGTGACTATATCCGTAAGGGAAATCGTGCATATAAAGACAGTACATACGTAAATGCAGAAGTGAATTATCGGAAAGCTATTGATGTTAATCCTAAATCCACAATAGCAATGTACAATCTTGGTAATACATTGATGTTGCAGAATAAGTTGCAAGAAGCGATGGAACAGTATGTTGCTGCTACTAAAATGGAAAAGGACAAAAGTAAATTGGCTCAGATTTATCATAACATGGGGGTAATATTCCATTCTGGCAAAGATTATGCAAAAGCTGTGGAAGCGTATAAAGAGTCATTACGAAATAATCCGAAGGACGATGAAACACGTTACAATTTAGCTTTGGCTCAGAAGATGCTGAAAGAACAGGAACAAAATCAGCAGAATCAGGATCAGAATCAAGATCAAAACCAACAAGATAAGGAAAAAGAGCAAGATAAGCAAGATCAGAATAAGCAGGATAAGCAAAATCAGGATCAGCAGCAACAACCATCTCAACCACAAGATAATAAAATGTCAAAAGAGAATGCAGAACAGCTTCTGAAATCGGTTATGCAAGATGAAAAGGATGTGCAGGATAAGGTGAAGAAACAGCAAGTTATCCAAGGCGGTCGTTTGGAAAAGGATTGGTAAATAATAAAAGCAATAACAATATATGAGAAAATTAATTTTCTTATGGATAGCACTGATAACGGTCGGTCTACAAGCTTTTGCTGATGAAAAAGTATCATTCACGGCATCAGCTCCTGATGCCGTAGCAATAGGTGATCAGTTTCGGCTATCATATACAGTGACTACACAAAAGGTGAGAGATTTCCGTGCTCCATCTATCAAGGGATTTGAAGTGCTGATGGGACCCAGTCGTTCGCAGCAGAGTAGCATGCAGATTATCAATGGTGTATCAACCTCAACCAGTAGTATCACATTTACCTATATTTTGATGGCTACGGCAGAAGGTAATTTTACCATTCCAAGGGCTACTATTACGGCCAATGGTAATCAAATGGTTTCTAATTCAGTACATATTAAAGTACTTCCTGCAGATCAGGGAGGAACATCTTCTGGTAGTAGCAATAACAATGGTCAACAAGGCAACGCTAGCCGTGCGTCATCGGGTACTTCTATCTCAAATCAGGATTTGTTTATTACAGCTACTGCGAGCAAGACAAATGTATATGAACAGGAGGCTTTTCTGATGACATACAAGATCTATACTTTAGTTGATCTACAACGCTTTGATAATGTGAAACTTCCGGATTTCAAAGGATTTCATTCTCAGGAAGTAGAACTTCCGAATGATAGAAGATGGAGTTTGGAACATTATAAGGGAAGAAACTATCAAACGACGGTATATCGTCAGTTTGTATTGTTTCCTCAGCAGTCGGGTAGCTTGACAATTGAGCCTGCTCGTTTCGATGCTTCTGTTGCTAAAACTACTCAAGTATCTGATCCGTTTGAAGCTTTCTTTAATGGGGGTAGCAATTATATTGAGGTTAAGAAAACATTGAATACTCCTAAGTTAACGATTGATGTGAAACCACTTCCTAGTGGAAAAACCGCTGATTTTTCAGGTGGAGTGGGAGAGTTCAGCATCTCTTCTTCTATTAATAGTACTAATGTGAAAACCAATGATGCTATTACTATCAAACTGGTGATTTCCGGTACAGGTAATTTGAAGTTAATTGGTGATCCAGAGGTTAAGTTCCCTGATGATTTTGAGGTCTATGATCCCAAAGTGGATAATAAGTTCCGCCTAACAAATGCAGGGCTATCTGGAAGTAAAGTGATTGAGTATCTTGCTATTCCACGCAATGCAGGAACATTTAAGATTCCAGCTGTGAAGTTTAGTTATTTTGATATCAAGTCTCATTCTTATAAAGTATTGACAACGGAAGAATATGAACTTCATGTAGACAAGGGCGAGGGGAATGCTGCACAATCTATAGCCAACTTTACAAATAAAGAAGATTTGAAGATCTTGAATGAGGATATTCGTTTTATAAATCAGAATGACGTAACTCTTTCTCAAAAGGGAGATTTCTTTTTTGATTCTATGACGTATTGGTTACTTTATATCATACCTGGTATTGCATTTATTATCTTCTTTATTATATATCATAAGCAGATAGCCACTAATGCAAATGTGGCAAAGATGCGTACCAAAAAGGCTAATAAGGTAGCTGTTAAGCGTATGAAGTCTGCCGGTAAACTGTTCGCTGAAAATAAGAAAGAGGCTTTCTACGATGAAGTATTAAAAGCTCTTTGGGGATATATTAGTGATAAACTGAATATTCCGGTCTCTCGACTTTCAAAAGACAATATTGAAGAGGAATTATGTAAATATGGAGTAGAGGATACATTGATAAAGGAATTTCTTGCAACTTTGAATGACTGCGAATTTGCTCGTTTTGCTCCAGGAAATGACAATCAGGCTATGGATAAGGTCTATTCAGCTTCACTGGCAGTAATTAGTAAAATGGAGAATTCGATTAAACACTAAATAGAGGAGGTTAATTATGATAAAAAAAATATTTGTTCTTGCCTTTGGCCTATTTATAGCAATGACCTCTTTTGGCCAGGTATCATCCGATTCTTTACAAAATGCAAATGATTCGGTTGTGACGGAAGATTCTTATTCTGAATTCCCGGTAGTTGCATTAGGGAGTGGTTTGACAAAAGCAGCCGGTGATAGTGCATATATGAGAAATGATTATGCTTCTGCTATTCAGCTTTATGAAACTTTATTGAAAGATGGAGAAGCAGCTGAAGTATATTATAACTTAGGAAACAGCTATTATAAATCAGAAAATATAGCAAGAGCTATTTTAAACTATGAGCGGGCTTTATTGCTACAGCCTAGTAATGCGGATATCCGTGCAAATTTAGAAATAGCTCGTGCCAAAACCATTGATAAAGTAATCCCTGTAGCTGAAATCTTTTTCATATCTTGGACTAAATCACTGATTAATTGTTTGAATGTGGATGCATGGGGATATGTAGGTATAGTTTGTTTCTTCTTATTGCTTATTTCTCTCTATTTTTTCTTTTTTTCTAAGCAGATTGTGTGGAAGAAAGCAGGATTTATTACAGGAATTGTATTTTTAATAGTGGTTATTTTGACTAATGTCTTTGCTTTCCAGCAGAAGCATGAAATATTGAATCGCAATAATGCTATTGTATTAACTCCAAGTGTAACAGTGCGTAGCACTCCCAGTGATTCTGGTACTAGTCTGTTCATATTGCACGAAGGTAGAAAGGTCGAAATAAAAGATGCTACTATGCGTGAATGGAGAGAAATTCGATTGGAAGATGGTAAGGTCGGTTGGGTACCAGCATCATCTGTCGAAGTAATCTAATAAGACTAATCTATTAATAATAAGATAATTAATAATAAGATAATTAATAATAAGATAATTAATAATAATAGAATCCCTCATTAAAAGGAGAAGTATAAATATCCTTTTGATGAGGGATTTTTATTTTGTAAAAAAAGTAGTGAAACTATTTGTTTTATCCTTTTTTTTCCTTAAGTTTATAGCGTAATAGATATCACTGATTATTAACCCTCATAAAGTTTACAGATATGAGAACAATAACATTTAATGAACTTCGTAAGATTAAGGATTCATTACCCGCTGGTAGTATGCATAGAATAGCCGATGAACTTGGGCTAAACGTTGACACCGTTCGAAACTTTTTTGGTGGTCATAATTTTAAAGAAGGTAAAAGTGTTGGGATACATTTGGAACCTGGACCTGATGGTGGTTTGGTTATGTTAGATGACACTACAGTTCTTGATAAGGCTCTTAAAATATTAGATGAAATGAATGAATAATATATTTTGAGACTTGTGTAGTAAAACTCTAAAATAAGAAGGATTCCTGTAGTAAAACTCAGAACGGACATCTTAGAAGTAATGACTTATTTGACTTCACAAGCAATTTAGTTGTATTTCTAAGATGTTTTTTAAGATTAAAAAGGGAGTATAGGGAATAAAAGGATATTTTTAAAGTAGATCCCAATATTGATAACACTTATATTTTCAAATTATTGTAACTTCCGCTTTTATATTAAACATAATATTGATTATTTCTCTTATATTTGCTGCGTTGTTTAGAGATTTCACTAATCAATAATAACATTAACGATACTGCATGCCATCAGGAATAACGGCTGCTTTTAACAACAAATGGCAATGAAAGTGAATCATTATATACTTGTTCGGTATAAAAAATCGGCATATATTTCTATCATAGAAATATATGCCGACTGATCATATCAATAGAAAATAGAAAAGCGAAGAACCAAGATGATTAATTGTTACCTAACAACTTTTCTATTTCTTCAAATTCAGGTCCCATATCCAGATTATAGTATACACGATACAAGCCATTCATCCACAAATCCTTTTGATCAGGCTTCAATTCTCTTGCTTTTTCGTAGCAAGGCTTTGCTTTTTCATAGAAAGCCTTCAAAGTGGCTTGATCTTCTTTATACTTCAGATCATTAACATCTGCACTAGCTTTTTCTGAGAAATCTTGTGCTTGCAGACAATAGATTAATCCTAAGTTAGAATGAGCTTCTGCATAGTTAGGATCTATCTCAATTGTTTTGGTATAATATTCAATAGCTTTATTGAGCACATCTGCAGCCTCTTGTTCTTTCTTTTCATTTTTGAGATTGGTGTACATATTGTGGTAAAGATATCCTTTTACATATAAATAGAATGTATTACTAGGATCTTTCTCTAACATGCTGTCTGCAAATTGCATAGCTTCGTCATATTTGTTATTATTGCTGTAATAATCAATCAAATGACCAAAGAAGAATGAGTGTTGCGGATATTTCTGTATACCTTCTTTCAAAGAAGCAATCCATTTAACTGTATCGCCTTGTGCTTTCAATGCAGTAGAAATGAATTCCATAGCATATTGTCCCACTTCTTTATCGTTTTGAGCGTAAGGAGCATATTTTAAGACACTTGAATAATCTTCCATTTTAGCAGCTGCTATACTTGCGTAATATGCTATCTGAGGCAAAATTGTATCTTTTTGCAGGAGGTTTTCACTTTCAAGCATCGGGCTTACTGCTGTTTCAATATAAGCTCCAAAGAAAGCTAATGCTTCTTTGTTTTTCTCCATGTTATAATATTGAACACCGCCATTGATCAAATTAGGTCGCTCAGCCATAATAGCAGCAGCATTAGCCTTTCTGTATTTATTCTTAATTTTACCTTTTTCGTTGGGAACTTGTGCAAGTTCATCGCATTTGAGATAGTACTTACACATATTCAATACATTATTGTACACTTGCAACGTATCATAGGGTTTTCTTAGATAGGCATTTTCCATCTGCTTTTCATTACTTTTCTTCTGAATATAACCTGCTACGTCCCAAGTCTCGGCATTATCCTTTGTTTCCGGATTAGTCAAAGCTTGATTAATAAGCTGTTCAGCCTTCTTGAAATCAGGTTTCACTTCATTTGCAATGCTTTTAGCTTCCTTTACTACCTTTTCTTGAGCAAAGGTAAAACTAGCAGCAAGCAATAACATCACTGAAAATAATACTCTTTTCATGATAAATGTAAAATTTAAATTAATATTATGTCTATTCTTCATTTTCGTTATTTATTTCACTATCAGGAATATTCTTCCCTTCTCCGTTAGCTTCTTCATCGAATAGAGATGGAGTTGTTCCATTGGTATCCCCTTCATTTTCTAAATTATCGGAGGTGACTTTACATACAGAACCGATTTCATCATTTCTTTTTTCAAGATTAATGAGGCGAACACCTTGTGTAGCACGTCCCATGATGCGGACATCAGCTACTTTCAAACGAATGGTGATTCCTGACTTATTGATAATCATTAAATCATTATCATCTGTTACGGACTTGATGGCTACCAATTTTCCAGTCTTCTCGGTAATATTTATGGTTTTTACACCTTTACCTCCACGATTTGTCTTACGATAGTCCTCGATATCGGAACGTTTGCCATATCCTTGCTCTGATACCACCATGATGGTCTCTGTTTCCGGATCTTTAATGCAAATCATTCCTACGACTTCATCTTGTCCGTCTTCATCAAGTGTCATACCACGTACGCCTGTTGCAGTACGTCCCATAACGCGTACAGCACTTTCGTGGAAACGGATGGCACGTCCATTACGGTTGGCGATTATAATTTCGTTGTCGCCATTAGTCATACGTACTTCGATAACACGGTCGTCCTCACGAATGGTGATGGCATTTACGCCATTTTGGCGAGGACGCGAGTATTGTTCCAACAATGTTTTTTTTATAACACCGTTTTTGGTACAGAAGAAAACATAATGAGAGTTTATGAATTCTTGGTCGGAAAGATTCTTCACACGCAGGTAGGCATTTACAGCATCATCCGAGTCTATATTCAATAAGTTTTGAATAGCGCGTCCTTTCGAGTTTTTGCTACCTTCGGGGATTTCATATACTTTAAGCCAGTAACACTTGCCTTTTTGAGTAAAGAACATCATTGTGTTATGCATGGTTGCTGGATATATATGTTCGATAAAGTCTGCATCGCGTGTGTCGGTACCCTTTGATCCTACTCCACCGCGATTTTGGGCACGGAACTCACTCAAAGGTGTACGTTTTATATATCCCATGTGCGAGATCGTAATGATCATTTCATCGTCTGCATAGAAATCTTCCGGGTTGAATTCTTCAGATGAATAGACGATTTCGGAACGCCGAGTGTCTCCATATTTTTCTTTTACTTCGATTAATTCATCTGTAATGACCTTACGGCAAAGTTCGTCATTTGAAAGAATTTCTTCGTAGTAGGCTATTTGCTTCATTACTTCTGCATATTCAGCGTGAAGTTGATCTTGCATTAGTCCTGTCAACTGGCGCAGACGCATTTCTACAATGGCACGAGACTGGATCTCGGTCAGTTGGAAACGTTCCATCAAGCCTGTAATCGCATCATTAGGAGTTTTAGCTGCACGAATGATACGGATAACTTCATCAATATTATCTGATGCAATAATCAGTCCTTCCAGAATGTGGGCGCGTTCTTTCGCTTTACGCAAATCATATTGTGTACGGCGGATAACAACCTCATGACGATGTTCGATAAAGTATCTGATCAGCTCTTTCAGGTTCAGCAGACGAGGACGTCCGTGTACCAATGCTACATTGTTTACGCTGAAAGAAGTCTGCAAGGAAGTCATCTTATAGAGTTTATTCAGAACCACACTGGCATTTGCATCACGTTTAATATCAATAACGATTCGCATACCTTCGCGGTCCGACTCGTCATTAGCATTAGAAATACCATCTATTTTTTTCTCATTAGCCAAGTCTGCAATGTTTTTGATCAGTTCGGCCTTGTTGACTCCATAAGGAATTTCGGTAATAACGATTTTATCATGTGTAGAACCTGTTTCTATTTCAGCTCTAGCACGCATGATAATACGACCACGTCCTGTAAGGTAGGCTTCGCGCACTCCGCTCATGCCGTATATGTATCCTCCAGTTGGGAAGTCGGGAGCTTTTACATAGTTCATCAACTCCTCTATTTCAATATCGTTATTCTGGATATATGCGACACAAGCGTCAATGACTTCTGATAGATTGTGAGTCGGCATATTAGTTGCCATACCTACAGCAATACCAGAGGCACCGTTTACTAAAAGATTTGGAATGCGGGTGGGCATTACGGTAGGTTCTCGTAAAGAATCGTCGAAGTTATTTTGCATATCAACCGTTTCCTTATCAAGATCTTGCATCATATCTTCACCGATTTTTTGCAAACGGCATTCTGTATATCGCATAGCTGCTGCACTATCGCCATCTACAGAACCATAGTTTCCTTGACCGTCTACTATCAAATATCGCATTGCCCAAGGTTGTGCCATGCGAACTAATGCACCGTAAACGGAAGAGTCACCATGTGGATGGTATTTACCTAATACTTCACCTACAACTCTAGCTGATTTCTTATAAGGTTTATCAGACGTATTTCCTAGTCCCATCATTCCGAAGAGAATTCTACGATGAACGGGCTTAAAACCATCTCTAACATCTGGAAGGGCACGCGAAACAATGACCGACATAGAATAGTCAATGTACGATGACTTCATTTCCTCCTCAATGTTAATCTTTATAATTCTGTCTTGTTCAAGCATTTAAAAAGATAATTAATTATACATAATTGGGCTTATGAAAAACCACGCTAAAGTACTGCTTTTTTGCGATATACAAAAGTTTTCTCGCATAAACTTTATTTCAAAACCATTCTTATGTACATTTCTCGTGCCTATTTTATTCTCATCACACATTATTTAATTAAGGTATACCTAAAATCACATTTCTACATTAACCAGCCTCCTTCGGAAATAAGCTGAATCGGAAGAAGATCTTATGTCTCATAACAAGTAATGTAATGGAGCATAACAAGTAATGTAATGAAGTATAACAAATAATGTAATGAAGTATAACAAGTAATGTTATGATGCATTTCATTATATGTTATGAGACATTCCTCCGAACTAAAATAACAATTTTGAACAGCAGATAACGTGATCGAATGAGCAGTTCCTTGCGGGTGTCGCCATTAGGGTATCGGAACGGGATATAGTCCTTTCCGCACATCTTGGCTTCTTCCATTTCATCGTTGGCCTGTTGTATGGCATCCCAGCGGTGCTTGATTCTAAGTTCCTGAACTGCGTCACAGGCAAGCTTCTGGATATGAAACCGATCAATGACACGACTGGCTTTAGGGAAAGCCGTACGGACGATCTTACGCATTGAATCAGACAGGTCAAGCGTAACTTCCTTGACCGCATTGCGTTTATCCTCGTCAACACGCAGTAGCACGGCGATAACATCTTCCGACTTTGTACCCGCTACGACGGCCACTAATGAACGCTCTCTTGTACGGGCATCGCGGTTGGTTACAAAGGTGTATAACTCGCCATTGGATAGTGAGGATTCATCTATTGCCAACCAAGGACCAATATTGTCGGAAAACAGCAGCCATTCATCAGCGTGTTCAAGCTGATCCCAGTCGCGATAGCCGCTCAGAGACTCCTTATATTGTTTTTCAAACGTATGTGAATCTACATGATAGAATTCCTCAAGCGTACGGCAGGTCACTGGGGATGTCTCCATACGTTTCTTTTAAAAAAGCCCCAAATTCTTTGGAGTAACGTGTGCCTTTGGCTACGACATCAAGATCTATCGGTATGCTGAAACTCTTGCCCGTACGGGTATCGGTCCAGCGCCTGCGTCGAATCCGAAGAATTACCTTGCGGTCTCTTATAGGGAAGTCTGTGACACTGACCGCCTCCATGAAGCCTTTGGATTCAAAATAGACGTCTTCACTTAGCTCAGGATGCATTTTCTCATCGAGACTTATATGTATCTCCGATTCTGTCTGCCCTACTCCGGCGATTGTAAAATAATCAAGTATCTGCGTGGGCAGAACTATCTGCGCCAACATCTGTAAGTATTCGTTTTCCATACCACAAAGTTCGATATAACTTTTGATTATGAAAATTTTATCCCCACTAATTTTCCACTGACCCGATTTCTCGGGTCAGTGGATATTGTCTGTTGATGGCATTTTTTGATATTCAGAAGGAAGCATATCATAGTATGCCCGGAAGACAGTACTAAAATATTGCGGAGTGTTGAATCCCGTCATATAAGCAACTTCTGAAACTGTAATGGTGTCTGAGGAACGTAACAGTTTCGCTGCGCGCTCTATGCGCTGTTTTCGTATATACTCTTTGGGGGAACATCCGATAAGCGCAGTTACTTTACGATAGAACTTAGAGCGACCATATCCCATAGCTTCAGCCAAATGATCCATATTCAAGTCTTTATCATCAATGTGGCTCTGAATATACGCATTGAAACGGTCAAGGAACTTACGGTCACGTTCGTCCGTAATCACGGGCTTTGCAGGTTGTACAGTCTCCTGAACTGTATCCGTATTGTGTCGCAAATTCTGTGCGGCGTGTTCTGCTGCGGCACTTCTTTTGACATTATCAAACTTTTGTACTAACGCCACACAATGGGCCACAAGAAGGCGCATGTTAAAAGGCTTGGGTAAATAGACATCAGCCCCATGCCTTATGCTCTTCAACTCGGTTTCCGCAGTATCAACAGCCGTAAGCATTATTACCGGCAAATACTGGTAGCCGCTTTTCCGTACATGATTCAACAATTGAAAACCATTCATGTGAGGCATACGAATGTCGGTTATCATAAGATCGGGCATCTTTTCTTCGATTATCTCAATTGCTTCCACACCGTCGCATGCTACCTCTACATGGAAATAATTCGAAAGTTCTTGTTGCAGGAAGTCCTGTATATCATTGTCGTCCTCAACAATAAGAACCGATTTATTATTCATCGGCAGTGCCGGCATGGGACATATTTTTTGTATTTTAGGATAAGTAAGGCGTTCTTGTTGCAGCATTAATTCTGATTCTTGCAAGAAGTCTTCCGCATCATATACCGCCTTGTCCATAGGCAAGGTAAATAGAAACACAGAGCCTGCTTCCTCTCCCGGCACGTAATGTATCGTACCGTGGTGTTTTTGTACCAGTTCGGCAGTTAAGTTCAAACCGATTCCCATGGAATTGGTATTCATTTGGGAACTGTTGTATCTTTCAAAAAGTTTTTCGCGTTTATTCTCAGGTACACCGATGCCGTTATCTTGTACGGTCACTACCAGCATATTTTCCTCTACAGCCAGTCTCATCGAGATTTCTCCCCCTACAGGAGTATATTTAAAGGCATTACTCAGCAAATTATAAGCTATTTTGTCTATATAGCTCCGGTCAGCATACATTATCAGTTGCTTGTGTGTGGTAAGAAACTTGTAGTTGATGCGCCGGCGGTCGCTGATGTCACGGAATGACAGAAATATTTCTTTCAACATCTCCACTATTTCGACTTGCTCTAAACGAAGTTCCATGTTGCCGGTTTCCATTTTTCTATATTCCAGAAACTGGTCTATCAGTCTTTTCATTCGTGTAACGTTACGTTGCATCATATATAGCGAGGGCTGTATCTGCTCCAACTTTCCTTCCGATGACATGATTTTGTCCATTGCCCCTTGAATCAATGTGAGTGGAGTGCGAAACTCATGCGAGATATTTGTAAAGAACTTCACTCTGTATTTCGTCAACAGGCGTTCGTCATATACCGTTTGCTTTAACTTTGCCTCACGGCGATAATGGACATAGAATTGTGCGACTACTGCAATCAATATTGCCGATACAAGCAAGCGGAACCACAACGTCTGCCACCACGGGGCAAGGATTGTGAACCGCATGGACTGTTCATGCATCCTTGTATCAGCACCAACAATCTTCACATGAAAAACGTAATGTCCCGGTTGTAAGGCATTGAAACTCGCGAAGTTTGCCGTTGAAGGTTCACTCCACTGCTTGTTCACTCCTTCCATCTGATAAGAATAATAGGTTGAAAGATGGGTATCAAACGACAAGTCGGAAAAGAAAAATGTCAGAGAGTTCCGGTCGTATTCCAGTTCTATTTTATCATCGCGCTGTAATGAAATGCCATTGACGCTTATCTCCGAGATCCGCAAAGTCTGCTCTATGCTTGCATGTTGAATCATTGCCGCACTGGTTATCAACACCCCATCAAGCGAACCCAACACAATCCTCCCATCATCCATTGTGGCAGCACAATGTGAATTGAATATATTCCTAAGTGGAGCAGTTTCTGAATAGAGTTTGAATGTAGAACCACAATCAAGTGAATAGCACAATGCTCCTTCATCACCGGCCAACCATATATTATGCTTCGCATCCTCAATGATGGTATTGACGAAACGGGTCATTCCACTTTGCTTTCCGAATGGTATGAAGTTTTTGCCGTCAGTACATAAGAATACGCCCCATCCGGATGTCCCGGCCCATATAGTATGTTTTGAGTCTTCCCACAGACAGGTTACTCTTACCTCTTCCTCACCTATGCCCAAAGGATACCTTATGTAAGCCTCACTGTCTTTGATCAGATTTTCCGGATCAAAGCAGAATATTCCAACGCTCGTTGCCATCCACATTTTATCATTATGGTCACAGAGCATTGATTTTACTTCCAATCCATCAAATTGAGTAAAAAAATGCTTGAACGTCCATTGTTCTCCTTCACGTTCTAACATATCGACCATACCATTGATATTGCATATCCATATTCTTCCCTTTCGATCTGTGAGAATATGGTCTATGCGGTTGCTCGCTATTGAAGGCTGACTGGAAGAATGAGGCAGGAAACCTTGTTCCGTATAGAGACCATTATTCCTTGTTCCGGCCAAGAGACCGCCTCTGCCGTCTGTAGTGATACAAAGATATTCTACCTCTGCCGGAAGTGAAGTTATTGCTTCCAGCTGTCCGTCAGAATCCATTGCGAACACTTTCCCCATATCGTTGGCAACAATGACTTTCCCTTCAGGCAGATTGGTTAAGACTTTTACCTCCCTTGCATTAGCCACATCGTTTTTACGACCAAGCGGGACTATATCTATATTTCTTTCCTCAACCGACAGTATAGTTATTCCATGCCACTGTTCACATACCAATATACGTCCATTCCTGTCTTCTATCATATCTGTTATGTAATCTGACGGAATCAAATTTGACGTACTGGCTGTAATGCGTTTCAGCATATTACCGTTACTATCATACACAGTGATGCCTCCACCTGCCGTTGAGACCCATATCAGCCCTCGCATGTCTGTCACTACTTTCAGTTTTATGTCCGAACTTAGTTTCCACAGAAATAAAGGAATGGCTTGCAATGTTAATGTATTATTTGTTTTTGCGTTTTGATATATTATGTTTGCTGTATTACTCACTACTGTGATTCGGTTTCCACGATTATCAATCATCGTATCCTGCCCCAGGCAGAAACTCCGGACATAGTTTAGTGAATCCTTTAAAGGCTCAAATTGGCCGTAACGGGTATTGACTCCCATCAGTCTCTGTCGCGGAAAAGCCACTGCCAACTGCCCGTCTTTCCATCGTTCCAGTTTGCTAATCCTACTTTCTTTCATCAGCGGCTTGTAGTCTGCCGAAATCTTTGTGATTTTCTGTATCCGGTATCCATCAAAACGATAGAGTCCATTTAATGTTCCCAACCATAAATATCCCTCTTCGTCTTGTGCTATACACCTGATATTATTACTGGGCAAAGCATTTATCCTGTTCAATTGGTGGGATATAATTTCCAATTCCATGCCATACCCTTTTGTACACAGCACGAAGAACATCAGAAAACAACAGGTTCGTAGCAGTTGCATTGAGCGAATTATTCCCATTTCATGACACTTTGATAGATTACGGCACAAAGATAATCATTTCTATAAGTTACTATCGGGCAAAAGGGCAGAAATGCGCAAAATGAGACAAAAGTGTCTGCAATGAAACAAAAATATACTCTTGATTTGGCGTTTGTTAAGCCACAAGGGACAAAAATGTTAGCAAACGGATAAAATTGGATTTGCATTAGTGGTAACGCAACGTACCTTTGTGCCAAAAAACTACAGATGATGAAGACTTTTATATTGGTTATGCTTTTAGCCCTTTCGATATCGGAAGCAGAAGTACAAGGGACATTATGGCGGCAGTTTTGCAATCCAAGCCATGATGTACGTACAAAGGTGTGGTGGTTTCATGGAGAGACAACTACTACTAAAGAAGGTATAGATGCAGATTTAAGGGCATTCAAGGATGCCGGTCTGGGAGGCGTTGTCTATTATGACCAGACTCATGGTTCAGAGGAAGGGGCTTTTGCTTCTATGTCAACCGAATGGTGGGAAATGTTGAAGTATGCCGCCCGTCGTGCCAAGGAACTGGGGTTAACCTTTGAACTGGCTGCAACTAACGGTTATGTAGCCGGCGGTCCGTGGATAACGCCCGACATGGGAATGCAACAAGTCGTAAGCGCGGAAACTCCCCTGCTACTTCCGGCGAAGGAAGGGGAAATGATTCCTTTGTCCTCATACCATCGCAAAGGGTTCAAGGATATCGCCACGTTCCTGATTCCCAATCCGGCAATGTACGCTCCTGTCTGTATACAGAAAGAACGGTTGACGGTAGAGAACTGTGCCGAACTTATCATTGCTTATGATGCGGGAGAAACCGTTGCCATGAGTACCATCACTTACCAGACAAATCCCCGTGGGAAAGGTTCATACGGTTCGATGAACTTGCCAGGTAAGCCACAGGAACGTTTTTTTTGTGCCGGATATGTTGATTTTCCACCTGTTGGCGATCTGGAATACAGCAACGACGGCAAAACATGGAAATCTGCCACCCAATTGCTGACAGTCGAGAACATTATCGGCTACAAGAGCCGCCGGCGTACCATCAACTTCCCTGCCGTAGAGGCACGTTATTTTCGTGTACGCCTACACGATTGGACCGACGCGACATCAAAATCCGACAAATTGGAAATAGAAGACGTATGGCTCAGCGGGCGTGACATGATTGACAACTGGGAAGTCAAGACCGGTTTGCGTTCGGAGGTGACTTATCCCCAATCATGACTATGTTCAGAATATTGCCTTACGCTCCCAACACAAGAATATGGAACAATGGGACCCACTGTCTTTGGAACGTAAGCCTTTTCATGGCGTACTCCGTTTAAAACCTTACGAAAGCACATTCATTATTACACAAAAACAATAATATTTATGAGAAAGAATATAATTATTTGTACCATTCTACTGTTTGTTATACAGACAATATCAGCCACAGAAAGAGAATCGATTCTCATGAACTTTGGATGGAAATTCCAATTAGGAGAAGTGAAAGATGGAGAAAAACCAGAACTGGACGACAGTCAATGGAGACAACTGGATTTGCCATACGACTATCAACTGAATATGCCATGGAAGAAAACGGCAAACCGTGCCCGTGCCTTCAAAGAGATGTCCGGTGCATGGTTTCGTAAGACATTTCATCCCGACAAGGCATGGGAAGGCCGCCAAGTGCTCATCGACTTTGAGGGAATGATGTATTACGGCGATGTCTATCTTAATGGCGAAAAAATTGGCTCTACGGAATATGGCTATTGCGGGTTTGAATGTGACGTGACAGAAAAATTGAAATATGGCCAGGATAATCTACTCGCTGTATATACCCATACCGGCGTTGAAGGAGGTTCGCGTTGGTATACAGGAGGCGGAATCAACCGTGATGTCCATATTCTCATAAAGGATACGATGTCCATATCCCGTCATGGCATTTATGTCGTAAGTAAGAAAACAGACGGTAACAGATGGAAAGTATATACTCAAGTCGAACTCCGTGGCGATCTGCTTGCCAAAGGGAAGGTGGAATTTCAGGCCTGTATATTCGATTCGCAGGGCAGGGAAGTGACCCAAAGCGACTTGACTCCTACCCCGTCACAATCCCGCCTACAGCTTATCGAGATTCCTATCCGTGAAATGGAGGTCGTTAATCCCGAGTTGTGGGATATAGACAGTCCCAATCTTTATACCTGCGTGGTACGTATGTACGTTGACGGCAAGGAAACGGATCGCATGTCAACACGTTTTGGATTTCGTACGATAGAGTATGGCAAGGATTTCGGATTCAAGCTGAATGGAAAAAAAATATTTCTGCAAGGCATTGCCAACCATACAGATTTCGGTGGCGTAGGCATAGCAACGTATCGGCGCGCCATCGAGCGTCAGTTAAAACAGCTTAAGGCTTTCGGTTTCAATGCAGTACGCTGTTCGCATAATCCTTATCCACAAGTATTTTATGACCTCTGTGATGAAATGGGGTTCGTTGTGGTCGATGAACTTGTGGACAAATGGAGCAACGACGGCAATTGTTGGGGAGGACGGGAGTCTTTCATGAATATATGGCCGGAACTGATGACAGAATGGGTGAAGCGGGACCGTAATCATCCTTGCATTATCATGTGGAGCTTGGGCAATGAAATGCAACACCGGGAGAATGCTTCCGGATATATGACTGGAGATTGGGGAGTTACCACCTTCAAGATTTTTGATACCTACCTGAAACGTTACGATCGGACACGGCCTTCTACAGCAGCGATGTATCCGGCACGTGCCAACGGCATACGCCGTGCCGACCCGGGATTCCGCGATACTGGGAACATCATTCCTCCGGAGCTATCATGCATTACAGACATAGCTTCATACAATTATGAATATGTAGATTATCGCCGTTATAAAGAGTATAATCCTAAACTGATTATTTTTCAAAGTGAAGCATCGGTCAATGATCTTATTACCCCTTATCTTCGTATGGACAAGGCTTCGACTGTCGGCCTCTGTTATTGGGGAGCTATTGAGTATTGGGGTGAAAGTGACGGTTGGCCGAAGAAAGGCTGGAATTATTCTTTCTTCGATCATACCTTGAAGGCATATCCTCGGGCATGGCTTGTACGTTCGTGTTTTGTAGATGAACCACAAGTACATATAGGCATACTTGACGGTGAACAGAAAAGTATCATTTGGAATGATATTCTTTCCGGACGCGCAGAAATGAGCCATTTTTATTGGAAACCAAACCTAAATGATAGCATAACGTTAGAAGTTTCAACCAACTGTGATGAAGTAGAACTATTACAAAACGGGAAGAGTATCGGTGTCAAACATAACAACCGGAAAAATGATAAAGTACAGAATAAATTACTTTGGAGGAATATCAACTGGCAACCGGGAAAAGTAACCGCTATCGCGCGCAACAATGGTAAGGAAGTAGCCCGACATGAACTACAATCACCAGGTAAAGCTGTACGCTTGAAGGTAGAGATAGAAAATTCAGATGATTGGAAGGCGGACGGTATGGATCTGCAATATATACGTTTTACTGCTGTAGATAAACAAGGGATTGCCGTTGACAATTTTGAAGGCGAACTTTCACTATCTGTTTTGGGTGAAGGCCAATTTATAGCTCTTGATAACGGCGACCATTTCACGGATCAAAATTTTGAAAGAACAACAACTACATTATATCGTGGTGGAGCTCTTGCTATATTACGCTCAACACAGAAAAAGGGCAAAGTTGTTGTAAGAGCGACATGTAATGGATTAAAGACGAAACCAATAACCCTTATGACACATTGATTGTTTTTTCTATCAATGAAATTTATCGGAATAGTAGAAAATTATCCCTATATTTATGATTTTCATTGGTTAAACGTAACTTTTTCGTTTATTTGAATAGAAAAAATAGGATGTATTATATTATTAGTATAGTTGATTTGGTTATTTCATAAATAATAGAGTTTACTTAAGTACATGACAAAAATTTGAAAACATCGAATTTTGGGGTATAAGTCGGAC
>NZ_CAJUHF010000031.1 GCF_910585845.1 uncultured Bacteroides sp. | reverse complement strand
GTCCGACTTATACCCCCAAATTTGATGTTTTCAAATTTTTGTCATCTACTTAAGTCATTCTTAAATCGTCAAGTCTCACTATAGACCGTGGTGAATACGCGGAACCAACGTGCCGGGTACAGCAAACCACTACGTTGCTTTCCCACAAGATGTTTCACCATAAGCACCTGTGTAACAAACAATTGATAGACAAGTGAAAGATATGAGGGGTAAAATATGGTACTTATTGGTTCTTCGTCACTTTTGGGGCAGTTCATGTGTTAAAGCTAGTAAATTTATTGCCTAACAAGGTAATGCTTGTCCTATTGAACATGTGTCTTTTGATAGCTTTAATTTTATTCCCTTAAATAAGCTGGTATAGTCTATAGATAAAGATGTTTAGTATATTTTACTGCCCCAAAAGTGACGAAGAACCTACTTATTTTTGATTGTTATCTTAGTTCGGAGAAGTGTATCACCATACAAAGAAGTAAAAATAAGAAGTAATGCCGGATATCATTACATTACTTGTTATACTTCATAACATTACTTGTTATGCTCCGTTACATTACTTGTTATGCTCCATTACAAGTAATGTAATGTACACAAACTTCTATCTAATTAAAGCTAAGGTTAGCATGGTAGAGCTAAGGTTTAGCATGACAATGCTAAGGTTTAGCGACATAAACGTGAACTTTGGCATGCTTACACCTACATGTAAAAAATACCAATCCGGACATATCCTATCATATAAATAAACAGGCTGCAACTAAATGAACCTTCTTTCAGCCGAATATTTCAGTATAAATCATTATGGAACAAAAGTTTAAGCACTGCCTAAAACTACTGAATACTTTTTGATACCGGTACAAATTCATAGAACCACTTACCCTATTATAAATACTTACCATAGGACAAGTAGTTCTAAAAAGAAGATTTTTGATTCCCTTTCAATTAACTCATGAAGCAGGTTCACCTGGAACCTGTATCATTCCAATGGAATAATCTGGTGTTGCCATGACGCAATAGAATGTAGAATCAGTTTCATCAATACAGAAAGATTCAATCCGGACATCTGCCAGAATCTTTCGCACCGGTCTCCCTTCCCAGTCGAAAACTCAAATCTCACTGTTCTACGTCTCTTTTCTTTTAAGTTCAGCGTTCAATAATTCATAATCTTCTACAAGCCCTACAGCATAAATCATACTATCATTAGGCGAAACACAGATTGTTGTCAGGTCTGTATTGCACATAATTTTTCTCTGTAATGTTCCTCCCCAATCAAATACGTAAATTATATTTCCTGTAAAAGTGGATAATCCAGATTCTTCTATAGATCTTCCTGATAACAATGCATAAACATATCTATCTGTTACTGCAATATCAATATAACCTATAAGAATTATAATAACGTAAACTCATAATACAGGATATGAAAGGATTTGCTTCAAGAAAACACTCCCCGATCTTACTTTCTCAGAGTATTCCCTATCCTTGTGAAATCTTAATCAAGCGGTATGACTATAGATGAAGGAAATCGAATAGCTTACTTTGCCCCCTCAAACCCCTAAAACAAATTTTTCCTGTTTGACTATCACATAATACAGACCCGGCAATCGGAAGAGTAAGTATAGTGAATAATACTACTTCTCCGATTGCCGGGTCTTATTGTTTTTTGAACCGCCTCAAGCGATTCTTAATGCATCTTAGTGCGAGTCACAAAAAAGAGATTTGGCAATACCCATTTCCAATCCGCGAAGCTCTGCCAATCCACGAAGGCGCCCGATGCAAGAATAACCAGGATTGGTCTTCTTCTTCAGGTCGTCCACCATCTGATGACCGTGGTCGGGACGCATGGGGATGGAAACTCCGCGACGTTGCTGCATTTCGAGGAAAGCCTTCATAACGTGATACATGTCTACGTCGCCTTCCAGGTGATTAGCTTCGTGGAAGTTACCTTCTGCATCACGTTGCGTGCTACGTAAGTGAACGAAGTTGATGCGGTCGGCAAACTGCTGCATCATGGCAGCGCAGTCATTGGCACTGCTTACACCGAGTGAACCGGTGCAGAGGCACAGACCATTGCTCTTGTTGGGTACAGCATCGATCAAAGCCTGGAAATCGGCTGCACAACTCATGATGCGTGGCAAACCGAGGATAGACATAGGGGGATCATCCGGATGAATAACCAGTTCTACACCTGCTTCGTCAGCTACAGGGCAGATCTCTTGCAGGAAGTAGATCAGATTGGCACGCAGTTTCTCCGGAGTGATGTCCTTGTAGCGATCCAGTTCATGCTGGAACTGTTCCAACGTGAAACTCTCTTCTGAACCGGGCAGACCGGCAATCATGTTACGCACCAACAGTTGCTTGTCGGCTTCCGACATTTGCTCGAAACGGACTTTGGCTTTAGCTTTCTCTTCGTCAGTATAGTCGTTTTCAGCACCGGGACGACGCAACAGGAAGAGGTCGAAAGCCACGAAGGCGGCACGCTCAAAGCGCAGGGCACGGCTACCGTCGGGCAATTCGTAGGCAAGGTCGGTACGCGTCCAGTCCAGTACGGGCATGAAATTGTAGGTCACGATGCTCACGCCGCATTTACCGAGATTACGCAGGCTCTCCTTGTAGTTGTCGATGTATTTCTGGAAGTCTCCCGTCTGAGTCTTGATATGTTCGTGCACAGGCACGCTTTCCACTACAGACCAGCGCAGGCCGACAGCTTCGATCATCTCTTTGCGTTTCATGATTTCTTCTACCGTCCACACTTCACCGTTGGGTATGTGATGCAGGGCATTCACGATACCGGTTGCTCCGGCTTGCTTGATATCCCACAGGCTGACCGGATCATTAGGACCGTACCAGCGCCAGGTTTGTTCACATAATATCATTGTTGTTTGAATTTTTAATGTTCTGTTCTTAATTGTTTTGTTTTCAAATGTCGGGCTTCTACTTCAAAAAAATTAGATGGAGAAAGCATCGAAACCGCCATCTACTACTGACAGGGCACCTGTCACGAAGCTGGAAGCCTCGCTGATGAGGTAGTGGATAGTTCCGAACAGTTCTTCCGGTTCAGCAAAACGTCCGCACGGAGTATGGGCGATGATCGTCTTTGCACGATCAGTATATGAACCGTCCTCGTTAGTCAGTAGGGCACGATTTTGGTTGGTCAACAAGAAGCCCGGAACGATGGCATTCACACGGAGTTCAGGACTGAACTTAGTGGCAAGTTCAGTTGCCATGTAGCGAGTGTAATTGGCAATGGCAGCCTTAGCTGAACCGTAACCTACCACACGGGTCAACGGACGCAGAGCAGATTCGGAACAGAAGTTAACGATAACACCTTTCTTGTTTTTAGCCATTACGTCCACAAATACCATTGTGGGCAGTACGGTGCCGAAGAGGTTCAGGTCTACTACTTTCTTGAAGGCATCCACTTCCAAGTCGAGGATGGTCTTGTCCGGAGCAATAGTGGCACCTGCCATGTTTCCGCCGGCTGCGTTCAGCAACACGTCGATGGTGCCGAAGCGTTCCAATATAGCTTTCTTGTTTTCTTCCAGTACTTCTTTGTTCAGCACGTCCGTTTTCAGGAACATGGCTTCCGTCTTCTGGCTGAGTTCGTCCTCCAACTCTTTACCAAGTTCTTCTACACGGTCCAAGATTACGATTTTAGCACCTTGCTCTGCGAGATAGTTGGCAATGCCTTTTCCTAAGATACCGCAACCGCCAGTTACGATAATTACTTTGTCTTTAATGTCGAATAAGTTTCTCATCTCTTTTTCTTTTTTATAAAGTTATTCTAAATCTCTATGCTACAAAAATAATAGAAAAGTAGTTTGCTCACCATACAAAACGTCTCAAAAAGATGAACTTCTGTCTCAAAAAAAACGATTTGGATCGAATCAATGGTGACAATCTGCCCTTTTCCGCATGTTTATGAATCTCGTGTCCCGAATTTCCATCAACTTTCGTTATTTATGGACGGAAAGCTCTTTTTCTTGTCAATGCTTCCAAATAATAATAGTCGGCATAGTTGAGCGGAACATCAATTTCGCTGCCTGCCGGATGGTGCCCGGTGGAATGAAGCAGAAGGAATCCGTAGGTCGTTCCCGATTCAGCGCGATAATGCTGATTGAGGCTGTCCACTATTTTGTCTGCGATGGCCCGATAACGTTTGCTGTCTTCTGTCGAAACGTAACCGCAAAGTTCGTACAAGGCAGATGCCATGATGGCTCCGGCTGAAGCGTCGTGAGGAACGTTAGGGATGCCGGGAGCTTTCATGTCCCAATAAGGGATCAAATCCTCGGGCAGGTTAGGCAAGCCAAAAAAGAAGTCAGCAATGTGACGTGCCTGTTGCAGATAGGCAGGATTCTTGGTGAAACGATAACACATGGTATATCCGTACAATCCCCATGCTTGTCCGCGGCTCCAGAAAGAGTCGTCGGCATAGCCTTGTGCAGTCTGACGGGCACGGACCTCACCAGTCTCCGGATCATAGTCTACAACATGGAAGGAAGAGTAATCCGGACGGAAGTGATTCTTCATTGTTGTATTGGCATGGTTGACGGCTATCTTCCAGAAGATGGAGTCGCCAGTCTCCTGAGTTGCCCAAAACAGCATTTCCAAGTTCATCAAGTTGTCGATGATGACAGAGTATTTCCATTTGTCACGGTTGTGGTCCCATGAGCGGATACTCTTCACCTTGCTACTGTAGCGGGTTATCAACGTCCGTGCACTCTGCAACACGACATCTTTATAAGAACGTTCGCCAGTCAACTGATAGGCTTTACCGAAACTGTTGTTCATCATGAAACCGAGGTCGTGGGTACCTTTGTGCCACTTGGATTCTTCTATCAGCCAAGTGTTGCTGATGGCTTGCTGACGCCAGAAGTCATCGTGTGTATAAGCATACATCTGCCACAATGAGCCAGGGAAGAAGCCTGAACACCAGTCATGGGGATGTATCATCGCCAGCGAACCGTCTTTGTTGATGCTGCGGGGCGTAACGCGGTGTTTGCATTGATTATCTCCTTCTTTCCTTGCCTTGTCGGCACATTGCAGGGCAAACTGCAATTGTCCGCGGGCAAAAGCATACGCGTTGTCTGTTTCGGTCGGCTGCATATAAAGCAGATTGAAACGGTCATTCGGAGTGAGGATGCGGTTATCGTCGTACAAGCGGAGATACAGTTTGTTACGGGCACTCTTTTCGGGCGTGCTTTCTGAATTTCCAATGTAGATAGCAGTACGGTATAGGTCCTTGCAAAAATTCTGTTGGGCTTCCGTCCAGTTGCCAATTTCCTGATAGGGCCATTCAGCCAAAGGCTTTCCGGTGTATCCTGCCATATAATCCATGGCTTTGTAGAAGTTACGTCCGTCTGCCGAAGTAGCGTTATCCAAATAGATACCTAACTTCTGCGCCATTGTCATAATGTCTATGATATGGGTCAGGTTGTATTGCGAATAGTGGAAGGCACGGGTACGACGTAGTTCACGTGGCATTGTGCCGTCTGGTTCTATCTGTTTGAACAGACGTTTCTCGGGCAGCGCATTAATGATGTCCCGCGCTACATTCAGATTTCCTACATAGAGTGCGAATGAGATGGCTTGCGCATCGAAAGCAATGCTATGGTTGTTGGTAGCTGCGGCTTCGTCTTTACCTTGCTGACTGGTCAGGAGCCAGTCGAGCAGTTTGCCGAACC
The DNA here is from genome assembly GCF_910585845.1 of uncultured Bacteroides sp. GTDB lineage: Bacteria > Bacteroidota > Bacteroidia > Bacteroidales > Bacteroidaceae > Bacteroides. The sequence continues at coordinate 34,902 of NZ_CAJUHF010000031.1, read as the reverse complement.
ATGCTTTCAGTTGCTTGGAATCTTTCGAGGTGAACGCTTTAGACTGTTCCAGCAATTGTACGGCGTCCAGCATCTCTATGAAAGAATATGTGTCGATAACCCCGAAGCTCCGGCCTTTGTTATTGTTGTGTCCCATAGCTACCTGAGCATATTCCAAGTGTGGGTTCATGCGCGTATCCTTATTAAAGAACCATACCCGAATCAGTTCAGTCGCCTTTTGAGCATATCTCTCATCGCCGCTGAAGTACCATGCCAAAGCAAGAGTAGTAACACGTCCGGCAGTCTCTCCCAAACGGTTACGGTCGTATTTATCCAACTCAGGATTCGACTCGCCGTCGCGAGTGATATAAGGAAGTCCGTCCGGTTTAGTCGGATCGGGCCAGAAATAACGTGCCAGACTCATGTAGTCGTGTTTGTTTCCGCTGGCGGGCGCTTTTTCTTTCAACATGACGGAAACCGGTTGTACATCCAACAGTTTGTCCGCTTCCAATTTCAGTTCCTGATAGGCCGTTGCATAGAACGGACTTTGTAATGATTGTTTCACTTCCTCCAGATGTGCTTTGTCCCAGATGGACTGTGCATGTATGTTGCTTGCTGCAAACATCAGACTGGCGATAAATAAGCAGATTTTAGCTTTCATGGCATTTTTATTTTGAAGTTAATAAAGTTTTCTGAGTTTTACACCGTTCAAGAAGCTTTTTCCATTCCGGGTAGAGAAACGTATTTCAATTTTATTTCGAAAGTTTGTAATATTGTATCTTTTCCGCAAAGCATGGAAATAACCGCTCTCACGACAAGGGGAAAAGTCTTCTTCGACAGTTTCATCATTAATGATTATGCTGAAACAGTTCTCGCGGCTTTCTACATCAGAATTTCGTCCCAATTGATACGCTGTGGCAGCATTCTCTCGGAACACATCTGTAAAAAGAAATTCTATTTCATAGACTCCGTTGGGAACGTCGAAGCAATAGCTCTCAATGTCGTTGCGAAGAGTTTGAAACAAGGGACCGTCGTTGGTATTCTCAACCTGCGTCTGACTGTTCTTGCTTTCTCCGCCTACATATCCCCAACTGCCCTTCGTATAGGGTTGGTCAGGTACCCAGGTAAGCTGACTTTCATCGGAAGTATAGAAACAGTTGCTACCTACATTGACGGCAAGCTCCAGACTACGTAAGTTGATCCCGTTCAGTTGCGCAGGAACCGGTGTGAAGCTGAGGTGGATGCCGTCTTCGATGATACAGCCACTTCCAGCAATCTCTCTATTCTCAGCTTTGGCGGAAACATAGTGTTCTTTATGGCTGAACGGCATGTCGAAGATAGCGGTGTAGTTCGTTACTTTTTGTTTGCCCAAAGATTTTCCATCGATGAAAAGTTCCACCTCCGGAAGGTTAGTATACACCTTGATCGGTAGCATTACCGGAGTTTCCCCCTGCTGTATACCGGCACGACGGGTCCAATCGCGGCTGGCAATGTGCAACACGGGGATATCCTTTCGCCAAGCTGCCTTGTAGTAATAGTAGACATCCTTCGGAGTACGGTCTGAGTAGACCAGTCCTTTGTTATTGATGCGCGGCATGGACTCGTCACGTAGGGCAGAAGAGAAATCGATGAAATTCCAGTGCGTTCCACCGCAAACGTAAGGTGTCCCTTCCAACACCGGCAGGTAATGCTCCAGATACTTCTGCTGATACTCTATGCTGAAATCGAAGGCTTGCGGTCGTAACGAATGCAGACGTTTGTCAGAACCTGCACCATATTCGCTGACAATCATGGGATGCGAAGGATACATCTTGTGCTGTTCTTCCAAATACCGTTCGAAGCCCGTAAGATCGCCGCCATACCAGCCTTGATACAGATTCCAGCCAACAATATCGGTAATACTGCCCAGTCCGACTTCATTGTAGCTGTTGCTACCATGAAATGCCATCGTGCTGGCACGGGTACTATCTTCCTCTTTCAACACCTCCTCCAGACGTTTGGCAAGTGCCAGTGTACGCTCCAATACAGGTTTCAGCTCTTCTTCTTTCTGGTAACGCCGTTGGGTGACGAGCAGAATTTCGTTCATATATCCCCATGTGATGATGGAGGGATGGTTGTAGTGCTGACGTATCATCTCCCGCAGGTTACGTTCACAGTTCTCTGCATATCCGGGAGTGTCGGGCACGATGTCGATGATGGGTATCTCTTCCCAAGCCAGCATGCCGAGCTTGTCGCACTGTTCCAGCAGGGCATCGTCTTGAGGATAGTGGGAGATACGGATGAAATTGGCACCCATTTCCTTCATCAGTTTCATGTCGCGACGGTGCATCTCGTCCGTCAGTGCTACGCCGATGGGGTTCTGGTCCTGATGGCGGCAGATGCCACGCAGTTTGTAGGGCTTTCCGTTGAGGCTGAAACCTTGTTCGCCGTCAAAACTGAACCAGCGGAAACCGGTGTGGTGATTGCTCCGATCGAGAATGGCTTTTGTCTTTTTATCGCGCAGAATACTTTCTATCCGATAAAGGTAAGGTGTCTCCGGTGTCCACAACAGGGGGAACGCGATGGGAGCAGTCTCGGTACGAAAAGCGTATAATTCTCCGGCCTTTATCTGTACAGACTGTTTTTGGGTCTGGATAACTGTGTCGTCCGGACCATATAGGATATGTTCCAGTTCAAGTACGGCTTTCTGGGGAGCATCATTCTTTATTTCTCCCCGGATAAGTATGGTTCCTTTTTCTTCGGACACCTGCGGGGTACTGATGAAGATTCCGTCCGATCCGTGGTTGGTCAGATGGAAATGCTGTTTGGGGACTGCCGTGAGCCATACATCTCGGTAGATACCGCCAAAGAATGTAAAGTCCGCCGAGATGGGGGGCACGTCCTGCCTGGCATTATCCACGCGGATGGCAAGGGAGTTTGGAGAATCGAACGAGCAAAACGAAGTGATATCGAATGTACAGGCAGTGTATCCGCCTATGTGTTCACCAACTTCCTTCCCATTGATAAAGATAGATGCCGCCTTGCTGGCGGCATCTATCTTTAAGAAAACCTGTTTTCCGTTCCACGTTGAAGGCAGATTCAACGTCCGGCGATACCAGCATACCCCTCGATAATAATCCTTATCTGTATAAGCATCAGTATTCCAGGTATGGGGCAAGTGGACATCCTCCCACTCTCCGTTGTCGGGAGCGATGTCCGGTGCCGTAACACAATCTGCTTTCAGAAACTTCCAACCATCGTTGATGGTACAGGTCTCATGTTGTGCATATATGGGAAGGGAAAAAGATTGTATAAAGACTACAAACAATTTGAAAAATGTAGTCATTGTATGAATGCATTTATTCCTTCTCATGTCGGTATAGCGTATTATTTAATAACTACTGTCACACGATAGTTTTGCGTAAAAATACGCACTGTATACTTATCGGTCTTGTTCTGAACAGTACTTTCCACATCCTGGTTTGACGGTTTGGTTTCCGAATTCGGGTTTGCCGTCAGCAGGTTGAATGCGCCTTTCTTACCGTTCAAAGCCTTTATATAGATGTTCTGGACTCCTTTCTTGGCATTAGGCCATGCCATAGTATAGGCTCCGTCGGAGTTGGGAGAGAGCTTGTTGCCTTGGGCATCCACTATCTCATAGTCTACCCCACACACCAGTTCCGTGCCGTCGTAAGTAATCTGATCCTTGTTGACCTCAGGAGTGGAATAGTATTTCTCTCCTGCCGGTTTCGGGGCTGTATAATAGAATGTCTCTACATCGTAACTGCGTACAAACTCACACCAGAACTGCATCGGGATTTCTATCTTTTCACCCTGATTTACATTATAAGTAACCACATTATTGTTGCCAAGCTTGCTTCCGTCGTATCCCCATACCTGAGGGCCGAAGAAATAGACATGTTCTTGGCTGTGATCGTAATCCCAATCATCGTCTCCGCAAGAGACACATGACAGACAGCACATCATTGCTACAAGTATATTGAATATCTTTTTCATTTGAACTTTTCTTTTTAAAGTTTATACATTAATCACTTTACTTATTTCCAACCGGGGTTCTGAGTTACATTGTTTCCGGAAAGAGTAATTTCTTGCAAGGGAACCGGATAGAGATAATCTTTGGCAGGATCAAACTTACGGTTTTCGGCAAATTCCAGCACATACATGTCATCCTCCTCATAGCGTTGCTTGTTGTTCAGCATGCCACCATTACTGGTAAGACGGTTCTGCAAGTCTTCTTTATCCTTATTTGCTTCCGATGTGTATTTGGCTCCTATGATATCTACGGGTAATACCTTCTCGGCAATTTTCCAACGGATGATATCGTCATACCGCTTGTTTTCGTCAACAAACTCGATAGTACGTTCGCGATGAATCTCTTCCAATATGTTCAGCCCGTTAGCCTGTGCAAAAGCATTGGTCAACTTGGCAGGCATGCCGGCACGTGCACGCAACGCATTGACCGTCTTGTCCAACTGATCATCGCTAATGCTTCCGTTGTATTCGTACAGGGCTTCAGCATACGAAATCAGGATTTCGCCATAACGGATAATCATCTTGTCGGTATACTCCTTGCTGTTAGTTCCCCATTGTACCAAGTCGAAACCTTTTTTCAGATTATAACCATAACGGAATGCGAAAGGAATAAACGCACCTTTATAGGCTTCTTCGCCCACTTTGTAGATAGTCATACCCAGGCGCGGGTCACGGTCAGTGAAGATATCATCATAGCTGGTTTCCGGTGAAACTTTCAACGGAGATTTCTCGCGAGGCAAACCATCTGTATAGAGGAACAGGTCTACGATGTTGCGGGTCAATGAGGCTGCATTCTCCATCTGGCGGCTGTTTCCGTGAGTAGTACTTGCAGCACTTCCATTAGGGCCATACACTTTGACAAAGATATTTTCCTTGTTCTGTCTGCCTTCGGCAACCACTTGGAACAATTGTTCGAAATCAGGATACAAATCGAATTTGCGGCTGTTCATCAGAGATTCCGCTGCATCGATACTCTTTTTCAGATGAGCCTTATAGTCGCAATTAGGCAAGTTATGGTATTTTCCGAAAGTTCCTTCATACAGTCCAACACGTACAATCATAGCTGTAGCAGCCTGTTTAGCTACGTGACCCCAGTTGGAAGTAATCTCACTGGCATCAATGTCCGGTAACCATGTTGCGGCAAATTCCAAGTCTTCGTACACTTGTTTCATGACCTCTTCGCGTGGAGTACGCGGCATTTCCAAGCTTGGGTCTTTGGTATTGTTTACGGCTTTCAGCATCAAAGGTACATCACCGTATTTCTTTACCAATTCAAAGTAATAATAAGCGCGGAAGAAGCGAGCTTCTGCCTGATAACGGTTCAACACGCTCTCGGTCACGTCGGCTTGAGCAGATTTCTCCAAGATGTTGTTGGCTATGAAAATACGCCAGTAAGCATCGGTCCAGGTGCCGCTGGTGGAAGGAATGGTCCAGCTTCCGTCACTTGTACTGTTAGCTGCGCCGTTATTATTCAACTCGTCCGAACGATAATCGTGAGCAAATCCTCCGCCTAAAGCATTATTACCATTCAATTGTTCATAGAAACGGTTGCAGGCACCGCGCAAGTCGTTTTCTGATTTCCAATAGGCCGCATCGGTCATTGTACTTTCGGGAACCAGATCCAGATTACAGCTTGCCATCATCAGGGCAACGGTCCCCATTCCTATTATATGTTTTGCTATATTTTTCATTTACTGTCTAAGATTAAAGAGTGATATTTAAACCGATTGTCCAAGTGCGGAAGAACGGATAGTAATTAGCCGAAGGCTTGTTGCCTACTTCCGGGTCGAATACTTTCAGCATGTTGGTATGTTCCCAAAGGTCATTTCCGTTCACATAAATACGACACTGGTCGATCTTGAATTTCTTCAAAGGAATCGTGTAACCTAAAGAAAGGTTTTTCAGACGGATGTAAGAGGCATCTTGTACCCAACGGTCTGAGGGGTTGTAGTTGAACGTATTGGCACTGAACAGACGAGGCCAGTATGCGTTGGGGTTGTCTTCTGTCCAATAGTCGCGATGGATAGTCCACGGCATATCGGCAGTTCCTGCAAACGGAGCCAGCTGACTGGCTTCGATTAACACTTTACGCTTAGCTACACCCTGGAACATAATTGAGAAATCGAATCCTCTCCATTTCAATCCGAGATTGAGACCGTACATATAACGTCCGTTTGATGAACCCAAATAAACCAAGTCGCCTGGATTATCAGGAGTACCACCTCCAGCGCTAACGGTATGGCATCCGTCGCCTTGTGCCAGATACTTCACGTCACCGCCCGATACTTTCGCATCGTTGAATGACTGGTAACCCGGATGAGCTTTCTTATAGGCTTCATATTCTTCGCGACTCTGCCACAAACCATCGGTCTTGTATCCCCAGATTGTGTTCAAAGGATATCCTTCCAGAATGTCTACCGAACCTGCCGAAATGGCATTTTTTCCGTCGTAATGAGTTACTTTGTTATCGCTGTCGCTCAAGTTGAAGGTGACGTTGTATTCCAGGTCTTTAAACTTATTACGGTAAGAAATTTCAAATTCCCATCCCCATGTCTTCAGGGTTCCTACATTGGATTTCGGTACAGTGATACCTACAATATGCGGCAATGTCACGTCGGCAAGCATGTTGTCGTTCTTCTTCCAATAATAGTCGGCGGTAATGTTCAGTTTATTATTGAACAATCCCATATCCAATCCGACATTGGTAGAGGTGATGATTTCCCAAGTCTTGTCTACAGACGCCATCTCACTCTGATAATAACCGGCTTCACCCATATTGAGACCGCGTGAGATTTTGGCAATGTAGTCGTAAAGTCCTAAGATGGCACCGTTACCCAACTGTCCCCAAGATGCACGAAGCTTGAAATTGGAGATTACCGGCACATCAAACCATTTTTCTTCGTTCACGCGCCATGCAGCGGAGAATGAAGGGAAAGCGTGCCAACGTTTATCCGGAGCCAGACGTGAACTACCGTCATAGCGGACATTGGCTTCCAACAGATAACGGTCGGCAAAATTATAATTGATACGTCCGAAGTAAGACATAATGGCCCATGTCTCAATGTTATCGCTCACCGTTGTGTTAGTAGCTTCTGAATTGTCATAATAGTTAAAGGAGAAGAAATCGTTGTTATTGAGATTCTTCACTGTTCCAGACATTTCATCCTTGCGATAGCGCTCATAAGAAGTACCCGCCATTGCGTCCACTCCATGCTTTTTGAAGTCTCCGTGGTAAGTCAGAAGGGCTTCAAAATTGTCATGATAGTCATTGTTCTTCTTGCGCTCCATCGAGTTGGGGTTGTTGTATTGGAAACGTACAGTCGTACCCAAACGGTCGTTCCAAACTACTGTACGTCTGTTTATGGTCTGGCTATAATAGCCGGCACGACGGCTTGCACTCAATTTCAGACCCAATCCTTTGATGAAATAGTCCTTGATATTTAATTCACCTTTACCTGTGAACGATTCATATTGGCTTTTCGTGATTCCACCGTTTTTCATCAGGTCGATGGCATTCTGCTGCAAGTCACCGTTGTAGGGACTGTCGTTGATATCTTCTTCCGGGTTGTAGATAGGCTGGCGGCCGCGAACACGGAAGAGACGACTCAACAGCCATTTGGAACCGTTCGGGTTCTGCTCCAGGAACTTTCCTTCGTAGCTGGCAAGCATGCTGAGTGAGATGTGTTTGTTCAGTTCAGAATTGATTTTCATGCGCAGGTTGTAACGGTCGTTGCTGTCCGGACCATACTTCAAGATACCGTTCTTGGTATAATATCCTGCCGAAAGTAAGTAGTTCAATTCCTTCTTTCCTCCACTGAGGCTGACATTGTGGCTTTGTTGGGTTGTGAAGTCACGTGTACCCTCTGCCACCCAGTTGGTAGACTGGAAGAGATCCCAACGTCCGTTTGTATTATTCGGACGGTAGTTGAAGTTCGGGTTACCTACCCATGAACTTTGTTCGGGATTCCATTCCGGATTTCCGTTTGCTTGTCGGCGGCTTTCGTTAATCATTTCCTGCTCTTCCCATGCAGTGACACGTTCGGGCATGGCACCGGGGAGGTTGAAGCCTACATAACCGTTATAGTTCAGGCGGACTTTGCCCTCGCTTCCGTTCTTGGTGGTTATCAATACGACACCTGCAGCAGCACGTGCACCATAGATGGCACAGGCGGCAGCATCTTTCAGCACGGATACGGATGCGATGTCGTTGGGATTAAGCAACGTCATGTCGCCTTCCACACCGTCAATCAATACCAATGTAGAGGTTGAGTTTGCCGAAGAGAAACCACGGATACGCATACCGCTTGTTTCAGCTCCCGGCTCACCACTGCTACGCAATACTTGCAAGCCCGGCACTTCGCCTTGCAATGCGGTAAGTACGTCGGTAGTCGGTTTGTTGGCAATCTTGTCCCCTTCGATGGCAGACACGGCACCCGAAAGATTCACTTTCTTCTGTACACCATATCCCACGACCACTACTTCTTGTAAGGTTTTGGAATCTTCAGACAACTTGATGAAACCTTTCACTTCAGAGGCTTTCATCTCCACAGATTTGTATCCTATATAAGAGAATACGACAGTAGAACCTGAAGCCACTTGCAATGTAAAGTTTCCGTCCATGTCTGTGATGGTACCGTTGGTTGTACCCTTTTCCAAAATGGATACGCCAATAAGCGACTCTTGGTTTCCCGCATCCACCACCTGTCCTTTAATGGAGATGCTGTTCTGAGCGAGTGCTCCTAAGCTTGAGAAGAAGAGCATGCAACATATAGGTAATAGTAGTTGCATCATCCTCCAAGAAAAAAAAAATTTTCTCATAATACATAGATTTTAATTAATACTGTTGCGCTTTAAGCACGGACAAAATTAATCGTTTTGGCATTGGATAGAACAAAATCAGCTACATCACAAATTTCTCAAGGAGTATTCTCGACTACATCAGGGTAAAGCAAGCCACGAGCATACATCATTGATTAACAAAGTATTACTAGTTTCAAATTGATACATCAAGCCCTATTTTCCAACCCTTCTTTTTTTATGGAGGAAAATATTGTTTTATGCAAGACTACAGTCTTCTTTACACCATCCGAATAATTTTTCTTTTGTTTTTTTGAATGAAATATTCTATTTTTGCTTCTTACTAAGAATAAAATGTTAACTACTATGATACAAAAACTCTTATGCTTTTATATTCTTCTCATTTTTATATCTCCCGCAAATGCCGGATGGCAACGGCCTGTGAGTAATTATACGCGTCATGTTTATAAAGCAGGCAATCAGAATTGGGACATCCAGCAACACGATAACGGTTGGATCTATTCGGCAAATAATAACGGATTGTTGGAGTTCGATGGTGTGGAGTGGAACATATATCCGATTCATAATGCCAAGACGCGTGCGGTAAAAGTAGGCGACCGTGGAAGGATTTACATCGGTGGAATGGAGCAATTCGGCTATTTCACCCCGAATCATCTGGGTGGACTGGAATACACTTGCCTTTCCGACAGTTTGTCTCCCGATGTGAATGTGGGGATCATCTGGAATATCCTTGTAGACAGGGATCGGGTCTATTTTCAGTCGGACCGGCACTTCTTCTATATGGAAGAAGACGTGATAAAGAAAATCAGCTGTTCATCGAAAATTTACACGTCACTGATATTACATAATAAACTGTATATCGTGACCGACGAAGGTCTATTGGCACTGAATGGAACTGAATTTAGGAAAGTTTCAGAAAGTTCAGGGGTAGGTACTGTAGTCAGAATAGGGGGATTATTGCCTTATAAAGACAGGATGTTGGTTGTAACCTGTGATAATGGACTTTTTCTCTATGACGGCACATCTTTCAAGAAATATCCCACAGTGGCCGAAGAGTTTTGCCGCAAGAATCGGGTATTTTGTGCAGCATTGCAGGATTCACTGCTGGCATTGGGCAGCATTCAGGGTGGAGTGTGCCTGTTGAATCTGGAGACAGATGAAATGGAGGTGATATCTACGGAGAACGGCTTGCAAAACAAAACGGTGTTAAGTATGATGTTTGATAAGGCTGGCAATCTTTGGTTGGGCTTGGACAACGGTATTGACTGTATTCATTTGGATGCGAAGATCACCTCTCTTTATGGGGGCAAGCCGGTGATAGGTTCGGGATATGCTTCCTGCAGTTACAAAGGTAAATTCTATTTTGCTACCAATCAAGGGCTTTACCGTTCTGACCTTCCCGAACAATTGAGTCAGAATAGTTCCATAGACTTTGTACCGGAAACGAGTGGTCAGGTGTGGTCGCTCTATCCTTATGACGACAAACTTTTCTGTTGTTCGAACAACGGTATCTTCATCATGGATGGCGAGCATTTGGAACATCTCAGCAATCCGAAAGGAGTATGGGGAGTGATACCGGTAAGTGCTCGGAAAGATGTATTGATAGCAGGAACATACAGTGGGTTATATCTGTTGATGAAGAAGGGAGAGAGGTGGATTATGGAGAGTTACATCAAAGGCTTTGTCCGCTCATGCAAAGATATGCTGATGGAAGATGCAACCCATACCCTGTGGGTGGGAAACAAGCAGGACGGCATTTCGCGTCTTATCCTGTCGGAAGATTTACGAACGGTAGAAAAGGTAAAAGACTACAACCACACAGACTTCCCACGCGGCTACAATGCCTGCCTGTTGCGTGTGAAGGATGAAATAGTCGTAGCTTCGCACTATGGTCTGTGGCGTTATGACCAGAACCGCGACAGCCTGGAGCCGTACACCTGGCTGGAGCAACTGCTGGAAGGGAAGACTGACTATACCTACATGAAGATAGATTCATTACAGAACATCTGGTATGTGACGGATGGCAGTTTGAAGGTGTTGCATTATGATTCGACAAGAAAAGAATATCGCCGTCTGAACGATGAATTGTTCTTGAAGGGATTACTGATAGAAAACTTTGAAGATGTCTATCTTTATAATGCAGACCAGGCAATTGTAGGAACAGAAGAGGGATTCACGCTGATAAAGACCGACAGCCTACCCTCGCAACGCGCACCGCTGACCTTACAAATCAGAAAAGTATATCTGACGGGGCTGCGCGACTCGCTGATCTATGGACGCAGTTATTTGTATGATACGGCTCCGGTAGTGATTCCTTACGCTCAAAATTCGTTGCGAATAGAGTATAGTGCAAACAATTACAATAAGGCACGAACAGTCTTATATTCATATCGGTTGAACGCGAACGGCGAGAAGGAAGTATGGAGCGAATATAGCGAAAACAACATAAAGGAGTTCACCGGTTTGCACGAGGGTAAGTATGTATTCAGCGTAAAACTACTGACCGATGGAGACCAGGAACCAATAGAGACCTCTTTTGCCTTTGAAATCCTTCCGCCATGGTATCGCACGTGGTGGAGTTATCTTGCCTATTCGATGCTGGTGTTGCTGATGTTCTTCTATATGTACTACCGCATTCAGGAGAGCCGCAAGAAACTGTTGATGCAGAAAGAGTTGGAACTTTACCGACAAGAGCAGAAGTTCCGGGAAGAGAGTGAACTGAAAGATAAGAAGATAGATATCCTGAAAGAAGAGAACCTGCAGGCGGAACTGCGCCATAAGTCGGAAGAGTTGGTTCGTACGACACTCAATATCGTACGTAAAAATGAAATCCTGTTGGACATCAAGAAAGAAGTAGTGGGCATCTCACATGCCATCAATGAAGAGAATCTTATTGCCCTCCGACGGAAGACACTCCGACTGTTGGGGCAGATTGATACGAACATAGGACACGACAATGATTTGCAGGCGTTTCAGAATACATTCGATTCGGTACATCACGATTTCTTCAAGAGATTGGAGAAGGAGTTCCCCGAACTAAACAACAAGGAGAAATTACTTTGTGCCTATATCCAAATGAACCTGATTTCTAAAGAGATTGCGCCACTGTTGAATATCTCTTTACGCGGAGTGGAGATCAGCCGTTACCGCTTGCGGAAGAAACTGAATCTGGAAGAAGGGGAAAACTTGGCTGAGTTCTTACAGAAGTTCTCGAAATAGCTTTTTGAATTTATAAGTTGGTGAATTTGTAAGTTGGTAAGTTGATGAGTTTGTAAGTTGGTGTACTAATAAGAATAACTTAAAAACTTAAAAGCTTAAAAACTCACAAACTCAAAAGCCTAAAAGCTTAAAAACTCAAAGTCTCCCCTTCAACACCAGCACGCTTTCCGGTCCCATGTTGAACAGCAGGTCAACGATACTGAGATTAGGCAAGAAGCCGAGGCGTTCCTGAAAGACCTGATAATAGGGTTGCGGCGTAAACTGTGGATCTTCTTCACGGAAGTTTTTCTTTGGGTGGATGCGTTCGCGGAAGTCATCCTCATTGGCGGTGAAAGAGGTCTTGTAGGCCGTGGTACGCTCCATATCGGGTTGTATGTCTATCAGTGAACAGACAAGGCGGCACAGGTCTTCGTTGAAATCAACCAAGAACTCATACTTCTTCTCATAGAAGGGGCAGAAGTCGTCTTTGTAGTATTCAAAGAAAGGGGTATGATTATAGGCAGATGATAAGGCATTCCAGTGAAGATGGCGCCAGTTGCCGTGGTCGGAGATGCGTATGTCGCGTAGTGGGCACTTGGGCGTATCGGGCTTCACGGTAGGAATGGAAAGAGCCAATTCACCGTCGGGCGCGGCGATGGTGCAACGATTGCGGTAAGTTTGCTTCACGTAATGGTCGTGTTGTTCGATAAATATTTTATCATAGCCGAGTAGTTTGGTGTAATACTCTATCGGGGCGAGATAGGCAGAAGAAAGATATACGGTTTTCATTTTATTCGGATTTTGGATGATTATTCCTCTTTTACTTTACGGGAGTGAAAAAACGTTTCCACCGGTAACCGCTGAACCAGCCCGAGTCTTTCTCTTTGGAGAACCAAATGAAAGATGCCTTGCCGATGATATGGTCTTTCGGAACGAAACCGAACAGCCGCGAATCGGAGAGATTGATGGAATTGTTGGCACCTACCCAGTAGTAGTCCTTGGTAAAACGGCAATACTGCACGGGCTTACCTTCTATGTATAAGGTGTCATTCTTGACCTCGGCATGCTTATGCTCATGCAATACAAGCGTGTTGCGTAGCAATGTCCGGTTCCAGGAACATACGCGTATCGCCTTGCCCTTACCGGGAATAATGAGCGGACGCAACACTTTGGCGGAATCTTCCTCGTTCAGCAGTTCTATACGGCACTCTTCGCTCATGGCTTGCTCCAACAGATAGATCTCGTAGCGACTGAAGCTACGTGCGTTCCGGTTGCTGTCCTGTCCCATCAGATGGTTGTTGCGTATGGAAAGGACAGCAAGCAGGGAATCGAGCTGTTGCTCTTGGCTCCGCGGATAGGTGTACAGGAACTTCTGGTCGGGGGCGTTCTTCCCCGAAGGGACCACGGCAAACAGGGAATCTACCAGCAGGGTATCTCCCGGCAGTCCGATGCAACGGCTGATGAATACCTCACGCCGGTCTATGGTAGATGTCGAAAGATTGGCGGGATTGTTAAAGACGATGATGTCCTCCTTTGGCACGGGACTGTCTTTCCAGCGATGATAACCCCACAGCGACATGAAAGGAAGGCGCAATCCATAACTCCATTTGTTCACCAGGATACGTTCTCCCCGGAACAGGGAGTTTTCCATGCCCGAAGAAGGGATAAGGTAGGAAGTCACAGCACAGCCCCGGAGTAACACTATGACCAGTATTATTCCGACGACTGTTCCTGCTATTTTCCAACCTTTCATTCCTGTTGCCTTTCTTGTGTTTATCCTACCCACTTGAACAGGCGGTTCCAGCGGATCTTTCCGTCAAACCAGCTGCGATCTTTGTCGAGCGACAACCATACGACAAGCGGCTTGCCCACTACATGGTCTTCGGGCACGAATCCCCAAGAACGGGCATCAGCAGAGTTGTGACGATTGTCGCCCATCATCCAGTAGTAGTCCATCTTGAAGGTATATTCGTCGGTCTTCTCGCCATTGATGTAGATGCCATCTTCTTTCACTTCCAACCGGTTACCTTCGTAGGCTCTGATGGGGCGTTCGTAAATAGGCAGGTTATCTTCGGTCAGCTTGATGGTAGCTCCCTTTTTCGGAATCCAGATAGGACCGTAGTTGTTGCGGTCCCACTTGGTATAGAGGTTAAGCGGGTACATCTGTCCGGAGAAGAGTTCCGGTTCCATGATGATGTGGCTGACCAGTTTCTTGTTTCCTGCGAGAGCCTCGTACATCCGCTTCGTCAAAGGCAAGTCGTACGTAGGAGCAAGGCGTCCTTGGGCATCACGATGGTTCAGTCCCAATTCCACAAGCAGACCTTCGTTGGAGATCAGCGCCTGGTCATCCTTGCTGATACCGAGTTCGCGGAACATCTCTTCGGTGATGTACGGGCCTGTGGTCTGTACCAAGTAGTTGAGCTGCATCTCTTCGGGATTTTCAAGGGGTTTGCCGTCAATGTAGACTTGGGCGTCTTTGATTTCCAGTGTATCGCCCGGCAGTCCGACACAACGCTTCACGTAGTTCTCGCGGCGGTCTACGGGACGGACTACAATATCGCCGTACATGCGGGGATTGGAACGTATCAGGTTTCTTCCGGCGTTGTAGTAAAGGTCGTAGACGGCACGTTGCTGCTGACGGGTCAAACTATCCATGTTCACGGGATTGGGGTAGAGACGCTGTCCCTCAGTATAGGCAAGGGTATAGAAGTCCGTCTGCTGGAAGTTGGTGGCTACGGTATCTCCGGCAGGAAAGTTGAAGACGACGATATCATTCCGCTTCACTTTCCCTAAACCCGGCACACGTTTGTATGCCCATTGTGGCCATTCGATGTATGATTTCGTATTCAGCACGGGCAGGGTATGTTGTGCCAAGGGCATGGAAAGCGGCGTGTTCGGCACGCGCGGACCGTAGCTCAACTTGCTTACGTAGAGGTAATCGCCTACCAGCAACGATTTCTCCAATGAAGAAGAAGGGATCTGGTAGTTCTGGAAGATATAGATATTGACGAAGTAGACAGCCACCAGTGCGAACACGATGGCATCTATCCAGCTCATAATGCTACGTACGGTGGGGTTCTTGGCTTCCTTCCAGAAGTTCCAAGGAATCTTCTTGCTGATGTAAGCATCGAAGATGAAGGGCAGGACAATCAGTCCCAACCAACTTTTCACCCATATCAGGAAGGCAAGGTAGAGTACGGTGACAACTGCAAACTTAATCCATTGGGTGCGGGTTGCTTTTCTCATTTTCAGTTTGATCTTTATGATGGTTTGGGTTCATTATTTCAAGAAAGGGAACAGGTCGTCCATACCCAGATAACCTTCCTTGTCGGCTGTATATTCAGCAGCCAGAACGGCGCCCAGCGCAAAGCCTTTGCGGTTCTTGGCATCGTGGGTCAGGATGATGTTGTCAGCTTCCGATTCGTAACGGATGACGTGAATGCCCGGCACTTCGCCTTCGCGAATAGAACTTACGGGCAGTTCGTCAGCTGCACATTCCGCAGAGCCTGACATACTCCCGTCAGGTGCTTGCAGCGTACCTTTCACCCAACGCTCCTTACGGTCCAGATTCTCAAGTATCTGTTCGGCAAGCGTGATGGCAGTTCCGCTCGGTGCATCCAGCTTGTGGATATGGTGCGTTTCGCTCATCGTCACGTCGTAGGCAGGGAACTGGTTCATGATCTTTGCCAGATACTTGTTGACGGCAGAGAAGATGGCGACGCCCAGGCTGAAGTTAGAAGACCAGAACAAGGTCTTTCCGCCCTTAGCACAGAGCTCTTTGATTTTATCTCCGTGTTCGTTCATCCAGCCCGTACTTCCGGACACGACCTTCACTCCGGCATTGAAAGCCTTCATATAGTTACCGTATGCCACTTGCGGATTGGTGAATTCTATGGCAACATCGGCACTCTTGAATGCCTCCGAGTTGAAGTCTTCCTGATTGTCTACGTCGATAATGCTTACGATCTCATGTCCGCGGCTGAGGGCAATCTTTTCTATCTCCTTGCCCATCTTTCCGTAACCGATTAATGCTATTTTCATTGTTTCCTTTGTTTTTTATTCAGTTTATCAACAAACTATAGGACGCAAAGGTAATGTTTTTCTTACATTTGCGGATAATATTAACGTCTTGTTAACATGGAACAACTGTTACACTACGTCTGGAAGCATAAAATCTTCCCTCTGGAGATGCTTCGGACCACGGCCGGCGACCCGGTTGAAGTGATAGATGCCGGACTGCCGAACAGGAATGCAGGTCCCGACTTCTTCAATGCCAAACTGAAAATAGGCGATACCCGCTGGGTGGGTAACGTCGAGATACATACCTCTTCGTCCGACTGGCTGAAGCACGGGCACAACAAGGATGAGGCTTACAACAACGTCATCCTGCACGTGGCGGAAACCGTAGACTGCGAAGTGTTCCGTGCCAACGGAGAGAAAGTGCCGCAAATGCAACTCTCCTGTCCCGAATCCGTCCTCCGCCGTTACGAAGAGTTGCGCCATACGGAGATTTATCCCCCTTGCTACTCCATACTGCCGTCACTGTCGAAACTAACAGTGCATTCCTGGCTGTCCGCCCTCCAGGTGGAACGCTTCGAGCAGAAAGCCCGTGCCATCACCGAACGGCTGGAGCGTTTCAACCGCAATTGGGAAGATGTCTTCTTCATCACCCTCTCGCGCAACTTCGGCTTCGGACTGAACGGCGATGCTTTCGAGGCTTGGGCAGGTCGTCTTCCTTTCCGTGCGGTGGACAAACATCGCGATGATCTCCTTCAGGTAGAGGCTTTCTTCTTCGGTCAGGCGGGCTTGCTCGACGAGGAACTGCCGGATGCAGACGAGTATTACCGGACGTTGCAACGTGAGTTCCGCTATTTGCAGCATAAGTTCAGTCTGCCCGCTCCTATGCCTGCTTCCCAGTGGCGCTTTCTTCGCCTGCGTCCCGGCAATTTTCCTCATGTCCGCCTGGCACAGTTGGCCAATCTTTACCATAAAGAGCGTTCGCTCTTCTCCCGCATCATGGAGGCGGAGACGCTGGAAGATGTCCGGAAGATACTGGCAGTCTCGACTTCCCCGTACTGGAAAGAGCATTTCACGTTCAGCAAGACTTCCCCCCCGCAGGAAAAGCAGGTAGGAAAGAATGCGCTAAACCTGATTGTGATCAATACGGTTATTCCTTTCCTCTATGCCTATGGCCTGCACAAAGCGAATGAAGTGCTTTGCGAACGCGCCACGCGTTTCCTCGAAAGTCTGAAAGCGGAGGACAACCACATCATCCGTCATTGGAACGGAGCGGGATTGCATGTCTCTACTGCTGCCGACTCGCAGGCTTTGTTGCAGCTCCAGAAAGTGTATTGTGACAGAAAGGATTGCTTACGTTGCCGCTTCGGGTATGAGTTTTTGAAGCAGAAATAACATTATTTGTTATGTCTCATAACAAGTAATGTTATGGAGCATAACAAGTAATGTAACGGAGCATAACAAGTAATGTAATGGAGCATAACTAATAATGTTATGATACCTTCCATTACTTCTTTTGTACGTGATGTATTCTCCGAACCCAAACAACAATCGAAAATAAATGGTTCTTCGTCACTTTTGGGGCAGTTCATGTGTTAAAGCTAGTAAATTTATTGCCTAACAAGGTAATGCTTGTCCTATTGAACATGTGTCTTTTGATAGCTTTAATTTTATTCCCTTAAATAAGCTGGTATAGTCTATAGATAAAGGTGTTTAGTATATTTTACTGCCCCAAAAGTGACGAAGAACCAAATAAATACCATATTTCACCCTCACATCTTTCACCTATCCGTTAATCACATAGAAAACAGCAGCTTATGGTGAAACATCTTATAAAAGGAAGAACTTATTTACCCGTGCTTCCGTCCGTGGTTTATCGCCCCCTTCCACGTTGGTTCCGCGTATTCATCACGGTCTATAGTTGTAGGCATGTACACAAACTTTGTAGTACATACAAACTCTATCAGGCCAAAGCTAAGGTTTGACATGACAATGTTGAGGTTTGGCATGATAATGTTGAGGTTTGGCATGATAATGTTGAGGTTTAGCATGACAATGTTAAGGTTTAGCGACACAAACGTGAACTTTACTTTAGCCACTCCAAAATTCCCGGATACGTGATATTTCAATTCTGCCAAAGAATAAGATAAGATAAGATAGGAATAGAATAAAATATATACTGATTCCATTCCGCCAAAAGGTATATTCCGTATATTTGCAGTCACCAAATTTCAATTATATCCGAGTAATGAATATCTGTTTTTTTAAGTCTATATTGAAATTTAAAGAACTATGCTGAAACTTCAGACTCCCAACAATGAGAACAAAGTATTGCTGCACTCCTGTTGTGCTCCTTGTTCTTCTGCCATCATCGAATGCTTGCTTGCCAACGACATCCGCCCGACCCTGTTCTACTATAACCCCAATATCTACCCCCAAAAGGAGTACGAAATACGGAAAAACGAAGCCATCCGTTACACCCGCGACCTTGGACTTGATTTTATCGACGGCGATTATGACTACCGGCAGTGGCGTTGCTCCATGCAAGGCATGGAAGATGAACCTGAACGTGGTAACCGTTGCCTGCAATGCTTCACCCACCGCCTGACAGAGACCGCCCGTTATGCCTCGGGACATGGTTTCAGCCTGTTCACCACTACCCTCGCCTCTTCCCGTTGGAAAAGCCTCGACCAGATAAACGAAGCAGGACGCCGTGCCGCCGCCCTCTATCCCGGCACCATCTTCTGGGAACAGAACTGGCGAAAAGGAGGATTGCAAGACCGGCGAAACCAGCTCCTTAAAGAATATGGATTCTACAACCAGCAGTATTGCGGATGTGAGTTCAGTATGCGCAGACTCAATCAGCAATAAATCAGCGTCGAAAGATAATCTTCCGCAAACATCTCATTGGCCACTTCCAGCAAGTTTTCCGGAGTGAGTTGTTCGATACGTTCACAGACATCTTCGGGATCCTCGTATTTATCATAATGCAGGAATATCTTCGCCATGCTGAGCGCATTGTTTTCATTGTTATCCGAAGCCACGCCAATCTGTCCTATCAGTTGCTTCTTCGCTGCGGCAAGCTGCATTGAGGTCATCTTGACATCGCGCATCCGTTTCAACTCCTTCATCAACAGCCCGATACAAGTATCCACATCCTTCTGGTCGCAACCAAAATAGGTACAGAAGACTCCGGTATCCGTATAGGAAGTCAAATTGGACTCTACATTGTAAACCAGACCGCGGCGCTCGCGCAAGGCAAGGTTCAGACGGCTATTCATGCCGGGACCGCCAAGGATATTGTTCAGCAGATAAAGTGCGGTACGCTTGTCATCGTGTGCATCATACCCCCGGCTACCTATCATCACATGGGCCTGATGGGTATCTTTATGCACGACAAGCCTTTCAGGGACATAAAGGGGCGGAGGCGTACGGCGATTGTCGACCGACACAGCGGGCACGTCGGCAAGAAGCCTCTTTGCCAAACGGATAATAGGATCGATATCCAAAGTCCCCCATACGAAAAAAATCATATTTCCCGGATGATAGAAACGGGAAGTAAAAGCCGCGGCGTCCTCGCTACGGAAAGTTTTCAGATGTTCAGGATTACCCAGGATGTTACGTCCCAACGGATGTCCGCGGAAAATCATATTCTCGAAATCGTCGAAAATAAGTTCGGAAGGGTTATCTTCGTACGACTGTATTTCATCAATAATCACATCCGTTTCTTTTTCAATCTCACGCTCCGGAAACGTGGAGTGAAATACAATATCTACCAGTAACTCGAACGCACGTCCTAAATGCTCATTTAGAAATGCCGAATAGATAACGGTCTCTTCCTTATTGGTATAAGCATTCAGGTCGCCACCCACATTTTCCATGCGGTTGAGTATGTGCCAAGCTTTCCGTTTCCGGGTTCCCTTGAAGATAAGGTGTTCTACGAAATGCGCCATGCCCTGTTCATGATCCAGTTCGTCACGCGTGCCCGCATCAACAGCAAAGCCACAATAAGTTACGTCCGAAAGGCTCGGATAATGAATGATGCGCAAACCATTGGCAAGTGTATGCAGATTAGGTCTCCCGTAGGGGAGAATTTTGGGTTTCTTTGTCATATCTGAATTTTTAAAAGTGATTGAGAGTGCAAATATAGTGGAAATAGCATACCTTGTTCTCTTATCTGTATGAAAAAGTGATGGAAAATGCAACTTATCTTATTTAAAGAGAGCAAGAACGGGGTTTACAGAAAATTGAAATTGACTTTAAAGAAAGTGGGAACTGACTTTAAAGAAAGCGGAAACTGATGAATCTTGTCCCTATTTGCCTCCAAAAAAAATACAATAAAACCTATTGCCATTTATGGAAAATTACAGATATTTGTAGGCTATAACCTAACTACTAACAAAAATAGTATAATGATTGCATCCATTCAAGAGCTTTTGCAGAAAGAGGCGCAAGCCGTGTTGAACATCCCCATAACGGATGCCTACGAACGTGCTGTAGGACTTATCGTAGAACAAATCCACCACCGGAAAGGCAAGCTGGTGACTTCGGGCATGGGAAAAGCTGGTCAAATCGCCATGAACATCGCCACGACATTTTGCTCTACGGGCATCCCGTCCGTATTTCTGCATCCCAGCGAAGCGCAACACGGAGATTTGGGTATCTTGCAGGAGAATGACCTGTTGTTGCTGATATCCAACTCCGGGAAGACACGTGAGATCGTAGAACTCACGCAGTTGGCCCGCAATTTGAATCCTGACCTCAAGTTTATTGTTATCACCGGAAATCCGAATAGTCCGCTGGCCGACGAATCAGACGTATGCCTCAGCACCGGAAAACCGGATGAAGTATGTGCACTGGGTATGACCCCCACCACTTCGACCACTGTCATGACGGTCATTGGCGATATTCTTGTTGTGCAAGTAATGAAAAAGACCGGATTTACCATCGAAGACTACTCCAAACGTCACCACGGCGGTTATCTGGGTGAAAAATCAAGAAAATTATGCGAAAAGTAATCGGTATTGGCGAAACCATTCTCGACATCATCTTCCGCAACGGACAGCCGACTGCTGCCGTACCGGGTGGTTCAGTATTCAACGGTATCGTGTCATTGGCACGAGCCGGAGTTCCCGTAAGTTTCATCAGTGAAACAGGTAACGACTGGGTGGGTAACACCATCTTGCAATTCATGCAGGAAAGTGGTATGTCTACCGACCATGTCAACGTGTTTCCCGACGGCAAATCGCCCGTGTCGCTGGCACACCTCAACGAACAGGGCGATGCGGAATACATTTTTTATAAGGATTATCCCAAGCAACGTCTGGATGTAGCTTATCCGAAGTTGGAGGAAGATGACATTGTGGTCTTCGGTTCCTACTTCGCCTTGAATCCGGTGTTGCGCGACAAAGTGCTGGAACTGCTGGAGCAGGCGCGCGACAAGAGAGCCATTGTCTATTACGATCCGAACTTCCGCTCCTCGCACAAGAACGAGGCACTGAAGCTGGCTCCTACCATTATCGAAAACCTGGAGTATGCCGACATTGTGCGGGGTTCTGTCGAAGATTTCTTCTATATGTATAATCAGAAGGATGTGGACAAATTGTATAAAGACAAAATCCACTTCTATTGCCCTAACTTTCTCTGTACTGCCGGTGCCAAAGAAATCTCGTTGCGCACGGACAGTGTCGTCAAAGACTATCCGGTCGCTCCGTTGGAAGCAGTCAGCACCATCGGCGCAGGCGACAATTTCAACGCCGGCATTATCTATGGATTGTTGAAATACGACGTGCGATACCGTGATTTGGGCAGAGTGGATGAAGCGACATGGGACAAGATCATCCGTTGCGGAACCGAATTTGCGGCAGATGTGTGCCGAAGTTTCAACAACTCCGTATCGATGGAATTTGCCCGGCAATTGCCTCGCATTAACTAAATCCCCGTTAAAGGAGAAAAAACTCTGTGAAACTCTACGGCCGAGAGTGACGAAAGTCAGCAGAATACATATCTTTGCAGTATATGCCAGATAATCAAACTATGTATCGAAATCTGTTGAATTTGCTAACATGCATGTTGCTGCTGCCCGCTTGCAGCGGCACGACGCCTCACATTTCTGTCGTTTGCGAAGAGAACAACGTAGGAAACAGTATCGTGAAATGGGAAATTACGCCCCTCATCCAAGGGGGCGTAAAAGTATATGCATCGACCGATCCTGACAATATCCCCGAAAGTTCGCCCGTAGCTATGGCAAACATAGCCGACCAGCGCATGACAATTGTCACCACCGACCCGGCACGACGTTACTACTATATGCTGGTATTCAACGACAAGTATCGTGTAAAGCTGGCTACCCGTAATGTCAATATTCCCGGCATACAAAACTTCCGCGACTTGGGCGGATATCCGTCATATCCCACCAAGAAACGGGTGCGTTGGGGCATGCTCTACCGATCGGCGCAAATAGACAGTCTGGAATACTATTCGCGCAGAGAACTGAAGAACATCGGCATCAAGACGATAATCGATCTCCGGTCGGAATCGGAACTGAAGGACCGCGCCACACTGCAACCGGGATTTAACGTCGTCCATATCCCCATTAAAGCGGGAGACATGGAAGACATCCTGCAAGGAATCCAAGAGCAAACGATAAAGAGCGACACCGTCTACCGCATGGTGGAACGAATCAACCGCGAATTAGTGACGAACTACCGCAAAGAGTTCCGGCAGATGTTCGACATCCTGCTGGACAGCGACAACTATCCCGTCGTCATCCATTGCTCGTCCGGCAAAGGACGTACCGGCATTGCCGCAGCACTGATATTGGCTTCGCTCCGCGTGAACGACGACATCATTATGGAGGATTACCGCCTCAGCAACGATTACTTCAACATCCCCAGCGCTTCCCGATACGCCTACAACCTGCCTGCACGCTCGCAAGAAGCCATCACCACCATCTACTCGGCAAGGGAAGACTTCCTGAACGCCGCCAAAGAGGAGATAGAGCGTACGTACGGCGATATGGATACTTATCTGCAAATGGCCATCGGACTGAGTAAAGAAGAGATAAAGAAATTGCAGAAAATCCTGCTGGTGAAGAACGATTAGGAGCCAAGTCTGCTGTGTATCTCAGCATTTATTCCTATCTTTGCGCCCTAAATATAAAAGAGATACAAAGATTTAATGAAGAATTTTGAAGAGCTCGGTGTGTCGCCGGAGATACGCCGCGCCATTGAAGAAATGGGATATGAGAATCCCATGCCGGTGCAAGAGGAAGTAATCCCCTACCTTTTGGGTGAAAATAACGATATCGTAGCACTTGCACAGACAGGAACAGGAAAGACCGCAGCATTCGGACTACCGCTTATCCAGAAGATAGACGTAAAACAACGGATTCCACAGTCGCTTATACTTTGTCCTACACGTGAACTCTGCTTACAGATAGCAGGCGACCTGAGTGATTATTCCAAATACATCGCCGGTCTGCGGGTATTGCCCGTATATGGCGGTTCGTCCATCGACAGCCAGATACGCGCACTAAAACAAGGCGTGCATATCATTGTAGCCACTCCCGGACGATTGATTGACCTGATGGAACGAAAAACCGTGTCGCTCGCCACCATACAGAACGTAGTAATGGACGAGGCCGACGAGATGCTCAATATGGGATTCACCGACAGCATCAACGCCATCCTTGCCGACGTGCCGCAGGAACGCAACACGTTGCTGTTCTCCGCCACGATGAGTCCGGAGATAGCACGCATCTCCAAGAAATACCTCCGCAATGCAAAAGAAATCACCATTGGCCGGAAGAACGAAGGTACCAGCAACGTGAAACACGTAGCTTTCTGCGTTCATGCCAAAGACAAATATGCGGCACTGAAACGCATCGTGGATTATTATCCGCAGATATATGGCATTATCTTCTGCCGTACACGCAAGGAGACACAAGAGATTGCCGACAAGCTGATGCAGGAAGGATACAACGCCGACTCACTGCATGGCGAGCTGAGTCAGGCGCAGCGTGACGCCGTAATGCAGAAATTCCGCATCCGAAACCTGCAAATATTGGTTGCCACGGACGTTGCCGCACGCGGTTTGGACGTGGACGACCTGACACACGTCATCAACTATGGCCTGCCTGACGACACCGAAAGCTACACCCACCGTAGCGGACGTACGGGACGAGCCGGAAAGACGGGTACCTCCATCGCCATCATCAACCTGCGCGAGAAGGGGAAGATGCGCGAAATAGAACGTACCATCGGCAAGAAGTTCGAACAGGGAACAATGCCCACCGGCAAGCAAATCTGCGAAAAGCAACTGCTGAAGGTGATCGACGACCTGGAGAAAGTGAAAGTGAACGAAGAGGAAATTGCCGACTTCATGCCCGACATTTACCGCAAACTGGACTGGTTGTCGAAAGAGGACCTGATCAAGCGTATGGTTTCGCACGAGTTCAACCGGTTTCTGGATTATTACCGCGACCGCGAAGACATCGAGATACCTGCCGACAGCCGCGCCGAACGCCAAAACGGCAGCAACCGGAAAGGCAGCAATGCCAACGCCCGAAAAGCGGAACCGGGTTATACTCGTCTTTTCATCAACCTGGGCAAGATAGACAACTTCTTCCCGCACGAACTGATCACCCTGCTGAACAACAATACCCGTGGAAGAGTGGACTTGGGCCGTATCGACCTGATGAAGAACTTCTCATTCTTCGAAGTGGACGAGAAGGAAGCGAAAAACGTCGTGAAATCACTGAAACGTGCCACTTGGAACGGACGCAAAGTCAACGTCGAGATTGCCGGCGAAGAAAGTAAGGAGGCTACTACCCAAGGAAAACGCAGAAACGATAGCAGAAACGACAATGGTAGCCACGGCAAAAAGGAAAAGAACAACTCCAAAAGCACTCCTGCCGAAAAGAAAAAGAACAAACCGAGCCGTGCAGAACGGGGATATACCCATGCACGCGGCAGAAAAGACGACTGGAAACAGTTCTTCCAAGGAAACAACAAGGAGTTCCGCGACAATGAACCCGACTTCACCGAAGAAGGATGGGCCAAACGGATTTCCAAGAAGAAATAACAGCACAGATAACATCCCGCAGAAGAAGCAAAATCATCTCGTGGGATGAAAAAAATAGTCTCATGAGATGAATTTATTCGTCTCACGAGATAAAAAAACCGTCCCACGAGACAAATTTATTCGTTTCGTGGGACGGTTTTTATGATCTTATCGCATTGTTTTGGCAAACCCTATATCAGAACAATAGAAGCTACCTGCAAAACGCGATATAACAGCATTTTACTTTATTTACCTAAAAGTACTCGGCAAATCTCTTCCGCAATCAGTTTCGCCCCGTCCGCATCAGGATGTACGCCATCTTTCTGGAAACATTCACTATGCCCCGATACTACGGTATAGATGTCAATCAGTTCCATATTTCTCTCCTTAACCACCTCTTTTAAAACAGGAATGACACCTCCCGAAACAACCTCGTCAGTAATTCCATAGTTGCACCACTGAAGACTTTACAAGGAGTACACATAAAGACAGCCTGCGTAGAAGACAGCTTTTCGAACTGCTCAATCAGATAATTGGTGTCATCCTTAAACTCCCCCTTATGCCCATCCCAGTTCATAGGTTTCGTATCGTTAGTACCCAGTTTGACAACTACAATATCCGGTTCAAAGTCGATAGCCTTTGTGTACTCAGCCTGTTTCACATAAGGTCTGTCACCATTTCTCAACATAGTGGCACCACTCTTACCGAAATTGCCTACATCGAATCCTTCGCCCAACATATTACTCAGGTTGCGCCGGATAACAGTCTTTCACCCGATTGGACAACATGGAACCAAATGTGATGCTATTGCCAACACAAGCCACTTTGACCGTTTCCTTTATCTTTAATGAGAAATTCTGTTTAGCCACGATGTTGTTGTTGGTTGCAGTAATCTCAATTTCGTCGGTTTGTACGGCAGACACTTTGGGAGTCGTCCCTGACAGGAGAGCCGTTCCGTCGCCATTATCCTTCAGGGTCAACCAAGAAGGTAATTTTTCCGCTTTGATTTGCGTGTCTCCATCAGCCTCTTCTACAGTTGTCCTGATCGTGTAATTGAATGCATATCCACTGGGAAGCAGCACCGGTACACTCACAGGAACGATGCTGACGACAGTCGGTTTGGGCGTGTATGAAACATTCAGCTTGAATGACTGGATATCTTACGCACCGTTGTTTGTCGCACGGATGACAATGTCCGAAGTGGAAGCGGAAGCCGGAGCCACACCTTCTATCTCTGCCATACCATTACCGGCATCACTGAACGTGACCCATTCGGGTACTCCCGTAGCCGTAATGACAATAGGGCCATCCGGATTAACCGCTTTCGTAGTAATCATATAATAATAAGATTTCTTCCCCTCTACAGCAGTAACCGGAGTGGAAGTAATTGAAATAGTAGTTTCCGACTGTAATCCGTAGTGAATCGGATACCCCTCTTACTTATACTTCTTTCTAAAATCATTTGTCTGTATTGCCAGAAGTGTCTACTATTCGCCGAACTTCAGTTCTCTGACCAGATGCTCCGCCTTTCCGTACTTCTCCATCATAAACAAAATGTAACGCACATCCACTCCGATGGTACGTTGCATGTTCGGATCATAAAGGATATCGCTACTCATGGCCTCCCAATTACCATCGAACGCCAGTCCTAAGAGTTCGCCTTTATCATTGAACATGGCACTGCCCGAATTACCTCCGGTAATGTCATTGTTAGAAATGAAGCAGACCTTCATTTCGCCCTTTTCATCGGCATATTTGCCGAAATCACCGGACGAAAGCAAAGAAAGAATCTCCGGCTGTACTTCAAAATCCACATCACCGGCATGTGCCCTTACTTTCTCCAAAATGCCTTTGGTTGTAGTGTAATAATCATATTCCGCTCCATCGAAAGGCGTATATCCGCATACTGTACCAAAGCTCAGACGCATCGTAGAATTGGCATCGGGATAGAAGTTGCGTGAGGCATACATCCTCCGGATAGCGCTGTTCAGCAAACGTTCCCCTTTGGTTATCTCCGAAGTTGGCAGCTGCATCTGCATATTCATGTCGAACAGCATCGTCAACATATCTATCCCCAACGAGATGGCAGGGTCTTCTAAAATATGAAAAGTGGTATCCTGTTCGAGGAAACGTTTCAAACCACGGGTAGTAACCAGTTCGGAATGAGCATACAGGCTGTCTACGTATGCCTTCTCACTTCCATTATATTGTTGCGCTATGGTACGATAAATGTCCGGAAGGAAAGTGTCGTCATCCACCTTCGAACGGTATTCCTTCAATACTGCAACGAATACCTCTTTATCAATCTCCAAATCCAAGTTGGAATACTGCTCCACAATGTTCTTCAGACCGGCTATCACATTCTTCTCTTCACCCTCAAAGTCAAAGTTCAAGATTTTCAAGGCTATCTGTATCAGTTCCGGGGCATATAGGAACGACTCGACAAAATAAGCCTGAGCGCGATTCACAGCCCGGCGATTCTTATAATTCAGTTCCAAGTCTGTGAACAACTGAAGCAACGTCTCACGCTCTGCCGGATTCTGCTGTATCCAGCGACGGACTTCCTGCTCCATTTCGCGCTTCTTCTCCAAAATGCCCAGTTTACGGATGGCACGGTTCATCCCGATACTGTTCTTCCAATAATTGGAACTTTCATCGTATTTGGAGGCATACTTGATGCGCACACTGTCATTGGAATCCATCTCACGCTTCCAGATGGCCTGCTTTACACCACGGATATCTATCTGTGCCTGATTGGAGTTATTCATCATCTCTTCGATGCCGTATGAGGAAAGGTAACGCTCCGTACTTCCGGGATAGCCCAGTGTCATACAGAAAGAGCCTTCCTTATAACCGTCCAGAGAGATCGGAGCCACGTATTCCGGATGGTAAGGAACATTGGAAGGAGAATATTCGGCAGGCCGGTTATTACGGTCTGCATAGATACGGAATACACAGAAATCTCCTGTATGCCGAGGCCACATCCAATTGTCCGTATCCCAGCCAAACTTACCGACCGAAGAGGGCGGTGCAAAAACCAGCCGTACGTCGTTGAAATCGCGATAAACGGAAAGCCAAAACTCATTTCCGCCATAATAAGCATCGACAACACCTATCAGCGTAGAATCCTTGCGGGAGACCTCTCCGCCTATCACCATCATCACAGAATCCACCGCGCTGGAACGTTCCATCTCGTTCATCGAAGGTTTGACAGCTCCCAGTACGCGCTTCGTCACATCTTCCGTGCGCAACAGGAAACGGACATAAAGTTCCGGATTCGGAAGCTCTTCCTCACGGCTACGCGCCACAAAACCGTTCTTCAGATAATCGTGTTCCACTGACGAATGTTGCTGCACACTACTGAAACCACAATGATGGTTAGTAAACACCAACCCATCCTCGGACACGACCACACCGGAACAGAAACCTCCGAAACTGACCACCGCATCTTTGAGAGAAGGGCGTTTCGGACTATATAGTTTATCGGCAGGCATCTGCAAACCAAGTTCTTTCATTGTCTTGCGGGTCTGTTTGTTCAGGTTACCCAGCATCCACATACCTTCGTCTGCCCGCCCTGTCCATGTGCAGAAGCAACAAACTGCAATCAGGATATACTTTAGCTTCATACTCTTTCAGATTTTCGTCATTATTCTGCTATCAATCTCAACCGTTTCGCCCCTGTCCGTGCTTTTAGCCACTCGGTGATTTTCTCTTTCTCCTGCACACCGGGATGCTTGCCGAATTTCAGTACAGCAAGCGTAATGGTATCCTGCCGTACCGAATCGACCGACAGTTCTATCGCATGGGATAGGGAGATCGTCTTCACCGACGGATAGAGCACCTTCAGTTCGGGAACGATAGTCCTTCCCAATTCGTCAAAAGACTTATATTTCGCGAGGCTCTGCTCCAAGGAAGCGATTTTCTGCGTCTGCTCCATCAGGCGTTCCTCACTGTTCTTGTAGAAGTCTTCCATCACCATAGCGCGAATGGAAGAGATGTCCAACGACTCATTGTTCATACCCTGGAGGATGGTCAGTTTCGTTTCACCCAGCTTATAGTCTTTCATCTTCGCCCGGGCAATGGCAATGGAAGCTTCGGGTACCTCCTGTCCTATCAAGACAATGCGTATCTCGTTATCTTTGGTACCGCGATAATAGATCTTCTTATCCAGCACTTGCGTATTCTCAAAAGAGAGCTGTTCGGCAACAAACCGGTTGGCGGCACCTTCATAGAAGGTACCTTGGATGATGCCTATGGTCAGATAGACAGCCGGACACATCGTAAGCACCGCAATGAGTACGATGTATTGGCGTACTTTCTTCTCCCGCTTTTTGTCTACAAACTCCTTGCGCTGAAAATGCATCACGCGCACTCCGACAAACGTGGCAAGACTGATGAATACCGAATTGATAAAATAGAGATAGAAAGCCCCGAGAAAATAGACCAGATTTCCCGTTGCCAATCCGTAACCTGCCGTACAGAGCGGCGGCATCAATGCCGTAGCGATAGCAACACCGGGAATCACGTTCCCTTTCTCCTTGGTAGAGAGAGCAACCACACCGGCCAAACCACCCATCAGTGCGATGAATACATCATAAATCGTAGGCGAAGTACGTGCCAGCAGCTCCGACTGCCCTTCGGCGACGGGACTTACCAGAAAGAACACAGTGGCCGTGGTCACACTGAACAGCGTCGTGATCAGGAAGCTCTTCAATGAGCGTTTCATCAGTTCAAAGTCGTTCAAGCCGACAGAAAGCCCCACGCCCATGATAGGTCCCATCAACGGAGAGATAAGCATAGCACCGATAATTACGGCAGTCGAATTGACATTCAGCCCCAATGAAGCCATGAATATGGCAAATATCAGAATCCAAAGGTTGGCTCCTTTAAACTCTACTCCTTTACGAATGGACTCTACTGTTTCAAGTTCGTTATCCTTGTCCTTGCGCAGGTCAAGATACTCCTTCAGGAACTTTTTGATAGCAAATGTATTTCTGTTCTTGGAATCCATGATATCTATTATTTAAAATTTAGCGGTTCAGATCGGATTGATTATCTCTTTACCAGTTTGTTGATGACGGGTATCTGGCTGAGCGGCATGTCCCGCTTCACGATATAAGCCACGAAAAGCAGGAGCAACACCGTGCGATATGCCAAACGCAGGTAAATGTTCTCTATTGGTACAAACTCGGCAGCTGCATAAAGCACGGCGGCAAGCAGCACATAACCGCCTATCGCCTTCAGGTCGTACTGGATGGGATACTTCTTCTGTCCCACGAAATAAGACAACAGCATCGCCACACCATATCCGCAGAAGCCAGCCCAAGCGCACGCCATATAGCTGAACTTAGGTATCAGAAGCACATTCATCAGTACCAATACAGTGCACCCTATCAGCGAGAAATAAGCTCCCCAACGCGTCTCGTCAATCAGCTTATACCAGAAGGAGAGATTGAAATAGATGCCCATAAAGATTTCAGCAGCCATGACGATAGGCACTACCCGTAGTCCCGGCCAGTAGTCCCGTCCGATAAGATAGCGCAAGACATCCAAATAGAACATCACTGCCAGGAATGCTAGCAACGTGAAGATGATGAAGAACTTCATGGCCTGTGCATATACCTGCTTATTGTCTTTGTCGCGGCTCTTGCCGAAGACAAACGGTTCGTAAGCATAGCGAAACGCCTGCGTAAGCATTGCCATCACCATAGCAATCTTGCTTGCTGCCCCGTAGATACCGAGTTGCACGGTAGCCCCAGCCTCGTCGGGATAGACAAAGGGAAAGATAATCTTATCGGCAACCTGATTGAGAATGCCGGCCACGCCCAGCACAAGCAGCGGCAGGCAATAGGCAAGCATCCGGCGCAGCAGCTTACGGTCCAGCACATAGGCAAAACCGCGTAACTCCGGAATCAGGCAAAGCATAATGGTAGAAGTACATATCAGATTGAAGAGGAAAGCATACGCCACGTCGTCACCCTTCAGCCAGACATAATAAATCAGGTTCAGAGTGATGTTCAGGAAGATGAACAGCAGTTTGAGTGCCGCAAACTTGATGGGGCGTTTCTTGTAGCGCAGATAGGCGAAAGGAATACTCTGGATGGCATCCATCGCCACCACTATCATCATCATGCCTATGTACCAAGGATGCTCTCCATATTCCAGCCAATCGGCAATGGGCTGGAGGAACAGCAATCCTAATGTAAGAAATGTCAATGCACCGATACCGACACTGAGCAACGTCGTAGAATAGACCCGCATCGGATCATCCTCTCCTTTATTGGCAAAGCGGAAAAAGCCGGTCTCCATGCCGCACGTCAGCAGCACAAGCAACAGGGCTACCCACGCATAAATGTTTGTCACAACACCATACCCGCCCGACTGTGCCGACAGGGCAGTGGTATACACGGGCACCAACAGATAATTCAGAAAACGTCCTACAATACTGCTCAGCCCGTAAATGGCAGTATCCTTTGCCAAAGATTTCAGTCCCGCCATATTATCAATGATTAGGCCTTATCCATTCATAAAGTTGGTTCTTGTCTATAGTCTGACGATTCACATAGTAGGTCTCGTCGCAGCCGTTCAGCACAATCTGGTCGGCAGTATGGGAAACATACGACCAATAGATGCTGCCGTCCGGGCTGAAATTGCAACCATCGGCCTTGAATGCGCCCATATCCACCTCCAAGTCTCCCAATACGACATCCTTGTTGTCCGGCACAAAATGAATGGTATTCTCACCCGTATTGGGGTTCTTCATCACCCGGATGTTCTGGAAGAAGAGCGTACCTTTAGGAGTATTGGCAATCCTTGCCGCACGCACATAGTACATCCCGTTCACAATGTAATAGATAAACATGTTTTCGGAAGTATTTGCTTCCACTAAAATGCTGTTTGTCTCCACATCGAAACCGGCTGTCACTCCACACCGCCACTCCGTGAGGCAGTCGGCTACAGATGACACATCGGTAAGGGACGGCATATCGTATGGGGGGCAAGTCGTTACTTCCTCCGCCTTGGTCAGGCTCTTTCCATTGACTATGATCGTGTTTCCTGTAGCTTCCCCTACCTGAAATTCAGCAGGTATCGGACTGCGAAGCACTGTGTCACGCTTGAAAAAAGCGTAATCTTCTGCCAAGCCCTTTACCTTTACCACGCCCAGTACCGTACTGTCCGGTTGTCTCTCAAAATAGAGCATCACGCTGTCCGTAAGCAGCAGTTCCGCATCATTGCTCACCCATACACCTGTCTGCGAGCGAGTCGTTGTATGCGAAGTATGGTTACAAGCAAGGAACATACTCACACATAACCCTAAAACCAAAAGTTTCTTCATAAAATCTCAACTGTTTACTTATTCCTAATCCTTCCACTAAAACCATGCCGACCACTAAAACCATGCCGACTCTCCTTCTTACCACTCTTTGCCACTGAACAGTCCTCCCTGTCCACTATTGCCGTACAAGTTCCTGCCCAGATGCTTATAGGCCAATTCCGTCACTTCGCGTCCGCGGGGAGTGCGTTTCAGAAATCCTTCCTTTATCAGGAACGGTTCGTACACCTCCTCTATCGTACCGGCGTCCTCGCCCAAAGCCGTAGCAATGGTGGTCAATCCCACCGGACCGCCCTTGAACTTGTCGATGATGGTACAAAGTATCTTATTGTCTATCTCGTCAAGGCCATACTTGTCGATGTTCAATGCTTCGAGGGCAAACTGCGCGATCTCCGTATCAATGCTTCCGGAACCTTTCACCTGGGCAAAATCGCGTACACGGCGCAACAACGCATTGGCGATACGCGGCGTACCACGGCTGCGCGAAGCGATTTCCGTTGCTGCCCTCGTAGAGCAAGGCACGTCGAGAATGCCTGCCGAACGGCGGATGATACCGCTCAGTATATCGTCGTCATAATACTCCAAGTGCAGGTTGATGCCGAAGCGTGCACGCAACGGGGCCGTCAGCAAGCCGCTACGCGTGGTTGCTCCCACCAGTGTAAAAGGATTCAGGTCTATCTGTATGCTCCGTGCCGAAGGCCCTTTATCGATCATGATGTCAATGCGGTAGTCCTCCATGGCGGAATAGAGATACTCCTCCACTACAGGGCTTAACCGGTGTATTTCATCAATGAAAAGCACATCGTTCGGCTCCAGGCTGGTCAGTATGCCCGCCAGGTCGCCCGGTTTGTCGAGCACCGGACCGGAAGTAATCTTGAAGCCTACCCCCAGTTCGTTGGCTATAATGTTGGAAAGTGTAGTCTTTCCCAAGCCCGGAGGCCCGTGAAGCAACACATGATCCAATGCTTCGCCACGCAACCGTGCCGCTTTGACGAAGATGCGCAAATTGTCCACCACCTTATCCTGTCCGCTGAAGTCCTCAAAATTCAGCGGACGAAGGGCGTTCTCAAAGTCACGCTCCTTGCCGGATGCCAGCTGCTGGTTTCGTATATCAAAATCTTCTTGTTCCATCAGTTTACTTATCGCTTATATTCAGCCCTTTGCACAGTCTGCCGGGCTGTCAGTTTCTTCTTTTTCCGCAAAATAACTAATTTATTTTGATATAAGCTCTATTCTACAAGTTTATATTTCCGCAAATAGGATAATACAAAGTTTTTTAGTTTCCTTTGTCAATGCATGATATACAAGTAAAATCAGAAGACATCGTCATACTTCGAGACAAGATTTATACCGTACATGAGGAAAGAAAAACAGAAGACAGGACAGAAGTGTCAAGCCCCGATATCCCCCGTAATCCGAATAGTTTAGACATCTCCATTGGTATCATTTCCCAAGCCATCGGTTGGTCCGAGGAAGAAACCAAATACCACTCTATAACATAAACAAAAAAGAGATACCCAAATCATGTTTCATCTCCGGTATCTCTTTCTTATGGATGGAGCACTTTATTCTGAATTCAGAGCTCGCATGAACATCAACTTACTGCAATCTAAAGTTTACAGACACTACATAACTCACATTGACCGGTTTTCCTTTCACTGTACCAGGCGTCCAACGAGGCATTAAACCGACCCACACGTAGCGCTTCTTTATCCAAGCCGGCATTTATACCCTTCTCGATACGTGCATTATAGACAACACCATCTTTACCTATAATGAATTTCACAAGTACTTTCCCTTGTATCCCATTTTCTGAGCACTCCTTGGGATATTCCATATTCCGAGAGATAAAACGTAGCATTTCTACCGTTCCTCCCGAATATTCAGGCATAACATCCACATTGTCATAAACTTTATCGGCATCAGTATCCTCCTCTTCCACCACATCAACCGGAACGTATTTTACAATCTCATCCTCCTCTTCCGTTTCCATAGAGCCGGATGCCGGTTCTGAATCATCTACAATTTCATGGTCCTCTTCCTTTTCACTATCAAGCACTTTTTTAGAAATATCCCCCATTGCATTTTGAGGAGGAGATGTCATATTCGCCTGGTTCAAATCGGAAACTACACAACCCGTTATTCTTAAAGTAAAAGTAAAGGGTTCCTCACGATGCGGCATCTTCCAAGTGCCTGTAATCTTATCGGCAATAGTTCCCTTTATTTCTTCATTTTCATCATCAATAATGAACTTATCACCGCTGATATACCCATACATACTGTTTTCCGTTTCCGAGCCATTCAGCCCTGAATAGAAGAACAAAACATGCATATCCCCATTAACAAAGAAAGGAAAGGAAACAAAACAATAAAGGCAACCCCATCAATCTCTTCATATATTTCAAAAATCCGTTGGCGGAATTAAAATATGTATCCGGAAATTTTGGAGTGGCTAAAGTTCA